>JALEKN010000035.1 GCA_022769125.1 Agathobacter sp.
CAAGACTGTCGGCGGTAAGACATTCTACTCCGGCTGGTCAGATTCTGTAATTGTAACCACAAAGAGATAAAAGTGTGATAGAATAGTATCGCCAGCCATCCATGATGGGATGACTGGCGATATTTTTGCTTATGGGAGAAATCTCCCGGTCAAAACAGTTAGGAGTTCATATGAAGAAGCTACAAGAATCAAGTGCAAAGTGTTTTATTGCATATATGTGTCTGGTATTTCCCCTCTTTTTTCACAACAATTATATAGACATTATGCAGGCAAAGAGGCTGGCTTTTCTATTTGGTGGAATGACCTTTGTGATCGCTATGGCGATATTCGGGCTGATCGATCATTTTTCTTCAAAAAACAAAACGCCGGTGCAGCGACGGGGGTATGAGTGTCTGCTGCCTGTGGCTTTTTTAATTTCCTGGGGGATATCGTTTGGACTTAGTATCGATAAGTCAGAGGCATTCTGGGGATATGGGGCAAAATGCACAGGCTTATTAGTATATGTAGTAGGATTATTGTGCGCGTATCTTCTTTGGAAGCATCTGACATGGACACCGATCCTTACATGGACGTTCCTGTTTGGATCAGGGATTGTCAGTATACTTCAGATCTTAAACCGTTGGGGGATTGATCCATTTGGAATGTATAGTAACCTGATCGAAGAGGAGAAGCCTATTTTTATCAGTACGATCGGTCAGGTCAATTATAATGCTGCGTTTAATTGTCTGATCATAGCTGTACTATTGGTATTGTTTATGCTGTGCGAGGAACTGTTTTCAAAGATTGTTTTTGCAGTGGCATTGTTGATAGCATATGCAGGCGGTATCTGCTGCTGCTCAGATAGCATATATCTTGCATGGATCGTAATGTTTTATACACTTCTCATTTATGTTTGCGCACATCCTAAGAAGTGGTTCAGGCTTGTAGCGGCGTTGCTTCTTTTGGATGCAGCGGTATTTGGAGTGTGGATCTGCTGGAGCTATATCCGGCAAGTGCGTTTTTGGGGAATATCGGCGCTTCTATTTCAGATGAAGCTGCATTGGGGACTTACGATCCTGCTGTGGATTTTTATTCTGGTTGGCTCTCTCGTATGGTGGAAGGGGAGCAAAATATGGAAGCAATTTTGCATTGCTCTTATGGTTGTTTTGCCCGTGACAATGGTTGGCGTATTTAAATGGACAATTTATAGCTGGCAGATTGCCAGTGAGGTGAGCTGGACAGGGACACGTTTTCAGATCTGGGAAAAATCCTGGAGGACATTTACAAATGCTCCATTGCCAAACAAACTATTTGGCTATGGATTCAACAATGCCCAACAAGCACTTGCTGTAGCAGGAGAGAGCCAGCTTGGAGGGGAAATCATACAGGATGCGCACAATATTTTCTTAAATTCACTTTTGACATCGGGAGTCGTGGGGACGATCCTTATGGCAGGATTTCTTATTGGGCTTCTTGTGAAATGCATTCGGTTAACCGAGAAAAGGAATGTTGCGCTGTTTGGGTGTATGATTGTTGTAACGTATTTTACACAGGGAATGCTGAATGGACCACAGATATTGACAGAGCCGGTGTATATGGTGGCATTTGGAGTTGTGGCAGGAATTGTTAAAGGGAAAAAAGAACGAAATTAGAAAAGTGATATTTATGGTATCATCAAACAGTTTTCTTTTGAATATCGAGTGCTCTTGACATTTTTTACGCTTTTTTATAGCTATAATGTTGCAAAAAGGTAGGGATAAGTGTAAAATGAAAAGAGAAATTAGTTCGGGAAAACTGAACAAATATACAAAAGAGGACAATGCCATGATTATAATGGATCTAAAAATAGATAATTTTTTTGCATTTAAGGAATTTCATATGAATATGGCATATCCTAAGAAAATTGTTAATTCATATATTCCAAATGAGCATTTATGGGGGCGGGATAATTTCCGATATAAGAAAGTCAATATTTTAATGGGTGGAAATGCAACTGGAAAAACTTCTATCGGGAAAATGCTGATGGCTATCTGCAATTTTATTGAAAGAGATGATATGCATGGGCTGTTAGATAGAATTACCGATGTAAATAGAGATGCTACTATTTCGATGGATTTTGTCGGTGATGAATTCGTAATGTACCGTTTGGACATTAAAGTAAAGCTTTCGGATAAGAATGAAACAACTCCGCAGATTGTGGCTTGCAAGAGGGAAGTCTTTATTAATGAAAAAGATCGTTATGAAACTTGTGCGCAGAAGATTGATCAGATACCATTGGAGTACAAGGAGAATTATAGGGATGAAATAGATGAGATAGAGCCGATTGGATGGATGTTTACATATCCATCGGATACGAGTGATAAAAGAGCAAAATTCCCTGATGATGCATCTTTTGTCAAGGTGTTAGATTATACACTTCGCTCGTTGGATCCGTCAATTATTCAAGTGGATAAATCCAAGGAGGTCAATAATACATATATCATCCATTTAGACTCCGGCGATTTGTTGGTACAAAATGGAGAGGTTATCAGAAAAAATATTTTGTCGAGTGGAACGAAGGCGGGAATTGATATTGCTAGCCTGATCTTTTCAATTTACAAAGGAGAATGCGGATTTTATTATTGTGATGAGAAATTTTCATATATACATAGTGAATTGGAAAAAGCATTTTTGGCTACGATGATTCATGGACTAAAAAATAATGAACAACTATTTTTTACAACGCATAATTCTGATATTTTGGATTTGCCATTGCCAAAACATTCGTTTACTTTTTTAAAAAAGGAAATGTGTGATAGAGAACAATTTATTAAGTGTGTCTATGCATCAGACTATTTAAAACGGAGTACAGATTCTGTACGGAGAGCAGTTGATAATGATCTATTTTCCATAGCGCCGGGGGTTGAATTGGTATATAAAATTGCAGAAATAGAGGAATTTGCACAAGAGGAAGGTTAATGGGAAAAAAGGGGATACGTTATTTTCAATATTTCGTTGAGGGGGAAGATGAAAAGAAACTGATTGACACGCTCAAAAGTGACATGGAATTAGTTAAGCCGGGAAAGGTTCAGGTCTTTAATTGTGTGAGGGACAGGCTTACACAATTTAGACTTTTGAATCTCAAAGATGGAACTGCAGCTGTGCTGGTTTTTGATACGGATGCAGGCAGTTTGGAAATCCTAGAGGAAAATGTCAGGCTGCTTCGCGAACAAAGCAACATATCAGATGTTATTTGTGTTATGCAGGTTAAAAATTTGGAAGAAGAGTTAGTGCGGGCATGCAGATTGAAACAAATCAAAGAACTATTGGGGGTGGAGTCAAACAGCGAATATAAGAGAGCCTTTATTAAAGAGAAAAATCTTGGAAAAAAGTTGATAGAAAAAGGTTTTGACATGACCTTGTTTTGGTGTAGGCAGGATAACGGTATTTATAAGTCGATTCCTAATGAAGCTCAGAAAGTAAAAAAATGAAAGGAAGAAAGAATTAGAGATAGACAATGTTGCTATGGCGCATTGTCTATTTTTTTATTTCATGATAGAATATAGTAATATGACTTATGCAAAGAATTAGGTTTTTTCGGAGGAATAATACATGGAAAAAATATTGATCGGTGGCGCAGGCGGCGCACCTTCCGAGGGTGTGATCAACTCATTGCTGCTTAGTGACAAGAAGGAAGAGATCATCGGAATGGGTTCCATCCCTTCAGATCTTGCGATGTCTGCGGCGAAGCGGCGCTATGTTGTGCCATATGCCAACACCGCAGAATATAAGGACGAGCTGATGAAAGTTCTCGCGGCAGAAAAGCCGGGACTCATTCATTTCCAGAACGACTTGGAGATTTACTACGCTTCTCTGATCCGTGATGACATCATGGGGGCAGGAACCAGAGTCTTTATGCCGCGCCATGAAGTAATTGACACTTGTGTCAGCAAATGGAAATCATGGAACGCATTCAAGAAAGCCGGAATAACAGTCCCTGAAAATCAGTTCATCAATGATGAAAGTGATCTGAAGCGGGCATTTGCAGAACTTGGTGATAGTGATGGAAAGATATGGCTCAGAGCCAACGATATGGGTGGTGGTGGAATGGGCTCCATCCCAACCAACGATTATGCTATGGCGAAGGCGTGGATCGACCGCTACAACGGCTGGGGAGATTTTATCGCGGCACAGATGCTGACCTCCCAGACTATCACATGGCTTTCCATCTGGTGGGAGGGCGAGCTTGTTGTTGCCCAGACGAGAAAGAGAACCGGATGGATTCACGGCAACCGTTCCGCATCCGGGGTGACCGGTGTGACAAAGGTCGGAACGACCTGCAGCGATGATGTGGTAACAGATATTGCAATCAAGACGGTAAAAGCAGTTGATGATAAGCCACACGGAATTTTCGGAGTGGATTTTGCTTACGATACCAATGGCGTTCCGAATCCGACAGAGATCAATATTTCCAGGTTCTTTACAACAGTGCTGTTCTTCACAAAGGCAGGACTTAATATGCCTGTCATCTTCAAGGATCTGGCACTGTATAACGAGATGCCAAAGCTGGAAAAGAAGATTAACCCGCTTCCGGATGGATTGATGTGGCTGCGCGCGATGGATCATGAGCCAATGCTTGTGACTGATGAACAGATGCGTGAACGGATTATCACATTGTAGAGAGGAAGCATATGGTTATTCTTACACTTGGTGGTGGATTGGGCAACCAGATGTTCCAATATGCTTTTGCAAGAAAATTGCAGATTGTTTGTGGTGATGATGGAATCCGCCTTGCAGACTATCATTTAAAAAATACGGTTAACCGTGCAGATATGCTCTTTCATCTGAATGTGTCAGATAATTGCAAGCCATGTGACAGGACACAGGAACAGATGACGGAAAACTTTCAGGAGCCGCTTTTGCGTCGGGTAAGTTTCCTGAAGAAGATCGCACGCAAATGCAAGGTGCTTCGGCGCCTTCCGGGCAGATATGTGTGTAAGCTGTCCGACAAGGGTTTCTTTACAACAGAAGAGACTTATCTGGCACAGGACTATAAGGGAGTGACTGTCTGTGAGGATGGCAGCTGGCAGATTTCGGAGCGGCTTCGTGCGGAAGGGAATAAGTTCGTGGAGGGCAATTTTCAGACTTGGGAATATTGGAGAGATATGGAACCGTTACTGCGGGAGGAGTTACGTGTAAAGACAACCCCTTCGGAGGCAAATCAGGAATGGATCAGCCGGATGCAGGAGACGGAATCTGTTTGTGTGCATATCCGCAGAGGCGATTATCTGGCACCGGAGTATGCGCACCTGAATGTGTGCGACCAGAGCTACTATGCGCGCGCGATGGAGAGCATCCGCAGGCAGAAGGCAGATGCTGTGTTTTACATCTTTTCCAATGACCACAAGGAACTTACCTGGATACAGGAGCATTACGATTTCTCCGGATACCGTGTGGTTTATGTAGACATGGACAATCCGGATTATGAAGAACTTAGGCTGATGTATAGCTGCAAGCATTTTATCATCTCCAACAGTACATTTAGCTGGTGGGGACAGTTTTTGTGCGATAATCCGGACAAGATTGTGATTGCGCCGGATAAATGGAACAGACAGTGTGATGCGACGGGCATCTATATGCCGGAATGGCAGCTGATAAGGGTGTGAGCGCCAAAGTATACAGAATGCCGGAAGAAAAAACATCGGACAGAGGCGAAAAGGCTGTCAGCAGATAGAAAGAGAGTAAAATGGTTAGTGTTGTAGTACCGGTATATAATGGGGAACATTTTATAAAACGGATCTATGATCAGATATGCGTTGCAGCACAGATGCTTCCGAAGAATGCAGGTGGAGTGGAGATCCTGTTCATAAATGACGGATCTACAGACGCAAGCGGCAATATGCTGGAAGCGCTGGCAAAACAGGATGAGCGTGTGCATTGTGTCTCAAAGACAAACGGTGGAATTGCAGACGCGCGAAATGCCGGACTTGATCAGGCACGGGGCGAGTACATCTGTTTTGTGGATCAGGATGATTTCATGAGGCCGGATATGCTATCCGTGTTATATAAGGATGTTGCGGCGAATGAGGCAGACTTCGTGCAGGCAGCGGCGGACAGTATCCGTGAGAATGTTGCAGATAGTGTTTGTGGTGGGAAAACGGCTGGCAATGCCTGCAAGTCCCGGGCAGATGACCAGGAGCAATCCGCAAAATACATTTCCCGCGGGGATGAAGCGTATCCGCATTATATTCAGACTCTTGTAATGCGTGGGCTTGTTGATTATCCGGACTGCAAGATTACCGGCTCTGTGTGGTGCTGCATGTTCCGGACAGACTTTCTAAGGGAAAATAATATCTCATTCTATCGGTTCTGTGACTATGAGGATGATTGGATATTCCTGACGCTGGCATTGGTGCAGGCAGAGCGCTTCTGCGTGGAGAAAAAGACGGTGTACACATGGAATATCCGGGAGGATTCCGAAAGCCACAACCGCAAAGTGAATGATCGGTATCTGGATGACTTTTACGAGAAGCATAAGCTTCTTAGAGCTTTTTTCTGGGAGGCACTAAAAAATGCCAATCTGGATGCTGCAATGGAGGAGCGTTTCGGATGCGAATTGCAGAAGCAGGCACTTCTGTGGTCTCTGTCGAATGAGACGGGACGGGGAATCTCAAAACATACAGCAGATGAGAGCATTGACACCCTAAAGAAGGTTGTCGCGAAGGAGAAGGAGGATGGGATCTATCGGAAACTCAATCGTTTTCCTCTATATATCAGCGTCGCGGGAAGCCATGGAATAAAGAGAGTCTATTATACATGGCGGGACAAGCTGCTTACATTCCTGCTGCTGCATAGGCAGGTCGGGGCGGCCGTATTCTTAAACCGCAGGCTCCTGCACGGAAGATGGCATATATAAATAGAAAAGCCACATAATACAGTTATGAAACGGGGTATAATATGAACAAGACAATAGCGATAGCCGGAACCGGCTATGTGGGATTATCAAATGCCGTCCTTTTGGCACAGCATAATAAGGTCTACGCGGTGGACATCATTCCGGAAAAAGTGGATCTGATCAATCAGAAGAAGTCGCCAATCGTGGATGCGGAGATAGAAGATTATCTTACAAACAAGGAATTGGATCTGACTGCGACAACAGACGCAAGACTTGCATACAGCAATGCGGAGTTTGTCGTGATCGCAGCACCGACGAACTATGACAGCAAGAAAAACTTTTTTGATACTTCGGCTGTGGAGGCGGTAATCGAACTTGTACTGCAGTATAATCCGGATGCCGCAATGATCATCAAATCAACAATCCCGGTCGGATATACAACGACTGTCCGCAAAAAGTACAACTGCAACAACATCTTTTTCAGCCCGGAGTTCCTTCGTGAGGGAAGAGCATTGTATGACAATCTGTATCCTTCGCGCATTATCGTGGGAACAGATTTAGAGGATGAGAAGCAGACAGACAAGGCAAGAGAATTTGCTGGCCTTTTGCAGGAGGGGGCGATCAAGCAGGATATTCCGACTCTGATCATGGGAAGAACGGAAGCAGAGGCGGTTAAGCTTTTTGCCAACACATACCTTGCACTGCGTGTCAGCTATTTCAATGAGCTGGATACGTATGCGGAGATGAAGGGCTTGAATACGAAGCAGATCATCGAGGGCGTCAGCTTAGATCCGCGTATTGGCGACCATTACAACAATCCATCCTTCGGATATGGCGGCTACTGTCTGCCAAAGGACACGAAACAGCTTCTGGCAAATTATTCGGATGTGCCACAGAACCTGATCGAGGCGATTGTCAATGCCAACCGCACCAGAAAGGATTTCATTGCTGACCGGGTGCTGCAGCAGGCGGGATATTATAGTTATGCGGAAGATAACGCTTATGACGCAGGAAAAGAGCGCCATGTTGTGGTTGGCGTTTACCGACTTACCATGAAGTCGAATTCCGACAATTTCCGGCAGAGCAGTATTCAGGGAATCATGAAGCGGATCAAGGCAAAAGGCGCAACGGTCATTATCTTTGAGCCAACCCTTGAAAATGGGACAACATTCTTTGGAAGCGAGGTTGTCAATGACCTTGATTCCTTTAAAAAACGCTGTGATGCGATCATTGCGAACCGCTATGACAACTGCCTGGATGATGTGAAGGAAAAGGTCTACACCAGAGACATTTTCAGGCGGGATTAAGCGAAAAGTTTTTTCAAAAAGGATTGCATATGTATCCTTTTTGGGGTAATATTCTTCCATAAACAGATTTTCCGACAGAGAGGTCTTGTTTATTCAAAAAACGATACTAAAATACTACAAAAGATTGACACCTGTCGATGTGCAATATATATTAAAATTGTCGACAGATAACAAAGTGAGGTGCCTTATGAGGGAACAGTTATTAGGAAGAGAGATCAGTGGTTGTGAGACTCTCATTATGAAAATTGTGTGGGATTCCAAGGAGGATATTTCTACACCAGATTTGATCGAAGCGCTTCGCGTTCGGTTTGGCAAGGACTACGCTCGTACAACAGTAGTTACCTTTTTACAGAGACTTGCAAAGAAAGGCTTTGTAAAGATCTACCGGAAGGGAAGAGTGGCATATGTACACGCACTTAAGTCAGAGAAGGAGTATACAACAAAGTTCCTGAACGAAGCAGAAGATTTCTGGTTCGAAGGTGATTCATCCAATTTGATGGCTGCATTGTGCGATACAAAGAAGCTGTCCAAGGAAGAAATTGGACGAATCAGGGAGTTATTGAATGGGTTGGACGATTGAGCTAACGTCTGCAATTCTGCTTACATCGGTAACAGGTTCCATTCTGTTTTTGGGATGGTACGTAATTGCATTTGTATTGGATCGGATGGGATTTGTTAACATCATATATCAGGCAATGAAAGTGGTGATGCCGTTTTGGATGTTTCCGCTATCATTTCTGATCCTCGTGATGGATAATCTTTCCTATAATACGTGGGGCGGTTTCCTGTTTAACTATACGCCGTTTGCTGCAAAGATGTGTCTTTTGTTCAGCGTGGCGTGGATGGCGGGAGCATTTCACTACATAGGCAAGTACATCATAGAGGTTATGACCATCAAATCCAGATATCAGAATGCTGAGTTTGTGAATGGACCATGCTGGCATTGTTTTGAAGACGCATGTGAATGTCATGAATTAGATGCACATGCCTTTCGCGTAGTGTATAGCAGCTGGGACAGCAGTCCGAAGATATTCGGGCTGCTTCACCCAACGGTAGTACTGCCGAGAGATATCTATACGGAGAATGAGTTGGAAGTCATCTATACGCATGAACTGACGCATTACCAGCAGAAGGTATTACGGTTAAAGCATTTGACGGCGATTGCTTATGCAATCAATTTCGCGAATCCTCTGATATGGCTATTCGGGAATAATGTGCGGAATTGGGGCGAGTTCGCCTGCGACAATACTTCATTGATTCATGTTGGTGGTGTACGCTATTATTTTGAGACACTGCTTGCACTTCAGGCAGGCGGCGAAGAGCGTGAGATGTTGCGAGCCAATCTGGTTGGAAAACCATGCGACTTGGAAGCCCGGATTATCAGGATGAAAAGGAGCGATCGTAATATGAGTATGAAGAAAAAAGTTTTGGCGGCAATAACAATTACGACAATGACAATAGTCAGCACAATATCCGTATCCGCTGCAACGATCGGCGCCGCAAATGCATATATGCATTTGTATGATGCCACGGTAGTGGAAGAAGCGGTTGCAGAGCCTTTAACGATCGAGAGTGATGGTGTGATACTTTATACCGCATCAGGCTTGGATGAGGGCTTCATAGAGGAAGAGGGAGAAGTAATTGAGACCTACGGAGCGCGGACTTCTGCAGTGTTTGAATGGGAAATCTCGAAAAACCGTTCAAAGAAGACTCCGGGGTTCTCTGTAACCTCAGGTCAGACCATAACAGTTATGGTTGTAAGCAACCCGACGGATGCCGTCATCCATATGGGAATCATCAGACCGGACGGCTCAAGATTGTATCGGGAAGGAACCGGAACATTTTTGCAGGCATTCCCGACATACGCGGATGGCACATACAATGTATATGTGCAGAATCTGAGTGATGGTTCAATTTCTGTTAATGGTTCATATACGGTCACTGACTAATATTACATATAATTCCATAAGGAATTGATTACAATTTATTTGAATAGTTGAGCTTTTTAAGGGTCCGGCAGCTGCCGGACTCTTTTTTTTGCTATATGAGCTCCGACTTTTGACATCTGGCTCCAATACGAACCAGCAAACGAATAAGATAAGAATGCTCCGCAGGGATGTGGGTATTTACCGGAATCCGGTTTGACACTGCAAAAACAGAATGTTAACATATGGATATCAGTTTATTTTGGGGGAGGCGGACATTGTTCCGCTCTTACGGAGGAAAGTATGGGAACACCAACGATAAATTATAAAAAGATGAGTTCGCTGTTTTTGCAGCAGTCCTATCTGGATTCGTGGGAAGATTACTGCAGAAGCATTCATCAGACGAACTTTACCAAATGGGATTATGTGATCCTTACTGCGTCAAATGAGGCGCAGGCAGGGGCATTCCGTATGCAGATTGACGAGAGGCTAAAGCAGCATCTTCTTCCGGCATCGACAACCTATGCGGTGATTCCGGACCCGGAGGGAAAGCGTGTCGGCTCCGGCGGTGCCACCTTTAATGTCATACGCTATCTTGCGAAGGAGAGCGACGGCCAATCCGTGTTTGAGGGAAAGAGGATTCTTGTGATCCACTCCGGCGGCGACAGCAAGAGAGTCCCGCAGTATTCCGCTATCGGGAAACTGTTTTCGCCAGTTCCGAGAGAACTGCCGGATGGAAGAGGCTCTACCTTGTTTGATGAGTTTATTATCGGAATGTCCGGCGTGCCATCCCGCATCCGGGAGGGAATGCTGGTGCTGTCAGGGGACGTACTCCTTTTATTCAATCCGCTGCAGATAGACGGGCAGCTGAATGGAGCTGCGGCAATCTCCATCAAGGAGCCGGTTGAGATCGGAAAGGATCATGGCGTATTCTTAAATGATGGCAATGGACAGGTTAAGCACTTCCTGCACAAGCAGACGGTAGAGAGCCTCCGGAGAATCGGCGCTGTCAATGAGCATGGGGCAGTCGATCTGGATACTGGTGCGATTTTGATGGATGTTAATCTGCTGAATGCATTGTATGGTCTGATCTCTACGGACGGGAAGCTCGACGAGGAGAAGTTTGCAGCATTTGTAAACGACAGGGCGAGGATCAGCTTCTACGGGGATCTGCTGTATCCACTCGCGGGAGCGTCAACGCTTGAGCAGTATTATAAGGAAAAGCCCGAGGGCGATTATACAGAGGAACTGCATGACTGCCGGACCAAAATCTGGGAGGCAACCGCACCATTTTCGATGAAGCTGATCTGTCTTTCCCCGGCAAAATTTATCCACTTCGGAACGACACATGAACTGCTGTCCCTTGTGACGCAGGAACTTGATGAATACGAGTTCCTGAATTGGAAATCCAAGGTGGCGACAACCGGGGGCGGCGAAAGCCGCTTTGCGGCATATAATTCTTATATCGGACATCGTGCCGCCATTTCGGAGGGAGCATATATCGAGGACAGCTATGTGCTGGATGAATCGACAGTAGGAACCGGAAGCATATTGTCCAATGTCAAGCTCAGAAACGTCGATATTCCGGCAGACGTGGTCGTACACGGGATACCGCTTCTGGGCGGAAAATATGTGACACGTATCTATGGAGTGCAGGACAATCCCAAGGCAGCAGTAAAGGACTGCGCACCGTTTCTTGGCTCAACGCTGCCGGATATGATGCGCTGCATGGAACTGTCGGACAATGATCTGTGGGAAGGAAGCGGGGCGGATACAAGGGCACTGTGGGATGCAAAACTTTATCCGGTGTGTGACACAGAGGCTGAGTCCGTTGCGTGGGCTCTAAAACTTTACGAGCTGGTCTGCAAAACAAATGCTAAGAATCCAAATCCGGTGAAGGAGAAAATGACTGCCGGGAAATCCACGCTGCGCGATGAGTGGCTTGCAATGCCACGTATGAGCCTGTGTGAAAGCTACAACTGCGCGGATATGGAGAAGGTGCTTTTCTATCAGTCTGATCTTGAGAACCGCATCCGGTGCCACGAATTTACGGAGCGGCTGCTTGCAGGAGAGTACTATAAGGATGCATTCCGAGTCTTCGGTACGAGAGGGATTACAGAGGGAATCTACCGAACATTGATGCAGGATGCAAAGGATATGGAGTTTTCTGCCAAAATCCGTATCTACTACGCAGTTGCGGAGTATATGAAGGATCGGGATCTTATTTTCGATGGACAGAACTATGAGTATCCGCAGCAGTGCTGTTTCGGGGAAATACGGGATGTCGTATATGAACAGGCGGTAAAGAAGCTTCCGGATTCAAAAGACTACCATATCGCGAAGAATGAGGTACATGTTGAACTTCCGGTGCGTGTCAATTGGGGCGGAGGCTGGACGGACACACCGCCGTACTGCAATGAAAATGGCGGAACGGTGCTGAATGCGGCAATCAGTTTAAACGGCATACTTCCGATCCAGATTACGGTGCGCCGTCTGGATGAATATGTGGTGGAGTTTGAAAGCCAGGACATCGGAGTCCATGGCGTGATTCACACCAGAGAAGAAATCCTGTCCTGCCACGATCCATATGATCCGTTTGCGCTGCACAAGGCTGCGCTGATCGCATGTGGAATTGTGACACCGGAGGACACAGAAGAGAGCCTGGAAGCAATCCTACAGCGAATCGGTGGGGGTATCTATCTGTCCACGCAGGTGGTCGGTATCCCAAAGGGTTCGGGACTTGGAACGAGCAGCATTCTTGCAGGGGCATGCGTGAAAGGTATTTTTTCTTTCCTTGGACAGAAAAAGAGCAATAACGAGATCTATGAGATTGTTTTATGCATGGAACAGATCATGAGCACCGGTGGCGGCTGGCAGGATCAGGTCGGCGGGCTGACGAGCGGAATCAAGCTGATCATAACTGATCCGGGTATGGAACAGAAAATCGATGTGTGGGAAGTTTCGGTGCCGGAGGCAGCAAAGAAGGAACTGCAGGAGCGGTTTGCCGTCATCTATACAGGGCAGAGGCGGCTTGCGAGAAATCTCCTGCGGGATGTGGTCGGCGGCTACATCGGCGCAAGACCGGAATCGGTACAGGCGCTCGAGGCGATGAAACCGATGGCAGCCCTCATGGCGTTTTATCTGCAAAGAGGAGACATTGACGCATTTGCGCAGCTTTTAAATGAGCATTGGGAGCTTTCCCTGAAGCTTGACGCAGGCTCTACGAACCGTTGTATCGATCAGATTTTCCTGGCATGTGAGGACCTGATCGATGCCAGATTTATCGCGGGAGCAGGCGGTGGCGGCTTTTTAATGGTGATTTTAAAGAAGGGCGTGACAAAACAGATGCTGCATGAGAGATTGTCTGCAATCTTTCAGGATAGCGGCGTGGACGTCTGGGAGAGCGCATTCGTGTGACAGCAAAAGCCGTGATGCGAAATGGTGCATGGACAGACCGATGGATGTGCGTATTTACATAAGCGAAGGAGGATATGGATGTTAAAAGGAGTTAGCAAGCTTTTGACAGGTGACTTGTTGAAAGCGTTATGTGATATGGGACATGGAGATGAGCTGGTTATTGCGGATGCCAACTTCCCGGCATATACCGTGGGGCAGCGCGTGATCTCCTACCCGGGAGTAGATGCAACAACGATTCTTAAGGAGATTGTAAAGCTGTTCCCGCTCGACCATGCGGTACAGGAGCCGGCGGTCGTGCTGGACCTGATTCCGGAGGATATTGCGCGTGGGTATACGCATGCAGATATCTGGGATGATTTTACGGAAATACTTCAGACAGAGTATGGGAAGGACAAGAAGCTTGCAGCCATGGAGCGCGAAAGCTTCTATGAGAGAAGCCGGAAAGCTTATCTGGTCATCCTTACGGGCGAGGAGCGCCTGTACGGGGATCTCCTTTTAGTCAAGGGTGTGGTAGAGTAGAGCACCCGGCAGCCGTGGAGCGCAGACATGACCGGACAAGCATTCCGGTCACCACTGCCTGCGATACTCTCCGGGCGTAAGCCCCTCGACTTTTTTGAACATACGTGAAAAATATGCAGCGTCTCCCATACCACAGGAGGCGCTGATCGCGTCTAAGGGAGAATCTGTAAAGCGCAGGAGCTGCTTTGCCCGCGTGATGCGAAGCCCAAGCAGATAGCTGCCGGGGGTCACGCCAAACTGCTCCTTAAAGCTTCGCGTAAGATAGAACTTGTTGATATAAAAGCGTTCAGAGAGTTCATCAAGTGAAATCTTCTGGGTAAAATGGCTGTCGAGGTATTCCTTGATGAGGAGGAGATCCTGCTTTTTGCTCTTGGTGCGGCCGGCAGCTTCCGGATTCCAGCTCTCGCGCATCAACTGTGTCATAAGGACACAAAGCTTTTCGTTGAGCAGCATGTCCTTCACATAGTCCTCCGAGTTAGCAATCGAATAAATATCATCCAAAAGGGTAACATACGGAGTGATATCATCGGGACAAAATGCCGGATGCCCGCCCCGTTCCAGATATTTTTCGTAGATACTGTTCATGTTTGGACCATAAAAGTGAACCCATTTCAGCTGCCACAGATTCTGTTCGGTATGGTGCGAGTAGGCATTATGGCAGTCCAGAAATACGCAGTCTCCTGCACTTAGCGCATAGTTTTTTCCATTATAGTCGAGAGAACCGGAACCTGAGACAACAATAAAGAATAAATAGGATGCCAGATGTTCGCGGGCACTTGTGTGAGGCTTCTGCGCCTGAAGCGTGCCGGTTTCCTGCAGGTGAAACAGACTACTTCTGGCAAATGCAGACGGAGTATACAATATCCTCTTTGAACTAACCAGATTTCCATGAAACAGAGAGTCATTCATACGACAGTCCCCTTTCTTTTACACGATTGCCCGGCCCTCCGCCAACCTCTTTTAATATTCGCGAAACCCCATGCTGCATCCCCCCGGTGCGTCCACCCCTTGGCAAAAAACACCACTTCAAATTGCGAAATTCTAATTCAACCGCTTCGGCGGTTCTTTTATCAGTTCTGTCTTCTATAGGTTTGAGCACTCCGGCCCGGCTGTTCGCGGTAGACGGACTTTTCTTCCGAGGGCTTTCGTGTCTCCCTTGGCGGGCGGGCCGAACAAAATGGGAGCATGCTCCGATTGTTTGAGCTTACTATGTTTATATATAGAATACATAGAAAGCGAGTTTTGAGGGGCATGCTCCTAATAACAACTTTGTGAGGCCGCCCGCTTAGGGAGACTAGGAAGACCGACAGAAAAGTCTGCCTACCGTGATACAGTCGGGCACGGAGTGTCAAAGCCATATAAGACACAACCCGATCACCGTCGAAACGGTTGAAAGAATTTCTGCAATTTTTGTGGAATCGTTTTTTGCCAAGGGGTGGACGCACAGGGGGATGCAGCAGGATCTTCGCATATAGAAGAGGTTGGCGCCGCCGGGGCATGGTAAGGTGTTAAGGAAAGGATATGTCATGTGGAGTGAAAAGTCAATATTGTACAATGGAATGCCAAGAAACACTATGGAAAAAGAAAGTAAGATGGTATAGAATATACAATATCGCAAGAGAATGACGGATTTGGCAGAGATAAGAAAATCTTGCAAAATAATACATTATGAGATGTCAGAGAACAAATAAAAGACAGATAAGGAGAACGATTACATGGCAAAAGTAGCATTGATTACAGGAATTACAGGACAGGACGGATCATACCTTGCAGAGTTTCTGCTGGAAAAGGGATATGAGGTACACGGAATCACAAGACGGGCATCCATCTCCAATACAGCACGTATCGATCATCTGATCGCGGAGCATGCGGTCACCCTGCATGACGGAGACCTCTCCGACTCATCATCACTGATCCGCATTATCGGGCTGGTACAGCCGGACGAGATCTATAATCTTGCGGCACAGTCACATGTGCAGGTATCCTTCGATGTCCCGGAATACTCCGGAGACGTAGATGCACTTGGTGTACTGCGTATTCTTGAAGCATGCCGCATCCTGGGACTGACTAAGAAAACAAAGGTATACCAGGCATCCACCTCAGAACTGTTCGGAAAGGTAGAAGAGGTTCCGCAGCGCGAGACAACACCATTCCACCCATACAGCCCATATGCAGTTGCAAAACAGTATGGCTTCTGGATTGTGAAGGAATACCGGGAAGCATACGGAATGTTTGCGGTAAACGGAATTCTCTTTAATCATGAGTCAGAGCGCCGTGGGGAGAATTTTGTTACCCGTAAGATCACACTTGCGGCAGGACGCATCGCGGAAGGAATTCAGGATCATCTGGAGCTTGGCAATATGAATTCCCTTCGTGACTGGGGATATGCAAAGGATTATGTTGAGTGCATGTGGATGATCCTTCAGCATGAGACACCGGAAGACTTCGTTATTGCTACCGGTGAGCAGCACACGGTACGTGATTTTACAGAGAAGGCCTTTGCTGCCAATGGTATTACAATTCGCTGGGAAGGAACCGGAATTGACGAGAAGGGATATGACGCAGCAACCGGAAAGATGCTTGTATGCGTAAACCCTGAGTGGTTCCGTCCGACCGATGTAGACAACCTGTGGGGAGATCCGACCAAGGCAAAGACCGTGCTGGGATGGAACCCGCAGAAGACTTCCTATGAGGAGCTGGTCCGTATCATGGCTGAGCATGACCGCGCTCTTGCAAAGAAAGAGGCAGCGGCAGTACGCGCATAGAAGTGAGCGAGAGTTAAAATCGATATTTGATGGAAGAAGGAGGCGTGCCGCTTCTGATGAAGATGCCGGCATGCCGTGCGAAAGAAGGATAAGAAAATGATGGAAAAAAACGCGAAAATATATGTTGCAGGACATAGAGGAATGGTGGGCTCCGCAATCGTGCGATGCCTTGAAAAGCAGGGATACACCAATATCATAACCCGCACACACAAGGAGCTTGATCTGTGCAGACAGGATGCGGTGGAAGAATTTTTTGCAACGGAAAAGCCGGAATATGTATTTCTTGCGGCTGCAAAGGTAGGAGGAATCGTTGCAAACGCAGAGGCGCTTGCGGATTTCATGTATGAGAATATGATCCTGGAGATGAATGTCATTCATTCGGCATGGCAGAACGGCTGCAAGAAGCTGGAATTCCTAGGATCTTCCTGCATCTATCCGCGTATGGCACCGCAGCCGATGAAGGAGAGCTGTCTGCTTACCAGTGAGCTTGAAAAGACAAATGAGGCATATGCGCTTGCAAAAATCTCCGGCCTCAAGTATTGTGAGTTCTTGAACAAGCAGTATAAGACGGACTATATCAGCGTCATGCCGACGAACCTTTATGGACCGAACGATAACTATCACCCGACTCACAGCCATGTACTTCCGGCCCTGATCCGCCGTTTCCATGAGGCGAAGGTCAATGGACTGCCTGAGGTTACCTGTTGGGGAGATGGATCGCCGCTTCGCGAGTTCTTATATGTGGATGACCTTGCTGATTTGTGCGTATTTCTGATGAACAATTATTCCGGGGATGAGACAGTCAATGCAGGAACCGGAAAAGAGCTTACCATCAAGGAACTTACTGAGCTTGTGGCAAAGGTGATCGGATATGAGGGAGAGATCAAATGGGATGCTTCCAAGCCAAACGGAACACCGAGAAAGCTTCTGGATGTGAGCAAGGCAGAGTCCCTGGGATGGCATTACAAGACGGAATTGGAAGAGGGAATCCGTCTTTCTTACGAAGATTTCTTAAACAACCCGATGCGCGCAGAACGCTAAGAAAGAAGAGGACAATTCTATGAATATTGTGTTGCTTTCCGGAGGATCGGGAAAGCGGCTCTGGCCACTTTCAAACGATATCCGTTCGAAGCAGTTTATCAAGATATTTAAGGGAAAAGACGGCGAGTATGAATCCATGGTACAGCGTGTGTATCATCAGATAAAGTCAGTTGACGATGACGCAACCGTGACGATCGCCACTTCCAAGAAACAGGTATCTGCGATCAATAACCAGCTGGGGGAGGGCGTCGGAATCTCAATCGAGCCATGCCGCCGCGACACATTTCCGGCAATCGCGCTTGCAACCGCATATCTGCATGATGTGCAGGGGGTACCGGAGAATGAGGCTGTTGTCGTATGCCCGGTTGATCCGTATGTCGAACGGGAATACTTTGAAGCTTTAAAAGAACTCGGACGCCTCGCGGCGGAGGGGACTGCCAACCTGACTCTCATGGGAATCGAACCAACTTATCCGAGTGAAAAGTATGGCTATATCATCCCGGAGTCAAAGGAGAATGTAAGCAAGGTTTCTACCTTCAAGGAAAAGCCGGATGTGGAGACTGCGAAGGATTACATCGCAAGAGGTGCGCTGTGGAACGGCGGTGTCTTTGCGTACAAGATCAGTTATCTGCTGGATAAGGCGCATGAACTGATTGATTTTACCGATTATCATGATCTATATGCAAAGTACGAATCTCTGGAAAAGATCAGCTTTGACTACGCGGTTGTTGAAAAGGAGAAAAGTATCGCGGTTATGCGATTCTCGGGTGAATGGAAGGATCTTGGAACCTGGAATACGCTGACCGAGGCAATGGAGGAAGAATGCGTCGGTGATGCGACCTTAAATGACACTTGTGAGAATGTGAATGTCATCAATGATCTGTCCATCCCGATTCTGTGCATGGGGTTAAAGAATGCTGTTGTCGCTGCAAGCCCGGAAGGTATTCTGGTGTCGGACAAAGAGCAATCCAGCTACATAAAGCCTTATGTGGACAAGCTGGACCAGCAGGTAATGTTTGCGGAAAAATCATGGGGAAGTTTTCTGGTACTTGATGTCGTGGATGAGAGCCTTACGATCAAGGTTACGCTTAATCCGGGACACCGCATGAACTACCACAGCCATGAGCACCGCGACGAGGTGTGGACGGTTATCTCCGGAACAGGACGGACAGTTGTGGACGGTGTTGTAAGACGTGTGCGTCCGGGGGATGTCGTCTCTGTCATTGCAGGACAGAAGCACACAATCATAGCCGATTCCGAACTTCAGGTGGTTGAGGTGCAGCTTGGAAGCGAGATCAATGTGGCAGATAAGAAAAAGTTTGATTTTGATTTCGATGCAATGTAAGTATTTATTTGACTTTTGCTTTCCGGCGTTGTAAAGTAAGCAAAGCGTGACTTGTCTGCACGGCCTGCAGCCCGCGGCTGCAGGTGAACAGATACGGACTACGCAAAAACAGATAAGGTGGATAATACATTGAGCAACTATACACAGCAGGAAAACGAAAAACGAACACTCGTTGACTGGTTCCGGGATTTTATAAAATTCTGGCCGTGGGCGCATGATATTTTTTGCAAATATGAGGAGATTCTGGTATATCTGGTTGTCGGAGTGCTTACGACCATAGTGTCATGGGTGGCATGCTTCGTGTCGGAGCGGTTTTTCTTAGACGCTTCCAACGGATTCCAGAACTTTTTGATCAATACGATCGGATGGGTAGTAGGTGTATGCTTCTCCTATCCGCTGAATCGCAGCTGGGTATTTAAGAGCCGCAATCCAAAGGTTGCACAGGAATTTATGATGTTCGCATCCTCACGGCTTTCAACATGGCTTCTTGATATCGTGATCATGTGGCTGACCGTTAACATTTTCCAATGGAATTACTGGGTATCCAAAATCTGCGTATCGGCAGTTGTGGTTACAATCTTAAATTATGTGTTCAGCAAAGTACTGATCTTCAATAAGAAAGATAAGAAAAATCAAAAATAGCAAAGAATCAGGGCGGCAGGTGCCATCGGCAGCCTGCTGCAGGAGAATGATTCAGTAGGCGGGAACCACCGGACTCATGTATCAGGCATGACCGGTGGTTTTTTTACAATTTTAAAAATATATCTTGACTGACGTAACGTCACCCTTGATAATATACAGTTGTCGTATAGTACGTAATATATTGTAAAGGATATATAAATACATTTCATCCAGATGAAGGAGGATAAGAATGAAAGGCATTATTCTGGCCGGAGGTTCCGGTACAAGACTTTATCCGCTTACCATGGTGACATCCAAGCAGCTTCTTCCAATCTATGATAAGCCGATGATCTATTATCCGTTGTCAGTACTTATGAACGCGGGAATCCGTGATATCCTGATCATTTCAACACCGCAGGATACTCCACGTTTCAAGGAACTTTTAAAGGATGGCAGCCAGTTCGGCGTGAATTTAAGCTATGCGGTACAGCCAAGTCCGGACGGACTCGCGCAGGCGTTTATCATCGGTGAGGAGTTTATCGGGGATGACACGGTTGCGATGGTGCTCGGAGACAACATCTTTGCGGGACATGGATTAAAGAAGAGACTTCTGGCTGCTGTGGAGAATGCGAAGAGTGGAAAGGGCGCTACGGTATTCGGATACTATGTGGATGATCCGGAGCGTTTCGGCATCGTGGAGTTTGATGCGGCAGGAAAGGCAGTTTCCATTGAGGAGAAGCCAAAGCATCCGAAGAGCAATTACTGTGTGACCGGACTTTATTTCTATGACAACAAGGTCGTTGAGTATGCAAAGAACCTAAAGCCATCCGAAAGAGGGGAACTCGAGATCACGGATTTGAACCGTATCTATTTAGAGCAGGGAATGCTCAACGTTGAGCTGCTCGGGCAGGGCTTTACATGGCTGGATACCGGAACACATGAGAGCCTGGTGGATGCAACCAACTTCGTAAAGACGGTCGAGACCCATCAGCACAGAAAAATCGCGTGTCTGGAGGAAATCGCTTACTTAAACGGATGGATTTCCAGAGAAGAGATGCAGCGCGTTTACGAGCTGTTGAAGAAGAATCAGTACGGACAATACTTAAAGGATGTATTGGACGGCAAATACAAAGAGAATTTATATTAATAATGAGGAGAAGTAAAAGATGACAATTATTGTTACCGGCGGAGCCGGATTTATCGGAAGTAACTTTGTTTTTCACATGCTTGACAAGTATCCGGATTACCGCATCGTCTGTCTGGATAAGCTGACTTATGCAGGCAATCTTTCTACATTGGCACCGGTCATGGACAATCCACAGTTCCGCTTTGTAAAGGCGGATATCTGTGATCGTGAGGCAGTATATAAGCTGTTCGAGGAAGAACATCCGGATATCGTAGTCAATTTTGCGGCGGAGTCGCATGTTGACCGCTCAATTGAGAATCCGGAGATCTTTTTACAGACCAACATCATCGGTACCGCAACACTTATGGATGCATGCCGCAAGTACGGAATTACCCGTTATCATCAGGTCTCTACCGATGAAGTATACGGCGACCTTCCGCTTGACCGGCCGGATCTTTTCTTCACGGAGGAGACCCCGATCCATACCTCAAGCCCATACAGCTCTTCCAAGGCAGGTGCGGATCTTCTTGTATTGGCTTACCACAGAACCTATGGACTTCCGGTGACCATCAGCCGCTGCTCTAACAACTATGGCCCATACCATTTTCCGGAGAAACTGATTCCGCTTATGATCGCAAATGCACTCAACGACAAACCGCTTCCGGTATACGGAGAGGGATTAAATGTCCGTGACTGGCTCTACGTGGAGGATCACTGCAAGGCAATCGACCTTATCATCCACAAGGGACGTGTCGGTGAGGTTTACAACATCGGCGGACATAACGAGATGAAGAATATTGATATTGTTAAGATCATCTGTAAGGAACTTGGTAAGCCGGAGAGCCTGATCACACATGTCGGAGACCGCAAGGGTCACGATATGCGTTATGCAATTGATCCGACAAAGATCCACAATGAGCTTGGCTGGCTTCCGGAGACAAAGTTTGCTGACGGAATCAAGAAGACCATCCAGTGGTATCTGGACAACAAGGAGTGGTGGGAGACAATCATTTCCGGTGAGTACCAGAACTATTATGAGAAGATGTATGCAAATCGATAGGAAGCGGAGGACAGTATGAAGGTTTTTGTTACGGGTGTCGCAGGACAGCTGGGACATGATGTGATGAATGAGCTTGCAAAGAGAGGTTATGAGGGAATCGGCAGCGACATTGCACCACAGTACGGCGGGGCAATGGATGGAAGTGCTGTCACTTCCATGCCGTATGTATCACTTGACATCACAGATGCGGCCGCTGTGGAGCAGACTTTGGAGCAGCTACATCCGGATGTTGTTGTCCACTGTGCGGCATGGACTGCGGTTGATCTTGCCGAGGATGCGGATAAGCAGGCGAAGGTGCGGGCAATCAATGTGGATGGAACTTCTTACATCGCAAAATGCTGTGCAAAGATAAATGCCAAAATGGTATATATCAGTACGGACTATGTATTTGATGGAAGAGGTGAGAAGCCTTGGAAGGCTGACTGCAAGGATTACGCGCCGATCAACGTATACGGACAGTCAAAGCTTGATGGCGAGCTTGCAGTCGCGGCTGCTTTAGAGAAGTTCTTCATCGTGCGTATCGCGTGGGTGTTCGGCACAAACGGAAAGAATTTTATCCGGACTATGTTAAATGTCGGTGCGACGCATGACAGACTGACTGTTGTGAATGACCAGATCGGAACTCCGACATATACGTTTGACCTGGCAAGACTTCTGGTTGATATGATCGAGACAGAAAAGTATGGTTACTATCATGCGACTAACGAGGGCGGTTACATCAGCTGGTACGAATTCGCGAAGGAGATCTTCCGTCAGGCGGCAGAACTTGGACATACGGAATATGACGCACAGCATCTCCACGTAGCGGCGGTCTCTACAGCTGAGTATGGGGCTTCAAAGGCAGCCCGGCCATTCAACAGCAGATTGGATAAGAGCAAATTGACGGAAGCCGGATTTACGCTGCTTCCGACATGGCAGGATGCACTTGCCAGATATTTAAAAGAAATCGATTTTTAAAAGAGGGTAATCAGATGGGACAGATTAAAGTTACGAAAAATGCCGGCGGAATCGAAGGGCTTTGTGTGATTGAACCAACCGTACATGGGGATTCCAGAGGATATTTTATGGAGACCTACAATCAGAACGACATGGCTGCAGAGGGGCTTGATATGGTATTTGTGCAGGATAACCAGTCATGTTCATCCAAGGGTGTGTTAAGAGGTCTGCATTTTCAGAAGGAGCATCCGCAGGGGAAGCTGATCCGTGTAGTAAACGGAAGCGTGTTTGATGTCGCTGTCGATCTGCGCAAGGACAGCAAGACCTACGGGAAATGGTTCGGAGATGTGTTTACGGCAGAAAATAAGAAACAGTTCTATATTCCGGAAGGGTTTGCACACGGCTTTTTAGTATTGTCCGATGTGGCAGAATTCTGTTATAAGTGTACAGACTTCTACCATCCGGGAGATGAGGGCGGCCTTGCATGGAATGATCCGGAAATCGGGATCGAGTGGCCGCAGCTTGCCGGAGAATACAAGGGAACAGCATCTGCGGAAGGTTACACACTCTCCGATGGGACAGCGCTTAACTTAAGTGATAAGGATCAGCTCTGGAAAGGTCTGAAGGATACATTTTCCTTTTCTTAAGGAGTGCAGAGAAAAATACCGGCATCCTTTGTGATATGCATCGCCGGATGTACGCGTGCTGTCACATATTCACGGAAGTCGTGATACCTGTCTAACAGATATTGATTCTGGTTGCCGTGACAGGACAGAATATATTCAATCAGTGGCTCTGCCTGACCGATGATGATTTCATCGTCGTACCGGCAGAGCTTTATTTGTGTAAAAACCTGCCGGAGAGCTGCCTCTCCATTTTCAAGTCCGAAATTGTCATACAGGACTTCATTGGAGAGAACAATGCGGTAATCAAAGCCCTGCACCAGTTCTGTGATCTCGCGCATATGGCGGCTTCCGTAAGTACTGCAGCAGAAGAGTCCGCCTGGCTTTAGCACGCGGCGTACCTCACGCAGGACAGCCGGAATATCTTGACAATAGAAGAGCACATGGTTCGCATAGACCAGATCAAAGCTGGCATCCGGATAGGGAATGCTGTGACAATCAAAAGTCACAAAGGAGAACCGGTTGTATGGGTCAAAAAAGGAACGGCTTAGATCGCGGATGATACCCTCCGAGATGTCGGATAGTGTGATATGGATATCCGGATATCCGGAAAGCAGGTCTGTATTTTCACTCCAGAGTGCTCCGTTTCCACAGCCGAGTTCAAGTATCTGTGCCTGCTCTGGCAAAGAGGCTGCGGTCATACTTTCTTTTAAAAGCCATGGGAACCAGCCTTGTGGATTGCGCGAGTAAGCACTGTGCAGCCGGATGCGGGCAGAAATATTGTTCGCATTTAAGTATTGGGACTTTAAACTTTTTTCCATACCTGTCAGGTGGATCAGATTAAGCATCTGGCTCCAGTCGGTGGAATCGCCGCTTTCGAGCTGGGCGACTGTCGTATCAATGGCGTCTGCTACCAGATGCATCTGCTCAATCCGGTCAAGAACCAGCTTTTTCTGCATGCGCAGGGTATTGCACAGATACACCGACCCCGGTTCCTCAATGGTCATCTCTTTGATATCATCTAAAGAAAATCCCAGATACTTGAGCAACAGGATCTGCTGGAGCTTTGCGAAGTCGCTGTCTGTATAGAACCGGCTTCCATTTGCATTTACATAAGATGGCTTCAATATATTCTGCTTATCATAATACCGTATCGTCCTTATTGTCACGTGCGCCATCTTCGCAAACTCACCGGACGTATAATATTCTTTCTTCTTTTCCATAAAATCTCCTCATCCCCCTAATGGCATACCCCACCACAGGACATTCCTCTGAATGCATCAACAAAGTCTCACGCTCCGGCCGTGCATCCTTCCAAAGCAAAAGCAATTCCACAAGAATTGTAGAAATTCTTTCAACCGTTTCTGCGGTGATAGGGTTGTGTCTTATATTGGCTTTGACACTCCGCACACGGCTGTTACACGGTAGACGGACTTTTCTGTCGGCCTTCCTAGTTTTTCTAAGGCAGGCGGCCTTGCGAAGTTGTTATTAGGAGCATGCGCCTCAAAACTCGCATTATAGTTATCCTATATAGCTGCATTGTGAGCTCAGACAGTCGCCGCATGCTCCCATTTCGCGCGGCACGCCTGCCAAGAAAAACACGAAAGCCCTCAAAAGAAAAGTCCGTCTATCCGCGAACAGCCGGGCAGGAGTGTTCAAACCTATAGAAGACATAACTTATAAGAAAACCGCAGAACGGTTGAATTAGAATTTCACAATTTGCAGTGGTGCTTTTGCTTTGGAAGGATGCACGGCCGGAGCGTGAGGCTATATAGTATGTGGAAGGAATGTCACATGGCAGGGGCTGCGGTTGCGTGGGTGAAATGCCTGTATAGTATAGATTATAGCAAATGAATTGCATATTTCCAACAATTGTGCTAAAATGCGATTCGTGCCTAACAATATTCCTTAGTATGGATGAATGGAGGAATTACTGATGAATAATCAGAACGATAAAGACAATACTCAGAAAAAGAAAAAAATGACGATGTGGAAAGTATTCGCACTCTTTATCCTTGCAATTCAGGTGATCATGAGTGCAGGAGTATTTCTGGTAGTCGTAAAGCTTAATATGCTCCCGAACAGCTACCTCATCGCGATTGCATTTTTGCTACTGCTCTTGTTCTTCTTAAGCGATGTCCTTTTGGTATTATCGAAGAAAAAACGGAATAAGACAAAAACTTCACTGTATGTAAAGAGAGCACTCGGAGTGCTTCTGTCAGGATGTACCATTCTTGTATCCTTAACAGGCATCAATACGCTGTCGAAGCTTATGGCAACGCTCGACGGAGTATCTTCCGACACGATCATCGTGAAGGAAAAGACTGCGGTGTATGTCATGGCAGATGATCCGGCACAGAATATCAACGATGCTTCCGGCTATACCTTTGGTTATACCAGTACATATGACCATGACAATACCTTAAAGGCAATCGAGAAGGTAGAGGATGAGCTTGGACAGCAGATTAACCAGCAGGATTTTGATACTGTAGTGGATATGGTAGAGGCATTGTATGCCGGAAATGTCGGAGCAATTTTCTTAAATGAGAGTTACATCGATATTCTTGAAGATATGGATGAGTTTGCAAACTTCTCCACGGATACAAGAGCAATTATTGTAAACGAGGTTGATGTAATACAGAAGGTTACCGACAGTGTATCCGATATTACCAAGGAGCCGTTTATCGTTTACTTAAGCGGATCCGATACGAGAAATACCACTCTTAGCAGTAAGACAAGAAGTGATGTCAACATTCTTGCAGTAGTAAATCCTCAGACAAAGCAGATCCTGCTTGTCAACACACCAAGAGATTATTACATTGACATTTCAGTTAGTGGATATACGCAGAAGGATAAGCTGACACACTGCGGTATTTATGGAATCGACTGCTCCATGGATACGCTCGGACATTTGTACGGTATTGATGTAAACTACTATCTGAAGATCAACTTTACCGGTTTTGAGACTTTGATTGATGCAATCGGCGGAATTGATATTGATGTCGATAAATCATTCACCAGTGTGGACGGATATCAGTATACCAAGGGTGAGACCCATATGAATGGTAAGTATGCACTCAACTATGTCCGTGAGCGTCATGCATTCGGAGACGGGGACTTCGCAAGAGGAAGACACCAGATGCAGATGATCAAGGCGCTTGTCGCAAAGCTTACAAGCGGTGCGATCATTACCAATTATTCGGATATCATGAGCAGCCTTGAGGGCATGTTTGCAACAGATGTTACTACCACAGAGATGGGAGATCTTGTTAAGATGCAGCTCAGTGATGGCGGTACATGGAATGTACAGACCTTTGCGATGGATGGTGAGGGAAAGAAGCGCACCACCTACTCTATGCCAAAGACCAAGGCGTATGTCATGGAGCCGAACTTCGATTATGTTGAATATGCAAAACAGCTGATTCAAAAGGTTATGGATGGCGAGACTCTTACAGAGGATGATATGAAATTTAAAAAGGCTGAGTAAATGAAATGTCCGCTCCGTGTTTAGCACGGGGCGGACATTTTTTTGAAAGTATAGATGGAAGTCAGACGTTATCCTTTTCGAGTCCAAGAATCCGGCATACAGCAACCTGTAAATCCGGGTGATTGCGGAACTCTTCAACAAGACGTTTTTCGAATGGGGTAATAACAAAGTTTTTGTTATCTACGGTTGGAATAAACGCGGAATTAATGTTGTTGATCTGGTAAATGTCGCACAATGCAAGGAGCTTCTGGGCGGGTGGGAGACATTGGCTGCTTTCCCAGCCGTAGATTGTCTTCGCGGCAACATGCATATCGTAGCGCTCCTCAAGCAAAACAGCTACCTGTGGGACAGATAATCCGATATGCTTGCGGTATTTTTTCAGTGTATCTCCAATTAATTCACTTTTCTTGTCCATATGTGTACCTCTTTGGTATATATTAGTCCTTATTATATGAAAAATGTTAAATCGTATGTGCAGAATTCACAAGGCATTCTGAATATACGGGACAAAAATGAGAGTTTATTCTTATAATACGAGAATATAAAAGAAAAAACGGATGAATATCGGAGCGGCTGTAGAGAGAACCAAAACAACGATAGCTTTGACACGTGTGAAAGAAAGGCGTATTTTTTTGCATATCCACATTATTAGTGGTATAATGTGCCCGAAGACAAAAGCAAGCAACGGAAAAGAGGAAATTTTCATGGAATGTACCATTATCGGAGTGGCCGGCGGAACCGGCTCTGGAAAATCTACATTTACCAACCGGCTGAAGGAAGAATTCAAAGATGCAATTTCAGTCATCTATTATGACAATTACTATAAAGCCCAGGATGATCTTCCGTTTGAAGAACGCAAAAAGGTCAATTATGATGCGCCGGAATCGCTTGAGACGGAGCTTATGATTGAGCAGATCAAAGAGCTTAAAAGCGGAAAGGCTGTGGATTGCCCGGTTTATGATTATACGGTACACAACCGTTCAAACAAGACGGTGCGGATTGAACCGAGGCGCGTGCTGATCATCGAGGGGATCCTTGCACTTGCAAGTGAGGAACTGCGTGATCTGATTGACATTAAGGTGTTCGTGGAGGCAGATGCGGATGAGAGAATCTTAAGAAGAGTTGTCCGTGATGTCAAGGAGCGTGGGCGCGATGTTGAGGATATTGCGAAGCAGTATCTGACAACGGTTAAACCGATGCATTATCTGTATGTGGAACCAACAAAATATCTGGCTGACATTGTGATCAACAGTGGAATGAATGATGTCGCATTCGAACTTATGAAAGGAAAAATCAAAGAGATTTTAGTTTCCAATCCATAGGGAGTGTGTTAGAATACTGCATATATTAGATTGACAGGAGGAAAAATCATGGATTTTTATAGCGAATATAAAAAATGGTGCACAGATCCATACTTTGATGAGCAGACAAAGAAAGAACTTTTGGCGATTAAGGACGATGAGAAGGAAATCGAGGATCGTTTTTACCGTACCCTCGAATTTGGTACGGCAGGTCTGCGTGGCGTGATCGGTGCAGGAACCAACCGTATGAACATATATACTGTCCGTCAGGCAACACAGGGACTGGCAAATTACATTCTTGCACAGGGAACCAAGGAGCGCGGAGTTGCGATTGCGCACGACTCACGCCTGATGCATGACGAATTTACCGATGCAGCAGCTCTTTGTCTGGCTGCAAACGGAATCAAAGCATATGTATTTCCTCAGCTTGCCCCGGTACCGGAGCTGTCTTATGCTGTACGCTCCCTGCATACCATCGCAGGAATCGTGATCACTGCGAGCCACAATCCAAGAGAGTACAACGGATACAAGGTATATTGGGAGGATGGAGCACAGGTTACACCACCGCATGATACCAATATCATGGCAGAGGTTGCCCAGGTGACTTCTTTTGACCAGGTAAAGACAATGGATAAGGACGCTGCGATTGCCGCAGGATTATATAATGTCATCCCGGATGAGATTGAGGAGGGATATTTCGCAGAACTGCGTAAGCTTTCCATCCATCCGGAGATCATCAAGGAGATGGCAAAGGAGATCAAGATCGTCTATACGCCGCTTCACGGAACAGGACTGCGCCCGGTTAAGAGAGTACTTAGCGATCTTGGATTTGAACATGTCTATATTGAGCCGCAGCAGGCAATTGCAGATGGCAATTTCCCAACTGCACCATATCCAAACCCGGAGAATCCGGATGCATGGAAACTCGCCCTTGCTCTTGCAAAGGAAAAGGATGCGGACATTGTGCTTGCAACAGACCCGGATGCAGACCGTCTCGGCGTTTACTGCAAGGATACGGCAACCGGGGAGTATGTTACCTTTACCGGCAACATGTCAGCAATGCTGATCGCAGAGTATATCTTAAGTGAGAAGACTAAGAATCATACGATGCCGGAAAAGCCGGCAATGGTTGAATCTATTGTATCAACCGATCTTGCAAAGGCAATCGCTAAGGCATACAATGTAGAACTTATTGAGGTGCTTACCGGATTTAAGTATATTGGAGAGAAGATGCTTGAGTTCGAGAAGACCGGATGCAACAATTATGTATTTGGAATGGAAGAAAGCTATGGATGCCTTCCGGGAACATATGCAAGAGACAAGGATGCTCCGGCAGCTGTGACCATGCTCTGTGAGGTAGCTGCATATTACAAGGCACAGGGAAAGACTCTGTGGGACGCAATGATCGACATTTATGAGAAGTATGGTTATTATCGTGAGGGTATTGCCACCATGACCTTAAAGGGAATCGACGGCGCAGCCCAGATCAAGGAGATCATGAGCCGGGCCAGAGGAACTGTTCCGAAGAAGGTTGGCGCATTTGATGTTATTGCTGTCCGTGATTACAAGGCGGATACGAGAACAGATGTCAAGACAGGAGCAGTTACAGCAACCGGACTTCCGGAGTCAGATGTGCTCTATTATGAACTGAGTGACAATGCATGGTGCTGTGTCCGCCCATCCGGAACAGAGCCGAAGATCAAGTTCTACTGTGGCGTTAAGGGAACTTCTTTGGAAGAGGCAGATGCACAGCTTGAGGCGCTTAAGAAAGAAGTTCTTGCTATTTTTGAATAAGCAAAGGTAAGTGAAATAGTCTATGATGAAGATTTTTATATGTCCGGACTGCGGGTGGATCCGGGTGGTCTCCCGCAGAAAGGATGTAGATTGCCACAAATGTGGGCGGCCGGACATGCGGCTGACGAGCCTCGAATGGGACAAATATGCTGATATGTCTGAAAAGGAGCGTCAGGATTATGCGACCGGCTGGCTTTATATACACAACAGACAAAAAAATTAACAGGGAGATTGCACAATGAGAGCATCCGTCGAGCAGAATATCACTGCAACGAAACAGAAATATTTATCTGCTTTAGTGGGAAAAGACATTCCGGCTAAGCTGGAACAGCAGCTGGATGAAATGGATTGGAGTTATCTGAAACTGATTCACCAGAAAGAACAAAAGAGAGGAACTTTTGCACCGCTTGGAGCAATGGAGATCCCGGAGATCGAAGAAAAAAAGACCGGATTTACAAAGGTGGGAATGGATGCGATCAGGAACACAAAGGTAGGAGCCGTTCTTCTTGCCGGGGGTCAGGGAACCCGCCTTGGGTTTGACAAGGCGAAGGGTATGTTTAATATCGGAGTGACGAAGGAACTGTATATATTTGAACAGCTGATCGCCAATCTGAAAAAGGTTACCACCGCCGCAAATGCATGGGTGCCGCTGTATATTATGACCAGTGACAAGAACGATGCACAGACGCGTGAATTCTTTGCAGAACATGACTATTTCGGGTATGATCTGGAGTATATCCGTTTCTTTGTGCAGGAGATGGTTCCGGCAGTTGATTTTGACGGCAATGTCCTGATGGAATCTGAGGATTCCCTTGCAATGTCTCCGAATGGAAATGGCGGCTGGTTTAAGTCACTTGTGAAGGCCGGTCTTGATAAGGACATAAAAGCCAAGGGTATTGAGTGGCTGAATGTGTTTGCCGTGGATAATGTGCTGCAGCAGATTGCAGACCCGGTATTCATCGGTGCAACGATTGCATCCGGGTGTGTGAGCGGAGCAAAGGTTGTGCGAAAGACGAACCCGTATGAGCGTGTCGGGGCATTGTGCCTGGAGGATGGCAAGCCATCTATTGTCGAATACTATGAGCTGACACCGGAGATGGCAGAGGCTGTCAATGAGAATGGCTCACTTCTGTATGGATTTGGAGTTATTCTAAATTATCTGTTCCGCCTTGATAAGCTGCTGGAGATTGAGAGCAAACAGCTCCCGCTTCACATCGTAGAGAAAAAGGTACCGTATCTGGATGAGAACGGGGTACTTCAGAAACCGGAGACCCCGAATGCATACAAGTTTGAGACGCTGATACTAGATATGATCTATATGATGGATAACTGTCTGTCATTTGAGGTTGTAAGAGAAAAGGAATTTGCACCGGTCAAGAATGCAACCGGTGTGGATTCGGTGGAATCAGCGCGTGAATTGTTACAGAAGAACCATATTGTGATTTAGAGAGGAAGGACGCAAGAATATGTGCGGAATCGTTGGATATGTAGGAAGAAAACAGGCAGCCCCGATCCTGCTTGACGGATTGTCAAAGCTGGAGTACAGAGGTTATGATTCAGCGGGAATGGCTGTTTTCGATGGAAAAAAGATTAATATCAAGAAAGCAACCGGGCGTCTGAAGGTCTTAAGTGAACTGACGCATGACGGTGAGACGATGCCGGGAACAATTGGTATCGGACATACAAGATGGGCGACACATGGCGAACCGTCCGATGTGAATGCACATCCGCATTTTAACAAGGATCAGACAATCGCTGTTGTTCACAACGGTATCATTGAAAACTATCTCAAGCTAAAGAATATTCTCCTGGAAAAGGGATATGAGTTCTGTTCAGAGACGGATACGGAAGTAGTGGCTCAGCTGCTTGATTACTATTATAATAAGTACGATAAGGATCCGCTGACCGCTGTGACCAAGGTCATTCACCGCGTGGAGGGTTCCTATGCACTCGGTATCATTTTTGCGGATGACCCGGATTGCGTATATTCAGTCCGCAAGGACAGCCCGCTTATCGTAGGGCAGTCTGCGGAGGGAAATCTCATTGCATCCGATGTGCCGTCAGTACTGAAATATACCAGAGATGTATATTTTATTGATAATGAAGAAATTGCGCGTCTTTCTGAAGATAAGATTGAATTCTTTAATGTGGACGGGGAACCGATCACAAAGGAATCCAAGCATATCGATTGGGACATCAACGCTGCGGAGAAGAACGGCTATGAGCATTTTATGCTCAAGGAAATCTATGAGCAGCCGAAGGTTGTACGGGATACCATCAGTCCGAGAGTCCGCGATGGCAAGATTGAGATCGAAGAGCTTGGAATGACAGACGAAGAAATCCGTGCAATCAAGAGACTCTATATTGTTGCATGTGGCTCTGCATACCACACAGGTGTTACCAATAAATACGTGTTTGAGGGACTTGCAAGAATCCCGGTTGAAGTGGATGTGGCATCTGAGTTCCGCTACCGCAATCCGATTCTGGAGAAGGATTCTTTGGTGATCATCATCAGCCAGTCAGGTGAGACCGCTGATTCCCTTGCTGCACTCCGCCTTGCGAAGGAACGTGGCTGCACAACCCTTGGTATCGTAAACGTAGTAGGAAGCTCTATTGCGCGTGAAGCAGATAAAGTCATGTATACATGGGCGGGACCGGAGATTTCGGTTGCAACGACCAAAGCATACAGCTGTCAGCTTGTCGCTCTGTATCTGCTTGCACTCAAGTTCGCACATGCAAACGGACGGATCAATGATGAGGAACTGAAGTCATACCTGTTAGATTTAGAAAAATTACCAAACCAGATCGAGTCGCTGCTTGGCAATAAGGAGCGCATCCAGAAGTTTGCCAACCGCTATGTCGCTGCAAAGGATGTATTCTTTATTGGCCGGGGAATTGACTATGCGATTTCCCTTGAGGGTTCTCTTAAGTTAAAGGAAATCTCATATATCCATTCTGAGGCATACGCGGCAGGTGAATTAAAACACGGAACAATTTCCCTGATCGAGGAGGGCACGCTTGTTACCGCTGTTGTGACACAGGAGGAATTATATAAGAAGACCGTCAGCAATATCGTAGAGGTTAAGTCACGTGGTGCGTTTGTCCTTGCGGTTACCAATGATGACAATATTGATATTGAGAAGAATGTCGATTATGTAATCTATATTCCAAAGACCAACAAATATTTTACGAACTCCCTTGCAATTATTCCGTTGCAGCTATTCGGATATTATGTGTCCGTGGGAAAGGGTCTTGATGTGGATAAGCCGAGAAATCTGGCAAAGTCCGTTACCGTTGAGTAGAAACATTTTAAATAAAATCTATGCCTTTTTCCGCGCAGTTTATAAATGCATAAGGAAAAGGGCATATTTTTTTAAAGAAATAAACACAATTTGAACACAAAATAAAGGTAGACTGCATAATAGAAAGAAAGGAAAGGGGCAATCAAAAATGGATAACAACAATGAATTTGAATACAATCAGGGAGCACAGAACAACACACAGGCTTCCGATACATCATCCGCAGTAAGCGGTGCAAATACAGCTTCTCCGTACACAAGCCCATACATCGGTACAAACGGACAGACGGGAACACAGAATGGCTATGCAGGCGCAGGCCAGCAGAATGCATATGGTCAGCAGAACAATTATCAGCAGAACGCTTCATATGCCCAGACGAATGGCTATAGCCAGCAGACGTCTTACAATCAGGCAGGCGGCTATGCTTATAATCAGGCTGGCGGATACCAGAATGCATATGGTCAGCCAAACGGCTACAATCAGCAGACGATGGGACAGGCAGCTCCAAAGATGAAAAAGCAGAAAGTTAAGAAGGCGAAAAAGCCGGACAGCTTTGGCGCAAAGCTTGGCAGATGCGCAGCAATTGCCCTTGTCTTCGGACTTGTTGGTGGAGGCGTTTTCACCGGCGTAAGCTATGCAGGCGTGAAGGCTCTTGGAATTGGGCAGTCAGTAAGCGCAAGTGCAGAAGCTTCTAACGGAAATTCAGCCAACGACTCAAAGTCACAGGCAAGCGCTTCGCAGACTTCAGCAAATGTAGATTCAACCGCAACAGGAAATGCAAAGGATCTGCTGGATGTGTCTGACATCGTAGATGAGGTTATGCCGGGCATTGTGGCAATTACCAATACTTCGACAGTGACATATCAGAGCTTTTTCGGTGGATATCAGCAGTATGAGTCCGAGAGCAGAGGCTCCGGTATTGTGATCAGTCAGGACTCCGATTATCTGTATATTGCAACCAATAACCATGTGGTATCAGGAGCTGAGACATTAAGCGTCCAGTTCTCAAATGATGCAACAGTTTCCGGAGAAATCCAGGGAACCTACGCGGCAAAGGATCTTGCAGTTGTAAAAGTTGCTTTGAAGGATATTGATTCTGATACATTGGCAACCATCCGCCAGATCACAATCGGGGATTCCGATTCACTTAAGGTTGGTGAAGGAACAATTGCGATCGGTAACGCTCTTGGATACGGACAGTCAGTTACTACCGGTATTGTCAGCGCACTCAACCGTACAATTACTGTTCAGGATGAGTCTACCGGAGCAACCACAACCTGTGACGGACTGATCCAGACAGATGCTGCTATCAATCCTGGTAACAGTGGTGGAGCCCTCTTGAACGCACAAGGTGAGCTGATCGGAATTAACTCTGCAAAGTATTCTGATACAAGCGTAGAGGGTATCGGTTATGCGATTCCTATCACAGAAGCAATGGATATCATCAATTCACTGATTGCAGGTGAGAACCTCGAGAAGACACAGACCGCTTATCTTGGAATTGGTGGTACGGACGTTTCCAGCGATGTGGCATCTGCATATGGAATCCCGCAGGGAGTCTATGTCAAGGCTGTATACGAGAAAACCGGAGCTGCAGACGCAGGTGTCTGCCAGGGCGATATCATTACAGCTATCGATGGCAAGGATATTACCGGAATGAGCGAACTGCAGAGTGCACTTGCAAACTATTCCGCAGGCGATACGGTAACACTTACTATCTGGCGTATGAACAATGGTTACCAGTCATTGGAGATTGATGTTACGCTGTCAGAGGCAAGTGCCCTTCAGAACGTACAGAACGGTGGCAACTCAAATGACAACGGAAACGCAGGCAATAATGGTAACTCAGGTAATAACGGAAATTCCGGAAACGGCAGCTCCAACGGACAGTCCGGCAACGATGGAGGCAGCAATTTCAGCTTCCCGTTCGGCTGGTAAAAGATGGATATGCCGTGACAGTACGACAACATAATATAAATATTATAAAGTAAAATAGGAAACCTCCTGCCAAAATATTTTAAAATCATTCGGGAAAAAGGTTACAAATTGTAGCGGATTTGCTATAATAAGCAGTAACACTTGAATGTTTGGCAGGAGGTTTCTATTACTATGAGAAAAAAGAAAATCGTGATAGCTCTCGGACATGAAGCTCTTGGAAGTACACTTCCGCAGCAGCATGCGGCAGCAAAGCGGACAGCGAAGGCAGTTGCGGATTTTATTCGCGATGATTATCAGGTCGTGATCACACACAGCAATGGCCCGCAGGTTGGAATGATCCATACGGCAATGTCTGAGTTCTGCAGAATTTATCCGGAATATACAGCGACACCGACATCTGTCTGCTCTGCAATGAGTCAGGGCTACATTGGATATGATCTTCAGAATGCGATCCGCACGGAGCTTTTAAACAGAGGTATTTACAAGACCGTATCGACGGTTCTTACACAGGTTGTGGTTGATCCGTATGATGAGGCTTTTTATCATCCGACAAAGGCAATCGGCCGTGTTATGACCAAAGAAGAAGCGGAAGAGGAAGAAAAGAAGGGCAACCATGTGACGGAGGTCGCCGACGGTTATCGCAGAATCGTTGCGGCACCAAAGCCGATGGATATTGTTGAGATTGATGCAATTCGTGCACTTTCGGATGCAGATCAGGTTGTAATCGCCTGCGGCGGTGGTGGAATCCCGGTTCTCGCCCAGGGTAACAATCTGCAGGGTGCAAGCGCGGTTATCGAGAAAGACCTTGCGGCTGGAAAGCTTGCAGAGCTTCTGGATGCTGACATGCTTGTCATACTGACCAGCGTGGACAAGGTGTGCTTATCCTTCGGCAAGGAAGAGGAGACAAAGCTTGATACGCTTACGGTTTCCGAGGCGAAACAGTTTCTTGCAGACGGAGAGTTTGAGGCAGGCACGATGGCACCGAAGATCGAAGCCGCAATTGATTTTATCGGAGAGTCTGCAATACGTTCTGTCCTTATCACAAAGCTGAACAAGGAGAATGAGGAAATCTCCGGAGGAATGGGAACTCTCATCAAAAAGTAATTTTGCTTAAAAATCCATTATAAAAATTAGTAAAAAAGCATATTGCGAACAACCGGTTGCGCTATTAATATGGAACTATAGCTATGAAAGAGAATGTGACATAGTGGTAGGCCTTTTATAGCGCAACTTTTGAGTTTATAAGGCCAGAATACACGATGTCCAAAAGTGGAGGAAATAATTATGAAGAGAAAATGCATAAGCATCCTGCTTGCAGCAACAATGACAGCAACGATTCTTTCCGGATGCGGCAAGGATGCGGGAGCGGACGCGGATGCTGTAAACAGTGAGGTGGCTACGGAGACACAGGCTGCCGATGCGGACAGTGAGGCCGGGGATACACAGACGGCAGATAGTCAGGCCGATGATACGCAGGCTGCGGATGAAGATCTGGCACAGGACCGGGAGAGAAGAACAGCACCATCAAATGGTGGACCGATTAGTGCGACATATACACCATCGCTTCCAACAGAGCAGGAGAATGCGGATATCTATGTTGAGAAGATTGACGGAATGCCGGATGATTTTATCAAAGGAATGGATATCTCCAGCGTTCTTTCCGAGGAGGAGAGTGGTGTCGTATATTACAATGAGAATGGTGAGCAGGAAGATTTGTTCCAGCTGCTTTGCGATGCAGGAGTCAATTATATCCGCGCGCGAGTATGGAATGATCCGTTCGATGCGAAGGGGCATGGCTATGGTGGTGGTAACTGTGATGCAACTACAGCTGCTATTATTGGTGAACGTGCTGCGGAGTATGGAATGAAGCTCTGCGTGGATTTCCACTATTCCGATTTCTGGGCGGATCCAAGCAAACAGATGGTTCCAAAAGCATGGGAAGGAATGAGCGTTGAAGAGAAGGCAGGCGCCTTGTATGACTATACGGTCGAGAGCCTGAATACAATTATTGATGCGGGTGCCAACGTAGGAATGGTTCAGATCGGTAACGAGATCAATAGCGGAATGTCCGGTGAGACTTCACTTTCTGCCAAGGTTGAGCTGTTAAAGTCGGCAAGCAAGGCGGTACGTGATGTTGCGGCGGCATGGAATCAGGATATCCAGATCGTTGTCCATTTTACAAACATAAATGATGCAAACAATATCATAAAGATTGCAGGGGAACTTCAGCAGGCAGAACTTGATTATGATATCTTTGGGGTATCTTATTATAATTTCTGGCATGGAACGCAGGAGAACCTTACCGATGTGCTTAGCTCCCTTACAGAGACCTACGGGGTAAAGACCTGCGTTATGGAGACTTCTTATATGTTTACCGGCGAGGAGGGGGATGCTTCAAGCAACAGTGTGTCTGCAGCGGACGAGGTAGACGGCTATCCGGTTTCTGTTCAGGGTCAGGCAAATAATGTGCGCGACGTTATGGCAGCTACGGTTGCTGGTGGAGGAATCGGCGTGTTCTATTGGGAAGGTGCATGGACTCCGGTAGGAAGTGACCTTACATCCAATCAGGTGCTGTGGGAGACATATGGATCCGGATGGGCAAGCAGCTATGCCGCTGAGTACGATCCGAAAGATGCAGGACAGTACTATGGCGGATCATCCTGGGATAATCAGGCTTTCTTTGATTTCTCCGGAAAGAAGCTTCCTTCTTTGGATGTGTTTAAGTATGTGAACTATGGTGCCGTAGGAACCGGACTGGAGACACTTGGCGTTGAGAATGTTTCTTTGGAATATTCCATCGGGGATACGCTTGAGCTTCCGGATGGTGTTGCAGCATATTATAACGATACCTCCTGCAAGGACCCGGCAGCTGTTACATGGGATGCAGACCAGCTTGCAGCGGTTGATATGAATACAGCAGGAACCTACACGGTGACAGGTACTACGGACAATGGACTGACAACCGTAGCAACCATTAAGGTAATGAGTCAGAACCTGCTTAAAAACCCGGGGTTTGAGGATGCAGATACTTCTATGTGGGTTGTGACAGAGGAAACACCGGGAACCACAGATGTCCAGAACAAGGCTTCGGATGCACTTTCCGGAGACAATGCGTTCCATTTCTGGAGCGAGTCAGATATTTCATTTACCGTTGAACAGACGCTTACGGATCTTCCGGCCGGTACTTACGGAGCAAGCGTCAATATCCAGGGAGGGGATGTCGGAGATAACGCGGAATTCTACCTTTATGTAAAGGTAGGCGACCTGATTTATGCTTCACCGAATACACAGCTGACAGGCTGGGTTGATTGGAAGACAATGTCCATCAAGGATATCGTGGTGGACGCAAATACGGATGTCGTGATCGGTGTGTCTGCAAAGGCCGCTCCGAAGGGCTGGGGAACCATCGATGACTTTGAATTTTTCCCACAGAACTAATGCTTATGAAGGATGCGAAATTGCTTAGGAGTGATTTCGCGTCCTTTTTTAAATGATTTGATCATGTGGCTGCAATCTGTAAATCCTGTCTCCTGAGCAATGTAGTTCATATCAAAATCTGTAAATGTCAGAAATTCCTCTACCTTATACAGGCGCAGTTCCTCAATGTATTCCTTGCAGGACTTGCCGTATACGGAGAGGAATTTTTTTGCAAAGTAGGAATAACTCATGCCGCAGGCGGTGGCAATGTCAACAACGGATATCTTCTGGGAAATATGCTCATCGATATACGCGGTGACGGTCGAAATGTCAAAACGTGTATCCTCCACATACAGATCCGCGCTGATGTGAAAGCCAAGCTCCATCCACACGCGAAGCATTCCCAGCAGGATCTGATGCAGTGTCGTCTGGATCTGCAGATCGTAACCGTAGTATTTATGTTCCATCTCCCAGATACAGTATTTCATGCTGGAAAAGGCGCCCATGCGGGCAACGCTTTCCTGGTCAAAAAAGAGCGGCATGCCATTGTGGAAAGCCGCTGCAAAAATACTCCGGAACTTTGGCGCGTAGTGCGGGGTAAGCTGCAGGCGGTTGATATCGAACTTGATCACGGCGTAAAGAGGTCTGGTCTTGGTGTCAGCCGGGGCATGCTCATAGATGGAATGAACCGCCTCCGGGGGAATGATGATGAGCTCCCCTTCGCGCAGGATATGATGCTCCTGCCCGACATAGACTTCAATCGCCCCCTGCTTGATGCACAGCAGCTCGGCATAGTAATGCCAATGTGGCTTGACCGGTAGAGGCAGGACGGCTGCATCGTACCAGAAACATTCGGCAGGGGTGTTCAGATAATCGCTTTCTTCTTTTAATACCGCCATGTGTCTTCTCCAAAAGATGATAGATTTTTACAATTTTTTGCATAGAAAAATCATATCACATTTGCTTGCAAAGTGCTATTCTGACATTCGATTCGTTTGAAAAAAGTAAGATTTGGTATCGATATTTTTACGATGACAGACAAAGAGAGGGAGAAAGCATGAAAGAAAAACAGTTTCCCAGAACAAAAATGCAATGGTTATGGGACAATATGGAGGGAATGCGTCTTATTTACGCTATTGCGATTTTGGGTACGATCGGGTATAACGTGTTGCAGCTTACCGTTCCGTATTTTTCACAGCAGATCGTCGATCTGTTTCTGACGGGCGAAGATGCGGCATATAACATGGCAAACCATAAAGATCTGTTTTACCAGCTGATCATTGCAATGATCGGTTTTACGCTGGTGCGTACCATCATGGTGTATCTTACATGTATGGGATATGAACACGTATCGCAGAAGGTCCTTTACCGGGTGCGAAATAAGCTCTTTGATAAAATCGAGCATCAGGATATGAAGTTCTATAATACTTACCGGACGGGCGATCTGATGACCCGTGTAACAGGTGACCTTGATGCGGTACGCCATATGATAGCATGGGTAATCCGGATGATCATTGAATCATTTGCCCTGATGGGTGCCACCGCGGTTTACTTTTTGTATATGAATTGGAAACTTGCGCTCTGCCTGCTCGCAATCGCACCATTTATCTTTCTTGTCATCCGTCTGTTCCGCAACCGTGTGGCACCGATGCATGCCAGACTACGCGAGAAGCTTGCAGATATGAACACGGCAGCACAGGAAAATATTTCGGGAAACCGCGTGGTCAAGGCATTTGCCAGAGAAGAGTATGAGATGGAACGTTTCGATGCATGCAATACCGATTATGCAAAGACCAATAAGCAGACGGCATTCACATGGCTTCGGTACTTTCCTGTTATTGAAATCTGTGCCAACCTGCTGCCTGTAGTCCTGCTGCTGGTGGGCGGAATTTTCCTGATCAATGACGAATTGACGATGGGCGAGTATGTTGCCTTCTCCGGTCTGACATGGGCACTAGCCAACCCAATGCGGCAGCTTGGCAATATCATGAATGAGTTTCAGCGGTTTTCAGCGGCTTCTACAAAGGTTATGGAGCTGTACTATTCAGAGCCGGAGATTAAGACCGGGGATGATGCGATTGACCATGAACAGCGTTTCAATGGAAAGGTTGAGTTTAGGAATGTAAGCTTCCAATATGATGACGGAATTCTTCCGGTACTGCGCGACATTTCCTTTACGGTGCTTCCGGGGGAGACGGTGGCAATCATGGGTGAGACCGGTTGCGGAAAAACCTCCCTGATCCAGCTGATCCCACGTTTTTATGAGCCGACGGAGGGAACTGTTCTTGTGGATGATATGGATATCCGCAGACTTAAGCTGGAACAGCTTCGCAGAAATATCGGACTGGCGACGCAGGATGTCCTGCTTTACTCCGATACAATTGACGGAAATATTGCATATGGAGACAGTCACCTTTCGCAGAAAGAGGTGGAACGTTTTGCAAAATTCTCTGCTGCATCGGAATTTATCGACCGGATGCCGGAGGGCTATGACACAATCGTCGGAGAGCGCGGCGTCGGACTTTCTGGTGGACAGAAACAGCGTATCAGCCTTGCAAGAGCACTTGCCGTAAAACCGGCAATCCTGATTTTGGACGATACGACTTCTGCGGTTGACATGGAGACAGAGAAGCAGATTCAACAGAGCCTGCGCGAACTTGATTTTCCATGTACCAAGATCATCATTGCACAGCGCATTTCTACAACAAAAAATGCAGACCGCATTCTGGTATTGCAGGATGGACGGATCATCGAGAGTGGAAACCATGAACAGCTGATACAAAAACATGGATATTATTATGAGCTTGTAAAGCTCCAGACGGGTGAGGAGGTGTAATACAAATGGCAAGACGGAATACATACAAGGAAGACGAAGTCTTAGAGACTCCTTTTGATGTGCGCCATTTGCTGCGCGCTTCTGTTTATATCAAAAAATATTGGAAAAAGATGCTGCTGGCGTTTGTTTTCAGCGCGATCGGAGGAATAGCGGGATTGTTTGCACCGATGATCATACAGCAGGCGCTTGACATTGCGATTCCGCAGAAAAGCCTGCATATGCTGTATATGCTGGTCATTGCACTTGTTGTGATCTATCTGGTCAGTGTTATTTTTACCACTGTACGTTCTTATATTATGGTAAACGTCGGACAGGATATCATCTATGATATTCGAAAGGATCTGTTTAATCATCTTCAAATGCTGCCGTTTCAGTATTATGATGACAGGCCGCATGGAAAGATTTTGATCCGCGTGGTCAATTATGTTAATTCCGTATCGGATATGCTTTCGAACGGGCTTATCAATCTGGTTCTTGAAATATTGAACCTGGTCTTTATTGTTATTTTTATGTTTATTGTCGATGTCAAGCTCTCCCTTGTTGTAATGGCGGGAGTGCCGATACTGGCGGTATTCCTTTTCTGGATCAAGAATAAGCAGAGGAGAGCATGGCAGGCGGTTTCCAATAAGAATTCAAACCTGAATGCTTACCTGCAGGAAAATATTGTAGGCGCGCGTATCACGCAGATTTTCGCAAGAGAGGATGAAAATGCAGGAATTTTCCGAACATTGTCTGAACGGTGCCGGGATGCATGGATGTGGGCAGTCCGGTACAGCAATCTGGTCTGGCCGGGAATTGACAGTATCTCTGTATTTGTACGTGCAGCGATTTTTGTGTTTGGTCTTGTAATATTCGGACAGGGAAATGAGTCGCTCGGAACGATTGTTGCAATTTCCAGCTATGCATCACGTTTCTGGCAGCCGATTATGAACCTTGGCAATATTTTTAATAACTTTATCAACAATATTGCATACCTTGAGCGTATTTTCGAGACAATGGATGAGCCGGTCAGTGTTGCGGATGCAGAGGATGCGGTTGAACTTCCGCCAATCCGCGGTAAAGTAACGTTTGAGGACGTAAGTTTCGCTTACGAGGAGGGAAAGCCGGTTCTTGATCATGTTTCTTTTGTGGTAAACCCCGGAGAGAGTGTTGCTCTCGTAGGTCCGACAGGAGCCGGAAAGAGTACAATTGTGAATCTGATCTCACGTTTTTATAATGTTGGTGACGGAAGAGTACTGATCGATGATCATGATATTGCGGGGGTAACACTTCACTCCCTGCGCTCCCAGATGGGAATCATGCTTCAGGACAGTTTTATCTTTTCCGGAACGATTGAGGATAATATCCGTTACGGAAAGCTGGATGCAACGGAAGAGGAGATTGCACGGGCAAGCAGGGTTGTCTGTGCGGATGAGTTTATCCGCAATATGCCGGATGGGTATAAGACAGAGGTAAGGGAACGTGGTGCGGTTCTTTCGCAGGGGCAGAAGCAGCTGATCTCTTTTGCACGGACGCTGTTGTCAGATCCTGCAATCTTAGTGCTGGATGAGGCCACCTCAAGCATTGATGTACAGACGGAGAAAGCACTTCAAAAGGGACTCGATGCACTTCTGGAGGGGAGAACTTCGTTCATCATTGCGCATCGTCTGTCTACGATTAAGAATTGCGACAAGATCATGTATGTTGATCAGGGGAAGATCATCGAGTGTGGAACACATGAGGAGTTAATGGAAATGCATGGGCATTACTATCACTTATACACTGCACAGATGGATGACATCAGTAAGACCGAGGGTTGACTATTTTGTCTTGGTGTGATACCATAATAATATCTGATTTGACAAAATTTTAACAATATTCAGGAGGTTACTTTGATGAGCGAGCTTAAGAACTTGACACTTGAAGTTGCAGATGAGGTTGCAGTTCTTGCAATTTCCAGACCGGCAGCACTTAACGCATTAAACAGCGAGACTTTGGATGAATTGAACCAGGTTCTTACTGAGATTGAGGCAAGGGATGACGTAAAGGTATTGATTCTTACCGGTGGACCGGACAAGAAGGGTAATGAATTCAAGTCCTTCGTTGCAGGTGCTGACATTGCTGAGATGGTGAACTTCACCGCTCCGGAAGCAAGAGCGTTTGGTATCCGTGCATCTGTTCCATTCTTCAAGCTTATGAATATGCGCCAGGTAACGATTGCAGCAGTAAACGGCTTTGCACTTGGCGGTGGATGTGAGATCGCTATGGCTTGTGATATCCGCATTGCATCTGACAACGCTATCTTTGGACAGCCGGAGACAGGCCTTGGAATTATCCCGGGATTTGGCGGAACACAGAGACTTGCCCGTCTGGTTGGAATGGGACGCGCAAAAGAGATGATCTTTACCTGTGATAATATCGATGCAAACGAAGCATATCGTATCGGTCTTGTAAATAAAGTAGTTGCAAAGGAAGAACTTATGGCAACTGCAAAGGCAATGGCTGCTAAGATCATTTCCAAGGGAAGCTATGCTGTATCTGTTGCAAAGGCAGCAATCAACAATGGTTATGATATGGATATCAAGAACGCTGTTGAGATGGAAGCTAACCTCTTTGGCGTTGTGAATGATACACATGATAAGAAGGAAGGAATGGGAGCTTTCTTAGAGAAGAGAGCTGCTGAACTTACTGATTTCTAATTGCAGATATATGATATGTACTGTCAGGAATGACAGAATGAGGCGGTTGCACGGATCTTGTGCAGCCGCCTTTCATGTTACGCCATTCCGTTCACGGTCTTGTACTTGTAAAGCATTTCAGCGTGATTCTGCTCTTCAATCTGGATGTCTGCAAGGAGCTTGCGAAGCTTTGTGCTGGCAAAATTGAAAACATTGCTGTTATACTCGCCGGAAACGAGTTTTTCTGTTCCAATACAGTCGGTAGCTAAGAAAGCATCTGCCTTTTTATCGTCAGAATTGGTCATGCTGTCGTAGGTCGCGGTTGGATTGTATTCACTTCCGTCAGAGTCATTACAATTGCAGGCCGGTACGGTTCCGCTTAACACCTGCCCTAAAGTATCGTAGTGGCGCTGCTCCTCCTTTTCCAAACGGGAAAAAAGCTCACGGAGCACAGGATCCTTGGCATCCTTGCCATAGCGCTTGTATTTTTCGATGCAGCTTTGTTCCTGTGTCTGTAAATCCTGGATTGTTGTCGTTTCTTTTTCGGATAATACCATTGGGATACCTCTTTTCTATTTTTTTCATGATATAGTATTGCCACAGATTTGGAAGTTTATACGAAGTATGATATAATGTGCGCAAGCAACGAGCAGTGCAAATCGAACAGCGAAGCTTTTTGAGATGGGCACTGCGGAAATACAAAGAAGAAAAGCGAGGTAGTAAATAATGTGGGCTTATGAGAGTGTTTTCTATCAGATATATCCGCTGGGATTTTGTGGAGCACCATTTGAAAATGATGGGGTACCGGCACATCGAATCCTGAAAGTGAATGATTGGATCCCCCATATCAAGAAGCTGGGGGCGAATGCAATCTATTTTTCACCGGTGTTTGAATCCGATACACATGGATATAACACCAGGGATTATACCAAGATCGATACAAGGCTTGGAACAAACGAAGATTTTGCCATGGTTTGCAAGAATTTGTCCGAGGCGGGAATCAAGGTTGTGCTGGATGGCGTGTTCAACCATGTCGGAAGAGGTTTCTGGGCGTTTCAGAATGTGCTGAAGAACCGGGAGTCATCTCCGTATGTGAATTGGTTTTCAAGAATTGCATTTGATGGCAATTCCAATTACAACGATGGTTTATGGTATGAAGGCTGGGAAGGCAATTATGATCTTGTAAAACTGAATCTGCGGAATGAGGATGTTATCCAGCACATTTTTTCTGCTATCCGCGGCTGGGTGGAAGAATTTGATATTGACGGGCTGCGTCTGGATGTGGCGTATTGTCTCGACCATGATTTCTTAAGAAGGCTCCGGGCATTCTGTAATGAGTTAAAACCGGATTTTTTCCTTGTCGGGGAGACGCTGCACGGAGACTATAATCAGATCATGAATGACGGAATGCTTCATTCTGTGACGAATTATGAATGCTATAAGGGGCTGCATTCCAGCTTTAATTCCATGAATATGTTTGAAATCAATCACTCTCTGCTTAGACAGTTTGGACCAGAACAATGGACGCTTTACAAAGGCAAGCATCTTCTTTCTTTTGTGGACAACCATGATGTGACACGGGTGGCAAGTATTTTAAACAACCCGGCACATTTGCCGCTGATTTATGCAATTGCATTCGGAATGCCGGGAATTCCGTGCGTGTACTATGGAAGTGAGTGGGGGGCTGCCGGACGCAAGGAGGAGGGCGATCCATCCCTCCGGTTATCCTATGATAAGCCGGTCTGGAATGAACTGACCGATTGGATCAGCAGGCTTGCGAATGCAAAGAGAACTTCAAAAGCATTGCAGTACGGTGATTTCCGTTCCGTGGTACTGACAAATGGTCAGTGTGTGTTCCGGAGAGAATGGGAGGGGGAAAAGGTATTTGTTGCAGTGAATGCGACAGAGAATCCATTCTTTGCAGGATTTGATGCAGAAGGCGGTCATGCCGTGGATTTAATCACAAACGAAGAAATGCAGATTTCGGGTGGGTATGAACTTCCGGGATATAGCGCATACTTCTGGAAACTTATATAGATTGGAATTGATATGCTGGATGATTTTGCACTTGAAGAACTAATTGAACCGCTTCAGACATGGTTTGCCGGGAATGCACGCGTGCTTCCGTGGAGGGAGAATCCGAACCCTTATTATGTCTGGATTTCTGAGATTATGCTGCAGCAGACCCGGGTTGAGGCGGTCAAACCGTATTTCGAACGTTTTATCGCAGAACTGCCGGATGTAAAAGCACTTGCTGCATGTCCGGAGGATAAGCTGCTGAAGCTTTGGGAGGGGCTAGGTTATTACAACAGAGTCCGTAATTTAAATATTGCGGCAAAGCAGATTGTCACAGAATATGACTGTGTTATGCCGGATAGGTATGAAGAACTTCTCAAACTCAAGGGGATCGGGCATTATACGGCAGGAGCGATTGCATCTATTGCTTTCGGACAGCCGGTGCCTGCAGTAGACGGAAATGTTCTGCGCGTCATTTCGCGTGTGACGGCAGATGATTCTGATATTATGAAGCAATCTGTCCGCAGCCACATGGAGGAATGCCTGCGGGAACTGATGGGGACATATGCAGAACAGGGGGTGCTGAAACCATCGGTATTTAATCAGGCTCTGATGGAGCTGGGGGCGATGGTCTGTCTGCCCAATGGGCAGCCACATTGCAAAGAATGTCCATGGCAGACGCTCTGCATTGCCCGCAGGGAAAACCGGATTGCAGAACTTCCTGTCAAGACAAAGGCGAAAGAACGCCGCATAGAGCACCGAACCGTATTTGTAATCCGGGACGGAGAGCGTGTGATTCTTGGAAAACGTCCGAAAAAAGGACTTCTTGCCGGATTATATGAATTCCCTAATGTTGTTGGAAATCTGAGTCAAAAGGAAGCACTTGGTTATTTAAAAAAACAGGGATATTCTCCAATCCGCATTCTGCCGCTTCCAGAGGCAAAACATATTTTTTCCCATGTGGAGTGGCACATGATCGGATATCTTGTGACGGTTTCTGAGCTTGATGCGGCAGAAGTGCCGGATGAGGTAAAAAAGCAGCAGTTTATGGTGGAGGTCGAAGATGCGGTAAACAACTATGCAATCCCGACCGCCTTTTCCCGGTATGCGGCATATATGAATATTCCACTTGGAAAATAGAAAATGGATATCATAACGCAAAATAGCTGAGGCAGTAAGCCTCAGCTATTTTTATGGAGAAAACGATGAAGAATTGATTTAACCCATGATGGCTTCAACGGTTACTTCAGAACCGGATACCATCTTAACCGGAATGACGTTGCCTTCAACAGGCGTGCCATTGACGGTAAGGGACTTGATGCCTTTTTCTACATGATCAGGATTCTTGACGGTGATGTGGTATGTCACACCGCGGAAGTCTCGCTTTGCCTCGAAACCATCTAATGTAGAAGGAATACAAGGATCTACTGCAAGACCATCATAATCCGGACGGATTCCGAGAATATACTGTGATACATCAAGGAAGGTCCATGCAGCAGTTCCTGTCAGCCAGCTGTTCTTGGCTTCACCGAAGTTCGGTGCATCTTTTCCGGCAATCATCTGTGAGTATACATATGGCTCGGTGCGGTGAATCTCGCTGATGTCCTCAATATATGCCGGACATGTGCGGGTATATACCTGCCAAGCACGGTTACCACGACCAATGACGGTTTCTGCAATGGAAATCCATGGATTGTTATGGCAGAAGATTCCGGCATTCTCTTTATATCCTGGTGGATAAGAAGAAATCTCACCAAGTTCAACGTGATATCTATGGTATGGCGGCTGGAGAAGTACGATGCCGTATTTGGTATCCAGATACTTCTCAACGGACTGCATGGACTTTAAGCAGTAGCCTTCGTCTTTACCAATCTCTGCCATTACGCAGAAGCCCTGTGGCTCAATAAAGATTTTGCCGTCTTCGCATTCCTTGGAACCAATCTTGTTCTTGTAATGATCGTATGCGCGGAGGAACCATTCGCCGTCCCATCCTGCATCCATAACGGTGGCACTCATCTTGTCAATTTCTTTCTGCGCCTGTGCTGCCTCCTCGTCTAATCCGCGATGCTTGCAAATCTCAACGTAATCTTTGCCGTATTTTACGAACATTCCGGCAATGAAAACAGATTCAGCATTTGGTCCTTCGGATGGACCGAAGGTCTGGAAAGATTCACCCGGCTCCTCGGAGAAACAGTTTAAGTTCAGGCAGTCATTCCAATCGGCACGTCCAATCTGTGGAAGACCGTGAGGACCGATGTGGTTGACGGTGTAATTGAAGGAGCGGCGTAAGTGCTCCATAAAATCAGTTGCTTTGGACTCATCATTATCATATGGTGTGATCTCATCGAGAATGCTGTAATCGCCGGTTTCTTTTATGTAGGCAGCGGTTCCGGCAATCAGCCACAACGGATCATCATTGAAACCGCTTCCGATGTCAGCGTTGCCCTTCTTGGTCAGAGGCTGATACTGATGATAAGCGGATCCATCCTCAAACTGTGTGGATGCAATGTCAAGAATTCTCTGTCTTGCACGGTCCGGAATCAGGTGAACAAAGCCGAGCAGATCCTGGCAGGAATCTCTAAATCCCATACCACGACCGATTCCGGATTCAAAATAGGAAGCGGAGCGGCTCATGTTAAAGGTTACCATACACTGGTACTGGTGCCATACATTGACCATACGGTCGAGCTTCTCTTCGGAAGACTTGACGGTAAAGTGGGAGAGAAGGCCATCCCAATAATCCTTTAATGCTGCGAGTGCGGCATCTGCCTTCTCGGTAGTGTTGTAGCGCTCAAGCATTGCATCGGCAGGCGCACGGTTGATTACGCCTTCCTCCGGACGGCCGATCCATTTCTCGGCAACCGGATTCTCAACATAGCCAAGAACAAATACGAATGTCTTGCTCTCGCCCGGTGCAAGTGATACGCAAAGCTGATGGGAACCAACAGGAGCCCAGCCGCTGGCAACGGAATTCTTGGAAGTTCCGGTTACGACAACTTCAGGAGCGCTATTCTCACCATAAGCACCAAGGAAAGAATCTCTGTCTGTGTCAAATCCGGCAACCGGAGCATTGACAGCATAGACAGCGTAATGGTTGCGGCGCTCGCGGTACTCTGTCTTGTGGAAGAGCTGTGAGCCGTCTGCATGGATCTCTACTTCGCCGGTAGAGAAGTTACGCTGGAAGTTGGTCATATCGTCCATTGCGTTCCACAGACAGAATTCCACATAGGAAAATACCTGAAATTCCTTTGGGGCATCAGAGTTATTTGTCAGGGTAAGCTTGTTGATCTCACAGGTGTCACCCATCGGGACGAAATCAGTCAGCTGCGCGGTCAGACCATTCTTGCTGCCAGTAAACTGGGAGTATCCCATACCGTGACGGCACTCGTAGGAATCAAGCTCTGTCTTGGTTGGCATCCAGCCCGGATTCCAGATGGTGTTTCCTTCTTTAATATAGTAGTAATGACCGTTGCTATCGTAAGGTACATTGTTGTAACGATAACGGGTCAGGCGGAGAAGCTTCGCATCCTTATAGAAGCTGTATCCACCACAGGTGTTTGAAACCAGGGAAAAGAAATCCTCGCATCCGAGATAATTGATCCATGGAAGCGGAGTCTTTGGGGATGTGATGACGTATTCCTTATTGGCGTCATCAAAAAATCCAAATTTCATGTTTAGGCCCTCCTAAATTATTTTAGATACACGTCCGAAAACGTTTAAGTAACTTTATCTTGACTATAAGTATATCTGCGAAAAGCAAAAAAAGCAAGCGAAAACGTTGAAAATAGGCGCTTTTGGCATATTGTACAAAAATGGAAAATGTTTTTGGATAAAACGATTAAGTACGAAAAATTACGGAAAATTACGAAAACGTTTTAGCGTACGAAAAATCTAGAGGAAAATTGCACAAAAATGCATATGCGAATATATGAAATTAGACGAAATGACGAAAAAACCTTGAAAAATGTTTCGGAAAGGAGTATTGTAATCTCACGAAAACGATTAAGCAATCGGTTCGGAACGCATATGTGAGGGAAAGGTTATGGTCTCTTTAAAAGATATCGCAGCTGCCTGTGAGGTATCGACAGCGACAGTCAGCAAGGCGTTACGTGATCAAAATGACATAAGTGAAGAGACAAGGGAGCGCATCAAACAGATGGCTGACCGGATGGGGTATTTCCCAAATGCGGCAGCGAGAGCACTTAAGACGAACGAGTCAAAGAACCTCGGTGTCCTATATGAAGAGGATGCGGGTAAGGGCCTTACCCATGAATATTTCTCAGGAGTCCTTCAAGGCTTCAAGATGCAGGCAGAGGAATTGGGATATGACATTACCTTTATTAATACGCATCGCGGCAAACAGGGAATGTCTTATCTGGAACATTGCAGGTACCGGAATTTCGCAGGAGTAGTTATTGTATGTGCTACTTATTCGGATCCGGAAGTACTCGAACTGCTAAACAGCGATTTTCCGACGGTGACAATCGATTTCGTACACCACAACTGCACAGCTGTTATTTCCAATAATGTGCAGGGAATGCGGGAACTGATCGAATACATTATGGATATGGGCCATAAGAGAATTGCTTACATCCACGGACAGAATTATTCGGCAGTGACAAAGGAACGCGTTGCTGCTTTCTATCAGGTGATGGAAGAACATAATCTGACAGTCAATGATTCCTATATTAAAGAAGGGCTTTACCTCGAACCGGAGGTGGCAGAGCAGAGAACAAAGGAACTTCTGCAATTGCCAAAGCCGCCAAGCTGTATCATTTATCCGGATGACACAGCATTGATAGGCGGACTGAATGCCATACGGGAGATGGAACTTCGCATTCCGGATGATATTTCGGTGGCGGGATATGATGGGACACAGTATTCCCAGATGCTATATCCAAAGGTCACAACAATCCAACAGGATACAAGTCGGATCGGCAAAGAAGCAGCAAGCCGTCTGATCAGTATTATAGAAAAACCTAAGACAGCACTTATGGAACGGGTGATTGTCGAGGGAATCCTGATCAAGGGTCAATCCGTTGGCAGGATATAAGTAACCTGGCTCCCCGGGTAACCGGAGAACCAAATCTTAAAAAAGCCGAGAGGCAAAATAAGGAGGAGGATTTTCAATGAAAAAGAAAATCGTAAGCACATTATTGTGCGCAGCAATGGCAGCTACAATGTTAGCTGGATGTGGTAGCAATGGAGATGCTGGTACCGATGCAGGAACAGATGCAAACACCAGCACAGATGCTGGTACCGATGCAGGAACAGATGCCGGCACAGATGCAGGAACAGACGCTGGTTCTGATGCTGATGCAGGAAGCGATGTTTCATATGCAGGAAATATCTCTATTATGCACTTCTCAACTTCAGAAGAGTCTGAGGGAAATGGTGGATCTGATGGATTCAGAACATGCCTTGCTAAGTGGCAGGAAGAGAATCCGAACATTACTCTTGATGAGACCGTTCTTGCAAACGGCGACTACAAGACCCAGATCGCTACACTTGCAGCAGCAGATGATCTCCCGGATGTATTCCTTCTTCAGGGTATGAACACCATTAGCTGGGCAGCTCAGGGACTTGTTTATGATCTGACAGACTCTATTACGTCTTCACCATACGCTGATCTGTATAACATGGACTACTTAGTACCATTTACAGCAGATGGCAAGTATTATGCTTATCCTGCATTGACAGGTGGTACATGTACCGTTGTTGTTTATGACCAGTCTATGTGGCAGGCAGCTGGATATGATTCATTCCCAACTACTTGGGCAGATGTTGAAGCAGCAGATGCTTACTTCAATGATCAGGGTATCGATACATTAGCATTTGGTAACCAGGGACAGTGGAACCTGAACTCTTGCTTCGTATCCTGCTTAGGATATCAGTACACCGGAACCGAATGGTTCTCTAACATCATCGCTGGTAACGGAGAGGCAGCTTTCACAGATCCTGAGTTCGTTGCAGCTTTGACTGAGACACAGCGTCTGTTCCATGACACTGACCTGTTCAACAAGGATTTCAACGCATTGACCAACGAAGATGCACGTGAGCGTTACATCTCTGGTGACTGCGCAGCTTATATCTGTGGTAACTGGGATGTTTCTTACATCCAGGCTACTTTGAAGGATTCTGATCCGGATAAGTACAACAACACCAAGTTTGCTGTACTTCCACAGGCTGCAGATGCAACAAAGTATGAGAAGTTCCAGAATATCGGTCTTGGATATGGTGTAGCTATCAGCTCTAAGGTTGCTGATGATCCAGAGAAGCTTGCTGCTTGTATCGATCTTGCACAGTACTTAACCGGTACCGAGTTCTCTAACTACGTTGGTGAGAACTATGCACTTGGCGGATTCTGCGGATCTAGCTTCGATCTTTCTAAGTTCGATCAGTTTACACAGGATTTCTACAACTACTCTTATGTTGACAATAAGGGATGTGAAATCTACGACTCTTATGTAGATGGTTCTGTATGGTCTGTATTAAATACAGAGATGCAGGAGATGGTAAATGGTGATAAGGATCCTGCTACCGTAGCTGCTGATACTCAGGCTGCTTACGAGGCATATCTTGCACAGTAATTTTACTTAAAAGAATATATACCGTCCGGACAATATGTCCGGACGGTTATATAAAACGAAGCAAAGCGTTGGCTTCGTTATTTTTTTAAAAGCCTTTTTTACGGAATGATGTACAACTTGAACGGGAGGCAATGTTATGCTGAAATCGATTAAACCAAAGAAATGGGTAATAGCTGCATATTTGTTTATACCGGTTGCACTTTACATATTTACAGTATTTGCACCATTAGTAGCAGCTTTGTTTTACAGCTTTTTCGACTGGAAGGGTGGTCCTACCAAGACTTTCAGCGGAATAGCAAATTATATAGCGTTATTTCATGATGCAGAATTCTGGGCTTCCTTTAGACATAATATTTTTCTGGTAGTTGCTTGTATTATTGGACAGATTGGAATTGCGTTTATTATGGTTATGCTTGTCAATTCCAAGTTAGCAAAAGCGAAAGGTATCCATAGAACATTCGGATTTTTCCCAAGCACAATATCAGCAGTCTGCATTGGTTATATCTGGATGATGATCTATGATTATAATAAAGGATTGTTGAACTGGTTCCTAGATGCAATTGGAAAAGGCGATGCAAAGAAAGTATGGTTGAATGAACCTGGCTTGATCATGCTTCTGGTTGCCATTCCATTGATCTGGCAGTTCATTGGTTACTATATGGTAATTCTTTTATCAGCGGTATCTTCCATCAGCACAGAAGTGTTGGAGTCAGCTGAGATTGATGGCGCGACAGGCTTCCAGCGTGCCCGCTATATCGTATTGCCACTTGTAAAGAATACCATTTTGGTTTGTATCACATTATGTATCGCCGGAAACATGAAAGCATTTGATAACATTTACGTTATGACAAAGGGTGGACCGGGATATTCTTCCATGGTTATGGCGATGTACGGATACAAAGTGTCATTTGAACAGTCCAACTTAGGATATGGTTCATGTATTTCCGTAGGAATCTTCGTATTGTCACTTGCAGTTATCGGTGGTTCACAGGCTCTCCTTAAGTACCTTACCACAGATAAGTATGACAGAGATGAGCAGAAACGTCTGAACCAGATCGAGAAAGAGAGAAGACAGGCTGTTAAGGTGCGTAAGAAGGGGGGAGCTTTAAATGTCTAAAGATGTTGTGATGAAACCAGTTGAGAGCAAATCAACAGGTAAGACGATAAAGAAAGGCATCCTCGGAGTTATCATCAATGCTATTTTGATCATATTCTCTGCATCATGTATTTTCCCATTGGTGTGGATGCTGTATTCTTCTCTGAAAGAAAAGAGAGTTTTCAACGCAGATATCATTGGATTGCCAACCAATCCAACCATAGAGAATTACAGAAAGATCTTATCCAACAAGGATTTTAATATTCTGTCAACCATGTGGAACAGTCTTCGCACCACAGTTATCTCAGTTATTTTGATCGTTTTGATTGCATTCATTGTTGGATACATTCTTGCAAGAATTGATTTTGCACTGAATAAACCATTATATGTTATGTTCCTGATGGGTATGTTGATTCCAATCCATTCTTTGATGGTTCCAATCTACATTATCTTTTCAAAGACAAACTTATCAAACCATTGGTTTACATTGTTGTTCCCATACGTTGCATTCGCTCTGCCGATGTCGATATTCCTCGTACAAGGATATGTAAAAGGCATACCGGTAGAATTGGAAGAGGCAGCTGCAATTGATGGCTCTTCTTTCTCAAAGACAATGTTTGGAATCATCTTACCAGTTTGTAAGCCGATTTTGGTTACCGTAGCGATCATCAATGTATTTAGCTGCTGGAATGAATTCTCATTCGCATTGATCCTTTTGAAGGACAGATTACTTTACACGGTTCCTCTTGGATTAAAGCAGTTTACCGGACAGTTCAATGCCGATTATCCGAAGATCATGGCTGCAATGCTGCTTACCATGTCCCCGGTTGTTGTATTCTACTTCGCATTTAGCAAGCAGATTATCAAGGGAATGGTTGCCGGTGCAGTAAAAGGTTAATAAAGTATTCTTCAAGATAATATTTCTTTTCATTTTTCCTCAAACAGACAAAAACCCTTCGCTTTTAGCGAAGGGTTTTTGCGTTAGAACAATCATGGCATGTCGTATGAAATATTCTGACCAAATCTTACAAAATTCGACATAAATGTCAAAAAAGAGCGAAAGATTTTCAGTATTTAAAGGCGAAAAATGTGGAATGGTTCATAAAAATATGATATAGTAAAAATCGAATTTTATCTCTGTAGTTATAATTTGGAGGTCATTTATGAACGAGAATGTATTAAGAAAACGAAATGAAATACCAGTTGAAGATACCTGGTGTATGGAAGATATGTATGCGACGGATGAACTGTGGGAAGAGGAGCAGCAAAAGCTTGAGAATCTGGCAGATGAGGTTGCTGCTTATAAGGGAACACTCGCAAAGAGTGGGGCAAGTCTTCTTGGATTTTTTAAAAAAGGTGATGAAATTGCATATTACAGGTCGCGTGTCATTGTGTATGCAAATCAGCGGAACCATCAGGATACCGCTGTTTCCAAGTATCAGGGGTATGTTGCAAAAGCAGAACATGCTGCGGTTAAAGTGGCTGCTGCAATGTCTTTTGCAAAACCGGAAATCCTTGCAATCCCGGAATCCCGTTTACAGGAGATGATGGAGGAGGAACCGGGACTTAAGAAATATGAGCGTCGGTTGAAGGAAATTTTACGGGCGAAGCCTCATACACTTTCAGAAGCGGAGGAGAAGCTTGTCGCAATGGCAGGAGAGGCACTTAGCGGCGCTGAGAATACGTTTTCCATGCTAAATAATGCTGATATTAAGTTCCCGACGATCCGCGATGTGGAAGGAAAACGCATCCCGCTTACGAACGGCAACTTTGTCGTATTAGAGAAGAGCAAGGACCGCAGCCTGCGTAAACAGGCATTTGAGGGCCTGTATCATACATATGAGCGGTTGGGAAATACGATTGCTTCCATTTATCTGAATCAGGTAAACGCAAATGAATTCTACGCTGCTGCTGCAAAATACCCAAGTGCACGCGCCATGTTTATGGATGAGGGAAATATCCCTGAAACAGTATATGATAGTCTGATCGAAGCCGTGCATGCACATCTTCCGGCGGTACACCGCTATGTGGGACTGCGCAAACAGCTGCTCGGCGTGGAAAAGCTTCATATGTATGATGTATACGTGCCGATCGTTGAGAGCGTGGAGCATAAATACACCTTTGAAGAGGCAAAGGAGATTGTCTTAAAGGCACTTGCACCGATGGGAGAGGAATATGTTTCTATCCTGAAGGAAGGATTTGACAATCGCTGGATTGATGTATATCAGAATGAGAACAAGCGTACCGGTGCATATTCATGGGGTGCATATGGAACACATCCGTATGTCCTTCTGAATTTCCAGGGAGATCTGGACAGTGTGTTTACATTGGCACATGAAATGGGACATGCAATCCATACCTATTATTCCAATAAGACGCAGGATATCACGTATTCTTCTTATCTGATTTTTGTTGCTGAGGTTGCTTCTACCTGCAATGAATCCCTGCTCATGCATTATCTGCTTGAGAATACAACAGATCCGAAGGAACGCAGATACCTGATCAATCATTTCCTTGAGTCTTTCCGTGCAACTGTATATCGCCAGACAATGTTTGCGGAATTTGAAAAGATCGTACATGAAAGGAAGGAGGCCGGCGAACCTCTTACCAAGGAAGTCTTAAATCAGATTTACCATGACCTGGTTGCACTTTACTTTGGACCGGAAATGGTTGTGGACGAGGAAATTGACTGCGAGTGGATGAAGATTCCGCATTTTTATACTTCTTTCTATGTATATCAGTACGCAACCGGATATTCTGCGGCAACCGCTTTTTCAAAGAAAATTCTTAAAGAGGGGAAGAGTGCGGTTGACCAATATGTCGGTAATTTCCTATGCGGCGGATGCTCTAAGGATCCGATTGACCTGCTGAAGGCGGCGGGTGTCGATATGAGCACGCCAAAGCCGGTCGAAGATGCACTGTCTGTATTCGAAGAGTATCTTAAGATGTTTGAACAGCAGATGTAACTATATCTATAAAAATTAAATGGAGGGAAGCAGTTATGGATTTACAGACAAGACAGTTACAAGACAAGAACCGCATCGGAAGCATCGGTGCAATTGTTATCTCATCGGTAATTCTTATTATGGCATTGCTTGGGTTTGTGTATGGAAGCGGAACGCATCTGGTTGTACGTGCGGCTGTGGCGGGCGCTGTAATTCTGATAAATGCAGTGTGTGGCAGAATTATGAAGTCCAGCCCGAATTATGTACACGTATGCAGTTATTCACTGCTTGCCGTTTATATCACTACCGCAGTGACGGCACGGTCACTTGTGATGATGACGATCCTGTACAGTATCGCAATTCTGCTGATGGCATATGCAAGCTTAAAAATTGCTTACGAGGGTGCAATTGCAGCCTTGATCGGTCTGACTATCAGCGCAGGGATGCTGCTTAAGATGGGGCTGACCAATGCCACTGAGGTTGTAATGGTGGGATTGTTTGCAATCTGCGCTTGTATTCTTGAAGTTATCATTACCAAAATGCTGATCAAGCATACAGATGAGAATGTAGCGGCTGCACAATCTGCTGCAGATGTTCAGATTAAAACCTCCACGGAGGTGGTTCGTCTGGCAGAGGAGCTGAATCAGAAGTTCGTTGAGGCCCAGGGCGTTTCTTCCACATTAAATGATGCCATGCAGTCCAGCCACAATTCCGTTTCTGAGATTTCAGACAGCACGAAACTGACGGCGGAGGCAATCGAGCGTCAGACAACCCAGACTTCGGATATTTATCAGAGCATTCAGGAAGTTGGCAGGGAAGCACAGGCAATCAGCGAGATTTCGGACCGGACGAATGAAACGATCAACGAGGGAGTTGCGTTGATTGCAAAACTGAAGGAGCAGGCTGCCGGTGTCGCAAAGATCAATACAGAGACGAAAGTAACCACAGAGGCACTTAACGTCAGCATCCGCGATGTTCAGGCAATTACGGAGACAATTCTCGGTATTTCGAGCCAGACCAATTTACTGGCTCTCAATGCGTCTATTGAAGCAGCAAGAGCAGGGGAAGCCGGAAAGGGCTTCGCCGTTGTTGCGGATGAGATAAGAAGCCTCTCTGAGGGAACCCGGCAGGCAACCGAGAAGATTTCCGAGATTATTGCAAGACTGACTAAGGATGCACAGAGTGCGGCAGACAGTATGATGCAGTCTGCTGAATATGCGCAGAAACAGAATGATCTGATCGAAGAGACCGGGGCAAAGCTTGCGGATATGCAGGCAGAGACAGATGAACTGCATAGAGGAGTCGTTCAGGTAAATGGTGCTGTACAGAAGGTAGTTGAGGCCAATACCATTATTATGGAAAGTGTGACAAATCTTTCTGCTACAAGCGAGGAAGTGGCTGCCTCAAGCGAGACAATGTTACAGATCAGCGATTCTTCCATGAGCGCATTGGAAAATATGAATGGTGTTCTTGCGGAGATCAGCAGGATTTCACACAATATGGAAGAAGCTGCAAAATAGCGGCACAGTGAGCCAGAAACATATGTTGCTGTGCAATCTTGCAGGTGTTTACAGTTTTTAGATTTTTTACTATGAGAATGGAGTACAAATGGATAGAATTAAGAGTTTTGAAATCAATCACAATATCTTAGAGCCTGGATTTTATATTTCCAGAGAAGACGCAGATATTATCACTTATGACCTTCGCACAAGAAAACCAAATGCCGGTGATTATATGAGCAATCTTGCAATGCATTCCGTAGAGCATATGTTTGCAACGTTTGTGCGCAATTCCGAGATTGCATCGGATGTTGTGTACTTTGGACCGATGGGCTGTCAGACAGGTTTTTATCTGCTTGTCCGCAACCAGAAGCCGTCAGCGGTGTTTGAAATTACAAAAAGAATTTTAAAGCAGATTCTGGATTATGAGGGACCGGTCTTTGGTGCGTCTGCAATTGAATGTGGCAATTATCGTAACCTTGATCTTGCAGCTGCAAAGGAAGAGTGCAGGGCGTATCTTGCGGTTTTAGAGAATCAGACAAATATGGAATTTACATACCCGAAGGAGGATTAACAAATGAAAATCGGCGTTATCGGCGCTATGCAGATGGAAGTAGACAATTTAAAAGAAGCATTGGAGGATACCTCTACCCGTACATATAGCGGAGTGGAATACGTATGTGGCAGGATTGGTGATACGGAAGTGGTCGCAGCTGTTTGCGGAATTGGAAAAGTATTCGCCGCAATATGTACGGAGGCGATGATCTTAGAGTTCCATGTGGATATGGTGATCAATATCGGTGTGGCAGGCGCACTTACCAGAGATCTAGGGGTACTTGATGTCGCTGTGGCAAAGAATGTGGTACAGCATGATATGGATACTTCACCGCTTGGCGATCCGTATGGCTTGATTTCAGGAATCAATGAGATTTTGCTTCCGGCAAATCCGTCTATGTGCAGTCTTCTCGGGGAATGCTTAAAGGACAAGGGCGTTCACTATTTGACAGGAACGATTGCTTCCGGAGATCAATTCGTGGCAACGGAAGAGAAGAAAGAATGGATCCGAAGCCATTTTGAGGCGATTGCCGCTGAGATGGAGGGCGCGAGTATCGGTCAGGTATGCTACATTAACAAGGTTCCATTCGCAATCTTACGCTCTATCTCTGACAGCGAGGGAGGCGCGATGGATTACCAGACATTTGCAGAGAAAGCGGCAATCCTTTCCATTGAGGTTGTAATCGAGTTTATCAACCGTGCAGGAGAGCTGCAGTTATAAAACGGAATGCGCATACGGAGGTCTGCATAAGATGTAAAAAAGCTTTGTGCAGGTAAGTATGAAATATGTTCATTATGTAAAAAGAATACAGAAGAAAGTAAAGGAGCTGCAAAGAAAGCCAACTGCGAAAGCATTCGTGGTGGTTCTTTTCTTAAGTCTGCTCCTTTTTGCTTTTCTGATAAAGGATTCTACGGGGAACGGTACATATCTGGCTACGGCGGCTAACATTGGGGCAGACAGTTCCTATGGAGACCGGGAACTGCCAATCTATTGTGTGGATACGACAGAGAACAAGGTGGCACTCAGCTTTGATGCAGCATGGGGAGCAGAAGATTTTGAACGGATTATGGAGACGTTGGATAAGCATAATGTTAAGGTTACGTTCTTTATGACAGGCGGCTGGGTGGAAACTTATCCGGACTGCGTAAAGGAGCTGGTTGAGAGAGGACATGATCTTGGCAATCATAGCGAGCATCATTATGATATGACTTCCCTCTCAAAGGATGAGCAGGCAGATGAACTGCAGAAGGTGCATAATCGTGTCAGGGAATTGACCGGTTATGAGATGTATCTGTTCCGCCCGCCATATGGCGCGTACTGTAATTCACTTATTAATACTGCATATTCTATCGGTTATTATCCGATTCAGTGGTCGGTGGATTCTCTCGACTGGAAAGACTATGGTGTGGATTCCATCATCAATACAGTATGCGATCACAAGGCACTTGGTCCCGGCGCGATCATCCTCTGCCACAACGGCGCAAAATATACGGCTGATGCACTAGATGCAATGCTGACCAGCCTGGAAGAAAAGGGCTACCAGATCGTTCCGATATCGGAACTTATCATGAAAACCAACTACCACATGGACGTAACCGGCAAACAGATAGCTAACTAGGAACGTTCCTTTTGACACGCACAGCGCCCATTGGCACAAGGAGAGCCCATTGACACAAGAGAAGCTCTAGGATTTAAGATTTGTGCAGTTTGGATAAAATAGAAAACAGTAAAATGCGCAAAAACATATGGAGAAAAACGCAATTATATTCTTAAAAGAGGAATGGCAGTGGCATTTCGCACAAATGGACTGCACTTGCGCAAAAATATACAGAAATTGCGCATTGGATAAGTTGTATATTTTGGCGTGGTACTGCGGTCACGGATTGGAAAATGTGAATAAAAAAGAACCGAAAACCTTGGAAAACTTGCCGATTGAATGAAAAAGCAGAACAATGGTACACTTGGATTATCGGATGAGCAAACGGTTGCTCAAGAAGTTTTTTAGGGAGGAAGGAACTATGAAAAGAAACCGGAAAAAACGAATTGTAAGTTTTCTGTTGACGTTGGCGTTGACTCTTACACAGTTTAGTCTGGTGGGAGGCGGTGCAAGCATTGCCAAAGCAGACACAACAGAGGAAAACAACGAGGGGTACAAGGTTGTTGTAACACCGGATACCTATGAGGCTAAGACCGGAGAAACCGTGTCATTGAGTGCGAAGGTTACATACAACGGAACGGAGATCACAGATCTCGAAAGTGAGAAACTATTCTTATGGTGGTGGGTAGATTCATGGAACGACCATAAAGATGGATTAAGTGATTGTACGTTTAGCAATTATGATGGCAACAGCGGACACTCACTTACCGCAGATGTTACAGTGCCATCTAACGGAACTTATTACATTGCGGCAGAGTTAAAGGACAGTAGTGCGGACGTAGCAGAGACAGTTTTTGCGCAGATCAATTCAGTTTCAACTACAAAATCACAGACTGCTTCCACGATTGTTGTAACAGCAAGCAGTACGGAGATCGAGGTTGGGGAAACCGTAAAATTCAGTGCTTCTGTTACAGATGCAGATGGTGAGGTCATCAAAGATCTGGAAGAAGCGGGTTTGAAGCTCTGGTGGTGGATCGATTGCTGGAATGATCATGCAGACGGTGGAAAAAATACAGATGTGGAATTTTCTAATTATGATGAAAACTCCGGATATTCGCTTACCGCGGATGCAACATTTAAAGTGGCAGGAACCTATTACGTAGCAACACAGATGGATGGATATTCTACACAGTATACGACCATTACGGTAACAGAGGCAGAAGAAGATAATGATACCGCTGTCGATGCAAATGTATATGTAAAGAAAATTTCCGGGTTGTCTGATGATTTCATTACTGGTGCAGATGTGTCCTCTTATCTGTCCTTGATCAAAAGTGGAGCAAAGTTCTATGATGAGGATGGCAACCTGTTGGATGAACAGAGGTTCTTTAAATATCTTGCTGTTGGGGGAACAAATTATATCCGTATCCGTGTGTGGAACAATCCATATGATAGTGATGGAAATGGTTACGGCGGTGGAAACAATGATCTTGAGACGGCAAAGATAATCGGGAAATATGCGACCGATGCCGGAATGAAAGTGTTGATCGATTTCCATTATTCAGATTTCTGGGCAGATCCGGGAAAGCAGAAGGCACCAAAGGCATGGGCATCTATGAGTGTTTCTGAGAAGGAAACCGCAATTTATGACTTTACCAAGGCTTCATTGGAAGAATTACAGGCTGCCGGTGTTGATGTAGGAATGGTTCAGGTTGGAAACGAGACTACCGGTGGATTCTGTGGAGAGTCTGATTGGGCGAATATCTGCACATTGTTTAACGCAGGTTCCAAAGCAATCCGTGATGTATCAGAGAATATCCTAGTAGCACTTCATTTTACAAACCCGGAGAAAAGTGGGAAATATGCCTCTATTGCAAAAACGTTAAATGATAATAAGGTTGATTATGATGTGTTTGCATCTTCTTACTATCCGTATTGGCACGGAACCACTGCAAATCTTACCAGCGTACTTAAGAACATTGCAGATACTTATGGCAAGAAAGTTATGGTTGCTGAGACTTCATGGGCATTTACTCTGGATGATGGAGATGGACATGAGAACACTGTTCGTGTTGGTAATAATGATACCGATCAGCCATATGACTTTTCTGTTCAGGGACAGTGTACTGAGATTGCTTCTGTTGCACAGGCAGTTGCTGATATTGGTGATAGTGGAATCGGTTTGTTCTATTGGGAGGCTGCATGGATTCCGGTAACCTATGCGTATGACGCAGACGGAAATAAGATCGAGAGCATCTATGAGGCAAATAAAACTGCGTGGGAAGCAAATGGCTCCGGCTGGGCAGCTTCCTTTGCAAATGAGTATGATGCAGAGGATGCAGGAAAGTGGTATGGCGGCTCGGCAGTTGACAACCAAGCATGGTTTGATCTTCAGGGAAAAGCATTAGAGACAGTTCATATTTATAACTATATCCGAACCGGAACCAAGGTGCCGGAAACGGTAACCGGGGTCGCCGTAGATGCAGTTACAACGGAACTTTCAAATGCGGCAAGCATTGAGATGCCTGCAACAGCAACTGTAAAGTATAATACTGGGAAGACGGTTTCTGTAGATATAACATGGAATCAGGAAGAACTTGCAAAGGCAATCGCATCCGGAACCGGTGTATACACGATAACCGGAAGCTATGTGCTTGATGATGAGGTAAAGGCGATCCAGACAACTTTAACAATCTATCCAGACAACATACTGATAAACGGTGGTTTTGAAACGGGTGAGCTTTCTCCGTGGACAGCGGAGGAGGGCGGCAACGGTGCTGTGACAAAGGATGACCCTCGCACTGGAGTAAAGAGCTACCATTATTACGACGCAAGTGATATGACCTACACCGTCTCGCAGAAAATCTCCGTCGAGGCAGGCGTATATAGCTTCGGTGGATACGTGCAGGGACGCGCCCTTGTCGATGGAGAATCATATCAGGTATTTGTGACAGTAGGAGATAAGACTTATACCGCAGATCTTACGCCGAACGGGTGGGCTGTTTGGCAGAATGGTGAAGTAAAAGACGTCACAGTAGCTGAGGCTGCTGAGATTACAGTTGGATTTACGGCAACCGCAAGTGCCGGTGCTTGGGGAACCTGGGACGACTTCTATTTATATCGTATAGGGGATGCCCCGGCAATCACACCGGATGAGAAACCAGGCGAGGAAACCGAAACTAAGCCAGATGAGAAACCAAGTGAGGGAACGGAGACTACACCAACCGAGAAACCAAGTGAGGGAACGGAGACCGCACCAACCGAGAAACCAGGCGAAGGAACAGAGACTACACCATCCGAGAAACCAGGCGAAGGAACGGAGACCACACCAACCGAGAAACCAAGTGAAGGAACGGAGATCACACCAACCGAGAAACCAAGTGAAGGAACAGAAACCACCCCATCCGGAAACTCGGATCAGAAAACATCCTCAGGAACAGAGACGACTACTACGGAACAGCAGCAGTCAACCGAGGAGCAGCCACAGCAGGCAAGCGGGAAAACTTTGGCGCCGACAGTAAATAAGAACATCAGGGCAGATGTTTCTGACAATGCCCCAAAAGCAAGAATATCCACCAATGAAAAAGGGGAGGCTACTTTAAAAACACTCGGAAAGACAAGTGAGCCGGTCGTTCTTGTCCGCTCCAAGGCAACAATCAACGGAGTCACATACAACATTACTTCGGTTGCAAAGAACGCATTTGCAAAGTGCGGAAAAGATACATGGAAGGTTACTCTTTCTAAGAGCATACACACACTTGAAGATAATGCATTTACTGGAAGTAAACTTACACAGTTCAATGTTTACTCAAGAACTGCAATGGAAATTTCCGACAAGGCATTTGAGGGTGTTGACACTTCGAAGATGACTGTTAAGGTCACAATGAAGATGAGCAAGAAAGAGTTTAGGAAAATGACCAAAGCACTTCGGGCTGCGGGATTTAAGGGAAAGATTGTTCAGATGAAATATCATTAATTCACAGCTGATGATAAAAACAGTATGAATAACTTACATTAAAAGAGAGGCACCGGGCAGAGAGGATACTCTGTTCCGGCGCCTTTTTCCACTTTATAGGAAATCCCATTTCCTATAAAGCAAAAATGTTCCGCAGGGATGCGTCCTATGTGGAGTTGAGGATGCACCTGCGTGTCCACACGGTAACTTCATTCCGCAAAAACCGGTATTGACAGATAACTGATTATGGCGTATATATACAATATAAACAGTAAAGCAAAACAGGAGAAAAGAGCTATGAAGATGGATTTGAAAAGGAATATAAACATTGCGCCTTTACTTGGAGAAAAAAAGGGCTGGAATATTGTGGTGGAGATTCTGGTATTTCTTGCGGTTATGCTTTTGTGCATGATCGGTCAGGCAATCGTTACCGTTCCAATAGAGTCTGCACTATTGTTTAATAATGCGGGATATATGGCTGCGGTTCAAAGCGGTGATGCGGCTGCAATCATGGATGCAACGAATGCTGTCCTGTCAAATGAGAGTTTTACTGTTCTGTCTCTGGCAGCAGAGTTTGTTATGATTGCAATTGTACTTGGATTTTGTGCTTTGTGTGAAAAGCGCAAACCATGGCAGGTCGGTTTTGCAAAGAAAAACATCTTAAAGGAATACGGAGTCGGCCTTGCCCTCGGTTTTGCGGTATTTTCTGTGGCGGTATTGCTTGCAGCTCTCATGGGTGCAGTCAGGCTTTCATTTGCCGGTGGAGGTGTGCTTTTAGTATTTTTTGCAGCAGGATTCATGATTCAGGGAATGGCAGAAGAAGTTCTGTGCAGAGGATACCTGATGTGCTCGGTAGCGAGAAGGTATCCGCTCTGGGTGGGCATTCTTGCAAATTCTGTTGTATTTGCATCACTTCATCTTTTGAACTCCGGCATTTCGGCATTGGCATTTATTAATCTTGTGCTGTATGGAATTTTTGCTTCTCTTTATTTTGTCCGCAGAGGCAATATCTGGGGAATCGGAGCATTTCATGCTGTATGGAATTTTGTGCAGGGCAATTTCTATGGAATACAGGTCAGTGGCACCGGTAAAATGACATCTGTTTTTGCAAGCTCCTTTACAGAAGGAAGAGAGCTTATTAACGGAGGTGCATTTGGACTTGAGGGCGGTCTTGCGGTAAGTTCTGTGCTTGCAGTAGGAATTGTTTTGCTGTATCTTGAACCTTGGAAAAAGGCAGAGGCAGCATAGAGTAAAAAGAAATAGGGTGTATAACATGAAAATATCACAGACATCGGGTGTGCCGATTTATCAACAGATTGCGGATGCATTCCGGACAGACATTCTTGCCGGGAAATATTCCCAGGGGGAATATCTGCCATCTATCCGCGGCTTGGCAAAGGAATTAAAGATCAGTGTGATCACAACAATGAAAGCATATGAACAGTTGCAGGAAGAGGGGCTTGTGACCGGAGTTCAGGGAAAAGGCTTTTATGTGAATGCGCCAAACAGTGAGATGCTGAGGGAACAGCATCTGCGAAAGGTGGAGGATTCTCTTACGGAGGCAATCCAGGCTGCAAAGATCGCCGGGATGAGTGATGAGGAACTGATGCAGACCTTGCAGACCTTGTTTGCGATGAGAGAGGAATAGTATATGAATGACCAATATGTAATAGAAGGCAGGAATCTTCATAAAAAGTTTAAGGGATTTTCGCTCAATATCCCATTGCTTCAGATTCCGAAGGGATTTGCGACTGCACTCATCGGAGAAAACGGAGCAGGGAAAACGACTCTGATGAATATGATCGCGGGAATACGTCTGGACTATGATGGGGAGCTCACCTACTTCGGACAATACAGTGATGACGACAGGGAGAAAAATCCAATAGTAAAAAACAGTATCGGATATACAGGAACCGGAGACTATTATCTGCCGCAGTGGACAGTACGGCAGGTGGAAAAACTTTCCGGACTACTGTTTGACGGATTTGATGCGGAATCTTTCCGGCAGTGGTGCAGGGATCTGACAATTTTTCCGGAAGGCAGATATGAGAAAAACAAGAAGGTCAATGCGCTTTCCGATGGAAACCGGACAAAACTGATGCTTGCAGGTGTTCTTGCAAGAAACACAAAAATGCTTCTTCTAGATGAGCCGGCATCCTCTCTTGACCCGTTGATGAGGGACCGCCTGTGTGAGATGATTCGTGACTACCTGAACGAGGACGAGGGAGAGAAGAGCGTTTTCTTTTCCACGCATAATATCTCTGACATGGAGAATGTGACTGACTACGCTATTTTTATGGAACATGGAATAATCGTGGAGCAGGGGTTTGTGGAGGAGCTGAAAGAAAAATATATTCTGATAAAGGGAGAAAAGGCAGACGAGACCGCCGCTGCCCCTTACATGTATACAATGAACTCCAGCCATTATGGTTTTGAAGGTATTTGTCTGTCTGAAAACCTTGATAAGCTGGCAGGTCTTGATATAACCACAGAGGTTCCTACACTTTTTCAGCTCAGCGTTGCGATCATGAAGGTTAATTCGCACATGAACCGGAAGCAGAGGTGATCGGATGAGAATGCAGTTAAAAAGCTATCGGGCTTTTGTAGCACAGCCATACCGTGCAATAGAGATCTGGGGACTTTCGGCGATACTGCTGGCTGCCTACTGGCTGCTTGCACCCCGCTTTGGAACAACAGCATTGATTATATGCTACAGTGTGTATATTCAGCTTGATATGACCTGGGATTTCTGGATATTTGGAGGAATATGCCCGAGGAACAGTGCTAAAATGGAGTTTGTGAAGTCCTCCTGTTATGGATATACGGGACTTAAAATGGCAATTTTGACAGACCAGATGAGGCGTTTTGTGATGTTTGCCATATTATCCGTCGGGCTGATGGCAATCACTGTGATACGGGAAGACCGCACAATCGGAAGTGTCGAGCTGTGGTACACGGCGCTGTTAATTCTGGCACCATATGCGGTCAATACCCTGCTGTTAAATATTTCACGCCATATTGAATTTTTTCAGTTATACATATTGGTGCCATGTGCAGGATGTGGGTTTGTAGCGGGGCTGCTGGCTGCATTTGGAGAGCAGCTTTCGGATGGAACGCTGGTGACAGTAAAACAGATGGTTTTTCTGGTAATATTGCTGCTCCTTGGAATTATCGGCACGGCTGTAACAATCTGGCATATGCTGTTTTGCATTAAAAGAAGCTACCGGGATGCCGTATGATGGAGGATATTCATGTTAGATAAGATTAAAAAAGGCCTGATGCTTGCCGGATATGGATTGGGATTCAAGTCACAGCTTATTTTTGCAGTGGTATTCATGTTGGGGGGATTCGCATTGGAATTCTTTGAGAAGGCGGGCAATATATTGGGCGGCTTTTACATAGTGCTTGCGGCAATGTTTGTCCTTCAGCTTGTCATCTCACTGAATCTGTCCACGATGGTGCAGACTTCTCCGTATAAGCGCAAGCTTGAGACGGTTATTCCGGTTCTGACCTCGACACCGCTTTTGCTCTTTAATTATACCGTGATGGTGTTGATACGCTTGCACTATCTGTATCTGGACCCTGAGGTAAGTGCAAATGCAGATAGACAGATGCAGGTTCGCAGCGGTCTTGTAGCAATCAGCTTCCTGCTGTTTGTTACTGCGCTATATATGGGAGTCTGCTACAAATTTTTCTGGAGTTCCTTTGTATTTTTATTTGCGGTTGTTTTTCCGATTGCATTCATAAGCCGGGCAGATTGGTTTGCGCATTTTGTGATAAAACTTCCGATTGGCGGAATCGTTGCAGGCGGGTATCTGATGATCATTATCGGCCAGGCAGCAGCATATCTGGCTTCCGCAGTCTTTTACAAGCGGGAATTGTCACGCTGTGCGTTTTCTGCTGCACTGAAGAGAAACTATAGGTAGGAAGAAAAGACTGCAAGCAAGAATGCTGTATTGGTGTGGTAAGCGGCGAAGCAAAACTTGTCATCGATTCTTGATATCAAAAGCTGGATATGCTATACTGTTTTCTAATAAATGAAGCTTGCAGGACATAGAGCGGGCAGAAGATTAGGAGATGCAAAGATGACGGAATTTGGATTGATTGTTTTTTTGATTTTAATTCTTCTCGTAGTGATCGTAGCAGTAATTGTCGCAGTAGTATCTTCTGTAACGGCAGCAGTAGCAGCCAATGAAGATGATGACGATGCTGAGGAAGAGGGAACGCTGTAGGCGTATATTCCGGTACAACAGATATATTGGAAGATAAAGAGACTTTGGACATGGCTCCGAGGTCTCTTTTTGCTGTATAGGAATTCACCATACAATAAAAGCAGGCTTTGCAGCAAATAATAAAAAGAATATTAAATGGCAGGAGGAAATCTTGCATTTTCCTTTGGTCAGCGTATAATGAGAACGAATTGACCGACCGGTCGGTCGGAAAACGGAAATCACGATAAACAAAGTATTGCAAGGAGGACAAACATGATTTCAAAGTATAGTGTAAAACGACCCTATACGGTTCTTGTTGGTGTCGTTTTGGTTATTGTTCTGGGAATCACATCACTTATGAAGATGACGACAGACCTGCTCCCGGACATGAGTTTTCAATATGCGCTGGTCATCACGACAGACATTGGCGCCAGCCCGGAGACAGTTGAAACAGAGGTGACGGCACCGATTGAGGCTGCCATGGCAACAACCTCCAACATAAAGGGAATCACATCGACCTCATACAACAGCTACTCCATGGTTGTGCTTGAGTATGAGCAGAATGCCAATATGGATTCTGTGGTGATTGAGATCCAGCAGAAATTAGACCAGCTGGAGGGTTCCTGGAATGACGCGGTAGGAACACCTATGATCATGAAGATCAACCCGGATATGCTGCCGATCATGATTGCGGCAGTCGATAAGGATGGACTCGGCCAGACAGAACTATCCACCTATGTTGAGACAGAGCTGGTTCCGGCCCTTGAGAGCGTGGAGGGGGTTGCATCTGTATCTGCCAGCGGTGATATTACGGAGAGCATGGAAGTTACCCTGAACCAGGAAAAGATTGATGCGCTCAATGAGAAGCTGCAGGAAGAGATACTTTCACAGTTTGCTGATGCACAGAAAGAATTGGATGATGGCAGAACGCAGATTGAGGATGGACAGAGTGCGATTGATGACACTAAGGGACAGCTTGAGGATGCGATCAGCCAGGTGCAGCAACAGCAGCAGGACCTTTTAAAGAATGAGGAGGATCTGAAAGCACAACGGGAGGAACTGGTTTCCCAGCAGTCGAGTCTGCAGACGGTTCTTGATGGAATCAATTCCTTTATGGAATCCGAAGACTATACGAACCTGGCTTCTTTGGAAGAGGGAATCGGACAGATTAACGAGGCTATTGATCAGGCGATTGCCGCAGGGGCAACGGAAGATATGGTTGCAACACAAAGAGCAGAGGCGGCAGCCTATCAGGAACAGCTTGATACTGCGAACGCTGCAATCGCAAAACAGTTTTCCGGGCTTGCCGAAATGGGAATAACCGTAAATGGTTATGCAGATCTTCCGGCAGCAGCGGGAACGGTCAGTGAAATGCTTACCCAGGTAAATACGGGAATTACAACGATCGATGCAGCGCAGGAGCAGATTGCGCAGGGGAAGGTTTCACTGTCAGAAGCACTTGAGACGCTAAACACAAATACTGCACTTGCAGCTCTTTCCATAAGCGGAACCTCCGCACAGCTTGCGACCGCAGCAGCGTCTATGGATGATGCGCAGTCTTCCCTGGATTCTGCAAAAGACAGTGCGCTGGAGTCTGCGGATCTGACACAGATTTTGACCGTGGACATGATCTCTAACCTGCTGACTGCGCAGAACTTTAATATGCCGGCGGGATACGCGGCAGAAGGAACGAAGGACTATCTTGTCCGTGTCGGTGATTCGGTAGATTCCATGGATGAACTGGAAAATCTGGTTCTTATGGACATGGGAATGGACAGCGTAGGAATTATCCGCCTTGGAGACGTTGCTGATATAAAGATGGTGGATAATGCGGATGAGACATATGCAGTTGTAAATGGCAATCCGGGAATTATGCTGTCGATGGAGAAGCAGACCGGCTACTCAACAGGAGAAGTTACAGACCGGCTGTTAGATAAGTTTGATACCCTTGAAAAAAGTACAGAAGGTCTGCACCTGTCTGTTCTGATGAATCAGGGTGTATATATTGACATGATCGTAAAGAGCGTCATGGAGAATATGATCATCGGTGCGATTCTTGCAATCTTTGTCCTGCTTCTATTCTTAAAAGACGTAAAGACAACGATCATCATTGCGTGCTCCATCCCACTTTCGGTTATTACGGCAGTTGTACTTATGTACTTTACCGGAATTTCGCTTAACATTATTTCTATGTCGGGACTTTTACTTGGTATCGGAATGCTCGTTGACAATTCTATCGTTGTCATAGAGAATATTTACCGCTTAAGAGGTGAGGGTTACTCCATCCGCAGAGCTGCTGTTGAAGGTGCCGGGCAGGTAACGGGAGCAATCGTTGCATCTACACTTACCACCGTAAGCGTATATGCTCCGATCATCTTTACGGAGGGGATTACCAGACAGCTGTTTGTTGATCTTGCACTCACCATCGCGTTTACGCTTCTTGCAAGCCTTGTTGTTGCACTTACCTTTGTCCCGGCATTGTCATCCGGAATGCTGAAAAAAACAAAGGAAATCAGGCACCCTTGGTTTGATGCATTCAAAGAAGGCTATGGTAAGCTGTTAAAGGTCTGCCTGCGCTTTAAACCGATCGTATTTATTGTTGCGATCCTGCTTTTGATCGGAAGTGCATATGCAGCGATTTCAAGAGGATTTACCTTCATGGATATGGACATGGAGACAAATCAGCTTTCTGTCACGATTGGCGCAAAGGAAGACGAAAAGCTGACGTTTGCTGAACTTACCGATTATTCGGATGAGGTGATCGACCGGATCAGCGATATTGAGGGCATTGATACCATCGGCGCAATGGCAGGAGGCAGCTCAACCGCAAGCATGATGGGAGGCAGCACCGATAGTGTCAGCATGTATATCCTGCTTGATGAGAATTCAGATGTTTCCGTACATGATGTGGAAAAGCAGATCTTAAGCCGTACGGAGGATCTTGATTGCGAAGTAAGTACAAGTTCTTCGTCCATGGACTTTACCTCATATTTTGGCTCCGGATTGTCCGTCCAGATCAAAGGCTCCGATCTGGACACCTTGCAGAGACTGGCGGCTGAGGTTGCGGATGTCATGGAACAGACAGAGGGTACTTGTGATGTTAAGGACGGACTTGACAATGTATCACCGGAATTCAGAATCACAGTGGACAAGGAAAAAGCAGCCGGGTATGGATATACGGTAGCACAGGTATTCCAGCTTGTATATGCGGAAATGGCAAGCAACACTTCTGCGACAACCATTTCAACAGATGTAAAGGATTATGAGGTATATGTGCAGACCGAGGAGCAGGCAGATACCCAGCTTGCAGATATCAAGGCACTGACATTCACCTACACGGACAAGGACGGGGAAGAGAAAGAGATCCCGCTTTCCGATATCTGTACGATGGAAGAGACGACAACATTGTCTAAGATCACCAGAGATGCACAGAGCCGCTACATTACAGTTTCCTGTGGAATCGATGAAAGCCATAATGTCACACTGGTAAGTAATGAGCTGCAGAAGGCGATGAACAAGCTGGACATCCCGGAAGGATATTCAATCTCCATGGAAGGTGAGGATGAGACCATTCAGGATGCAATGAGCCAGATGGTGCTTATGCTTGTGCTGGCTGTGATCTTTATCTATCTGATTATGGTTGCGCAGTTCCAGTCCCTGCTCTCGCCGTTTATTATCATGTTTACAATCCCACTTGCCTTTACGGGAGGCTTTATCGCACTGTTTCTTGCAGGCATTGAGGTCAGTGTCACATCCATGCTTGGATTCATCATGCTGGCAGGTCTGATCGTAAATAATGGTATTGTTCTGATCGATTATATCAATCAGGCGAGAAAAGAGGGAATGAGCAAGAAAGAGGCAATCATAGATGCAGGAAAGACGCGTGTGCGCCCGATTCTTATGACTGCGCTTACAACAATCCTTGCAATGTCCACATCTGCAATCGGACTTGGAGAAGGCTCCGAGATGATGCGCCCGATGGCGATAACACTGATCGGAGGTCTCGTATATGGAACAATCCTGACACTGATCGTTATTCCGTGTATCTATGACGCTTTCAACAGGGAAAAGAGCATGGTGGAGGAAGAACTTTAGTCAGATGTTATGCCTGACGAGGGAAACATGTTATGGAAAAACAGATTTTTATTCAGGTTGAAAAAATTGCAGAACCATCCGAAAAAATGCGGCGGATGTATGAGGCGGTGTCCGAGCTTGTCAAGGCAAAGAAGGAGATCGCGGACATCAAGGTGTCCGATATTACCAAGGCGGCGGGCATTGGAAAGGGAACAGCTTACGAATACTTTGAGTCCAAGGAAGAATTGATTGCGCATGCACTGATGTATGAGTATTCCATCAAGATCCAAAGGCTGGCAAAGTCAGCGTTTGAACCTAGGACATTTCGTGAGCGCTGCAGCAGGGTAATGGACTGGATGTTTGAAAACAAAGACTACAACCGCATGTTTACACAGCTGTTTTTAAACAATACAAGTCCGTATATGACTGCGGCGATGGAACGCCCGGTGCAGGGATGCCTGAACGGGGAGTTTGGCTGCGAGGCACATGACTATGTGTATCAACTGATCGATGCCTTTATGGATGATGCATACCGGGAAGGGGTAATCCGGGAGACAAATCCGGGAAAGCGGGCGCTTGCCCTTCTTACAGCAATGGCCGAGTATGCGTTTGTTATTATGGGACCGGCAGAAGAACGCTATGAATCACTTGGCGATGAAGGCTTGCGCACCTTTATCTACGAAAGCTTGGTGCGCTCCTTAAATTAACCCCTTGACTTTTGATTGTGCCGCAAGTATGATAAGTTTATATAGGAAAGGCGCTAAGAAAGAGGAGTACATGATTTGGATTCCACAGAGAATGGCATTTGATCCCGGGTGCAATATAAGAACCCCGGACAGCTGGAAGATGCCTGGCTGAAGAATGATGGAAGGTAGCTTTTGAGCCGGAGAACCTAGAAAGCCAGATTGGCACAAGTTCTTCCGTTTCATCCACGTTACAGGATATGAGTTGTTCGAGCCTTTGGCTCCGACAAGAACGAAGGTGGTACCGCGCCAATTCGCCCTTCATGCATTTGTATGCATGGAGGGCTTTTTTAATCCAATTTATCACATTTTCCACAGGAGGAAACCGAATGAGTAAGGAATTATCAAAGACCTACGATCCGAAGAACATCGAGGATCGCCTTTACCAGAAATGGGAAGAAAATGGTTATTTTCACGCAGAAGTAGACAGAAGCAAAAAACCATTTACGATTGTTATGCCGCCACCAAACATCACAGGACAGCTTCACATGGGACATGCGCTTGACAATACGATGCAGGATATCCTGATCCGCTACAAGCGTATGCAGGGATATAATGCCCTCTGGCAGCCGGGAACCGACCATGCATCCATCGCAACGGAGGTTAAGGTCATAGAGGCTTTAAAGAAGGAGGGAATCAACAAGTCCGATCTTACAAGAGAAGAATTTCTTGAGAAGTGCTGGGATTGGAAGAAAGAGTATGGCGGACGTATCGTAAAACAGCTCCGCAAGCTCGGATCTTCCGCAGATTGGGAGAGAGAACGTTTCACCATGGACGAGGGATGTTCCCATGCAGTTCAGGATGTCTTTATCAAGCTGTATAAGAAGGGCTGGATCTACAAGGGCTCACGAATTGTAAACTGGTGTCCGGTATGTAAGACTTCCATTTCCGATGCAGAGGTTGAGCATGAGGAGCAGGACGGATTTTTCTGGCATATCAATTATCCGGTTGTAGGCGAGGAAGGCCGCTTCGTTGAGATAGCGACAACCCGTCCGGAAACCTTGTTCGGAGATACTGCGGTTGCGGTTAATCCGGATGATGAGAGATATCAGGATATTATCGGCAAAATGCTAAAGCTGCCGATGACCGACCGCGAGATCCCGGTTATCGCAGATTCCTATGTTGACAAAGAGTTTGGAACCGGATGCGTAAAGATTACACCGGCACATGATCCGAACGACTTTGAGGTTGGAAAGCGTCACAATCTGGAGGAGATCGTTGTCATCAATGACGATGCGACCATGAACAAGCTCGCAGGCAAATACGAAGGAATGGACCGCTACGAGTGCCGGAAGGCGCTTGTCGCAGATCTTGAGAAGGAAGGCTTACTGGTTAAGGTCGTTCCGCATTCCCACAACGTCGGAACACACGACCGTTGCCATACGACTGTTGAGCCGATGGTAAAGCAGCAGTGGTTCGTTAAGATGGACGAGATGATCAAACCGGCGGTAGAGGGCGTAAAGAATGGAGATATCAAGCTTCTCCCAAGCCGTATGGATAAGACCTACTTTAATTGGACAGACAATATCCGCGACTGGTGTATCAGCCGTCAGCTGTGGTGGGGACACCGTATTCCGGCGTGGTACTGTGATGACTGCGGCGAGATGACAGTTCAGATTGAAAAACCGTGCTGCTGTCCGAAATGCCAGAGCAAGAATCTGACACAGGACCCGGATACGCTGGATACATGGTTTTCATCTGCACTCTGGCCATTCTCAACACTCGGCTGGCCGGAAAAGACAGAGGATCTGGATTATTTCTATCCGAATGATGTCCTTGTTACCGGATATGACATCATCTTTTTCTGGGTTATCCGAATGATCTTCTCCGGATATGAGCAGATGGGAAAGGCACCGTTCCATACTGTACTTTTCCACGGACTTGTACGTGATTCACAGGGCCGCAAGATGAGCAAGTCACTCGGAAACGGAATTGATCCGCTTGAGGTTATTGACAAATATGGTGCAGACGCACTCCGTCTTACCCTGATTACCGGAAACGCACCGGGAAATGACATGCGTTTCTATTGGGAGCGTGTTGAAGCATCCCGAAACTTTGCCAACAAAGTATGGAATGCATCCCGTTTTATCATGATGAACCTAGAGGGCTCTGCAGTTACGGAACCGAACAGGGATGCGCTTCACACTGCAGATAAATGGATCCTTTCAAGAGTGAATACACTCGCGAAGGATGTGACTGAGAATATGGATAAGTATGAGCTCGGTATTGCAGTACAGAAAGTATATGATTTCATCTGGGATGAGTTCTGTGACTGGTATATAGAGATGGCGAAAGTTCGTACTTATAAGAAGGAAGAAGATCCGGCATCTGCAAATGCAGCACTTTGGACGCTTCGCACCGTTTTGATCCAGTCTCTCAAACTGTTGCACCCATATATGCCGTTTATCACAGAGGAGATCTTCTGCACTCTGCAGTCTGAGGAAGAGACGATCATGCTTTCCGATTGGCCACAGTATAAGCCGGAGTGGAACTTTGCCGAGGAAGAGGCTGCAATCGAGCATTGCAAGGACCTGGTAAAGGGAGTCCGCAATGTGCGCACTCAAATGGAGGTTCCGCCTTCAAGAAAGGCAAAGCTGTTTATCGTGTCTGAGGATGCAGATATCCGTGCGGTATTTGAGAAGAACCGTGAAGTATATATTAACCTTGCATTTACTAGTGAGATCATTGTAGAGTCTGACAAGAATGGTATTGGCGAGGATGCGGTATCTGTTGTGATTCCGGATGCAGTTGTATATCTTCCACTAGAGGACCTTGTCGACTTTGAGAAGGAAAAGGAACGTCTGAACAAGGAAAAGGAGAAGCTTACCAAGGAACTTGCAAGATCCCGTGGCATGCTCTCCAATGAAAAGTTCTTAAGCAACGCAAAGCCGGAAAAGGTACAGGAAGAAAAAGACAAACTCGAAAAGTACGAACAGATGATGACACAAGTAGAGGAGCGTCTTGCGCAGATGAAATAAAAATGCTAAAATGATTTCAGAACCGTGGTCTGCATGGCAAAGGAGTCAATATGGGCGAACTTCAAAAGAAAGTAATTGTTCGAATTTCATATGATGAAATGGAAGGCTACCTTTTTCTTGCAAAGCCGCCGGGAGACGAATGCTATACCCGGTCTGAAATCATCAGTGCATTGCATGTGCAGAATGTAAAATATGGCATTGATGAGACTGTCCTTGATCGTATTTTAGACGAGGAGCATTATGACTGCGAAATCCTTGTCGCGGATGGAACCCTGGCACAGGATGGTGCCGATGGCTTTTTTGAATATAATTTTGAAACGGAGCTGAGTGATAAGCCCAAGATCCGGGAAGACGGATCGGTGGACTATTGGGATATCCGGGCTATTGAGACTGTGGAGGATGGCCAGGTTATTGCAACTTATGAGGAGCCAACGGATGGGCATAACGGAATGACGGTTACGGGAAGAGTTATTCCGGCCAGAAGAGGAAGACCGCTACCACCGTTGACCGGGAAGGGATTTGACCGGACACCAGATAATCGTACATATGTTGCCAATTGCAGCGGCAAGATTGAGATGCTTAACAACCGGATTGCGATTCTCCCGATTTACGAAGTCGAGGGGGATGTAGATATTACGACCGGCAATGTGGATTTTCGCGGTGATGTTGTCATCCATGGAAATGTTGCAACGGGAGCAAGGGTTACGGCAACCGGTTCTGTCACAATCGATGGAATTGCAGAGGGATGTACCATAGAGGCCGGAAAGGATATTATTTTGCGGCAGGGATTCCTTGGAGCATACAAGGGGCGCATAAGAACGAAAGGCAGCGTTATTGCCAAATTTATCGAACATGCCACTGTCGAAGCGGATGGAATGGTTGAACTTACGTCTGCGCTTAACTGTAATATCACTAGTTATGATAAGGTCTGTATCAACGGTAAAACCGCAAATGTGGTTGGTGGCACTATCTTTGGGGCATCCGGGGTAGATGCATACAGCCTTGGGACAGCGGCGGAAGTCAAGACTATTATCCGAGCCGGAATCAGCCGGACCTTCGCGGCACAGGCCGAGGAACTCAGACAGCATGTTGCGGATCTGAAGGATACCATTGAGAAGATAAATGCCGGACTTGTACAGTTTGATGCATTGCCGGAGGAATTAAAGGACGATGCAAAAAGGGAACAGCGGGTACTATTGCTTCGGACACGGATTGCAAAACAGGCAGAACTTGCAGACCTTAGCACGAAACTTGAAAAGACGGAGGCCGTCCTAGAGCGCAGCAGGGATGCGAGAGTCCGTGTTACAAAGGCAGTTTATCCGGGGGTTGCAGTCGAGATCAACGGATTTATGAATGTAATAAAGGAAGAACAGTCAGCCATTGAGTTCCGGGAACGGAAGGGAAAAGTAATTATGATGAGCCTTGCCGGGACTATTGTCGGATGGTGATGAAAAAAGTCACACAGATTTACTTGCATAACAGAGCCACTAGTTTATAATAGAATAGTGGCTCTTCGTTATATTAAGAGAGCAGCTTTTGATAGATAGAGAGGCAATCGTATGATTAATTTTGAAGAAGAACTGAAAAACTACAGCCCGAGCCTTGAAGTGGAAGAGGCTGAGAATGCTATTTACGGTCGTGATCTTACCGATGTAACTGATATTATTACGGAACTGATTCAGGACTTTAAGCGCGTGAATCGCTAGAATGAGGAAAATATATGATTTGTTATCGTTGCGGACATGAGGCAGGAAAGGCAGATCGCTGTCCATCCTGCGGGTCAGACTTGCATGTCTTCCAGAGGGTAATTCGTATATCGAATTCGTATTATAATGATGGACTGAGAAAGGCGGAGGTACGTAACCTGTCCGGCGCCATTATCAGCTTAAAGGCATGTCTGAAATTCAACAAATATCACATAGATGCAAGAAACTTACTCGGACTAATCTATTACGAAACCGGAGAAACAGTTTCTGCGTTGAGCGAGTGGGTGATCAGCAAGAGCTATCAGCCAGAGCAGAATCGTGCCACACTCTATCTGGACGATATCCAGAAGAACCAGGCACACCTGAATACCATCAACCAGACAATCAAGAAGTATAATCAGGCCTTGTTATACTGCAGGCAGGATAGCAGGGATCTTGCGATTATACAATTAAAGAAAGTGCTTTCACTGAACCCGAAGCTGGTCAAAGGACATCAGCTGCTTGCACTTTTGTATATTCAGGATGGCAAATATGAGCTGGCGAAGAAAACACTTCGAGCAGCCGGCAAGATTGATACAGACAACACAACGACACTGCGTTACCTGAAAGAGGTCAATGCGTGCCTTCGGGCAAGCTCTACCAAGAAAAAGGATACCAATGATGATCTTATTTCGTATCAGAGCGGCAATGAGACCATTATTATGCCAAAGCGGTTTAAAGAGTCTTCGCTTGGCTCTACCATTCTGTCCATTGTGATCGGTCTTGTGATCGGTGCAGCAGTGACGAGCTGGCTGTTTATTCCAAGCATCCGCCGGGAGGCAAAGAACGCATCCAATCAGCAGATGATGGCGGCGAATGATACGATTTCCGCAAACAACCAGACAATCAGCGCATTGGAAGAGCAGATTGCCAATCTGCAAAGTCAGGTCAGCTCTGTGGAGGATAATTCTCAGGAAGTAGAGCAGACAATCGATACGTATGAAGCTCTTTTGAATGCTTATGACCTTTATTCTGCAGCGGATATCGATGGGGCAGAGAAAGCCATGAAAAAGGTCAAGACAGATCTGCTGAGTGAATCAGCATCCAAGATCTATGATACGCTGCAGGGGTCCGTTGAGGCAAGCTACATCGAGGCCCGCTACAAAGAAGGTTATGACTTCTACAATGCCGCCGATTTTGAGAATGCTGCCACTGCTTTACAGGAGGTTGCGGACAGCGACATTGACTACGAGGCAGGAATGTGCGCTTACTATCTGGCACAGAGCTACCGCAAGATTGGGGAAACAGATCTCGCCATAACCTATTATCAATACATTATTGATAACTATCCGGGAACACAGCGTGCGAAGACTGCCAAGAATTATGTGAAATAATACTTAACAACTGCATATGTTATCATTTACAAAAGACGTCTGAAGATCAAAACTCTTCGGACGTTTTTTATTGCCCGGCATATTCTTTTTGTGCCATCCCCGCCGTCCGGGGCTTTGCGCTCCCAACCCTTTACACCCGGCCGCCACCCCCTGCTGGGAGAGGGCATTCACGCAAAAATTGCTGAAATTCTTTCAACTCTTATTGTGGTGATGGCGTTGTGTCTTATAACGGCTTTGACACTCCATGCCAGGTTGTACCGCGGTAGGTGGATTTTGCTGTCGGACTTCCTAGTTCTCCTAAGGTGGGCGGCCTTACGAAGTTGATATTAGGAGCATGCGCCTCAAAACTCGCATTATACGTATTGAATATATAAAGGATATCAAGCTCAAACAGTCGGTGCATGCTCCCATTTCGTGCGGCACGCCCACCAAGGAGAACACGAAAGTCCTCGGAAGCAAAATCCACCTATCCGCGAACAGCCGGGCAGGAGTGTTCAAACCTTTAGAAGACACGACATATAGCAAAACCACAATAAGAGTTGATTAGAATTTCGTGATTTTGGCGTATGCTTCTCTCCCAGCAGGGGGTGGCGGCCGGATGTAAGGGGCGGGGAGCGCGAAGAAACTGCGAAGCGGGGGAGGAAAAGAGGAGGCCGGGGAATAGGGAGGAACAGTAGATGGCGAAATGTGGAAAGGAGTTAGAAAATGCGTCATAAATATGAGATAAGCGGAATACAAATGAGATATCACATGCCGAAAGAAGTGGATCAGCATGCGGCAGAAGAGATAAGGACTTTTTTGGAACAGATGATACAAACTGCACAGATCAGAAAGCTGGTATTCGATTTCGCGGAAACAGAATTTATGGACAGTTCAGGCATTGGAGTGGTCATTGGAAGGAGCAGGACACTTGGCTACTATGGCGGAAAAGTAAGTGCAGCAAATGTAGGAGAAAGGGTAGACAAGATATTTCAGGCATCGGGACTGTACAGAATCATTGAGATCGAGGAGGCATAATAATGGAGAAGAAAACAAATCATATGCATCTGTGCTTTGATGCGAGAACGAATAATGAGAGCTTTGCAAGAATGGCAGTGACTGCATTTATGTCGGAGATGAATCCGACACTCGAGCAGATAGCAGATGTAAAAACTGCGGTGTCCGAAGCAGTGACGAATGCAATCGTACATGGATATACGGATGAAAACAGGCAGGTGGAGGTTGTGTGCGACCAATATGATAAGAAGCTTGTTGTCATGGTTGTTGATCATGGAATTGGAATTGAAAACTTAGAACAGGCGATGCAGCCATTTTATACCTCAAAACCGGAATTGGAGCGTTCGGGTATGGGATTTTCCTTCATGGAGGCATTTATGGATGATGTAAAAGTGGAATCAAGGCTTGGAATCGGCACAAAAGTTACGATGTCCAAGTACATAAGTGCAGAATGAGAACGGCACAAAAGAGAAAGTGCAGGAAGCAGCTGCGCAGAAAAGAAAGCAGTGTGATGATGGCAATGCCGCAGTGCAAAACAGAAATTCCGTGGTAGAGAGAAATGTCGGACTGGTATACATGGTCATAAGGCGCTTCGCAGGAAAAAATTATGATATGGAGGAACTTTTTCAGGTTGGGTGCATCGGTCTGCTTAAGGCCGCAGAACGGTTTGATAAAGAACGTAACCTTGCATTCTCCACTTACGCGGTTCCTCTGATTATTGGCGAAATACGCAGATTTTTGAGGGATGATGGGATGATTCATGTCAGTCGGCAGATAAAGGAGAATGCAGGGAAAATTGCAAATCTCACGGAACAATGGAGAAAGAAATACAACAAGGAACCAACACTCGAAGACTTGGAAAAGGAGCTTGGGATGGAGAAAGAAGAGATTATTATGGCAATTGGCAGCTCGAATGCGGTGACATCTATTTATCAGCAGACGGCAGAGCGGGAAGAGGGAAAATGTCCGATGATAGAGGAGCGGCTGGCGGATGAACGCAACGAGCAGGAGGACGTTATCAACCGTCTGGTGGTGTGCCAGCTGATGGAAGAACTAGATGCTGATGCAAAAAGGTTGATCGCACTGCGGTATTTGCAGGGAATGACGCAGATGCAGACGGCAAAATGCATGGGAATCAACCAGGTGGCGGTTTCGCGTATGGAAAAGAAAATATTACTTCAACTCCGGAAGAAATTTTAGTATAATTTAAGAAGCAATTCAGACGAAAGGATACAAAAGAGATGAAAGATACACAGACTATATTAAAAGAAGCAGTGCTTCCGGAACAGTACACGACTTATGTTTTTGATTTGTATGGAACGCTGGTAGATATCCATACCGAAGAGGATGATCCTGTACTGTGGCAAAAGCTTGCGCTATTTTACGGATATTATGATGCAATATATGATCCGGAGGAATTGAAAGAGGCATATGGGGCATTGGTAAAGGGAAAAGAGGCAGAGCTTAAGCAGACGCTGGATGGTGATGCCCGCTATTCACATGAGGCTTCACCGGAGATCGAGATCACGGAGGTGTTCCGGGAACTGTATGCCAGAAAGGGCGTGGAGGCAGACGAGGCACTTGCGGTACACACCGGACAGTTTTTCCGTGTCCTTTCAACGGAGTATGTGCGCACTTATCCGGGAACGGAGACAATGCTGCGAGGCCTGAGGGAAAATGGAAAAAAGGTATATCTGCTGTCAAATGCGCAGCGAATTTTTACCGAATATGAGATGCATGTGCTGGGCATTGCAAAATATTTTGACGGTATTCTGATCTCGTCCGATTACAAGACAAAGAAGCCGGACAAGCGCTTTTTTGATATACTGATGGAGCAGTACGAGCTCATCCCGGAGAAGACTTTATTTATAGGAAATGATTCCCATACGGACATTGCAGGAGCCCAGACGGTTGGTTTGGACACTTTTTATGTACATTCCAATATTTCCCCTGCAAAAGATTTGGCAGAAAACGCAACTTATGCGGTAAATAACTTTTTTAGTTGGTAAAAATGCATATTGCTTTTTTTCTTTTGCGTAGTACAATACTTTAGGAATTAAGAAGATGATTCAAAAGTCCTAAGTTTGCATATGGAATAATTGCAAGAGGCTGGAATCGTACTACAAAAAGGAGGATGCAATTATGTTTGCAGCACGTTTGATTGCTGTTGCAATCTTCGTCGTAATGTTCGTCATGATCATTATGGAGAAGTTTGAGAAACAGTACATCACATTGACAGCAGGGTTAGCTACAATTGTTGGCGTGTTCGGTATTGGCGGACTTTTAGCCGGTGATGCCATGGACAGCATGTCGGCTTTGATAGACACCTTAAATGTCAAAAGTATTTTTACACCGGACTTCTGGTACGCAGCAAGTGAGTCTGCAGAGACTTCAAGCGGTATCAGCTGGTCTACCATCTTTTTCCTCGCAGGAATGATGATCATGGTTGAGGGAATGGCAAGAACCGGATTTTTCCGTTGGCTTTGCATGAAGCTGGCAAAGGCGGTTCATTATAAGGTAACTGCGATCTTTGTCGCATTCATGGTTATGTCATTCGTACTTGCTATGTTTATCGATAGTATCACGGTAATTCTATTCCTTGCAGCGGTTACCATTGAGCTGGCGAAGCTGTTGGAGTTCAATCCGGTTCCGATGATCATGTCAGAGGTATTCTGTGCGAACCTCGGCGGAAGTGCCACCATGTGCGGTGATCCACCAAACATCATTATCGGTACTGCATTCGGATATTCCTTCACACAGTTTTTGGAGAATACAGGACTGATCGCATTTGTATGTCTGATCGTTGTAGTTATTTTCTTCTATCTGGCAGAGAGAAAGTCTCTTGGTGTTAAGGAGGGCTCTAGCGTTGATCTTTCTAAGATGCCTGACCCGAAGAGCGCAATTCTTGACAAAACCGGATTTATCATCAGCTGGGTAATTTTCCTGATCGCGGTTGCTCTTCTTGTAACACATGCAACAACAGGACTTACCGTTGCAACGATCGGTATCGGTATTGCAATCCTTACGATCATCACAACCACAGCAGTTGGCGGCAAGGATGCTCTCAAGCACATCTTCAAGGGTGTGGATTACAAGACGTTGTTGTTCTTTACCGGATTGTTTGTCGTTGTAGGTGGACTTGAGCAGACCGGTATTCTGGAGCTGATCGCCGGATTTATCGAGAAGGTCAGCGGTGGAAACCCATACGTTATGGTTGCTATCATTATCTGGGTATCTGCATTTGCATCTGCATTCATCGACAATATCCCGTTTGCAGCTACCATGGTTCCGGTTATTTCATCACTTTCTGTTGCTTCCGGAATCCCGCTTACGACACTCGCATGGGCGCTTGCAATTGGAACTGATATCGGTGGTTCCGCTACCCCGATCGGTGCATCCGCAAACGTTGTCGGCTGTGCTGCAGCGGCAAAGGCTGGACATCCGGTTGACTGGGGAACCTACTGCAAGAAGAATGTTCCTGCAACCCTTATTGTTCTTGTGATCTCTACGATCCTTGTTTTCGTTCGTTACCTGTAAAATAGGCAGAGTCAGAAGAATTTAATACGGTATTTCAAAAGGACTATACGTTTGGTATAGTCCTTTTTATATGCCTTTCAGCTTGCATGATTTGGCGTTCCATTTTATAATGAGAAGAGATTCATATAACTGTTTTATAATAGGACAACTTTTGAAAGGAGAGGTATTACTATGGCAAACCCAAATGTACCAACCCCTCATATTGAGGCGCAGGTTGGAGAAATCGCAGAGACAATATTGCTTCCGGGAGATCCGCTTCGTGCAAAGTTTATTGCGGACAATTTCCTTGAGGATGTAAAGCAGTTTAACAGCACCCGCAATATGCTTGGCTTTACAGGAACCTACAAGGGCAAGCGTGTATCTGTCATGGGAACAGGAATGGGATGCCCTTCCATCGGCATATACAGCTATGAACTGATCCATTTTTATGGATGTAAAAATCTGATCCGTGTAGGAACCGCAGGCACACTCCAGAAGGATGTACATGTCAAGGAGCTGGTATTCGGTATGGGCGCATGTACGACCAGCAACTACCCGGCACTTATGGGACTTCCGGGAACCTACGCACCGATCTGCAGCTATGAGCTTCTTGAGAAGGCAGTTGCTGTCGCAAAGGAGGAGGGCTACAAGTATCATGTGGGAAATATCTTATCCAGTGATGCGTTCTATGGAATGGAGCTTCCACATGGAAAGAGCTGGCCGGAGATGGGCGTGCTGGCAGTAGAGATGGAGGCAGCCGCATTGTATACGAATGCCGCAGCCGCAGGCGCAAATGCGCTCGCTATCCTTACGATCTCTGACGGACCGGATGAGGTTACCACGGCAGAGGAGCGCCAGACGACCTTTACCCAGATGATGGAGGTTGCTCTCTCACTCGCATAGAAGCAGCGGGCGGGAAAAGAGCAGTATAAAGCAGCCGCGATCGGGAAAGCTAATAAAGAAATGAGAAAAAGGACACCGCCATGTTCCGCGAAAGCAGGACTGGCGGTTTTATCCTTTCTGTGGACATTGGGGGATGGACGACATGAAGATGGAGGATGGACAGATGAAGATAGACAAAGAACAATTATATAAGGAAGCGCAGACGTTGCAGGAGGAGCTTGTAGCGGTAAGGCGCGAGCTGCACCAGCATCCGGAGCTGGGATTTGATCTGGTGTATACAAAGGCTCTTGTAAAAGATAAATTACTTTCGTATGGATATGAGGTGCAGGAGATCGGAAAGTGCGGGGTGATCGTCTGTGCCGGAGGAAAGAAGCCGGGAAAGACGATCCTGATCCGCGGGGATATGGATGCACTTCCGATCACGGAGGAGGCAGAGGTCGATTACAAGAGCAGGAGCGAGGGGAAAATGCACGCCTGCGGGCATGACATGCACACGGCGATGGTACTCGGCGCAGCGAAGCTTTTGAAGGAGCATGAGGACGAGATCGAGGGAACGGTCAAGATCGAGTTCCAGCCGGCGGAGGAGATCTTCCAAGGCTCTGAGGATATGATCGCAAACGGACTTCTGGAGAGTCCGAAGGTGGACGCAGCCTTTATGATGCATGTTGTAGCTGGCATTCCGATGCCTTCCGGGATGATCCTTGTGCCGGGCGGTGGAATATCCACGGCTTCCTGCGAGCAGTACCACATCACTGTGACGGGAAAGAGCGGGCATGGCTCTATGCCAAGCGCAGCAGTCGATGCGATCACGGCGGCAGCGCACATTCATCTTGCCCTGCAGGAGATCAACAGCAGGGAGCTTGATCCATTTTCATACGGAGTATTTACGACCTGTAAATTCCAGGCGGGGGATGCGTCAAATGTGTTCCCGGAGACCGCGCAGATGTGGGGAACCATCCGCACCGTGGATAAGGACAATGAGGTTGGCGCGCAGATCAAAAAGCGCATGACAGAGATCACGACTGCGATCGCAACAGCGATGCGCTGTGAGGCGAGGGTGGAGTTCTATGATTTCTGCCCGGCAATGATAACGGACGAGGCACTGTCTGAGAGTGCGCGCACCTATATGAAAGAACTATATGGAGATATGGTGATCGACATGGCTGCGATAAACGGTGGCAGACCGGGCGGCGGAAGCGAGGATTTTGCGTTTGTCAGCCACAAGGTACCAACGGTCGGGCTGTATATTGCGGCAGGCAATTCCAAGGAGGGTTATCTCTATGGACAGCACAATTCCAAGGTGATTTTTGATGATTCAATCCTGCATCGGGGAAGCGCGGCGTATGCGTATATGGCGCTGCGGTGGCTGCAGGAACATAAAAAATAAAGAATTTATAAATTGTTAGCACTCTCTCTTGACGAGTGCTAATTTGCGTGATATAACAAAATCACAAAAGGAAATATGAAGTCTGGAAGAAAGGAGACACAAACGATGAACATTCAAAAATTTACGCAAAAGTCAATCGAAGCAATCAACGATTGCGAAAAACTTGCTTATGAATACGGAAATCAGGAAATCGAGCAGGAACATCTGCTTGTGGCATTGTTACAGCAGCCGGATGGTCTGATTCCAAAGATGATCGAAAAGATGGAAATCAATCTGGAACATTTTACGGAGAATGCAAAGTCAAAGCTTGCAGCCCGCACCAAAGTCTCCGGAGGACAGGTTTTCGTTGGAGGGGATCTGAATAAGGTCTTAATTCACGCAGAGGACGAAGCAAAGCAGATGGGGGACGAATATGTTTCCGTAGAGCATCTGTTTCTGACACTTTTAAAATATCCGAACAAGGCAATGAAGGAGCTGATCAAGGAGTACGGGCTTAATAGGGAGCGTTTCCTGCAGGCTTTGTCAACGGTTCGTGGCAACCAGCGTGTTACCTCAGACAATCCGGAGGCAACCTACGATACTCTGGAGAAGTACGGCTATGATATGGTTGAGCGGGCGCGTCAGCAGAAGCTTGATCCGGTAATCGGCAGAGACGAGGAGATCCGTAATGTCGTGCGTATCCTATCCCGTAAGACCAAGAACAACCCGGTGCTGATCGGTGAACCCGGTGTAGGTAAGACGGCTGTTGTTGAGGGCTTGGCGCAGCGTATCGTAAAGGGCGATGTGCCGGAGGGCTTGAAGGACAAAAAGCTGTTCGCGCTGGATATGGGAGCACTTGTTGCAGGTGCAAAATATCGTGGTGAGTTTGAGGAACGTCTGAAAGCAGTTCTTGACGAGGTAAAAAGCTCTGACGGACAGATCATTTTGTTTATCGATGAGCTGCATACGATCGTCGGAGCAGGAAAAACGGATGGTGCAATGGATGCAGGACAGCTGTTAAAGCCAATGCTTGCGCGTGGTGAGCTTCACTGTATCGGTGCGACAACGCTCGATGAGTACCGTGAGTATATCGAGAAGGATGCTGCACTTGAGCGAAGATTCCAGCCGGTTATGGTAGACGAGCCGACGGTGGAGGATACCATCTCTATTCTGCGAGGCCTGAAGGAGCGCTACGAGGTGTTCCACGGAGTCAAGATCACGGATAGTGCACTGGTTTCCGCAGCGGTATTATCCAACCGTTATATCTCCGACCGTTTCCTGCCGGATAAAGCGATCGACCTCGTAGATGAGGCGTGTGCGCTGATCAAGACGGAGCTGGATTCCATGCCGACGGAGCTCGATGAGCTGAACCGTCGTGTCATGCAGTTAGAGATCGAGGAGACCGCGCTAAAGAAGGAGACAGACCACTTAAGCCAGGAGCGGCTTGCAAACCTGCAGAAGGAGCTTGCGGAGCTTCGCGACGAGTTGAACAACCGCATGGCAAAGTGGAAAAATGAGAAGGATGCTGTCGACAAGGTAAGCAAGCTGCGTGAGAGTATTGAGAAAACGCGCAGCGAGATCAAGCAGGCACAGCAGAACTACGATCTGGAAAAGGCTGCGGAATTGCAGTACGGTGTCCTTCCTCAGATGGAAAAGCAGTTGGAAGTCGAGGAGGCAACCTTAAAGGATCGCGATCTTTCCCTTGTACATGAGAATGTCAGCGAGGAGGAGATCGCAAGGATCATTTCCAGATGGACGGGTATCCCGGTGGCAAAGCTTACCGAGAGCGAGCGTAACAAGACACTTCATCTGGACGATGAACTCCACAAGCGTGTTATCGGACAGAATGAGGGTGTTACCAAGGTTACAGAAGCAATCATCCGTTCCAAAGCCGGAATCAAAGATCCGACCAAGCCAATCGGTTCCTTCCTGTTCTTAGGACCTACCGGTGTCGGCAAGACCGAGCTTGCAAAGGCACTTGCCGCAAGCCTGTTTGATGACGAGAGCAATATGGTACGACTCGATATGAGTGAGTACATGGAGAAATACTCCGTGTCACGTCTGATCGGAGCGCCTCCGGGATATGTAGGATATGACGAAGGTGGCCAGCTGACTGAGGCAGTGCGTAGAAAACCGTATTCCGTTGTACTGTTTGATGAAGTTGAAAAAGCGCATCCGGATGTTTTTAATGTGCTGCTTCAGGTGCTTGATGACGGACGTATCACAGATTCACAGGGACGGACCGTGGACTTTAAGAATACGATCATCATCATGACCAGCAACATGGGTTCGCAGGAGCTGCTTGAGGGAATCGGGGCGGATGGCTCGATCCTTCCGGAATGCGAGGAAGCTGTCATGAATGAAGTGAGAGGACACTTCCGTCCGGAGTTCTTGAACCGTCTGGATGAGATCATTCTCTTTAAGCCGTTGACCAAGGATAACATTGGCGGCATCATCAAGCTGCTGATGAACGATCTGAATAAGCGTCTGGCTGACCGCGAGATCAAGGTCGAGCTCAGCGATGCGGCGGAGCAGTATGTGGTAGATCATGGATATGATCCAATCTACGGGGCAAGACCGTTGAAGCGTTATCTGCAGAAGTATGTGGAGACATTATCTGCAAAGCTGATCTTAGCGGATCAGGTGCGAGGTGGAGATACGATCCTGATCGATGTGGAAAATGATGCGTTGGTTGCCAAAGTGAAAGCGTAAGGAGCATTTTCCGGGCATACATGGCGAAAATGCATAAAAGTACACATGGAAAACGCTTTTTTTCGAGGTTTTTTTAGCATAAAGTAGAAAAAAAACATTGCTGTTGTAAAGTGGCAGGGATTCATGTATTCTATTATTTAGAAAATGAATTTTCTGCCACTTTTTCTTTCAAATTTAATATGAAATGAGTTATAATGAATATTATATTAAGATAAAGTTGCAAGATTGAAAGACAAATTATTCATATCTAGGTAAAAGGGGATTGCTTGGAACTATGGATCTGTTTGAGTATATGAGAGAGCAGAACATGGAGTCGGAATCACCGCTTGCATCAAGGCTACGACCGACAACACTTGAGGAAGTGGTCGGGCAGCAGCATATTGTCGGAAAAGATAAGCTGCTGTATCGGGCAATCAAGGCGGATAAGCTTAGCTCCATTATTTTATATGGTCCTCCGGGAACCGGTAAGACGACACTTGCAAAGGTAATTGCCAACACCACAAGCGCGGATTTTATGCAGATCAATGCGACTTCTGCCGGCAAGAAGGACATGGAAGAGGTTATTGAACAGGCGAAGAATAACCGCGGAATGTATGGCAGAAAGACGATCCTGTTTATCGATGAGATCCACCGCTTCAACAAGGGGCAACAGGATTATCTACTGCCGTTTGTGGAAGACGGGACGATCATTCTGATCGGCGCAACAACGGAAAATCCGTATTTTGAGGTGAACGGAGCGCTGTTATCCCGTTCCGTGATCTTTGAACTGAAGAAGCTGTCAAGGGATGATATACGGGTACTTCTGATGCGGGCACTTACTGACAGCGAGAAAGGTATGGGAGCTTACCATGCAGAGATCGACGAGGATGCACTTGAATTTCTTGCTGATGTATCAAACGGGGATGCAAGAGCGGCACTTACGGCAATCGAGCTTGGTGTGCTCACAACGGACCGCTCCGAAGATGGCAAGATCCACATTACGATTGATGTGGCGAGCGAATGTATTCAGAAGCGTGTGATATCTTATGACAAGACAGGAGATAATCACTACGATACGATCTCAGCATTTATTAAAAGTATGCGTGGCTCCGACCCAGATGCTGCGGTGTATTACCTCGCGCGGATGCTCTATGCGGGAGAGGATGTCAAGTTTATTGCCAGAAGAATTATGATTCTTGCATCGGAAGATATCGGGAATGCAGATCCGATGGCAATGGTTGTGGCGTCTGCCTGCGCACAGGAGGTAGAACGTGTGGGAATGCCGGAGGCACAGCTTATTCTGGCACAGGCCGTTACCTATATGGCAAGTGCACCGAAGAGCAATGCATCATGTGAAGCAATTTTTAAAGCGATGCGTGTGGTTAAGGAGACGAAGACACCTCCGGTCCCGACCCATCTGCAGGATGCACATTATAAGTCGGCAGAGAAGCTCGGACATGGGCTGGGGTATAAATACGCACATGATTATCCCAACCATTATGTAAAGCAGCAGTATCTGCCGGATGGGCTTACAGATCAGGTTTTTTATGAACCGACAGACATCGGCTATGAGAAGAAGATACAGGAATACTTCAAAAAAATAAAAGATGAGTCATAAAGGAGAGCTAAAATGAAAAAGTATCAGGAGATGAGCAGGGAAGAACTGGTCGCAGAGAAAGAAGCACTTGAGGCAGAATACCAAAAGATTAAGGAGCAGGGATTGGCACTTGATATGTCAAGAGGAAAGCCGGCAGCGGATCAGCTTGACCTTTCTCTTCCAATGATGGATGTTTTAAACTCAAAGAGCAATTTTAAGAGCGAAAACGGCATGGATCTTCGTAATTATGGATGCCTGGACGGAATTCCGGAGGCGAAACGTCTGGTAGCGGGAATGATCGGATGCAAACCGGAAAATGTGATCATCTATGGTAACTCAAGCCTGAACGTCATGTATGACCAGATCGCGCGCGCTATGTATGACGGAATCTGCGGAAATGAACCTTGGTGCAAACAGGGGAAAGTTAAGTTCCTCTGCCCTGTACCTGGATATGACAGACATTTTGCAATTACGGAGCATTTTGGAATCGAGATGATACCAATTGAGATGCATGCAGATGGACCTGATATGGATGCGGTGGAATCTTATGTAAATAATGATCCGCTGGTAAAGGGTATCTGGTGCGTACCGAAGTACTCCAACCCGCAGGGCGTTGTATATTCTGATGAGGTAGTCCGTCGTTTTGCGGCCTTAAAGCCAGCTGCAAAGGATTTTAGAATCTTCTGGGATAATGCATATGCTGTTCATCATCTGTATAAAGATAACCAGGCACAGATTCTTGAAATTTTAAGTGAGTGTGAGAAAGCAGGAAATCCGGATATCGTTTTGGAATTCTGCTCTACCAGCAAGGTAACCTTCCCGGGAAGCGGAATTGCAGCACTTGCAGCTTCTGAGGCAAATCTTGCTGACATCCGCAGTCAGCTTACATTCCAGACAATCGGATATGATAAACTCAATCAGATGCGCCATGTAGCATACTTCCATGATATTGATGGACTGAATGCGCACATGGAAAAACAGGCAGAACTTATCCGACCAAAATTTGAAATGTTAAATGAACTTTTAACAAAAGAAATCGCGCCGAGAGGAATCGGAACATGGGTAAATCCGCTCGGAGGATACTTTATCTGCTTCGAAAGTCTTGAGGGCTGCGCAAAGGAGATCGTTGCAAAGTGTAAGGATGCCGGTGTTACCATGACAGGGGCAGGAGCTCCTTTCCCGTATGGCTCTGATCCTAAGGATAACGTAATACGAATCGCCCCGACCTTCCCGTCATTGGAGAATCTTGCAAAAGCGGCAGAGGTTTTCGTGGTTGTGGTACGTCTGGTCAGTGTCAATAAGCTTCTGGAGAAATAAGATATAACGGAAAATGTTTAAATAGGATTTAATTAGGAGATGATCGCCCGGAAAATGGCGCTCATCTCCTTTTTTGATTATGATTTCGTTCATTTTTTGTGAAGCTGCGGAATGTGGCGGTATAGGCGGAACGACTGTGGTAATTTAAGAAAAAAAGCAGGTCGATTTAACTTTTGATTAGATAGATAATATAGATGAATATGATACAATAAATGGTTAATATAGCATAATAACAGAAAGAAACTGATAAAAGCATGTGATAAAATCACTAAGCGACAAAAATGAAAGTTCTGATGCAATAAACTGCAATGATTCAAGAAAAAAGTTCTTTACAAACGAGAAAAAAGCGTGTATGATTAAACCACTCTTTTTATCTGATTTCTATCGGCGTTCGCCGGGAGAATTCCATTTTTATGAATTAAATAGGGCATTGTCTTTTCCGATTCCGCAGAGACGGGGAAAGGAACAGTATTATGAAAGAGACAATCGCACATATTTTAGAGGTAGTTGTAGTAGTTATCGCATTATTTGCAGTAATTGCCATTATCACCATGATGACCAGAACAGGAACGCGGAATGAAAGTGGGGAGCTGGTCGGAGCTGGCGTGATTACGCAGCAGATCGATTCCACGATCGACAAGGTATTTGAAAAGACCAATGACGCGATCACAGGAACTGCACCAAATGAGGTGACCGGGGATAATGGTACTTCTGATGGACAGTAGAGGTACTGCTGATGACCAACAGATGGAATTTGACCAGAGGGATATTTGGCCCCCTCTGGCCATATATTACGGATGATTCGGTTACGGACATTGATTGGGACGGTGATTCGCTGTGGGTAGAGTATGCAGGCGGTCGTAAGGAATGTGTATGTCCGGAAGAATTTGACGGCAGGTTTGTGGACAACTTTACACAATATGTTGCCAATCATGTCGCAAGACCATTTAATCAGGTGGAAAATGTGCTTTCGGCAGAGACGGATACGCTTCGCATCACGGTTGTACATGAGTCGCTTGCAACGAGTGGGCGTTGTTTCTCCATCCGCAAGTCAATGCCTAAACTGAGATTTGGAGCATTGCAAGCCATTCAGGAGAACTATTGCCCGGAAGCCTTTATGCATTTTCTGGTAAATTGTGTCACGATACGATGTAACTTCGCTTTTTGCGGAGAGCCGGGGCATGGAAAGACAGAGTGTGCTAAATTTCTCTCAACATTTATTGCATCGGCAGATAAGGTCATAACGGTTGAGGATACGTTGGAATGGCATTATAAGAGTATTAATCCGGGAAAGAGAGCGGATGAAATTAAGATAGATTCCGATGAGGAATATGCAAAGGCCATCAAAGTCGCTCTTCGTTTGAATCCAACATGGCTGATGCTGTCAGAGGCACGGTCGACGGAAGTTCAGTATCTGGTCGAGGGATGGAGTACCGGAGTACATGGGATGACGACACTTCATACCAGTGATGTGCGTAAGATACCGGATCGTGTGGTCAATATGATGGGACAGGGGATTGAGCCGGGACGTATGGTCAATAACATATACACACATCTGGATCTGGGAATATTGCTGGAGCGCACAACAGATGCAGATGGGATGACGAGGCGCCGGATTACGCAGGCTGCTATTTTCGAAAGGAGAGGTGAGGAAAATATATGTACAATGCTGATGGAGGACGGAATATTTCAACAATCACTAATTCCGGAATCTATTTTGTCCCGGATGAAGAAAGCGGGAATACCGGATTCGTGTAAGTCGCATCTTCTGGAGGAACGCTTCCGGCAGGAAAGAAAGGGCATATTTTATGGAATGGAGGAGCAGAAGAAATGGGAGACTACACCGGAACTTGTCAGAGCGGTTGCCGAAGAAGTAAGTGGAATATATTAAGGGAACATCAGATTAAGATGTGTGGTGGACAAAAATACCTGCTGCCTCTTTTACTTGGATTTAGCCTGCTCAATGCATGGCTGTTTGCGCTGAGAACTTTTTACATAGCATTACTGCTTTTTGGAACCATGGTGGCGGCCCATTTTTTAGGGCAGATATGCAGTTATGGAAAAAGCGAGCAACGGAAGTTCTCTGATGTGAATAGCTACATGCAGCAGTTTATGAGTGCAATGATATTGCACAGAAGAATCGCGGCAGCGTTAGAAGAGGTGTATCTTACGTTTCCGGATGGACTGATGCATGATACCTTGCAGCAGATGATATGGGTCATCCGAAGGGAAGAAGATCTTGTGCGCGCACAAAAAGAAGCGTTTCGTCACATGGAGGAGACGTATCCGGATGAACAGCTTCGGTTTATCCATGATTTTGCGCTGCGCGTGGAAGCAAGAGGCGGAGATTTCAAGGCAGAGATGGAATTGTTATCGCGCATGAGGCAGCGTCATGAAAAGCGTATAGAGCACTGCCAAAGTAATATGAAGATAACGGCGTACACATCATCTGTGCTTTATGTGGTAATGATCTTTGTCTGTGTACTAGTTCAGAGAATGATGCCACAGCAGTTGTCTGTTTTATCGGCAAGCCTATCCCAGACAAGCGAAGTACTTCTTGTTCTTCTATTTTATCTCTTCTTATATCTTGTGGCGAATAATATGGCTAAGGGATGGATGCGGCAGGAAAAACAGATGGGCGATAAAAGAGCAAAGCAGTTATGTGCTTACATCGATAAGTGGCGTCCACAGGGGGAAAAAAGGGGACCGGGAGCCGGCAGATGGATGATCTGGCATAGAGCTATTTATTGGATACGCTTTCGGATTGTCCGTAAGGAAATCTGCCATGCGGTTCCCAAATGGTTGTTTGATGTGTGCCTCCTTATGCAAAAATACAATATCACGGTTTCCATCACGGAGTCACTTCGGACGGCCCCTGCAATTTTAAAAAAAGAAATACAGAAGCTTTTGGAATCACTTCGAAGAGATCCATCGGACATAAGAGCGTATGCGCACTTCTGCGAGGAATACGAAATATCAAGTGTGACCCAGACAACAAGAATGCTCATGGCAATACAAAATGGAGCGGCACTTGATACGCAGATCCAGATGCAGCAACTGATCGCGCATAATATGGATATGCTAGATGAGCTTGATGCAAGGGAAGCAACACTTCGCGATGCTGTAAATGTCAGATACAATATTTACCCTATGATACCGGGAGCAATTGTTATGGCCGGATATTTGTTCAGTATGGTCATGCGGATATTTGCTACAATGTCAGCGCTTATTTAGGGAGGAAGTAATGGAGGCTATTTGGAAAGCAATACTAGGTGTTTTTATCAGTTCCATGATTATTTTTTCAGGTATTGCCATACTGGGGGCAAATCATGCGGCCGCTCTGGCTGAAAGTTATCTGTATGCAGCTGCGAATGAAATCAGTGCATCAAATTTTGCAGAGCCTGTAAGACTGGAAAAAATAGCAGATGCGAGGGCGAGGAATTATTTATTATCCATACAGCTTGTCGGAGGGGAACAGGAACAGTCATTTTACACAAACTATGCAATCCTCACCATGGAATATCCTTATGATATTCCGCTGATAGGGCTGCATAGGATACAGACAAAACAGTTGATCGTATATTAGGAGAAGGAATGTATGAAAAAATGGATGGAAATGATCGGCGAGATCGTATGGGAGGTTTTTACGTTCGGGGCTGCCTATCTCCTGCTTGGAGAATGGTATATGCGCCTGACATCTTTTTAAGGAGGAAGTATGCAATATACGTTGGAAGAAATATTGGATTTGATAGGGGAAGCACTTGGTGCAATTTTTATTATCATCTTTTGTCAGGCGCTTCTTGTCGGCGATTTTCCATATAGCGTATCGAAGCTGGTAGGACTTGTGAGTTCACAGGTGCTGGGGGGATGATTTGGAGAGAACAATACGATTGATATTGGAGATGGTCATAACAGGTATAGTTATCATTTTTCTACTGTCATATCTTTTCGGGGGAAGAAGTGGCGGGGAGAAGGGAATATGGAGCAGAATGCAGGCTGTTGAAGTCCCGGAAAACGACTGCCCGGATCTTCAGATATCAAAGACTGCCGCCAGGATTATTTCCGAAGAAATCCCGGCTGTCTGGCTGAAGGAGGAAAGCTGCTCACCGAATAAAAGCTATCTCGTACAGGAACTGTTCGGCAATTCATTCCAAAAGAATGTATATCTGGAATTAGTAGAAGTATATCTGGAAAAAGAGCAGGTACTTGCAAGGGGAAATATACAAAGTCTTATGCAGGAAGAGAATGCGGCTGCTGCCTTGTACGAAGAAAAAAGTGGGACACTTCTGTTTACAAGGCAGGGAAACTATCAGCTGGAACTTATTGTTGGAACGCAATATGGGAGGAAGCCATGTCGCAGAATCCGCGTGATGGTTCCGGTTATTTCCGGTGAAAAGTTAAAAGAATAGGAGAGGCGTATGCGAAATATTGTTATGGGGATTTGCTCGCTTGGTATTTTCTTTCTGGTATTAATGATCGGATTGACTATTTCAGGGAGGCAGAAGAGGGCATCTGAATTGGATACTGCACTTAATCTTGCCATGGAGCAGGCTCTCCAGATGCTTGTATATAATGATGATAGCGGCCCCAAAAGTGATGAAGAACTGTGTGCAGTATTTGAAAATTTGTTTCTTGCACAGCTTTCGGCGAATGCGTCATATCAGATAGAGGTACTTGATGTGAGTGCGCAGAGTGGAATTCTCAGTGTAAGGGTAACAGAAACATATGCTCATTTAAATGGGAGAACCGGGCACATATCTTTACAGAAAATGGCAGTATGCGATCAGGTGACACAAGAAGACCTGTATGGAAAAAGAAATCTTACCTTCTATGTGGGGGAACAGATTTACCGCCAGTATGAATTGGATGCGGGAAGCGCTCTTACCGTTCCCAGAACGCCGTTTAAGGACAACGAAGTGTTTGCGGGCTGGCAGGATATGGAGAGCAAAGAAGCATATGCGCCGGAGGAACTAGGCAGGCTGATACTACAGGGGAATATGGAGTTTTATGCGCTGTGGGAACCGATTGAGTGAAGGGGGATATATGAAACATAAGAAATTAATCATGGCAGTATTGATGTTTTTGTTTTGTGCGTTATGCATGATCGGATGGAGGGAGCACAAAACAATACAGGCTGCCATGACTGATAGTGGCATGGTGGACGGAATACCGGCCTATCGTTCTGCCTGTGCAGCTCCGGAAAATGTGCAGGCAGGAGGGTACAATGATGCGGTTACATATAACGACTATGTATGCAATGGGAGAACAAGCTCCTGGACGTTTAAAAATGGATATATTTTCTGGTCGACCAGATCAAAGGCGGCTGAGGGGCAAAAGGCAACTCTTTATCGTTCTATCGGGTGGGATATTACATTTTCAGCCGATTTAAACGCAGATCAAAAAATTGATTCCAATGAGCAGATGACAATTTCTGTGGCAAAGACAATTCAGGGAATCTATTATCCCAATATGAATTATTACTATATCAATTATCAACAGAAGGAAACGGATGGGGTATTGTACAATTACAGTCTGTATGCAATGTCTTACGACCGGCTTCAGGAACTTGCAATGAATCACGAGGCGGATCAGTCAGGCGGAAAAAATCCGATAACGACAGCCATATTCCGTTCAGAAAAGGTAACAATCTCAATTGATGCCATTATGACAACGGTAGAGCGTGATGCAAATGGAAATGAGAAAATAAATGGGGCTATTTATGAGGAGAATGGGACAAGCCGGTCTGGCGTTGATCCTGATGCAACCGGAAATATCAAAACGCGCGGAAATGTTTATCATTGTAATAACATAAACGACTATGAAATACTTCTCCGACAGTTTAATAAGGCAAGCCTTGAGACTTACAAAAATACCGGAACCGTATCCAATTACATGCTTACGCTGGAATTCTATGCAGACAAGGAAGTGTATGGGGCAAGAGGGATAGACGGATGGTCTGTTCACCAGACAACGGGACAGATTTTCTATGAAGGAAAGCCCTACACGCAAAGTGTCTTCTTTTGGGAGGCCGCAAAAATCCCTGATCTGAAATCTAAGATTGAAGGGGAAGGATATCGTCTGACAGGGCAGTGGCGCTGTGCAGGGAGTGATTGTTATGTTAATGCGTCGGAAACATATCATACCTCTTATCTGGCTCAGCACGCGCAGTTTTCCAAGCAGACTGCGGATATTTATGAGGGGAGCGGAATATTGCGTCTATACGCGGATTCTGCAGAATCATGGAGTGAAAACGAATATACAATAGAGTACTATTCTGTGACAGGAGAAAAGCAGCAGACCTTTCAGAAAATTGCTTCACAGATATGCCGTTACAGTCAGACATACCGCTATTATGGAGCCGGAAACACAGCGGCTCCTCGGATTGAAGGAGGGGAACTTTTATATTGGACCAGGGGATTAGAACCTGAATCGGAAATCGCCAGATGCGGTGCAAATTTCTCGGGAAAAGACTTTCCGGAGACAAAGAAGAAAACAGGAAATACAGTACGGCTGTATGCAGTATGGGGTGTGCAGGTCTATGCAGTTACATGTAATGAAAATTGCGCGAAGGGAAAAGAAAGCAGACAGACCTTTTATGAAATCTATGGGATAGGATTCACAAAAAATAAGGAACTGGCGGATACAAAGACATCCACCAATCCATTTTATTGGGCGGAAAGCGAACAGTTGTGCCAATCAAACGAACTAGATATCCACGTACCGCAAAGTGATGGATATATATGGAATGGATTTTGGGATAAGCAGATGAAGCGGCAATATATTGCATCGGATGGAACCGCATTATTTGACTCAGCGCGGACGTTCGAGCGTGATACCGCAATATATGGGGATTGGAGAAAAAATTATACACTGACAATAATGTATAAACTGGGGGACAATGCTTTTGTCTCTAAGAACGATCACGGATATGGAATAGATGAGGCAGGATATCTTACGATAGATGGAAAGACAGTGACAGCCCGATATCTTGCTACGGATTCTGTAAAGGTGCTTGCAATTTTTGATTGTATTGAGAAAGAAGGGGGTGTAAGGTCTGACAGATGGCAGATTGCAGGGACAAAGGAGTCGGTACCGGAAAAGGGAACATACATGGCAAGAACGCTCGCAAAGAAAGCCGGGGGGAATCTCAACAAGGAAGACGTAGCTGTTGTTCTTCAGCTTGCTTGGAGTGAATTTCAGTACTATGTGGATTACTATTTTATGAATAATTCAACAGGCAAATATGAAATAAAGGCATCACAGCTGTGCAGATACGGACAAACTTGCCGATTTTATTCAGAATTGCAGACACAGTCATTGCAGGTTCCGGATAACAAAGTTTTTAAGGGCTGGAGTAGAAAGAAGAACAGCCAAGATATTGACTATCCGGCAGAGGAATCCTTCTGTAATCTGGCGGAAGCAGAAAATCAGAGAGTGCAGCTATATGGGGTTTGGGAGGCACTTACCGGTGAGATTGTGTTAAGTGGCAATTGCCCTACAGATGCCCAAAATCCTGTAGAGATGGGAAGTACTTCCATCCGTTATGTGCTCGGAGAGGGATTCCTTACGGAAAAGGGTGGAAATTCAATAACGGATTCCTGCAGGATTCGTGTTCCCTCATGTGAGGGATATGTGTTCACCGGATATTATGATGCACAAAATGGCGGGAAACAGATGGTGGATGCCACTGGAAATGTTACGGGAGAAGTGTCGGTTAAAGAGCGATATGGAACATTTTACGCAGGATGGCAGCAAAAAACATATCGTATGACCTGCTATGCGAACGGTGGAACATTTGAAAAATTGGTTGGGGAACCGGAGGAGACCATTAGCCGGGATGGGATTTTGTATGGGAATTTTCTTCCTGCAATGACCGCACCACACAGAGCAGGATATTCGTTTGCGGGATACCGGCGAAAGGAAAGCAATGGAGAAGTTTGGTATAACCGTTATTTAAACTCTGGAAATCGGAGATATCTTATGTCTTCAGATGTAGATCTGTATGCGGTATGGGAGGATGATATCGCACCAAGTGGGACAATCCGGACCAATGGGGGAAGCAGCAGTAGCGCATGGTCGAATCGGAATGTACGGTTAAGCGTTCGTGGATGTGATGCGGGCAGTGGAGTTGTGAAGATGGAGCTTTTCTGCAAGAGATATTTTCAGAGTGGATATCAACTCATGAGGGTGTGGGAATCCGTTCCAAGAGCATCACTTGAGGGTTTTGTGGATGTCGATTTAAACGGAATCAGTAACTTCTACTGCGTGGTGTATGATGCTGCCGGGAATACCAATTATCGGATCATTGGAACAGATGCAGATTTCAGGGAAACCGTGGCTACAGTTTTATATATCGATAAGACTGCACCAAAGGTAACGCTCCCACAACTAGGGGAGATTCAGGCCGATAGTGATTCGCTATCTGTGTCAGTATATGCATCGGACGATGTAATAGAATAAACAGGGGAAAAGTATGTCAAAAAAACAATATAGCAGGGCTGCGGTGCTGGTAACAGCTGTACTCGTCTGCCTTTTTATCATAAGTATGTGCTGGTTTTGGCAGATAAGGGAGCAGGCGGATGCTTTATCGGGCGGGACTATGCAAAACATAAAAGAGATAGAATTTCTGCAATATGATGGAGCAACCGATTGGTACGAGCAGGAAGCCGGAATTATTTTGGAGATTGCAGATCTTGCAGCCGGAGAGGATGATAAAAAAGCAAAAGAAAGTGGGCAAAATAAATCAAATGGTGGAGAAAATGTGCAGGATACCCCCTCTGAGCTACAGAAATTCTTATCTGAACAAAGTTCAACAAAGGAAATTACGGTAGCACTTATTGATACCGGGATAGATATTGATAGGATATCCTGCCCGGAGAGGATCGTACATCTTCCGGATACTGTCCCAGATTATTGGAAAGCGTATGAGGGCAATTCTTTGTGTGACAACAATGGACATGGTACGATCATGGCCGAAATCATTGCCAAAAACAGTAATGAAAAGGTTAAAATTCTTCCGATTGCTGTGGCTGATGAACAGGGTAAGGCAACCGTTCTTAAGGTATGCTGTGCAATTCGGCTTGCAACAGATTGTGGGGCAGATATTATCAATCTGTCTATGAATACGCTGCATTCCCAACAATCTGACATGCTCAAGGAGGAGATTGAACGTGCGGCGGCATGCAAAGTCACGGTAATTGTGTCGGCAGGCAATAAGGGAATGGATGTATGTAATATCGCACCGGCGGATACGGAGGCGGCAGTTGTCGTAAGTGCCGCAGATGAATATGGAATCTTTGCAGGGTACTCAAACTACGGAGAGACGGTAGATTATTGTGCCCCGGGATCATACGGCGGATATGAAGGAACTTCTTATGCAACCGCCTATGTGTCAGGAGTATTTGCAGATGCAGAAAGCAAGGAGCTTGAGTACACAAAACTGCATCCCTATCTATATGAAAGGGGAGAACCGGGAAGGGATAAATACTACGGATCCGGACTGATTTCTTTGCAGGTGCCGAAATCGAAATCGCTGCTGGAGTCTTTCTTCGGGGAGAATACATGGGCGGAGGAAGAGTCAGGCAGATTAACAGAAATTGATGCCGCAATAATGACAAATGAGCAGATCAATGAATGGATAAACCGCACGGACCTGGCAGATGTGGGGCTTTACTTAAGCGGCCTGGAAGAGGAAGACCGAAGCGAGCTTTTAGCGCGAGATACTGTTTTAGCGCGAAAAATCTGTTTCTATGAAGGTGAGGCACCGGGGGAAGACCAAAGGGGCAATGATGACATTTTGCTGAACCGGAAAACGGAAATGCTCTTTTATGAGAAGTGCATCGAGCTTTATGAAGAAGAGTCAGGGCAGTTAATGACTTCCGTCAAATACTTGCACAAGACAGGACACTTTAATCTTGCTATTGTGGATGAAACCGGAACAGGAAAATCTACAGTGTATGAAATACATGCCCGTGTATGTCTCGCAAGCAATAAATTAAACGGAACAACACCGGAAAATGGACAGACGGTAAACAGACCGGTATCAGAGCTTGGGGCAGAGGACAACAGGCTGACTGTGTGGTCTACTGTAAGCTCCGGAAACCGTGATACGTTGAATCTTAGCTGGTATATGCAAAATGGAGCGTATGCAAGGTTTCTCGAGGATGATGTCGGCGGCTTGGGGCGTATTTTTGTGCCGAATATTATGATAAGCTGTCCGGCGTATACGCTTATGTATACAAAGGATGCATTGCATGCACATGGAGGAAATAACTGTACCGGGCGGTGCAATTTCTTCTGGTATTCTGCGTCAAACGATTATGCGTCTTCTTACTCGGAGAAGAAAGAAAATTTCCGGCTCCGGAAATACGGAATGAAGACGGAGGAATCCATGCAGATTATCACTCCGCAGATAAATTCTTCCCATATGAATCTTTCAGACACATCACGGAACCAGTCAGCAGCGGAGACAATCTGTACAATGTATATATATCTGAATAATCCTATGACGACGCTTAAGGTTGACCCGGATGGCGAGAAGTGGTGCGGAAAAGCAGAAAACGCAACCGTACAGGTTGTCAATACACATCGATATGATCTGGGTAAACCAACCGCTACGAATTATGGTGCTGTTTTTTATGGAGGTGGTGACGCATTAGATCCTGTCGCTGATCAGACGATTGTAACCAATAAAAAATTTTCCCATTGGCGGCTTGACTGCTTTGCAAACGGAAGCGGAAAAATGCGGGAGGGAAATTCGTATATGGACGGCAATGTGTTTGTCGCCGGAACGGCAGAGTATGACAAGAATGCCAGAAAGCAGGCAACCACGGGGCAAAAGGCGACCGCAACGGCTGTTTTCGAAGGAAATCATGTGATTACATTTCCGGCTGCACCGTACCGGGAGGGATACACATTTGAGGGCTGGTACACAGGGAAAAACGTAGGGAGCGGAACAGTGGCGTGCAGTAAGGAAAATGCAGGTAAGGCAACTGTTATCCTCGATTCTGACAGGGAGTACCATGCAAGATGGTCAAAGAATGCTTATACGGTGGCTTTTTATGATGGAGAGGAACTACTTGCCACAAAATCCTATGAATATCGCACGAACATTGATCTGTCCACAAGTGAACAGGTGCAGGATGGAATAGGAACCTATTATGAGCAGCGAATTGGCGGACAGGAGGTAATCCGGATGTCCAAGGGAGTATATCATTTTGTCGGCTGGGCACTTGAAGAAGGAAACCCGGTAGTTTCAGGGGTAACGGTACCGTCACATCATAATACGAAACTATATGCTGTGTGGTCAATGCCAACCTCAGGAATGAAACAGGTCGTACTTAATATAAAGAGTGGAAATACTGTGAAGAAGAGCGTTATAGAAACATCAGGAGTTCCACAGATAAATGCGACACTTGGACTTAGGGCATACATTTATGAGGAGAGAATTTTCATTCCAGTTGTTTCGGACGGGGTCGAGGTGACGAAAGACGGAAGTTCTTACGCGGAGGATAATGCCGGAAACAAAACGGTGCTCGCAGCAGATGCAGCCGGGGCACAATTGCCGGTCCGGCATATGGTTTTGTATCAGTTCTTTCTATATGATGCTGCAACGGGGGAGTGGAATTATGTAGAAAATAGCGACAGGACGGATGAGATAGATCTGGTATTGGGTGAGACATATATCTACACGTTTGAAGCCAAGATGTGTATAAGTGCACCAGAAGGATATACATATCATCATGCAGAGTATAATGGAGAAGCAGTGACACTTCCGTATAGCATACAGATAACAGGAAACGAGCAATCCGAAAAGAGAGTAGAAACCATCAGTATTTATTTCTATCCACGGCAATGCACAATTACCTATATGGCATGCGGTGGGCAGATCATAGAAGAGGGAGAAGCAGCTTCCTTTTGGGTTGCAGAGGATAAGTCATATGCACAAGTGCTTGTGCTGTATGGGGCACCGGCAGGCACTCCGCCCGGAGTGCAGATGGGTGAGTGTTACAGCTGCAACGGCTTTTTTAATCAGGAACATGGAGGAAGACAGCTGCAGTCCAATGAGATCGTCCGCAAGGATCTGACGGTGTATGCACAATGGCAGGCAAAATCGGGAACAGTGCGCTACGATGCGGGAACAAATCTCGGAACTGTCGATGGAGGGGATTATCTGGATACCGATGTCACGTTTGATACTGCAATTCCATATCAGAACTATCGTGCATATCGACAGGGATACGAATTTCTTGGATGGGCGGAAAAGTCACAGGAACTGCTGGAAGGCAAGACAATCGAGGTGTATCCGGATACCGGGGAGCCGGTGTTTTTGAAGGAACATAGTGTAACGCTTTATGCACAATTTCAGAGAGAACTGCATGTACGCTTCTATCAATGGACAGGAGTGGAGTATGCGCTGAGGCAGGATGGAGCAACGCCGGTTATCTATAACCGTGAAATAGCAACAGAGGTCGTGTCTCCATACATTGCGGCGTATGATGGCTGGAGTCCCATAGGCTGGGGAATGAAGGAAACAGCTCCGGAGATGTTCACCCTCGGAGAAGGATGCGTTTTTGAAGTGGATGACGACAGGGAATACTACGCGCTATATTCAAAGCCGGTAACTTTGTATTATGACTTACAGATTGTAAGCAATAGTGTGGAAGAGGATGAAACCTTTTTTGAGGGAACGGATACAAAGACTGCGTATCATAGCACGAGTGGATGCGCAGATACGCCCGCAGAGTTTGTTATCAGGGAAGGACCGAGCCGGGAATACTATTCCTTCATCTGCTGGCAGGGGGAGGATGGAAATCGTTATGAACCGGGAGATTCTTATGCGTCGGTTGAAAGTCTGAGACTTTACGCTGTATGGGAAGCGGACACAGCCGCAATTGTGTATGATGCTTCAAGCAATGGCGGAAGCATTCAGAACCAGGCATATATATCTGTAAATACTGCATATGGACAGCAGATTGATGTGGATGAGGATACATTTGCCGCATGCAGGGAAGGTTATGAATTTATCGGATGGAGCACGAAAAAAGATGCAAGAACAAAAATCGCAGAACCAATTTATGTAGATGAAAAAATAATGCAGGATGGTGTCCTTACGCTTTATGCCATTTATAAAAAAACGGTGACGGCAGAATTTTATCAGCAGGGAGAGGACAGACCGGTTCGGATAGTAGGAATTCTTTTTAACAATGATGTTAAAGTAATGATCCAGGCACCGCGGGTGTCGTCTTATGGTGGCTGGGAAGAACTTGGATGGACTGAAGAAAGGAGGGCAAACACAACGGCTGAACTATGTTCAGGTATGAATTACGAGTTGTCGGGGGATGTTTCTTTTTATGCAGTATTTCGAAAGAGAGTATTTCTTACCTATGACACACAGCTGTTTGGGGTGGAGATTCCCATTGGATATGGATATACATATCACAACAGCTTTACGAAAGATAACAGAAGTGATCTTCCGGCAGACTTTGTGGCTGCGAGGATGCAGCAGCAACCGGGGCGAAGTTTTTTGTATTGGCAGGATACCGGTGGACAGAGGTTTTGCCCGGATGACGTAATCAGGATATATAAGGACGAGAAACTTTTGGCAAAATGGGATGAGTACCCTCAGATTACCGCTCTGGACCGGTATTTTACCCTGGAGCAGGCTACAGACGAAATGGAGCGATATATCAATAAAGAAGTTCTATTGGATACAAAGTATGTAACAGCGATGGACAGGGAGGACGATAACCATTCCCTTGCGATTGAATTACTCGATTTTAATCCGGCTGATTTTAAAGATTTACATGGAAATGCGAGAATCCTGATTCGTTTTTTGGTAACCGACAGCTATGGAAACTGCGCACAGGCCGCAGCTACCATTTTTGTGGTTGATACATCGGAGCAAAGAGAACCGCTTACAAAGATAATACGATTTATCTCTCCGGATTATTATAGAAACAAACTCGGGGATGTAGCAGAAGAACAGGGGGGGCTGCATGAGGGCTCACTGTGGAGAAATAGCGAAGAATATGCGTCTGTTCTTAAGGCAGCTATGGAAAATTTTGTGGCAGACGAAAAACAGGCGAGATTTTCTTTTCATTTTTCAATGACAGAAGTAAAGGAAAGGCAAAGGCAGCTATATACAAAGAAAAACCCGGATTAAAATCCGGGTCTTTCCATTAGTTTTCTGTTTTGGATTGTGCAGGAAGTTTTATGTAAACACGTTCAATTCGGTTTTTATCGACCTTGTCAATCTTTAAAAGAACCCCAGCTTCCGTCAGAATAATCTCATTCTTTTCCGGAAGATGGTCCAGATGATCCAGACAGAAACCGCTGATGGTGTCGTAATTTTCGGAGGTAAATTCCACACCGAGCGCATCACTGACGTCATCAAGACTGGTAGAACCGAGTACCATATATTCGCGGTCGCTTAATTTGGTGATCGGATCGACTTCATCTGTATCATACTCATCACGAATCTCTCCGACAATTTCCTCCAAAAGATCTTCCAATGTAATCAGTCCGGCGGTAGCACCATATTCATCAAGGACGATTGCAAGCGATATGGAGTTTTTGCGCATCTCAATAAACAGGTCTGCGGTATTTTTATGTTCATATGTGAAGTAAGGCTCACGAAGAATATCGCGGATAGAAAAGTGCTCAATGTCTTCGCAGAGCAAAAGATCCTTCATGTTGATAATACCGATGATATTATCCGTGCTATCCTCGTATACCGGAAGCCGCGTGAATTTATCTTCGCGGAAGATTGAAATAATCTCCTCGTATGTCGCATCGACAGAGACAAAGGTCATATCAATACGGGGAACCATGATCTCCTTGGCCTCTGAATCGCCGAAATCAAAGAGATTGTGGATCATGTCACGCTCCTCATGCTCGATGACACCGCTTTCCTGACTGACATCGACGATGGTGCGCAGTTCCTCCTCCGTCATCTGATTATCCTTGGCATTGGGATCGACCCGAAGCAGAAAAAGGATGCCGAGTGAGAGCTTGTTGATAATGAAAATGACCGGTGTAAGCAGCTTCATCAAAACCTCGATGATCGCTGCGTAGGATAGTGACATCTGGTCAGCGTTTAAGGTTGCCTTTGTCTTTGGAGTTATCTCACCAAAAAGAAGGACCAGAAGTGTTAAAACTCCGGTGGCAATACCTGCGCCTACGCTTCCAAAATGTTTGATTGCAAAAGAAGTTGCAATGGAGGAGGCTGATAAATTGACAATATTATTGCCAATCAAAATGGCAGAAAGCATTTTCCCGGAGTCATCTGTAACGCGAAGCACACTGTCTGCCTTTTTGTTGCCGGCTTCTGACAGTGTACGCATGCGTATCTTATTAACGGTTGTAAGTGCTGTCTCCGCAGACGAAAAGAATGCGGAGAGCAGCAGTAAGATAATTAAACTTATAATCTGAACTATGTCGCTCGTGTCCAAAATAGATACCTCAAAAATAATTAGTTGGTGTCGCTGCTATAGTTAGGAGCTTCCTTGGTAATGTGGATATCGTGTGGGTGGCTTTCCTTTAAGGATGCGGCAGAAATCTTGACGAATTTTCCGTTTTCCTTTAAGGTCTCGATATCTTTGCATCCGCAATATCCCATACCGGAACGGATACCACCGATCAGCTGGAATACGGTATCCTCTAAGGTTCCCTTATAAGCAACACGGCCTTCTACTCCTTCCGGAACAAGCTTTCTTGCACCTTCCTGGAAGTAGCGGTCCTTGCTTCCGTTTTCCATTGCGGCAATAGAACCCATTCCACGGTATACTTTGTATTTTCTTCCCTGATATAACTCAAAGGTACCAGGAGCCTCATCACAGCCTGCAAACATAGAACCCATCATGCAGACATTTGCGCCTGCAGCAAGAGCCTTTGTCATATCACCGGAGTACTTGATACCACCATCCGCAATGACCGGGATGCCATATTCTTTTGCAACTTCATAGCAATCCATAATTGCAGAGATCTGTGGAACACCGATACCGGCAACGATACGGGTGGTACAGATAGAACCAGGTCCAATTCCGACTTTGACTGCATCAGCACCAGCCTCGATCAAGGCCTTTGCCGCAGCACCGGTAGCAATGTTGCCTGCGATAACCTGTAGATCCGGATAGGTTTCCTTGATCTGTTTTACGGCAGTAAGGATGTTCTTGGAATGTCCATGTGCAGAGTCAACAACGATAACATCAACATGAGCTTTTACAAGTGCATCAACACGATCCATCATGTTGCCGGTAATTCCGACACCGGCACCGCAGAGCAGGCGGCCCTGCGCATCCTTAGCGGAAAGTGGATATTTAATCTGCTTTTCAATGTCCTTGATTGTGATAAGACCTTTGAGATTGAAGTCCTTGTCAACAATCGGAAGTTTTTCCTTTCTTGCCTTTGCAAGGATGCTCTTTGCCTCTTCGAGAGTAATTCCTTCCGGCGCTGTGATCAGATTCTCAGCGGTCATGGATTCCTTGATTTTCTTGGAGAAATCTGTCTCAAACTTCAGATCGCGGTTGGTGATAATGCCGACAAGCTTTCCGTTCTCAGTAATCGGAACACCGGAGATCTTGAATTTAGCCATCAGATCATCGGCATCCTGCAGTGTATGTTCCGGAGAAAGAGAAAATGGGTCTGTAATTACACCGTTTTCAGAACGTTTTACCTTGTCAACTTCTTCAGCCTGTGCCTCAATGGACATGTTCTTATGGATGATACCGATACCACCCTGACGTGCCATTGCAATTGCCATTTTTGATTCTGTAACTGTGTCCATAGCGGCACTCATCATAGGAATGTTTAATACAATCTTCTTTGTAAGATGTGTTCTTAAATCAATCATATTCGGAGTGACCTCAGAATATTGCGGAACAAGAAGAACATCATCAAAAGTAATTCCTTCGCCGATAATAGTACCCATTTTTGCTTTATCCTCGCTTTCTTATTGTATGGTTTCTTTATAAAATTCTATTTGTTCTACGATAGCAAAATAATGTGGGGGTGTCAACTGATTTCAGAAAAAAGAACAGATTCACAAAATGCTCTTTTTATGTTATGATTTTGCAGGGGCAAAGAGGTCTCCTTAAGGGAGAACTTTGCCCTTTTTGTATAAAAAGAATCTGCCAATGGGAGGATGAACGATGGAATTTCGGCCGTGCATTGACATACACAACGGAAAAGTCAAACAGATTGTCGGAGGAACATTGCAGGACTTTGGAGACACTGCGCAGGAGAATTTTGTCGCAGAGCAGGATAGTACCTTTTATGCTCATTTATATAAGGAAGCGGGTATACGCGGAGGTCATATCATTCTGCTGAACAAATCGGACAGCCCATACTATGATGCTACGAAGGCACAGGCTATGGCGGCTCTTAGAGCATATCCGGGCGGACTTCAGGTCGGAGGTGGAATTACCCCGGATAATGCAGGAGAATTCCTTCAGGCAGGGGCGAGCCATGTTATTGTGACAAGCTATGTTTTCTCTGACGGTCAGGTCAGCTATGGGCGTCTGGAGAGGTTAAGGGAAAGTGTCGGAAAGGAGCATCTGGTTTTGGATCTGTCCTGCCGCTATCTTGATGATGACAAGGGCGGTGGCTACTATATTGTGACAGACCGCTGGCAGAAGTTTACCAACGAGAGAATAACATTGCAGCTTTTAGACGCATTTGCATCTTATTGTGATGAGTTTTTGATACACGCAGTGGATGTGGAGGGGAAGGCAGATGGAATCGAACTTCCGCTCGTACAGATGCTTGGAAAATGGGGACGGATACCGATTACTTATGCAGGAGGTGTTCACTGTATGGAGGATTTACAGCAGATCCGGACACAGGGAAAGAATAAACTGAATGTCACGATCGGAAGTGCGCTTGACCTGTTCGGTGGAAGCATGAGAATGAAGGATGTGCTGGAAGCCTGCAGATAGTAAGCTGATAATGGAAAAACACAACAGAGCGGTCAAGAGAAAGTAGTATAGAGCATAGAAATATATATCTGGAAGGAGAAAACAAAATGAGCAGGAACACGAAGCAAGATATTATCAGAATGGTGGAGGAGGAAGATGTAGAGTTTATCCGCCTACAGTTTACCGATATTTTTGGTAATTTAAAGAATGTTGCAGTTACTGCAAGCCAGTTAGAGAGGGTGCTTGAAAATGAATGCATGTTTGACGGATCATCCATTGAGGGGTTTGCGCGTATTGAAGAATCCGACATGTATCTGCATCCGGATCTTGATACATTTGTCATTTTTCCGTGGAGACCGCAGCAGGGTAAGGTCGCACGTATTATATGCGATGTCTATACAGCCGATGGCACTCCGTTTATGGGTGATTCCAGACAGGTATTAAAGAGGCAGATTGAGAAGGCTGCCCGGATGGGATATACCTTTGATATCGGGCCGGAATGCGAATTCTTCTTGTTTAACCTCGATGAAAACGGCAATCCGACCACTACAACAAGCGAGAAGGCAGGATATTTTGATCTTGGACCGGTAGACCTTGGCGAAAATGCGCGAAGAGATATTGTGCTTACGTTAGAAGATATGGATTTTGAGGTTGAAGCCTCACATCATGAGGCGGCGCCGGCACAGCATGAGGTAGACCTTAAATATAAGGAAGCATTGGAGACTGCTGATAATGTGATGACATTTAAACTTGCAGTGAAGACGATTGCAAAAAGACATGGCTTTTTCGCAAGCTTCATGCCAAAGCCGATTACGAATGCCTGCGGATCAGGGCTGCATATCAATATGTCTTTACACAAGGATGGACGAAATGTCTTTGCAGACGCAAATGATGAACTTGGATTGTCAAAAGAGGCATATTACTTTATTGGTGGCATCATGGATCATATAAAGGGAATGACCCTGATCTTAAACCCTTTGGTTAATTCTTATAAAAGACTTGGCGGGGGAGACGAGGCACCAAGCTATATTGCATGGTCAACAATGAACCGCAGTCCGCTGATCCGCATTCCATCCTCGAAAGGGGAGAATAAGCGCGTAGAGCTAAGAAGTCCGGATCCATCCACGAATCCGTATCTGGCATTTGCAGTATGCATTGCAGCGGGGCTTGATGGAATTGAAAAGCAGATTATGCCGCCGGCAGCAGTGAAGGAAAACCTGTATCATATGACAGAAAAGATCCGGGATGAAAAAGGAATTGATCTTCTGCCGGATGATATGTACAAAGCAATCTGTGCATTTAAGGAGGATACATTTATCCGTGAGGTAGTCGGAGAGCACATTGCTACCCGCTACATTGTAACGAAAGAAAAAGAGTGGGAGCGCTACTGCTCACAGGTTACTGATTGGGAAGTGAACGAATATTTATATAAAATCTAAGATGGGTGAGAGCTTTGAATAATATTGTAATTGCTTTTCCGAAAATGGAAGTAGCGGCAAGTGTTAAGAAGATTCTGGCTCAAAGCGGATATTCGGTTACTGCGGTCTGTACAACAGGTGCGCAGACTTTGCAGAGCATGCACAGTCTCGAAGAGGGAATCCTGATATGTGGTTACCGGTTTTCGGACATGATGTATGAGGAAATGTACGAGTACCTTCCACCCGGCTTCCAGATGTTATTGATCGCATCCGCGGCAAATGTCATGGATCGGGAGGTAAACAATCTGGTCTGCCTGCCACTGCCGATCAAGGTACATGCATTGCTTCAGACTGTGGAAATGATGGAATACACCATCAGCCGAAGGAGAAAGAAACGAAAGAGTCTGCCAAAAGAACGATCAGATGAGGAGCGCCAGACACTTGAGGAGGCAAAAGCTGTCCTGATGAGCAGAAATGGCTTGTCAGAGGAGGAGGCACATCGCTATATCCAGAAGCGGAGTATGGACAACGGAACAGGTCTTGTCGAGACCGCAGAAATGATTTTAAGCCTGATGGGAGATGGATAAAGAACTCTTTACAGGCGAAAAATAAAGTGTTAAAGTGTGTGATGAATTGAAAAAAGTTCGATGGAATCAGGAAAGGAAGCCGTTATGTATCAGATCAATGACAACTATTTAAAACTTCCGGGAAGCTATCTTTTTAGCACAATCGGAAAGAAGGTAGCAGCTTATAGTGCTGCCAACCCGGACAAGAATATCATTCGCCTTGGAATCGGTGATGTGACCCAGCCAATCGCTCCAAGCATTATTGCAGCAATGCACAAAGCAGTAGATGAAATGGGAAATGCCGAAACATTTCATGGATATGCTCCGGATCTCGGGTACGAATTTTTAAGGGATGCAATTGCAAAGAATGATTATCAGGCAAGAGGATGCAATATTTCTGCAGATGAGATTTTTGTTTCCGATGGAGCAAAGAGCGACTCTGGTAATATCCAGGAAATCTTTTCAACCGATAACCGTATTGCTGTCTGTGATCCGGTATATCCGGTTTATGTTGATTCCAATGTTATGGCTGGAAGAACCGGTACATATGATCCAAAAACAGAGACATGGAGCAACGTGATCTATATGCCTTGTACAGCAGAAAATCACTTTGTGCCGGAACTTCCAAAGGAAACACCGGATATGATTTACCTGTGTCTGCCGAACAACCCGACCGGTACAACTCTGACAAAGGGCCAGCTGCAGGAATGGGTTGATTATGCGAATAAAGTTGGGGCTGTCATTATTTATGACGCTGCATATGAAGCTTATATCAGTGAGGACAATGTTGCACATTCCATTTATGAGTGTAAGGGTGCGACAACATGTGCTATCGAGCTGCGCAGCTTTTCAAAGAATGCAGGATTTACCGGTGTCCGTCTTGGTTTTACTGTTGTGCCGAAAGAGCTTAAGTGCAATGATGTATCGCTTCATGCACTCTGGGCGAGAAGACATGGAACCAAGTTCAACGGAGCACCTTATATTGTACAGCGCGCAGGAGAAGCAGTATATTCTGAGGCTGGAAAGCGCGAACTGAAGGCACAGGTCGCATACTATATGAACAATGCGAAGACGATTAAGAACGGATTAAAGGACGCGGGATATGAGGTGTACGGCGGAACAAATGCACCATATATCTGGTTAAAGACACCAAACAACATGACTTCCTGGGAGTTCTTTGATTATCTTCTGGAAAATGCCAATGTTGTCGGAACACCGGGATCAGGCTTTGGCCCAAGCGGAGAAGGATATTTCCGCCTGACTGCATTTGGAAACTATGAAAATACCGTAAAGGCTTTAGAGCGCATTAAGGCATTATAATTATGAAAAAAGGTATTATTTTTGATATGGACGGAACGCTGTGGGATTCATCTCCTATGGTTTGCAAGGCATGGGATCTTGCAATAGAGAAAAATGGCTATTCACGCGCCCCTATTACAATAGAAGAAATGCAGGGCGTGATGGGCAAGACCATGGATGTAATCGGGCAGATCCTTTTCCCGTTTGTGCAGGGAGAGGAATTAAAGAAGCTGTTGGCGTCCTGCTGCACGGAGGAAAACGCATACCTTAGAGAACATGGTGGGCAGATTTATCCGGATATCCGTCCGGTCATGGAAGCATTGATTGAGGCAGGATATCATTTGTACATTGTCAGCAATTGCCAATCCGGATATATTGAGACATTTCTGGATTATTATCAGATGTGGGATCTGGTGGAGGATATCGAGTGCTACGGGAACAACGACAAGCAAAAAGCGGATAATATCGCGCTTGTTGTGGAGCGGAACGGACTCGATGCTGCAGCGTATGTGGGTGATATCCAGGGAGATTATGATTCGAGCTGTAAGGCTGGAGTAAAGTTTATCCATGCCGCATATGGCTTTGGAACAATTGATACACCTGTCCCGGCAATCCATTCTTTTAAAGAATTGCCGGGGGTAGTGACGCAGGTTTTATAGGGGAAAGCTATCCTTTAGACATAATGCGCCCCATCCTGTTGCGGGATTGGGATAGAACGGAAAAGCTGGAAGTGTACGTGCACCTTTGCGCAGGTATGCTTTCAGCTTTTCGCCGTATAGAAACGGATCATTTGCGTCAATGATGCCCCACTGCATCATGCAGGCACAGCAACCGGTCACAAACGGTGTTGCCATGGAAGTGCCCGTCCGCTCGGTATATCCACCACCTGGTGCGCATGAAGTGATTTCTACACCCGGTGCAACGAGATCCGGCTTTAACTGATTTGTCCCCCAGGTATTTCCACGACCGGAAAATGCAGCCAGCTGGTCAGTGGCAGAGTCGTAGGCCCCAACTGTAATCGCAGCATTTGCAGTAGAAGGGATTGTGAGGGTTGTAGGTACGGTGGGAGTGAGAAAACGGGTTCCACTGTTGCGGACAGCGGAGGCGGGCATCCACATCTCCCATGTTCCATTCTGGATTGTGCGGGGAATCAAGGTGATAGTCCAGACCCCGGTATCAAGGTAGTCAAGATCCGGTGTAAAGTCCATATAGATTTCCTGAAAAATGCTATAAGGCGAGGGCTCTCCATAATTGACCAGCACATTTGTGCGTCCGAGCAGGTGCCTTGATATGCCGGAACGGGGCGAAAGAAGGAAGGAACTCCCGGGAGTCGGCCCGGATACGGAAATTAAAAGGTCATCCTCATATGCCTTCCAAAGCTGAATGCTTAGGGTTGTACTGTAATCGCTGATCGCAAATTCCACAGTCTGGGACTGACCGGAAAGCAGCATTCCTCCGGTGTGCCCATCTCCGGCTCCCTCATTCCCGCTGCCGACTGAAATACTGCATTGGTTCTGGGCGGCCGCGAAGTTCAGATAAGTTTCCAAAAGCGATGTGCCGCTATGAGAACCATATGTATTCCCAAAGCTTAAATTGAGGGCGAGCGGCATTTGCAGGCGGAGACTCTCGCGGATGCAGAAATCAATGGCGCGCATAAGCTGGGTAGTGCTCGGAAAACCAAGCGAATATGGTGCCCCAAGCTTTACAACAAGAAGCGATGATTCATAGGCAACACCGCGGAACAGACCGGCAGAAGCGCTGCCATTTCCGGCGGCAATTCCGGCAACGTGCGTGCCGTGACCGGATGTGTCCACACTCGGACACAGAGCAAAGCGTTCTTCCGGAGTGGCAGCAAGTATGGCGGAGTTGATCGTATCAGATGTATATATGGCGGATGGAGCGGGGGAGACTGCTTCACCGGATACAGGTGGATCAAGCGTCTGGTCCCAAAGTGTCACGATTCTGGTAGAACCATCCGGATTGCGGAAATCCGGATGCATATAGTCAATGCCGGAATCAATGATGCCGACTAAGACACCTTTTCCGGAATAGGCAGTCGGATTGGACGCCTGAATGGATGAGATGCAGGACACCCTTTCGGCATCATATACTTCGAAAAACAGAGCGTTAGGTTTTTCAACATAGATGATATTAGGCAGTGCAGAGATCGCATCAATCAGCAAAGCCGGAACATAAAGAATCGCATATCCTCCGAGCAGTTCATAATAAGTGATGGGTGGAAATGGAAGCAGGGATTCTTTCAAATTTCCTGTATAGCGGACAATGATTTCCCAGATGTTGGAAGCGGGAGAGTAGCCGAAGGAGAGATTGGCAGATCTTTCAAGTTCCGTGGGGGTTGCACCTAGTGCAGTCTGAAAGGAGGTTTCCAGTTTCTGATTTCGAGAAGGTGGCATAGACGCCTCGATATATGTTTTTTGTATCTTATGCGAAGAATCTTTGTATTTTGATAAAAACATGAGTAGAAATAGCCGGAAAAATATTGTAGAATATGTGAAAAAGATAACAATGTTGTAAGCTGCCCGAGGGGCGCTGTTTTATGAAGAGAAAAGGGGAGAGTATGTACGCTGACGAGAACGTAATCAAAATCAAACACGAAGTACTTTACGAAGTTGCCAGACTCGCATTTGCAGGTGAACTGAAAGAAAAGAGAGAGAGCATCCAATATGATCTGATCAAGGGACCGAACCCGAAGTTCCGCTGCTGTATCTACAAGGAGCGCGAGATCATCCGTCAGAGAGTATCTCTTACAGAGGGAAATACCCTGTATGGAAACGATGAGAATAATATCATCCAGGTTATCCACTCTGCATGTGAGGACTGCCCGATCTCTGCTTATACCGTAACTGAGAACTGTCAGAACTGTCTGGGCAAGGCCTGCATCAATGCCTGCAAATTTGGTGCGATCGAGCCGGGACGCCATCGCTCCCATATTGACCCACAGAAGTGTAAGGAGTGTGGTAAGTGTGCACAGGCATGTCCGTACAACGCAATCGCACATCTGGTACGTCCGTGCAAGAACAGCTGTCCGGTAGATGCACTTACTTATGATGAGAATGGTATTTCTGTTATCGATGAGAAGAAGTGTATCCGTTGCGGAAAGTGCATCCATAGCTGCCCGTTCGGAGCCATCGGCTCAAAGACCTTTATTGTAGATGTCATCGAGGCATTAAAGTCTGACCGCCCGGTATATGCAATGATCGCACCGGCAACAGAAGGACAGTTCGGACCAAACATTACCATGAACAGCTGGAAGAAGGCAATGAAAGCGATCGGATTTAACGGCTGTATCGAGGTTGGTCTCGGAGGCGATATGACTGCGGCAAGCGAGGCAGAGGAATGGGTAGAGGCATATAAGGAAGGCAAAAAGAAAGTAACTTCCTGCTGTCCGGCATTCGTAAATATGGTTCGCAGACATTATCCGCAGCTTGCAGATAATATTTCAACGACAATCTCCCCGATGTGTGCGGTATCAAGATTGGTAAAGGCACAGAATCCGGATGCAATCACCGTATTTATCGGACCATGTATCGCAAAGAAATCTGAGGTACTTGACCAGAAGATCGAGGACAATGCAGATTATGTACTGACATACAGCGAGATTCGTGCAATGATGCGTGCAAAGGACGTACAGCTTGAGCCAGACAGTACTTCTTACCAGGAGGCATCTGTATTCGGTAAACGCTTCGCAAATGCAGGCGGTGTAACTGCAGCGGTTGTTGAAAGTATGAAAGAGATGAATGCAGAATGTGATGCAAAGGTCTGCAAGGCAAACGGAGCAGCGGAGTGTAAGAAGGCTCTTCTTCTTATGAAGGTCGGCAAGCTCCCGGAGGACTTCATCGAGGGAATGGTATGTGACGGCGGCTGTGTTGGCGGACCAAGCTCATACAACGATATGATCTCCACCAAGAAGTTCCGTGATGACCTTATCTCACAGGCGGATGACAGAACAATCCTTGGCAATTTAAAAGAATATCACATGGATACCTTCTCTATGCACAGAGAGGAAGAGTAATCAGCTTATTTCAAAGGTTCTTAAAGCAAGAAAAAAACACACTGCATATGCAGTGTGTTTTTTTTAATCTCGGTATTCCATTATCTTATTTCTAAATAAAGCTATATTTCTATATTATTACTAAGAAAAAGGTACATAGAAACTAGATTAAGATGCCGCAATTATTTAACAACTACGACGTTGGTTGCCTGAGGACCCTTAGCACCGTCAGTGATTTCGTACTCAACTGCTGCGCCCTCTTCCAAAGACTTGAATCCTTCCATCTGAAGTCCAGAGTAATGTACGAATACATCCTTTCCGTCTTCTCCGGTGATGAATCCATAACCCTTCTGGTTATTGAACCACTTTACTGTACCTTTGTTCATCGAAAGTACCTCCAATAAATATAATGTTGCATCTGCAACTAGGGATAGAATAGCATACCAAAATCTAAAAGTAAAGCGGAATTTAGCGCTCTTTTACGAGAAAATAGCACTATATTCGGAAAAATATCAGAGCTCCTCAAATGAAATCTGATGCTGGTTCAAAAAGCGCTTCATCAGCTTGTCCCATTCCGCATCTAAGCTCTTATCGGTAGAAAAAATGCGGTAGGAGATTCCAGTAGTAAGCGTCAGTATCTGATTCTGGAACTTGAGGTTGAAAAAGATGCCGGACAGATCGGACTCCGTATAATTGCTGCCGACCGCGGCAAGTGTCTTGCGCAGATTCTCCGGGGACAGGCAGAAAACGAAACGAAAGGCAGATGGCGCCTTTTTTCCTTTGATCAGATCAAAGCAGTTTCCCCGGAGCATAGAAAATGGCAGCATGGAATAGCCGTTTAACTGCAATTCTTCAAGCTCATTCTCTGTGTAGAATTCTTTGGTGATATGTCCATCTATAATATATGTTGCGGCTCCTGTAATAACAGCTTCCTGTAGCAGAAAATGGTCAAAAGTGTCTGTCTTTAAAAAGGTGTTCATAAAATTCTTTAAATCTGTCAGTTGCAACGCTATCATAATTTCCCCCGCATATCATTTCCTATATGTTCCCTATTTTATATCCTGCCTAAAATGCGGTCAAGCAGCAATTGTTTTTTCCTCCGAATTAGCGTAAGATGTTACTAAAAGAAAAATTGCAACGCACTCAAAGCCTATAAGTGCTGGAAACTGCAAAGAACATCGTGGCACATGATGGTTATGGATGTGTTGCAAATTGTCTATAAGAAATATCAGGCTAAAGGAGAAAGACAAGATGAGACAGGATTGTTTGATCGAGACGCTAAAGAGAGGAGTATCCCCATTTGAAACAGTGGAAGCGGGTAAGGAACGACTGCTGGAGAATGGATTTACGGAGTTAAATTATGGCATGCAGTGGAAGCTTGTTCCGGGAGGAAAGTATGTTGTGAACCATCACGGAACAACATTGTTTGCATTTACAATAGGAAGCAATATCAAAGAGACGATAGCATCAAAAAGAACCGGAGAGCCGTCGGATATGCCACTTCGGATGGCCGCTGCACATACGGATTATCCATGCCTGCGCATTAAGCCGAATGCGGATTTTAAGACGGATGTATACGCACAGGTGAATGTGGAGGTGTATGGTGGACCAATTTTAAATACATGGTTTGACCGCCCACTCGGATTAGCCGGAAGAGTTATGGTAAAGAGTGGGAATGTTTTGGCACCGAGGACGATTTTGTACCGTTCAAAAAAGCCACTTATGATCGTGCCAAACCTTGCAATCCATATGAACCGCGATGTGAATAAGGGGGTCGAGATCAATAACCAGGTCGATCTGATGCCGGTTGTGGATCTGCTTTTGCAGGAGGAGACTAGCACGGATTATTTCTTAAGCTATCTGGCAGAAGAACTTTCTGTGAAAAAAGAGGATATTTTAGACTTTGAACTGAACACCTATATTATGGAAGAACCTCAGTATGTCGGCTGCAAAGATACGATGCTCTCTGCACCGCGGCTTGACAATCAGACCTCGGTATGCGCGCTTTTATCCGCGATCATCGATGCAGAACGTGAGGGCGGAGTGAACCTGATCGCATTGTTTGACCATGAGGAGATCGGCAATACATCAAAGCAGGGGGCGGCCTCTATTCTGTTACATGATATGGTACATCGGATTTTTAAGAACCTTGGAGCAGACGAAGAAATGACAGAGCAGGTCATCTATCAGGCAATGCTGTTGTCTGTGGATGTGGCACACGGGCTTCATCCAAATAAGGCAGGCAAGATGGACATCACAAACCACCCGGTTCTGGGGAAGGGATTCTGTATCAAGCAGGCCTGCTCGCAGTCTTATGCAACGGATGCAGAGGCAATCTCTATTTTCCGGCAGATCTGTGACAGTAAAAAGATTCCATATCAGATTTTTGTCAACCGTTCAGATGTGAGAGGAGGAGGGACACTGGGCTCTGTGGCATCGACACTCCTTCCGGTCAAGACGGTGGATATTGGAATCCCGCTTTTATCCATGCACTCTGCAAGAGAGCTTATGGGTGCGGCGGATATTGACGCACTTACGGATGCGGTCAGCACATTCTTTACGTTATAGGAAAATTCTTTTCCAATAAGGCTGTCTGTCTGGAAAAACGAAAACGGTTGTACTAATTTCGTTTTTCTCTTTACAAGTATGGGTTTTCATGTTAATGTAATGTAGTAATAAAAACTACGTTTGATGGAAAAGGAAACATACTATGTATAAAATTGTCATTGACAGTTGTGGAGAATTAACAGAAGAGTTAAAGGCAGACGGACATTTTTGTAATGTGCCGCTGGAACTTGATATAGACGGAACAAAGATTGTTGACGATGAGACATTTAACCAGGCAGATTTCCTGGAAAGAGTACGCCATAGCCATAAAGGCCCACATTCCGCGTGTCCATCCCCGGAACGCTATATGCACGCATACGAAGGAGAAGCTGAAAATATTTATGTTGTCACACTTTCTGCGAAGCTGAGCGGTTCCTACAATAGTGCAATGGTTGCAGTATCCATGTACGAGGAAGAACACAACGAAAAGAAGAACATTTATGTGTTTAACTCCAAGTCGGCATCTATCGGTGAGACCCTGATCGGGATGAAAATACAGGAGCTTGAGGAAGCCGGAGTACCATTTGCTGAGGTTTGCAAGCAGACGGAAAGCTATATTGATGAGATAAATACATTCTTTGTGCTCGAGACACTTGAAACGCTTCGCAAGGCCGGCCGTCTTAGCAATTTCAAGGCATTGGTCGCAAACACGCTGAATATCAAGCCGGTGATGGGGTCCACAGATGAAGGTTCCATCCAGCAGCTTGGCCAGGCGAGAGGAATGAAGAAGGCACTTGCAAAGATGGTTGAGGATATGCTTGCCAAGACCAAGCGGTACGAGGAAAAAGTACTTGCAATCGCTCATTGCAACTGCCCGGAACGGGCGCAGCTTGTGAAGGAGAGCATTGAGCGAGTGGCACATTTTAAGAAGATACTTATTGTTGATACAGCTGGTGTGTCCAGTATGTATGCAAATGACGGCGGTGTTATTTTAGCTGTCTGACCCAATACACGATTTCATTAAGACCTCCCGATGTCTGCACATGCATACCGGGAGGTCTTTTAGGAGTTTATGATGAAAAATTACACATACGATGAAGTACAACAAAAAATAAATCATGCAAGTACTTTTGGCAGCCTGCCGGGAGTAGAGATAAGCAGGATCATGCTTGAAAAGCTCGGGCATCCGGAGAGGGGCATTCCGTTTGTACATGTGGCAGGAACAAACGGAAAGGGATCGGTTTGTGCATTCCTAAGCCGCATTCTGATTGAGGGAGGATGGAAGGTTGGAACATTTACATCCCCACATCTGATCGATTTTGAGGAGCGGATAACGGTAAACGGGGTGCAGATTCCGAAAGCGGATGTGACAAGACTTGGAAATGAAGTCCTGGATCTGCAGCTTGACATCCAGCCAACGATGTTTGATTACTGTATGGCAATCGCACTTTTATATTTTAAGGAGCAGCAGTGTGATATTCTGGTGATAGAGACCGGACTTGGAGGACGGCTTGACTCAACAAACGCCATTGGCATTCCGGCAGTGTCGGTTATCACAAAGATTGGGTATGACCATGTTGCAATATTGGGAAATACGTTAGGTGAAATTGCGGCAGAAAAGGCCGGCATCATCAAAAAGGGAACCTATCTTGTGATGGAGCAGCAGGAGAGGAAAGCCTTGGAGGTTTTAAAGGCAGCGGCGGAAAATATCTGTCCGGGGGACTATTCGGTCATTTCGGATGAGGATATTAAGTGGGCTAAGAATATTCCACTTAAGATCATGGGAACGCACCAGTGGGAGAATGCAGCAGCGGCAGCATTGGCAGCGAAATATTTGATCCAAAAGCTGCGTCCGGATATGGAAGGCAAAGAGCGCAGCAGGCTTATCGAGTCTGGCCTTGCACATGCATCATGGCCGGGACGTATGGAACTTTTGTCGGAAAAACCATTTTTTATGGTGGACGGTGCACATAATGGCAATGGCGTAGCGGCGCTGCTTGACAGCCTGAAGTATTTTTATCCCGGGGAGAAATTCCATTTTGTCATGGGCGTTATGGCAGATAAGGATTATGAGCAGATGGTAGAACTGCTCATTCCGGTTGCCGGCAGCTTTTCGACTGTCACACCGGAAAACCACAGGGCACTTCAGGGGCAGAAACTTGCAGAGTTTATCCGGACTTTTGGTATTCCGACAAGAAATTATGAGAAGATACAAGATGCTGTGAATGAAATCTTGCAAGATACTTCATGTAGTGAAAAAATAATTGCATTCGGTTCCCTTTATTTTGTTGGAGAATTGAAAACTATCTGGAACAAGGCAAGGTTATAGTACTCATAATTAAATTTAATATCAAATCTGGCGGTGGAAACTAGACAAATTTTATCGATTGTACTAGAATAAACTCAATTTTAGTAATATCAGATGGAGGTAAAGATCATGGAAAAAAAGAATCTTGATTGGGCCAACCTTGGATTTGGATATACGGTAGCAGATTATCGTTATGTATCCAACTACAAAGATGGAAAGTGGGATGATGGCGCTATCATCACAGACCCGAATGTTGTATTGAATGAGTGTGCCGGTGTATTTCAGTATGCGCAGACTGTATTTGAGGGCTTAAAGGCTTATACAACTGAGGATGGACATATCGTATGCTTCCGCCCTGACTTAAATGCAGAGCGAATGAAATCTTCCTGCGAGAGACTTGAGATGCCGGTATTTCCGGTAGAGCGCTTTATTGATGCAGTAGAAAAGGTTGTAAAGGCAAATGAGGCATGGGTTCCGCCATATGGTTCCGGTGCAACCCTTTATATCCGCCCATATATGATGGGAACGAACCCAGTTATCGGTGTTAAGCCGGCATCCGAATACCAGTTCCGTATCTTAGTTACCCCGGTAGGACCATACTTTAAGGGCGGCGCTAAGCCAATCACAATCCGTGTGTCTGACTTCGACCGTGCGGCACCACATGGAACCGGACACATCAAGGCTGGACTTAACTACGCAATGAGCCTTCATGCAATTGTTGATGCGCATGAGCAGGGCTATGATGAGAACATGTACCTTGATCCGGGAACAAGAACCTACGTAGAGGAGACCGGAGGAGCCAACTTCATCTTTATTACAAAGGATGGCAAGTTTGTAACACCGAAGTCCGACAGTATTCTTCCTTCCATCACACGTCGTTCACTGATGGTAGTTGCAGAGAAATACTGTGGCATGACAGTAGAGCACAGACCGGTTAAGTTCTCAGAGGTTGGAGATTTCGCAGAGTGTGGTCTTTGCGGAACCGCAGCAGTTATCTCACCAGTAGGAAAGATCGTTGACCACGGCAAGGAAATCTGCATCCCAAGCGGAATGGACGAGATGGGACCTGGCTTGAAGAAGCTGTATGACACATTGACCGGTATCCAGATGGGCAGAATTGAAGGACCGGAAGGCTGGGTTAAGGTTATTGCATAATTAGTCTGACGAAAAGAGGTTCGAATGTATATCATTTGAACCTCTTTTTTTCTGCAAAAAGCGCGGAATGAGTGACAGAATTCGACATAAAATGCAAGGAAAAGAGCTGTAATATGCTTGTAAAAAGACGGAAAATAACTTACAATAAACTGTATGTTATGCAATATTGTACAGTGAGAGGAAATTTATTTGAATCAGATATATAATCAGCTTAGCGCGCGAAATGATGTTCGGGGAAATCTAAGCCAGTTAAGACAACAGATCAAAACACAGGATGGCAGTAAAACGGCATATAGCTGGATTGCTGCAAATGAGCCATTGATGCGGGAATTCCTGCAAAGTGATGATGCAAAGACCCGTAAGAATGCTGCGCTTCTGATTGGGGATGTTGCGTATCAGCCATTTATGGAACTACTGTGGAATGCCTACGAGAAGGAAAATACGCTTTTTGTTAAGAGTGCATATCTGACGGCATTGGCGCACATGGATGCAAAGCCTTTATTGGGACAGATAAAGAACAGACTAAGTGTTCTTAGTGAAGTAGAGCCAGAGGAAGAGAACCGCAAGCATATCAGTGAAGAACTGCATGCTCTTCGGGCGATTATAATCCAATATGAGGGAATTGTGCGGCATACATTTGATCTGAAGGGACAAAAGACGCAGATGCTTCTGATCGCAAACCGCATGCACAGAGAGCTTGTGCGGCGAAGCGTTCCGGTAAAGGATGCAGCCCTTCACCCACTGGGTGTTCTGGTTACTACGGATTGCATGGCAGACATCTGGCAATCACGCTGCTTCCGGGAAATTGTATTCCCGATTCAGACGAAGCCTTCTTTTCTTGTACCGAAGCCCATGGAGGCCGCAAAGTCTTTGATGGAAGCGGGATTGGTGGAGAAGCTATTGGCATTGCACAGCGAGGCGGCACCGTTTTATTTCCGCATTGACTGCAAGAGCAGAATGTCTCTTGAGGAACGTAGTACTTTTTCAAAGAAAATGGCGGATACACTTGAGAGCCTTTCCGGTGGTATGCTTATCAATTCGACCTCAGATTATGAAATAGAACTGCGGCTGATTGAAAACAAAGATGGCGGCTTTTTCCCTTGCCTTAAGTGTACGGCGTTGAAAGATCACCGCTTTGATTACCGCAAGAATTTTATTTCAGCGTCTATTCATCCGTCAACTGCGGCTCTTCTGGTCAACATTGCAGCCCCTTATCTGAAGGAGGATGCGCAGATAATGGATCCGTTCTGCGGGGTTGGCACAATGCTGATCGAACGAAACAAGCTTGTTCCTGCAAGGGAAATGTACGCAACCGATATTTTTGGTGATGCAATCGAAAAGGGACGTGAAAACGCGGAACTTGCCGATGCAAGAATCAATTTCATCCATCGGGATTTCTTTGATTTTAAGCATGAATATCTCTTTGATGAGATTATTACCAATATGCCGATGCGGGGAAAGAAGAGCCGCGAGGAGATGGATCAGCTGTATGACAGTTTTTTTGATAAAGTGCGAACAATCACGCAGAGGGAAGCTGTCATTATCATGTATACAAATGAGATTGGCTTTGTTAAGAAACAGCTGAGGCTGCGGTCGGAATTCAAACTTTTGCAGGAGACCTGTATCCAGAGCAAGACCGCATTTTATCTACTGATTATTGAGGTGAAAAAGTAGTATGGCAACTAGGAGAGAAAACGAGGCACAAGAGCCATCGCTGGTTGACGAAAACGTACTTCAGCGTTTTCAGGATCGTTTTAGTGAAGCAAACTGCATATATCTTTCATGTCTGGGAACGGAAGATGGACTGATTACGAAGAGCTTCGGGGATGAGACTGCCAAAAGCTACTTTCAGGAGCAGATCGGACAGGCTGCCTATATGTCACTGCTGGCAAAGGCAAAGAGCAGTATCGTAGAGAATCTTGTGGAGGAAGAACTTCCACAGAAGCACATCAAGCTGTGTGCTGTCTCAACGCGTATTGAGGGACGAACCCAGATCATCTGGATCGTAAACGCAGTTATAAGAGACTTGGCAGAAGAGGGCTGCGAACTTCCGGACGGAGTTGTTTCAACAACGGAAGAACGTTTTTACCGCTCTATGCAATTCCTGGAATATCTTTCAAAGACATTGTTTGTTATCAAGATGGATGAGCAGATTGCCCAGGAGGCATTGCAGCAAAGTGCCCAATCCGAGGCTGATATTGAGCGCCAGCTACACCGTTCGGAGACGATGACACAGATTGTTAATATGCTGGAATCTGAGAATGGTTTTGGAAAAATCGTGGATGACATCTTAAAGATGGTGTGCAACTGTCTGGATCTGTCGCGTGCTGCGCTTGTCCGTGAAAACGTGGATGGGCAGACACTTGATATGATCTGTGAATATGCAAAAGAGCGTGAGTGGTATCGCATTTCTGAATATCAGAAGGTATCTAAGGAGGATGCACCATTCTTTAACGGCAAGTCCTATATGATCTCATCGGATTCCATGATTCCGGAATCGTTTGCAAGGATTTTTAAGGCGGATCATATTACTGCGGCTATTTATCATCCGATTGTAGTCAATGAGCGTGCCATTATGTACTTATGCTTCTTCGAGCAGGAGAAGGAGAGAATCTGGAGCGCGGATGATGTCAAGTTTATCAATGATGTAAAGAGAATCATTCAAAGTATACTGACCAAGCGCATCACAAAGAATTCGCTTGCGAGTTCCTATGCATCTCTTGAGGCAATTCTTGAGAATGTAGGATGCGGAATCTACGTGCTGGATCAGGAGAAAAAGGCTGTTCTGTATACAAACCAGAAGTTCAAAGAACTTTTTGCCAATAGCATCTCCAATGGAAAAATTAACCAGATTCTGTTTTCAGACCGGGAGATGGGACTTAAGAATTATTTTGAGGAAGTATTTTTTGCGGAGGAGGACCGGTGGCTGGATGTGCACAAGTCCCAGATTGACTGGGTGGACGGACGCAAGGTAAGCCTGTGCACGATTTATGATATTACAGACAAGAAAGTATACCAGAAGAAAATAGAAAGCCAGGCAAACAACGACTTTTTGACAGGACTGTTTAATCGTATGCGCTGTGAGCAGGATCTGGATCGTTTTATCCGTCTGGCGGAATTAAATGGCACAGAAGGCGCTCTTTTGTATATTGATTTAGATGATTTTAAACATATCAACGATGGTTTGGGACATCAATATGGAGACGTTTTGCTGAAGGCTATTTCCCATAGTCTGCAGAAAATCGAGGGTGTAGAGAATACCTGCTATCGCATGGGCGGCGATGAGTTCATCGTGATCATCCCGGATAATTCGGATGGACGGCTGGAAGCGGTTACAAAGTCCGTGCAGAGTATTTTCTCCCAGCCGTGGTTCTTAAAGGGAGAGGACTATTACTGTACGATGAGCATGGGAATTGCCTGCTTCCCGACCGATGCCAATTCGGTGCAGGAATTGATCCGGAAGGCCGATATGGCTCTGTTTTCCGCAAAGAAAGAAGGGAAGAACCGTATCGAGTTCTACAATGACAAGGATGCAGTATTTGCGCATCGGCGCCTTGACATGGAAAAGAACATGCGAAAGGCGACCTTAGATGAGTGTAAGGAGTTTGAGGTCTATTATCAGCCGATCGTTGACATTACGAAGCCGGGAGATCCATGCTGTGGAGCAGAAGCATTGGTTCGCTGGAATTCATCTGAGATGGGATTCGTTTCACCAGTGGATTTTATTCCACTTGCAGAATATTTGGGACTGATCAATCCAATCGGAGATTATGTGCTCCGTGAAGCGGCAAAGAGATGCCGTTATTGGAACGAGATGGGACATCCGGAATACAAGGTAAACGTCAATCTCTCGGTTGTACAGCTTCTGCAAAATGATATTGTTAAGAAGGTCAAAGCTGTTTTAGACGAGACGCGTGTCAATCCACAAAATCTGACGCTGGAGGTGACGGAGAGCCTCGCGATCAACGATATTGACCGTATGAAGACGATACTTGCGCAGATCAAGAGTCTTGGGGTGCGGGTTGCTTTGGACGATTTCGGTACAGGATATTCGTCCCTGAATCATATCCGCGAGCTTCCAATCGACATCTTAAAAATTGACCGGTGCTTTATTGAACATATTGCGGATGATGATTTTTCGGATGCATTTGTCAAGATGGTATCGGAGCTTGCAGCAACACTCGGATTGTTCATCTGTACGGAAGGTGTTGAAGCCACAGAACAGTATGAAATGGTCAAAAACATGCACATCAAATATATTCAGGGCTACTATTTTGGTAAGCCAATGAGGATAGAAGAGTTTGAAAGCAAATACCTATAATAAGAAATCCCACAGGAAATTGTGGATTACACTTGCAATTATCGCCGTAATAACACTTACGGCGATTAATTTCATCTTTGTATACATTAACGATTACTATAAGGCAAACGAAAAGGCGCTGGCCGCATTAGAACCATCTGATGGGGTGGAGGTGGTGATCGATGAGAACCATTCGGTTACGTTCATCCCCGAACATATCACGGCCGGCCTTATTTTTTATCCCGGTGGAAAAGTGGAGTACACGGCGTATGCGCCGCTCATGCATGAACTAGCCGACAACGGGATCCTATGCATCCTGCTCCACATGCCGGGCAATCTCGCAGTGCTGGATGTAAATGCGGCAGATGGTTATGCCGAACAGTATAGTGACGTGACGGACTGGTATATCGGCGGACATTCGCTGGGCGGCGTGATGGCGGCGTCCTACGCGGCAAAACACGCGGATGCATTTGACGGTGTGATCCTGCTCGCTTCTTACTCAACCGCGGATCTAAGTGATTTGGGGCTTGCAGTTTTGTCGGTGTACGGCTCTGAGGATGGAGTCCTCAAGCTGGATAAGTATGCAGACAACCGGAAGAACCTGCCGGCGGATGCCATTGAGGAAGTGATCGATGGCGGGTGCCATGCGTATTTTGGCAGCTACGGGGCGCAGGACGGAGACGGCGTGCCAAGGATCACGAATGAGGAACAGATCCACACGACGGTGGATTATGTAAAGAACTTTGTGAAGGCTCGCGAATCATCCGGCGGGCAGTAACATGCAAAACGAAAATATAAATTGCAAATTTTTCAAAAAATTAAAAAAATTTGATTTCAGTAGTTGACAAGTGGGAGTTCATTTGCTATTATAATCAAGTCGCGTGGGCGACAACATAAAGATATGCGGAAGTGTCGGAACTGGCAGACGAGCAAGACTAAGGATCTTGTGGCTATTGCAGTCGTGTGGGTTCAAGTCCCATCTTCCGCATTTTTTATACTTAATTCGCGCAGAAGTGGCGGAATTGGCAGACGCGCAGGCTTCAGGTGCCTGTGGTAGCAATACCGTGTGGGTTCAAGTCCCATCTTCTGCATTACAGTTTTTTTCGTTAAAGTCCTTGAGAATAGCGGTTCTCGGGACTTTTTCTTTTATCCTGAAACGGAATGATTTTGAGGTACCGTGAGGTACCGGAATTGCCGGCAAGTTTTTCACGCAATTCATCGATGTATTCGTCCGATTTTGAGAACGTATAATGCTTCAAATTTACTTCCGGAGAATGCCCTAATAACTTGGCTCTTTCGACTTCATTTAAGCCTTTCGGAATGAATTCGTAGGAATTAAGAGCCATGCGGAAGGCGTGATTGTTACTTAAGCTAAGTCCCAATCCTTTCTGGTTCTTTGTCGGATTTCCCTTGCACAGATAGTACAGAGCAGAGTAATATCCGTCTGTTTTGATCCAGTCCCCATTTCTTTTGGCAAAGACCCATTCCGTCTCAATTCCTAAATTCTTTTGTTTTTTCTTAAGCTCAGAAAGCAAAGTATCAATGTTATCCCCAGCGACAAAAGGGAAAAAGCGACCGTCACGGCTCACACCCTTTTCATTTTTTGTCGTTGGCTCGTAATAATATTCTTTTTTTCCATTTCTCATTTCATCCAGCTGTTGTGAATGAATGTGAATGGTCTGATTAGAAAAATTGATATCTGACCATTTCAGAGATGGAATTTCTCCCTCTCGTACACCCGTATATGTGGAAAATAGAATAGCATAGCCTAACTCGACAAGATTCTTTTTGAAAATATGATTGCCCTTTGGGACAGGACTGTATGGAATATACTGTCTCTCATGATCTGCAGCATAATCAAATGCAAGATTCAAAACGCCTTTGAATTTGTAGAAGCGCTTTTTGGACATCTTATGATCTAATATGTCCTCTTGATCATGTGCTACCCTTTGGATATATTCTTTCATTTCGGAAGGGGTAATTGTACGAATATCTCTTTTCTCAAATTCCTCAGTAATGAAAGCCTTATACGAATTGCGATAATCGCGGATTGTTTTTTCCTTTGGTTCTTCTGTCCGGATTTTATTCTGTAAGGCTTCCTCATAGATTGTTTTAAAAGAGTAGTCATGTTTTATAATTGTCTCGCCAAAGTAAAATGTATAAAGATACTCAATTAAAGCTTCGTAAGAGTCTAATCGCGGACGTTTCCCAGAACAGCGTGTTTGGTATTTAGTTTTCATTTTCCCGTGTGAAATTAACTGACAGGATGTAATTTTGTTTTTGTGTACAGAGAGTACAGCCTTTTCTTTAATTTTAAATTCTTTTTGTTTCATTTCCTCCATTCTTTTTGCTGTATCGCTTATATCAAGAATACCTTGATTGAGCCCATTTTGCAAGTATTCAAGAGTATTTTGGATATGCTCTATTTCTTCGCACAATGCTAAGACCTCTTCCATATTATGAAGGTCTTTGATTGAAAGATTTTGAAGCTTTTCATTTACTTGTGCCATATAAATCATCCTCTCAAATTAGGTTTCAGAGTATTTCATCTGATACCTAAGATGTAATGGTTGATTAGATGTGACGAAAAAAATAGTTATATTATTGAGGATTGGGTGACATTATGATCAATAGGAATGGGATTTCATAAATCTTTTGCTCAATGGGGAAGAAGAGTTGGAAAAGCGATTGTAGAAGACATGCCTGTACAAAAAAGTTATGGAGGAATTCTGGGCAATACGTTATAATCATTATTATAAGTAATGCAAAGTGAGTACGAGCAAAGATAATTTATTAAATGGAATTTATACAAATGGAAAATTCACATCGCTTTTTCGAAAATAGAGAGTGTAAATATTTTCCCTGCCATAAGGGATTGAAAGATTTTAACTGTTTGTTCTGCTATTGTCCCTTATATGATAAAGAGAATTGTCCTGGAAATCCAAAATATTTAAAGAAAGAAGGACAAAAAATAAAAGATTGCACGAACTGTACATTTCCGCATCAGCCGGAAAATTATGATAAGGTCGTGCGGATATTATAGCTACTGTAGAAATACAGTGGCTTTCTTTAAATAAAGGTGAAAGTAGAATGCCTTTTTCACGTAAAACGTCCTCTCTTTCCTATATATTAGGAGTAACAAAAAATCTTAGTCGATAGGAGGACTAAACGATGAAGACAAAGGACACGAACATGGACAAAGAAAAGATTTGTAGTATGACAAACTCGGACGAAGAAGTAACTATTCGGGACGAAGAAAATGACAAGAAACAGCGTAATCGTATTGATCGATCGACGCATAAGTATTCGGAGGAGGCTTTTTTAAGACTTCCCAGAGCAGAACAGCTTGCTTTGGCGGAGAAGTATTGGAACGGACCGGTTGATCACTATGATGACGAAAGGATGTTTCAATTTTCTTACTCGCATCTGGCAGAGCTGTGTAAGAGAATTGGTTTTCGCAAAGGTGTGGTTGTTGATCGGGCAGACGAGGTACCACAGGAGGAAAACATTATCTACATTGATCACGGAAAAAGGAGCGAGACTGTCGAGAAAAAGATTACCCTGAGCCAGGAAACGGAAAAGATGCTTGATGAACTTTTGGGAAATAAATTGTCAAACATCGAACGGTCGAAAGTTATTGATGCTATTTTTCGGCAGGCGCTTGTGCCCCTCCTGAA
>JALEKN010000051.1 GCA_022769125.1 Agathobacter sp.
CTCGTCGGGCAGGAACAGGAGAAACTGGAAAAGCAGCAGGCGGAAAACGAGCTGGATAAGATGGCGGCAGAGGTCAAGCAGCAGGTGATCACCTTAACGGAAAATGGAATGTATGCACAGGCACTTGAAATCGTAAAGCAACTGCGTCAGATGATGCCGGAGGATGAGGATTTTATTTATCTGGAAAAAGAGCTAGAACAGCAATTAGCTTAGTTGGGGATTAAGATTATGCAACAGACAGCGGGTATCAAACAAAATATCGTTCTTTCCATTGCACTATTGGCGTCTGACCGAAGGGACACGATCGGACGCTGCCTGGAATCGCTTGCAGTGATCCGGGAGGCGATTCCGAGTGAACTTATTATTCTGGATACCGGATGCTCGCAGGAGGTTCGCGATATATTGGAACAGTATGCGGACAAGATCTCGGATTTTACATGGTGTAATGACTTTTCCAAGGCAAGAAATGTAACGCTGCAGATGGCAGAGGGTGAGTGGTATCTCTATCTGGATGATGATGAATGGTTTTCGGATGCAGAGGATCTGATTGGCTTTTTTACGAGTGGAGAATACAAAAAGTATGCCAGCGCCAGCTACATCCAGAGGAATTATCTTGATATGCAGGGAGCGCAATATACGGATACCCGTGTTGCACGCATGGCAAAACGAACGCCACAACTGGCATTTCAAAGCAAGATCCATGAATATATGGCACCAATCTGCGGCGAGAACAAGAATCTATGCGCGCGGGTAGAACATTATGGATATGTGTATGACACAGAAGAAAAAAAGCGTGCACACTTTGAACGCAATCGCGTTTTGCTGGAGAAGATGATAGAGGAAGAACCGCTATCGCTCCGGTGGCGGCTGCAGCTGCTACAGGAATACCGGACGATGGACGATTATGGACAGATGGAACAGCTGGGACAAGCGGGCATTGCCATGATCGGCGGCTCTGACACGGAGGAATCACGTATATATATCGGCAGCTTTTATGCGGCACGGATCTTGGCTGCCGACGGCAGAAACGACTATGGACAGGTATATAGTTTATGCCGGGCGGCTGCTACGGATGAGAGAAACACAAAGCTTTGTCACGCTTTTTTAAACGAAATGCTTGCCAAGGCATGTTTTTATCAGGGATTATATGCTGATAAGCCGGAACTGGCGAGAGAAAAGTATCTTGATTCAGAGCAGTATGCGCAGGGTTACATTGAACTGCAACGCTATTTTGAAGTTCATAAAGAGGAATTGTACCATCAGCAGATCGCCCCATTTGTGGGGGAATGCTTTGATGTTGTAAAATGTAAAGAAATTTATTCCATTCGCATCTGTAATGGGTTAAAATTAGGTAGTACAGACAATTTGGAAAAATATATAGACAAGCTGTATTGGAACGAGCCGCATGTGTATGTGTTTGAAGAGATTGCAGCGATATTGATCGAGGCAATGAACAAGCCGGATTATGAAATGAAACCGGAAGATGAAAGGTTTCATGCATTTTCCAGAACCATCGGCATTATGCATGGACACAACGCTCTATGGGAGTACTTCTGCGGCGAAATACAATCTCTGGAGCAGCAGGGACGTGAGGTGCAGCAGATTCTGCAGCTTATTGCAGCTACAATACCACAAGACCCTTGTGATGAGGATGAAGTCCTTGAGAAATCTGAGGAAATGACGCCGGAGATGCAGCAGTTGGTAGCACAGATCAAAGAGCAGCTTCAGCTTTTGATCAAGCAAGGATTGACGGAACAGGCGAGAGAGGTTATTGCGCAGCTAAAGACGATAGTGCCTTGTGGTACAGAGCTGGATGAATTGGCGCATAATCTGATGGAAAAATAAAACATGCAGCAAGCCGTGTGGGATATGAAATGGGTGTAGTGGAAAAGGTTAAGTATTACGTATATTTTCCGATATATATTATAACTAAATGGGTGCGAAGGGAATCGCTAATGAGGAAGAACAATAGGAGCCTTGCATCAGGAATGTAAGGCTCCTATTTTATAAGGGAGGACCATATGAAGGCAATTTTATTAGCAGCAGGAAGAGGAACTCGTATTTCGCGAATGGTACAGGATGTGCCGAAAAGTACACTGCCGATCA
>JALEKN010000042.1 GCA_022769125.1 Agathobacter sp.
AAAGACTGATAAACAGTGGCTTTTATGATTTAGCCACAGCCTATCAGTCTGTGCACGTCAACTATTGAAACCGCCGTGTACCGAACGGTACGCACGGTGGTGTGAGAGGACGGCGGTTAGGCACCGCCTCCTACTCGATTGTGGGGGGTTTTTAATTCAAAAAGATTTTGTTAAAAAAGATTTTGTTCAAAATGATTTTGTTAAAAATGATTTGAATAAAAAAGAATGATTTATATTTCGAACAATAATCTACAAATTTATTGAAACTGTTTAGAATAAATCCTACAATAATAGATGAAAAAGGTTGCGCATTGCGCTGTAACAGAAAGATCAGATAAAGATAATTTCAAATTTAAAAGAATATGATCACGGAGACTAATATATGCTTATAGAAGAACTGATAATAAAAATGACCGAGTTTAATGTCGGAGACCCTAAGAGAATTCAGCATTTCATAAAGGTATATGAGCTTGCGCATGTGATAGGAGTAAAAGAAGGACTAGATGAAGCAACGCTTCGGATTCTTGACATTGCTTCTGTCATGCATGACATCGGGATCCGTCCATCGGAGCAAAAATACGGAAGATGCGATGGAAAACTCCAGGAGCAGGAGGGCCCGGCATATGTAAGAGATATGCTCGCAATCTTTACCGAGGTGAATAGGGAAGAAATTGAGAGGGTATGCTATCTGATTGCACATCATCACACCTATGGAAATGTTGATGGATTGGATTATCAGATTCTTTTGGAGGCTGATTTCTTGGTTAATGCTTTGGAAGATAACCTTCAGAAACCGGCGATCATCCATTTTAGGGATAAGGTGTTTAGAACAGGGACCGGTATACACTTGATAAATACCATGTTTGGGCTGATAGATTAACGCGTTAAAATGTTGCTTCTAACGTGCTAGCGAGTTAGGAAATGTTAAAAAATCTATTAACTTGAAGCAATCGCACAGCTAATATCTGACAATAAAACAAAAGAGCTGGATTTGGAAAAGACATTTTTAGAAAATGTAAGGGAAATGGAAGATGCTTGAAATTGCGAAGAATTTAAGATAGATACGGGGTAAATGAATGGATAAAATTGCTGAATTACGCACAGGGTTTGAAACAGCATACATTGATGGATCGGTTGTTTCAAGTAATGATTATAGGCCACAATTTGTATCTAACAATTATCGGGAGGGAAAAAAAGTGCTCTCATCCATCGAGGATGAACTATTGGCATGCGATGGTTTTCAGATAAGTGTGGCATTCATTACCATGAGTGGAATAACGCCACTGCTTCAAACCTTGAAAGAACTCGAGACACGAAATATAAAAGGTGAAATTCTGACAACAAATTATTTGAATTTTAGTGAGACGAGAGCATTTGAAAAGCTTAATGAACTTTCAAATATTACACTTAAAATGTTTGATGCTAGCGCTGCTGATGCGGGATTTCATACAAAGGGATATATTTTTAGAAAAGATGAAATCTATCGAATTATTATCGGAAGCTCAAATATTACAAGTGCTGCGCTTACAACCAATCACGAGTGGAATACAAAACTGATCGCTACTGAACATGGAGAAGTAACAAAGGAAATTATCGCTGAGTTCAATAAATTATGGAATTCAAATTACGCGCTAACGTTTGATGAGTTCTATGAAAACTATAGTGAACGTTATAAGGTTATTAAACATCAGCGAGAGATTGCAAAACAAGAAGAAATTACACCAATTGAGAAGTATACATTACAGCCTAACAGTATGCAGGTTGGATTTATTGTTAATTTGAAGAAGATCCTTGATGCTGGCGAAAACAGAGCGCTTCTGATTTCGGCAACAGGCACTGGAAAGACCTATGCCTCTGCATTTGCAATGAGAGAATTAGGATTTAAACGCGTGCTATTTTTAGTACATCGAGGACAACTGGCAAGACAGACAAAAAAATCTTATGAAAAAGTATTTTCTAGATCAGTTTCTATGGGGTTAGTAGGAGCTGGATATCACGAGTATGATGCAGATTATGTATTTGCTACGATACAGACCTTGAATCGTGATGAGCATTTATTTCAATACAAAAAGGACGCCTTTGATTGTATTGTTTTGGATGAAGCACATCATGTCCCAGCTGATACATATCAGAAAGTAATGAAGCATTTCACACCAAAGCTTTGGCTTGGAATGACTGCAACTCCAGATAAAAAGGATGATAACACAGAGGGAAGAAATGTTTATGAACTTTTCAATTACCAGATTGCCTATGAGATTCGATTGCAGCAGGCAATGGAAGAGAATTTACTCTGCCCTTTTCATTATTTTGGAATTACAGATTTAGCCATTATAGGTGATAATGAAGATGCTTGTCGCGATTTCACAATGCTTACAAGTGATGAGCGAGTAAAACATATTATTAATCAGGCTGACTATTACGGATATAGTGGAGATAAAGTAAAGGGTCTGATTTTTTGTAGTAGCATAAGGGAGACAGAGGAGCTGTCTGCAAAATTTAATCAAGCGATAAATCCTTCTACGGGAAAGAAATTCCGGACAATTGCGCTTAATGGAAGCGCAACGGAGCAGGAGAGACAAAATGCTTTCGAGCGACTTGCGATGAATGAGGATGATAGTCTTTCTGATAAGCAGCCGTTAGATTACATATTTTCAGTAGAAATTTTGAATGAAGGTGTGGATATTGTTGAAGTTAACCAAGTTATTATGTTAAGGCCAACACAATCTCCAATCGTGTTTATTCAGCAGTTGGGGCGAGGGCTTAGAAAAGCTGTTGGGAAAGAGTATGTGGTTATACTTGATTTCATTGGAAATTACAATAACAATTTTATGATTCCGATTGCATTATCCGGGGATAGAACATACAACAAGGACAATATTCGTAGGTACATTATGGAAGGTGGGAGAGTAATTCCAGGAGCTTCCACAGTTCATTTTGATGAGATCAGCAGAAAGAGAATTTTTTCATCTATAGATAATGCAAACTTCAGTGACATTAAGCTCATAAGAGAGAATTATATAAATCTTAAGAATAAACTTGGTCATATCCCTAGGCTATGTGATTTTGATGACTATGGAGAGATGGATGTTGTTCGAATCTTTGATAATAATAGCTTGGGCTCATATTATAAGTTCTTAGTAAAATATGAGAAGGACTATAAAGTGCGTTTATCTGAAGCAGAGGAAAAAGTAATTGAATTTGTTTCGAAAAAATTTGCAAATGGAAAACGAATTCAGGAATTACAGATGTTGAATAGGATGCTTGGATATGCTAGCGGTTTATCTAGAGTTGGTTTATTTGTTGGACTATCGGAAGATATGAGAGGATACGGAAAAGATATTAGCCAGAGCCAGAGAAAAAATCTCGTAAATGTTATGACGAATGAGTTCCCAGCGGGAGCAAGTAAGAAAACTTATTCGCAGTGCATTTTTATAGAAGAAGATGGGGATGATTATAAGCCAACCAAGTCATTTATGCAGATGTTGTCAAACAAAGAGTTTTATAAAATCCTTCAGGAACTTGTAGAATTTGGTATTAGCAGATACGAAAGAGATTACAAGAACGTATATGGACAGACAGATTTGGTGTTATATCAGAAGTATACATATGAGGATGTTTGCCGTTTGTTAAACTGGGAGCAGAACGAGGTTCCGTTGAATATTGGAGGTTACAAATTCGATAAGAAGACAAAAACTTTTCCAGTATTTATTAATTATGACAAGGCAGAGGACATTAGTGATACCACAAAGTATGAAGACCATTTTGTGCCGGGATTTAGAGATCGGCTGATTGCAATTTCTAAGTCAGGAAGAAACATTCAGTCAGAGGATGTACAGAATTTTCTTAAAGCAAAGGAGCGGGGTATTCAAGTGGAACTCTTTGTGCGAAAAAACAAAGATGATAAAATATCAAAAGAGTTTTATTATCTTGGGCATATGGAAGCAAGTGGAAATGCAAAGGAATTTATAATGGAAAATACAGAAAAAACTGCGGTTGAAATAGAGTGGATACTTGACGTTCCTGTGCGGGAAGATATTTACGAGTATATTGTTAATTCGTAGTTGGAGGTTACATGAAGACAATAAGGGTAGTTGCCGCCGTTATAAAGGCGATTAATGAAAATAGGGAATCAATTATTTTTGCTACACAACGTGGATATGGTGAATTTAAAGGAGGATGGGAGTTCCCTGGGGGGAAAATAGAGAAGGGGGAGACTCCACAGGAGGCGCTAAAACGTGAAATTATGGAAGAACTTGATACGGAAATATCGGTAGGAAAATTAATTGATACAATTGAGTATGATTATCCAGAATTCCATCTTTCTATGGATTGTTTTTGGAGTGAGATCGTGAAAGGGAACCTTATACTAAAAGAACATGAGGCGGCGAGATGGTTAAAGAAGGATCAATTGGATGATGTAGAGTGGTTACCAGCGGATGCGATATTAATTGGGAAAATTAGGGACCAACTGTAACAAATAAAATTTTGACTAAATGAACGGAAACAGAAGGGGGAACTCAGTAATGGGATTACGGCATAGTACTCATCACGAGCACTATGCCGCCTTTTTTATTATCTCCACAGTAACCATTTCCATATCGGAACAACATCAATGTGAATTCCTTCACAGTCCAGAGTACCCTCTTCGCTATTGGTTATCAGAAGGCATTTGGAATCCGGGATAAAATGGTTTAGTTTAACAAAGGCGCGGGTTTCCCGCTCTTTGGTGTCTATATTGTCGAGAACCTGCATACTTACCTGGATAGCAAGATTTTCTGATGGAATATAGAAGTCAATATCAATGTTATTTTCAAAGAAATAAACGTTATCAGTGCCATAACGCCGGACGAGTTCAATGGCAACAAGATTTTCAAGCTGGGCAGATTTACAGTCAAGCAGCATGAGCCCGAGGAGACCGGTATCCATGAAATAATATTTAGGGGATGTCTCCTTTTGCACAAGTTTTGCAGCGTAATTTGGTAAAGTAAAGAGCAGATAGGAATCGGTCATGTAACTAACATAATTGATTACTGTCTGCTTACCGAGTGAAGCTCCGGCACTTTTTAAAATGTTGGTTAATCTGCTAAAAGATAAAGGCTTTGTAATGGACTCTGCGATTTTCTTTAAAATCAGTTTGATGGCAAAATCATTTGTTACTTTATTTCTGGTGATGATATCACCGAGGTATACTGTCTGATAAATGCTGCTCAGATAAGCCCTTTTATTCTGGATTTCCACTAACTCAGGAAAAGCACCATAAGTTACATAGGTGTTATATTGGGCGAGGACGTCCGCCCTATCCTTGGTGCTGATTATGTCCAGATAATCTTTTTTCTTATTATTGGCAAGCAGATATTCCGCAAAAGAGTATGGGTATATATGCATAATTACAAATCTTCCTCCAAGCGTGGAGGCTATTTCACTACTGAGCATTTTGCTGTTGCTTCCGGTAATATTGATTCGATATTTCATATCAGCAATTCTACGGACAAATTTTTCCCAGCCGTCTATATTCTGGATCTCATCAAGGAATAGATAGGGTCTATTGTCACTTCCGGATACTTCCAGGCCAATCTCCAGAATTGTATTTAAGTCATCGGATGTCATTTCGAGAAGGCGCTCATCCTCAAAATTAATATAGACAATCTGGGACAATGGAGTGCCATCTGCCTCTAGTTGTTTAATCTGTTGGTACATCATATATGATTTTCCGGTTCTGCGGATGCCGACGAAACAATAGTTGACATTGGGTTCCAATGGATAGTTTCTTGAAACCAATGGATTATGCAGGTAAACATCCTTTTGGTCTGCCATAATTTGTTTTAATATGTCTCTATTCATATAGAATCTCCTTTTATACAAAACAATAATAATCCATTTTTGTTCTACACACAAGACAAAAATACAAAAATATTGTTCTGAAACAGAAAATTGTATATGTAGTATATGCATGAAAATATAAAATATCAATATGCACACATAGATTCCCTTCAAATAACCATTGCATTTGCGCCCCTTTTTGCGTTATAGTAGCAAAGAAAGAAAAAACCATTTCAAAACGGAGGATATAAGAAAATGGTAGCATGGAACAATTTTGATACCTTGAAATCCTATAAGGATCTCACAGAGAACACGAAGAAGGTTAATCTTGCAGAAGTAATGTCGGGGGACAACGGAGCAGATCGTGTAAAGAATTACAGCATACCGATGGGCGCCGGACTTGTATATAATTACGCAGCGAAGGCTGTTGATGATGAAGTAATCGACAAGCTGGCAGCACTTGCAGAGGAAGCACAGCTTACCGATAAGTATGCGGCATTGTACAATGGTGAAGTGATCAATACTGGAGAGAAGCGTCTGGTTCTTCACCAGCTGACACGTGGACAGCTTGGAGATGCTGTTACCGCTGACGGCGTAGACAAGAGAGCTTTTTATGTAGAGCAGCAGGAGAGAATCGCTGATTTTGCTAATAAGGTTCATTCCGGAGAGATCACCAACGCAGCAGGAGAGAAGTTCACCACCGTTGTGCAGATCGGTATCGGTGGAAGTGACCTCGGACCACGCGCAATGTATCTTGCATTGGAGAACTGGGCTAAGAAGAACGGACTGTTCAAGATGGAAGCAAAGTTCATCAGCAACGTAGATCCGGATGACGCGGCAGCAGTACTTAACGCTACCGACGTTGCACATTCTATTTTCATCCTGGTTTCCAAGTCAGGAACCACACTTGAGACACTTACCAACGAGTCATTTGTCAAGGATGCCCTTGCAAAAGCAGGATTAGATGCATCTAAGCATATGATCGCAGTAACCAGCGAGACTTCACCGCTTGCAAAGAGCAGTGACTATCTTGCAGCATTCTTCATGGATGATTACATCGGAGGACGTTTCTCCTCTACCTCTGCGGTAGGTGGAGCAGTTCTTTCCCTCGCATTCGGACCGGAAGTATTTGATCGCTTCTTAAAGGGCGCAGCAGAGGAAGATGCCCTTGCAAAAAATACCGACATCCGCAAGAACGCAGCACTTATGGATGCATTGATCGGAGTATATGAGAGAAATGGTCTCGGATATCCTGCAACAGCAGTACTTCCGTACTCACAGGCACTTTCCCGTTTCCCGGCCCATTTACAGCAGCTTGATATGGAGTCCAACGGAAAGTCTGTCAACCGTTTTGGCGAGCCGGTAGATTATGTGACCGGACCGGTTATCTTCGGTGAGCCGGGAACAAACGGACAGCACTCCTTCTATCAGTTATTGCATCAGGGAACTGACATCATTCCGCTTCAGTTCATCGGATTCAAGAACAGCCAGATCGGAACAGACGTAGATATCCAGGGCAGCACCAGCCAGCAGAAGCTTTGCGCAAACGTTGCAGCCCAGATCGTTGCTTTCGCATGTGGTAAGGCAGACGACAATAAGAACAAGAACTTTGAGGGTGGTCGTCCATCCAGCATCATCATCGGCGAGCAGCTTACCCCGGAGGCACTTGGCGCACTTTTGGCACACTTCGAGAACAAGGTTATGTTCCAGGGCTTCGTATGGAATGTCAACAGCTTTGATCAGGAAGGCGTACAGCTTGGAAAGGTACTTGCAAAGAAGGTACTTGCACATGAGACAGACGGCGCATTAAAGGTATACAGCGATTTACTGAACATCTAGTCTTGATTCAAAAGCAATGGACAGTCAAAGGGTTTTCTTCAACATGTTTGAGGAAAGCCCTTTTTTGTGCTCAACAGCACACAAAGTGCAAATTAAGAATCGAAATTCTCTGAAAAACGCGTTATAATTATCGCAAAGGGTTTTGAATATACAATGCAGGGGGATTTGCCGATGAATAACAATCAATCAACAAAGTCACCGGTCCGCTACGCGACCGTCACGAATAAGAATGGCCCGACATTGGGCTATACAAGTGTTCCAATCATTGAAAAGGACGGATTGTTTTTTAAGGATTTTGAGCGCACCGGACGGATTGTCCCATATGAGGATTGGCGGCTGTCGCCGGAGGAGCGGGCCGAAGATCTGGCTTCGCGGCTTACCATAGAGGAAATTGCCGGACTTATGATGTACAGCAACCACCAGCTTGTCCCGGCGGAAGGCGGCAGCTGGATATCCGGTACATATCATGGCGGAAAGAATATGAAGGAGTCCGGTGCAAAGGATTGGGAGCTTACGGATCAGCAGATCAAGTTCCTGACCAAGGATCATTTGAGATTCGTGCTTGCCAAGGACCTTAAAAATGGCGAAGTGGCAGCCAGATGGAACAATGAAATGCAGGCGTTATGCGAGACGATGCCGCACGGCATTCCGGTCAACACCAGCACCGATCCAAGGCATGGAGTCGGCTGTGCCTCCGCCGAATACAAAACAGATGCAAAGGATACCAGCAAATGGCCGATCGGGCTTGGAATGGCAGCAACATTTTCCCCGGAGCTGGTAAAACAGTTCGCAAGGATTGCAGCGAGGGAATATCGCGCACTTGGAATATCAACTGAGCTCGGACCGCAGATTGATCTAGGTACGGAGCCACGCTGGATGAGGATTTCAGAGACTTACGGGCAGGACAGTGATCTGGTGACTGCGTATGCCAAGGCATACTGCGAAGGCCTGCAGAATGATCCGGATAACAACAATGGATGGGGACCGCACAGTGTTGCGGCGATGGTAAAGCATTGGCCGGGCGGCGGTCCTTGTGAGGGTGGCAGAGACGCCCACTATGCATTCGGCAAGTATGCGGTATATCCGGGCAGCAATTTTAAAGAGCATCTAAAGCCGTTCCTAGAGGGGGCTTTCAAATTAGAGGGAACGGGGCAGGCTTCCGCGGTGATGCCATACTACACGATCAGCTATGGAATCGATCCGTCCGGCAGGAATGTCGGCAACAGTTACAGCCGGTATGTGATCAAGGATCTTCTCCGGGACACCTACGGATATGATGGTATCATATGCACCGATTGGGACATAACGGGTGACCCACTGCCAAGTATGGATTCCTTCAGCCCGAGATGCTATGGTACGGAAGATATGACAGAGGCAGAACGCCATTTCTGTATCATTGAAAACGAGGTAGACCAATTTGGCGGTAACAACAATATTGAGCCGATCTTAGAAGCATACCGTATGGGCTGCGAGAAACACGGCGAGGAATATATGAAAGCGCGTTTCGCACGCAGTGCCCGGAGACTGCTTCTTAACAGCTTCCGCTGCGGTTTGTTTGAAAATCCGTATGTAGACCCGGAGGAGAGCGCGCAGATTCTGGGCTGTGAGGAGTATACCAGAGCAGGTTTTGAAGCCCAGCTAAGAAGTATCGTTATGTTAAAGAATAACGGAGCACTTCCTGTTACAGGCCGGAAAAAGGTATATATTCCGGGACGCCATCTGGATGCCCGCAAGAATTTTGTGCGGGTTATGACGGAGGCTGTGGATCTTCCTGGAGCAGACTGCGAGGAAGTTGAGCATTTCTATGACTTCGCGGACAACCCGGACGAAGCGGATTTTGCAATATGCTTTATCGAAAGTCCGATCAGCGACGGCTATTCGGACGAAGAGGGCTTTAAGCCGCTGATGCTGCAATATCGCCCATACACAGCTGGATCGGCGAGGGAGAAAAGTATTGCGGGTGGCGATTTCCGGGAGCAGAGCGATAACCGTTCCTATAAAAATAAGACAAACAAGGCAATCAACGAGTCCGATCTTGATATCATCATAGACACAAGAAAACGAATGCCGGACAAGCCGCTCATTGTTGTGATACGAATGAACAACCCTTGCATTGTTGCGGAATTCGAGCCATATGCGGATGCGATTCTCGTTGATTTCGGTGTGGAGACGAAAGCGGTTCTATCCATGATAAGCGGTCAGACAAAGACATCTGGACGACTCCCGGTCCGGCTGCCTGCCAATATGGAGACGATCGAAGCACACTGCGAGGATGTTCCGTTCGACTACGAGGCATACACCGACTCCACCGGAAACACATACGACTTCGGCTATGGTTTGTAGGGACGTTCCTTTTGACCCCAGTATCTTGACACGCACAGCGCCCATTGACACAGGAATCGCCCATTGGCTCCGCGCATGCTTTGTCGATCGGCCAAATGAAGATAGTATTTTAATAAGGAGGTGTATGGGGCAGGCATGGAAGTGAATATCATCAGATCAAACAGAAAAACGATCGCAATTCAGGTCAACCCGGACTGTACGGTTACGGTCCGGGCTCCAAAACGCATTGCAACAAGAGATATTGAGCAATTCGTTCATGAAAAGGAGCCTTGGATCAGAAAACATCTGGCGCAGATGAAGGAGCGGCAGGCGCAGAATCCGCCGATGGAACCCCAGGCTCTTACAAAAGAAGTGCTTGAAGAACTGACGGCTAGGGCAAAAGAATACATCCCGGACAGGGTTGCGTATTTTGCGAAAATTGTCGGTGTGGATTACGGCAGGATAACGATCCGCCATCAAAAGACCCGGTGGGGAAGCTGCAGCAGCAAAGGAAACCTGAACTTTAACTGCCTGTTGATGCGGATGCCCCCGGAAGTGATTGATTATGTGGTCGTCCATGAATTGTGCCACAGAAAAGAGATGAACCACTCAAAGGCGTTCTGGCATGAAGTCGAAAAAGTGCTACCGGACTATAAGCGCCGTCGGCAGTGGTTGAAGCAGGGACGTTCCTTTTGACCCCAGTATCTTGACACGCGGAGCGCCTATTGACACCCGGCACCCGGTGCCTTGGCGCGAATACTGTGTAACATCGCGTTGGTGTGGAAAAATAAGCGTCCTACATATGGGAGTACTTATTCTTCGACCACACCATCCCGCAGCAGCATGCGCGCTTCGACCTTTTTCAGATGCTCGCTTAAGGAAAGCTTTGCGAATTCCTTCTGTGAGGACTTTAGGTAGCGGATGATCTGAGCGTGCTCTTCAAGCGCATCCAGACGGTTGTTCTGCAGGGTGCCGGACAGTACATTCATGCGGACCATCACATTGTTGATACTCTGGACAAATTCAATAAGGGAACTGTTGTCGCAGCATTCCGCAAGGGCACAGTGAAAAAGTTTATCCAGCTCGGCAAATCCAAGATTGTCGGTTGGATTATTTTTTACCAATTCCACCTGTTCATGATAGATCTCATCAATATGAGAAAGTTTCTCTGCCGGAATCGGAAAATCGGCACAATCCAACGCCATGCACTCAAGTGCAATGCGCACTTTTGATGCATCGGTAACACTTTTCTCGGTAATCTTCGATACATAGATATGCCCTGTTGCGTCCTGAGATAGCAGTTTCTCATATACAAGCTGCTGCAGAGCAGAGCGGATTGGAGTACGGCTGATGGAAAGCATGCTGCTTAACTGCTCCTCGGTCAGGAAAGTGCCCGGCTTTAAGGTATTCGTATTGATCGCCTGACGGATCTGCTCGTAAGCCTGTTCTTTGAGCGTGGAACTTTTTTTAATCGGAGTCAATGCCATATCTTTTTCTCCTTTATTGTTCTTTGTATACATTTATAATAACGAATTTTTTAAAAGAATGCAACAAAATTTGGAAAAAAAGGCATTTCCTATATTGACACACAAGAGAAATAGTGCTAAAAATGTATACAGTACACATAGCAAAGGAGCTAGATTCGTTCTAGCTCCTTTTTGTTTTGCACATGTGAAGCTGCGGTTGACTCGCACAGTGGCACAGCGCGCAAAGCTCCTCAACGCAGCTTTGGATATAGAAAAACGGTAATCTGCCAGATACTGAACAGTTACGAAAAATATAAAGGAGAGGAAGGGAACACGTATGAGAGAAGATATGATACAGATCACCAAGGAGATGGTGAGGATTCCAAGCATAAATACGACAGAGGGCGAACGGCATATTGGAGAATATATCGAAAATTTTCTCCGGGATATTCCCTATTTCAAAAAGCATCCGGAGCAGGTAATTGTGCAGGAACTTAAGAATGACAAATTGCACAGAAGAAATGTTCTTGCCATCCTGCTTGGTGAGAAGGAGCTAAATGGGAAAACGCTTCTATTTCATGGACACACCGATACCGTTGGGCTGGAGGGCTATGGGGCGCTGGAGCCATACGCCTGCGATCCGGATGAACTGCAGAAGCGCCTTTTGGACGTTGAACTTCCAAAGGAAGTAAAGGAAGACCTTCTATCCGGGGATTATATGTTCGGGAGAGGAGCCTGTGACATGAAGGATGGAGATGCGGTTTTCCTTGGAATACTTAGGGATGCCTGCGAACATCCCGAAGAATTGTCCGGCAACATTGTCGTATCGTTCAATCCGGTCGAGGAGAACCTACATACCGGAATTATCGAGGCAACCGATGTGCTGTTAGAGCTTAAGGAAAAATACAATCTTACCTATATCATGGGAATCAACAATGATTATATTTGCCCGCTTTTCCCGGGAGATCAGATAAAAACCATATATACCGGAATGGTCGGAAAACTGCTTCCGTGCTTTTACATTCAGGGAAAAGAGACACACGTCGGTCAGTGTTATGAAGGCGTGGATGCCTCGTTTCTGGCAGCGGAGCTGGTTCATAAAATCCATTTATGCCACGAATATACAGACGAGTACGATGGGGAGAACAGCTATCCGCCGAGTGTCCTGAAGATGAAGGATTTAAAGCCATGGTACAATGTGCAGACGGCAAAAGAGGCATTTGTCTATTTCAATTATTTTGTGCATAACCAGACCGTTGATGTGATCACGAAAAAACTGGTTGCGGCAGCAGAGGAAGTATTCGCGGATGTATTGAAAAAAACAAGAGAAGAAACGAAATGGTTTGCAGAAGCCAATCACGACAGTACCCGATGCCCGGAATATACAAGCAGGGTATTCACATATGAAGAACTGTTAAAGGAAGCCGGGAAAAAGGAGACAATTTCCGAAGAAAAAATCAAGCAGCTGATCACAGATGAGCTGGAGTGCGGCTGCGACAAACGGGAAGCTCCGATGGCTGTGATCCGCTATCTGCTCCAGACGGTTGGGATTACGTCGCCCTGCATCGTGTTATACTACGCGCCTCCGTATTGCCCGCACAATACCATACAGGGAGCCCAGGAAAAGCTTCGCGGGGAGCTCATGCAGATCACATCAGAAATCAGCGCTGAGTATGGTGAGGAATACCGCTTTATGAGATTTTATCCAAGCCTGTCCGACAGCAGCTACTTAAGCATGGACGAGACGGAACAATCCTTACAGTCGCTGACACAGAATTTCCCGGGCTTTGAGCTTCTGTTCCCACTGCCGCTTGAGAATATCAGGAAGCTTTCTATCCCGGCGGTAAATTTCGGCGGATTCGGAAAAGATGCGCATAAGTGGACAGAGCGGGTAAACCTGCCGTACACCTTTGGCGTGCTGCCGAAGCTGATTGAAAAAACGATTGATTATTATCTGAGATAAAGGAGGCGCACAATATGCGAAAACTAGTGCTCAGCGGAAAAAGAATTATTACAGGAGCAGGCTCTTTGGCTGCTCTTGCGGACTTGGACTACAAGAGAGTGATGATCGTGACAGGCGGAAAATCAATGATCGTTTCCCATGTGATCGACCGGGCGTGTGAGTATATAAAAAAAGAAGGAACGGAAGTAGTTCTATTTAGCGGAGTTCCGAAGAACCCTTCGATAGAAGAAGTAAGAAGAGGATTGGGCGAATGCAGGCAGTTTGGTCCGGACTGCATCCTGGCAATCGGCGGCGGTTCTGCGATTGACTGTGCAAAAGCGATTTTGCTATTTTACGAATTCCCATATCTGACGTTTGAAAATGTCTTAGAGTATAACGCGAAAGGGAAAATTCCGGCAGAGCGCAAAACAGCCCTCGTCTGTGTGCCGTCCACATCCGGAACAGGTTCCGAGGTGACAAGGGGAACCGTTATCACAGACACCGAAAAGGAACTGAAGGTTCCGATCATGACCGACTGCCTCCGCCCGGATATCGCGATCCTCGATGCGGACATCGTGATGACAATGCCGAAAAACGTTGCGGCAGAGACTGGAATGGATGCACTCACGCACGCGATCGAAGCATACACGAATCACAATCTGGACGATTTTGATGAAGGGCTGTGCAGTGCGGCGATTGCCGGAATCATGAAGTGGCTTCCAAAATCCGTTCTGGAAGAAGATAAGGAAGCCCGGGAGAAAGTCCACAACTTTCAGGCAATGGCGGGAATCGGGTTTGCGAATGTGGGACTTGGAATGGTTCATGGAATCGCACATTCCTTCGGCGCAATCTACAATATGGCGCACGGTCTTACCAATGCCATTATCCTGCCGTATGTCCTTGCATACAACAGGCAGAATCCAATAGTTGCGGAGAAGTTAAACGAGCTGTCGTATCGCTGCCACTGCGCGGATATTGTTGAAGAAATCGATAAGATGCGGGAGACACTTGGCATTCCGGCAACTTTTAGGGAGGCAGGGATAACAGAGGAAATGTTTAAAGAAAAGCATGATCTGCTGTTGGAACATGCCATGCTTGGTGCTACCAAAGTAAATCCGGTAGTGATGACGGAAGAAGAAATGGATAAGATGCTGACTCTGGTTTACCGGGGAAAGGCAAAATAGAAGCGATAGGAGGATAAGAAAATGAGCAGTATGTATGAAAGATGTTGTAAGGTAATGCCGGCAGTCGCGAATCGTGCGACAACCTTGGGAATCGTAAACTCAGAAGGCTGCTATGTGTACACGGAGGACGGACATAAGGTGTTGGATTTTGCCAGCGGCGTTGCCGTAAACAATCTCGGTGCTAAAAACCCGGAGGTTGTCGAGGCAATCAAGGAACAGCTGGATACCATGATCCACGTGGGGCACAACGTTGTGTACAATGAATCCTATGTTGCGCTCGCAGAAAAACTCGTTGCGCTGACCGGAGGAGACACAAAGGTATACTTCAGCAATTCCGGCGCGGAAGCAAACGATGGAGCGATGAAGCTTGCCAAGTATGTGACAAAGCGGCCGGGTATTATCGCCTTCCGCAATTCCTTCCACGGAAGAACGATCGGTTCCCTGTCGGTTACAGGCTCCAGCAGCGCGTACCGCAAATACTATGAGCCGCTGATGCCATCCGTTTATTGGGCGGAATATGCAAACTGCCACAGCTGCCCGTTCGGAAAGGAGGAGGGCTGTTGCAATATGGAGTGCTTAAAACAGTTCGATGCCATTTTTGCAAAGCAGATTGACCCGGAGTGCGTAGCGGCAATTATTGTGGAGCCGGTACAGGGCGAGGGTGGATATATACCTCCGAAACCGGAATTTTTGAAAGGACTTCGTGAAATCTGTGACAAACATGGCATTATGCTGATCTTCGATGAGGTGCAGACGGGTATCGGAAGAACCGGAGAACTGTATGCATTCCAGACATTCGGCGTAAAGCCAGACATTCTGACAAGTGCCAAGGCGCTCGGCGGTGGTATTCCATTATCTGCGATTATTGCAAAAGCCGAGATTATGGACAAATGGCCGGCAGGCGCACACGGCGGTACATTCGGCGGTAATCCGCTCGCATGTGCGGCAGGACTTAAGACACTTGAGATCATAGAGCGGGATCATCTTTTAGACAATGCGAAAAAACAGGGCGCTTACATGCGCGAAAAGCTGGCAGAGCTTCAGAAGAAGTACCCGGAGCGCATCGGTGATGTAAGAGGTGTGGGACTTATGAATGCGATGGAACTCGTGACGGCAGATGGAAAACCGGATGCAGCACTCACCGGAGCAATTAAGGCAAAGGCTCTGGAGAAAGATCTTCTTCTCCTGACCTGCGGCAGTGACCACAATGTAGTCCGGTTTATCGCACCGCTTATCGTTACACAGGAGGAAATTGATTTCGCAATGGCAGTGATTGATGAGGTTATGAAGGAGCTTGTATGATTTTACTTAAGCAAATGCTGATTCTGCTGTTCTTCATGGCACTTGGCTATGGAATGGCAAAGAAACGGATCTTAGACCAGAACAATTGCAGATTTCTATCCTGGCTGATCGTAAATGTGGCCAATCCGGCTCTGGTTCTGTCCGGGAGTATTGGAAATCACATCGGGCAAAGGGAGCTTGCGCAGACGATCTTGCTCGCAGTTCTTTTTTATGCCGCCCTCATTGTGGCCTCTGAGCTTTTGATTGTTCTGTTTCGGATGGAGAAAAAGGAAGCTGGTATGTACAAAGTCATGTTAGCTTTCACCAACATGGGCTTTATGGGCTTTCCAATCTTGTCTGCTATGTATGGCTCCACGGCATTGCTTTACGGAGCAGTTTTTATGCTCCTGTTTAATCTGTTGATCTATACCTACGGCATCTTCCGGATTGCCGGAACAGTCGGCTCTTTTAGGGACGTCATAAAAAAGTTCTTAAACATTGGCGTTTTCGCAGGGGGCATTTCCATTGCAATCGCTTTCTCAGGATTCGAAGTTCCAGCGGCGGCAAGCCAGACCATTACCATGCTAAGCAATCTTACCGCACCGCTCAGCATGATGGTGATCGGGGCATCTTTCCTTGATGTCGAGTGGAAGGGTGTATTCCGGGACACAAAGCTGATCGGCTTCGTATTTATGCGTCTTCTGCTGCTCCCGATACTTGGAATGCTTATACTAAAACAGTTTGTACACAATCCGATCCTACTGGGTGTATGCTTCGTAACTTTGGCAACCCCATCTGGGTCAATGGCGGCGATGATGGCGCGCCAATACGATGGCGACTATATCACCGCATCAAAGGGCATCGGACTGACGACAATCCTATCCGTCATCACCATGCCCCTGCTATTTACAGTATTCCACCTGCAATAAGGGATACCCGCGCCCCACCACAAAGGGGTATTAAGATTTTGCATGCTCCCTCTTGGGGAAAAGCGATTCCACAAAAATTGCAGAAATTCTTTCAACCGTTCCGGCGGTGATAAGGTTGTGTCTTATATTGGCTTTGACACTCCTTGCCCGACTGCTACGCACCAGACGGACTTGCGGTCGGACTTTCTAGTTTGTCTAAGCGGGCGGTCTTGCGAAGTTGTAATTAGGAGCATGCGTCTCAAAACTCGCATTCTACGTGTTCTCTCTATATACATAACGAGCTCAGACAGTCGACGCATGCTCCCATTTCGCGCGACCTGCCCGCAAAGACAAACACGAAAGTCCTCGGACGCATGTTCCGTCTGGTGCGAACAGCCGGGCAGGAGTGCTCAAACCTATAAAAGACAGAACTCATAGAAAAACCGCCGGTCGGTTGAATTAGAATTTCGCAATTGGCGGTGGTGCTTTTCAATAAGAGGGAGCATGCAAAAGCGATATAGACCTTGTGGTGGGAGGAAAGTGGTTCTCAGCTGCAGGTGTGCAAATACGAGGAGGTGGTTGTATGAAGAGAAAAATTGCGATTATCGGGGTGGGACATGTCGGGGTGCATGTGGCGAGTATGTTAGTGACCCGGCATGTGTGCGACGAACTGGTGCTGATCGATAAGGACGAAAAGAAAGCATTCGGTCATGCGTGGGATCTGACCGATACCATGGCATATCAGGGACACACATGTAAGATAAAGGCCGGAGGATATTCGGATATCGGGGATGCGGATATACTGATCTTCTCAGCGTGTGGCGGATATTTCAATGAGAACCGGCTGGAAGAGCTGGACGAATCCATAGAGATCGTAGATGAGGTGGCACCGAAGATAGAGCAAAGCGGATTCCACGGAATTGTAATCTCCATTACAAATCCATGTGATCTGGTCGCATATTACTTGCAGACGAAGATCGGCGCAACTGTGATTGGCTCTGGCACGATGCTGGACTCAGCCAGATTTCGGACATACATAGCCAATGAACTTGCTGTGGATGTAAGAAGTGTGGAGGCATATTGCATGGGGGAACACGGCGACAGCCAGGTGCCGGTCTGGAGCCAGGTCAGCATCGGGGGAAAGCCACTTTCCCTAGTACTTGCAGGCATTGGAAAATCGGAAACCTTCCCGTATGCGGACATTGAGCAGAAAACGATATTTGCCGGAGCACAGATCGCCGGGGCCAAGGGATGCACAGAATTCGGAATCGGACTAGCTGCTTGTGAACTCACAAATGCCATCCTGCAAGACGAGAATCGCATTTTACCATGCTCTACCCTCCTGCAGGGTGAATACGGCGAAACCGGAATGTACGCAAGTATTCCGTGTCTCATCGGTGCAGGCGGCGTAAAACAGACATGGCCAATCCAGCTGACCGAAGAAGAAAGCAATCGCTTTCACAACAGTTGCAGCCTGATGCAGCACTATATCGACACCAAGCTGTCATAACAAATTACCATATTTACGAAACACATTTGTATCCTGCACACAACAGTGTATCGCCGTTTGACGTTTTCCATTTTGCTAAAAAGCACCACTGCAAATTGCGAAATTCTAATCCAACCGTCCGGCGGTTTATTTATGAGTTCTGTCTTCTATAGGTTTGAGCACTCCTGCCCGGCTGTTCGCACCAGACGGAACATGCGTCCGACCGCAAGTCCGTCTGGTGCGTAGCAGTCGGGTAAGGAGTGTCAAAGCCAATATAAGACACAACCTTATCACCGCCGGAACGGTTGAAAGAATTTCTGCAATTTTTGTGGAATCACTTTTTAACAAAACGGAAAATGCCAAAGGTGATAACACTGTGTGGCAGGTTATGTAAGTGGTTTGTAATTGTTAAATTGAGAATATGAAAAGGAGGATTATGATTATGGCAACATTACAGATGTATATGGATCAAAGCAGAATTGATAATATGTTTGAATCAGAGGTATACGAGGAAGTCTGGGGAAAACAGTTCGGAGTAGACAACTCCGTAGGGAAGATCCGAAAGATTTTGCTGCACTGCCCGGGTGAGGAGATCAAGCAGCTCGCACAGGGAGCCTATGAGGAAGAAGCGGGAGCACGAATCTTAAAAAGCGAGAATGGGCGCATCCGCAACTATTGGAAAGACGAGAAGCTGCCGGATCTGGGATTATTGCAGGAGCAGCACCATGCAATGGCAGAATTGTTGGAGAAAGAAGGAATCGAGATCCACTATCTGATAGACCCGACAAATTATTGGACGAACCTGACCTTTACGAGAGATGTGGCACTGATGACACCCAAAGGTGCGATACTGACACGCTTTGCAATGTATTTCCACCAGGGAGACACCTACTATACACAGAAATTCCTGGCAGAGCAGAATATTCCGATTCTCGGCGCAATACAGGGAAAGGGAACCGTAGAGGGCGGTTCATTCTCCATGCTAGACCCACATACGGCGATCATCGGGCGCTCCGTCCGCATCAATGATGAGGGAATCGCGCAGCTTCGCACCCTGCTGTCCTATCAGAACATTGATCTGATCGTAATTGATATGCCGGCATACTATATCCATTTGGACGAGGCCTTTGTCCCGGTCGATAAGAACAAGGTTTTAGTAAGCACATTTATCCTGCCGCACTGGTTTTTACATATGCTGCAGGAAAAGGGCTATGAGCTCATCGAGACAGACCGTGACGACCCGATGCTGACCAACAACTGCATCGCACTTGAACCGGGAAAAGTACTGTTCTCCGCAAAAGGTGTAAAAACCATGAAGAATTTGGAGAAAGCAGGAATCGATGTCATTCCGGTAGACATTACGGAGATCAACAAATTGGGCGGCGGAATTCACTGCTCCACTTTGCCGCTGCTTAGAGATTCAATTTAGGAGGTGTCCACATGAGCGAAAAAAAGTATGTAATCACCATATCCCGGCAGTTCGGAAGCCTTGGACGACCGATCGCAAAGAAGCTGGCAGAGCGTCTTGGCATTGGATATTATGACAGGGAACTTGTGGACCGGACAGCCAAGGAATTGAATATGACGGTATCTGAGATCGTAGAATTGGAAGAATCCGTAAAAGGTGGGTTCTTCCAGATGAAGTATCCGCTGGGGCTTGGGACCACAAGCGTGCGGGACAAGATTTTTGAGAACCAGAAGCGTATTATTAAGGAGCTGGCGGAAAAGGAGTCCTGCGTTATCGTGGGAAGATGTGCTGACTCAATTCTGTACGAATATGAGAATACACTGCACATCTATATCTACGCGCCGGAGGAAGAACGCTTTGAGGTTTGCAAAAAAGATTTTGGAATGTCTCCGATCGAGGCAAAGCGTATGATGGTTGAAGTCGATAAGGCGAGGGAGCGTTACCACATGGAATATGCAGGATTTTTGCCAGGAGATCCGAAGTATAAAGACCTGCTGATTGATTCCAGCGTACTTGGTGTAGAGAAAACGGTGGACCTGCTTGAGAACTATGTGAAACTTTTTCTAAGCGCGGAAGCACCGAAGAAAATTAAAAAATGTATACAATTTTAAGAAAATTAAAGTTATCTATTGACATAAAATCGCAATAGTGCTAGTATATGCCACATAAATCAAATGAATACGGTATACAAAAACAAAGGCGTTTCTTCAGGTGAGGAAGCGCCTTTTTGTTTTATCCGAGAAGGAGAGAGAACTATGCAAGAAGATAGAGATGTAATTATTTCCGTACAAAATTTATCGAAAAGTTACAGCACCCTTGCGGTTCTGAAAGATATAAATCTCGATGTCAAAAAGGGTGAGGTAATCGCGATCATCGGACCGTCCGGCTCGGGAAAAAGCACAATGCTCCGCTGCCTGAATGCACTCGAAACAATCAGCGGCGGCGAGATCTACTACAAGGGCGAGCCAATCTCCAAGATGAAGAAATACACTTCCCTGCGGGAGGAAGTCGGAATGGTATTCCAGCATTTCAACCTGTTCCCCCACATGACGGTATTGGAAAATATCGTGTATGCACCGATCAAGGTAAAAAAAAGAGCAAAGGATACGATCCGGATGGAGGCCATGAATCTGCTTGAGACAGTAGGCCTTGAAGAGAAAAAGGATGTCTACCCGGAGATGCTTTCCGGAGGACAAAAGCAAAGAGTTGCAATCGCAAGGGCACTTGCCATGCAACCGGAGGTATTGCTTTTTGATGAACCGACTTCAGCACTTGACCCGGAAATGGTAGGTGAAGTTCTTTCCGTTATGAAGAGTCTTGCAAAAACCGGTATGACGATGCTGGTTGTCACCCATGAGATGGGATTTGCGAGAGAGGTTGCAGACAGGGTGATCTTTATGGACGAGGGATACATCATGGAAGAAGGAACTCCGGAGGATGTCTTTGTAAATACACAGAATCCAAGAGTAAAGGCATTTCTCAGCAAGATGTTATAAGGAGGATCAGTTATGGCAGTTTTTTGGAAAATATTAGTAAAATATCGAATGCTATTTATTGGCGGTGTAAAAATCACGCTGATCGTATCCATCCTGACGATTATTCTGGGAACGATTTTCGGAATCCTGATGGCATTTATGAAAATGAGCAAAATAAAACCGCTCCGCTGGTTTGCAAATGCCTATGTGGAATTTATACGAGGAACTCCGGTTCTGGTTCAGATTTCACTTGTTTTCTACGGACTGCCGATGATGGGGGTCCACATTCCAAGCATTATGATCGGCGGTACGGATATCTCAAGACTGGCGGCTGGTATCATAGCCCTGACGATTAACACGACCGCGTATATCTGCGAGATCGTGCGAGGCGGTATCCTTTCTGTGGACAGAGGACAGACCGAGGCTTCACTGGCACTTGGAATGGGAAAGACGAGAACACTGCTCTGCATCGTTTTACCACAGGCAATGAAAAGCATACTTCCGTCCATGGGAAATGAGTTTATCACGATCATCAAGACCTCATCACAGGTTTCCGTAATCGGAATCGGCGAGCTTATGTATGCCGCGGATACGGTGCGGGGAATCAGCTTCCAGCCGATGGCACCGCTGATCATTGTAGCACTTATATACTTCCTGATCACTTCGGTATTTTCTTTTGCTCTAAAGAAAACCGAGAAGAGGATGGCACGCAGCACACAGCGGGCCTAGCACACAAAGCACTTTTGCAGGCGACTGCTTAAGTAATATATAGGAAAAGAGAGGAAAAGACTATGAAGAGACGAATTTTGGCAATGGTAATGACAATCGCAATGGGAACTATGATGTTTGCCGGCTGTGGCGCAGAGGAAACCTCTGATTCGGCAGATGCAACGCCAAAGACAGAGACTGCTGAGGCAACAGAAAGCGAAACTGCAGGAGCAGATGAAGCAACAGAGTCGACTGGCGAGATGGGACCGATCCTTTCTAAGATCAAAGAGTCCGGAAAACTTGTAGTCGGTACTGCATCCGGATATCCGCCATATGAATTTGTAGATATCACCTCCGCAGATCAGGCTGTAATCGGTGTAGATATGGAGCTTGCACAGGCAATCGCCGATGAACTTGGTGTAGAGCTTGAGATTCAGGATATGACGTTTTCATCACTTCTTGCTTCTATTCCGGCAGGAACGATAGATATGGCAATCGCCGGTGTATCACCGACCGATGAAAGAAAAGAGACTATGGACTTCTCAGACAGCTATCTGTTTGCAGATCAGGTTGTTATCATCAACAAAGCAGATGCAGACAAGTATAAGACTTTCGATGACTTAAAGGGAATTACGCTTGCAGCGGAGAAATCCACCACACAGGAAGCTCTTGTTCAGGAACTGCTTCCGGACAACAAACTTGTATCGCTTGAGCATGTTCCGGAATGTATCCTTGAGCTTAAGAACGGCAAGGTAGATGGTGTAGTTGTAGAGAGTATCGTAGGTGAACAGTATATCCTTGCAGATGATACACTTCAGTTTGCAGATGCGAACTTCGACAGACAGAAGGAATCTGCAATCGTTATGGACAAGGGCAATGAGGATCTTCTTGAGATCGTAAACAAGGTCATCAAGGAGAACCAGGATGCAGGCAACTTTGATACATGGGTTACTAAGTATAGTGAGATCGTTGTAAACAACGCACAGTAATGGTAAAAGTAATAATCACAGATTATCCGAAGGTGTTAAGCCGCGATCTGCAGTACGAAAAGGAGCGCATCGCGGCGATCCTTGCGGATGCAGAAATTGAGATAATTCCATACGAAAACAAAGAACAGTGGCTATCACAGGTGAAGGATGCGGTTGCTCTCCTTACTGCATTCCTTCCAATCGATGCAGAAGTGATGGATGCGATTCCGGGTTTAAAGTGCATCGCACTCAACGCGACCGGCTACGATAACGTTGATGTGGCAGAAGCAAAAAAACGCGGAATCGCTGTCATTCCGATCAAGGAGTACTGTACCGAGGAGGTAGCGGAGCATACGATCGCGCTGCTTCTGGCACTTGCGAGAGGGCTGAAGCATTACGAGCATGACATTGATGTCCAGCATCAATGGGAGTATGCCAGCTTAAGCGGGCTGCACCGTGTATGCGGGCAGACGCTTGGAATTGCAGGATTTGGAAAAATCGGCAAGCGTGTCGGAAAGATCGCAGATGCCCTCGGCATGAAGATCCTCGTATATTCTCCCACTGGAAAAACGGTAAACACCGAACCCTATCCGGTAACGTTTGTTTCTAAGGAAACATTGTTTGCAGAGAGTGATTTCATCACAAACCACATGGCGGTGGACGCACATGCCGCCCCGTTTTTTGACGAAGAAGCCTTTAATGCCATGCGACGACAGCCTTATTTCCTCAACGTGGGGAGAGGGGCAGCCGTAGATGAGAAGGCTTTGATCCGGGCGCTGGATACCGGCAGGCTTAAGGGTGCGGGACTTGATGTCCTCGCCTCCGAGGCACCGGATCTTGCAGCAAGTCCGCTGATCGGCCGTGAAAATGTGATACTGACACCACACAGCGCATTTTATTCGGAGGAATCCCTTCGCGCACTGCAGGACATCTCCTGCGATAACGTGGGGACGTTCCTTTTGACACACCCATAGCCCATTGGCACGGGGAGCGCCCATTGACACACGAAGCGCCCATTGGTATGTGGCTGGCGTTGCTTACCGAAGCAATGCCAGATTTCCCGTGAGTTTGTTGATCGCTTTTTTCGGTCCACACAGGGTAAGACCAAGATAAGAGATCTCATCTCCAGATGCTTGTTTGTAGTTATCTAAAAATTCTTCATAGGTCATACTTTTCTGGGCAATATCGGTAAAATCAATAATATCGATTTCGTCGCCATACGTTTCCAATGCTTTTTTGCGGATATCACGAATTGTTTCCGAGTCGGACTTTAAGATAGGGACTGGAAACTGGATAAGACCGGAGTGCTCCTTGCCGTCCTTGTCTGTTGGTGTGATCCCGACCACCTCCGGGTCTGCTTTTCCAAGGGAAGCTCCCATGATGGCAGCAGTATTGGCGATAACTCCGATCGGAAGATCATCCGCAAAGATCATGACGCATTTCATATTATGTACATCCATTTTTAATTCTCCTTTGAAACTTAAAATTCACACAGTGCAGGAATTATACCTCCCCAACTGCGTATGCAATATATTGCATATAGGAAATGGTAGCATACATAAACGCAGAATGCAATATATTACGTGTTGAAAAGAAAATCCGGCTGGAATATAATGAAGTGAGGGTCAAAAGGTTTTTTACCCCTCATTTTCAGGAAACGCTGATGGAGTAAGTAGCGGATAACCGGCAGTGTTTCGGACATTTACAATAATCCAGGAAAGAGGATCGCTATGCCTATACCACAGAATTACTCGGCACCGGCAAAGGTGTCAGCAAAAGACAGAGCCTATAATCAGATACAGGAATGGATCGTGGACGGAACACTGGTCGCGAACGAAAAAATAAATGACGCGCAATTAGCAAATGCGCTGGGAATCAGCAGAACACCGGTCAGGGAAGCATTGCAGCTTCTGGCGTTGCAGGGACTTGTGGCGATGAAGCCGGGGGTGGCAACCTACGTTACCGAGCTGGAAGCGGGCGCGATCGAAAAAATACTCTCGCCTTTGAGCGTGCTTCAGGCACTAGCGGCGCAGACCGCATCTCAGATGGCGGACGAGGCTGATCTGGCGGAGCTTGCGGGCTATAATGCAAGGTTTGCCGATGCGATCAAAAACAAGGATTCTTTTAACGCATTAAAAGAGGACGAGCGTTTTCACGGAAAAATCGTCAAGATATGTAACAATCCATATCTGGAATCATCAATCAATGTGCTGCAGGCACATGTCCGGAGACTTTTTTTCCAGAACCAGATCATATTGTCGGAGGAGTCTGTCGATGAGCACAATGCTATCATCGAGGCACTTAAGCTGCGGCAAGCAGATAAGGCGAGCGAGATCGCAAAGAAAAACTGGCAGCGCTCGGTCGACAATATGTACTAGAAATGGCGGCAAGGAACTAAAATGAAGCAAGCAAGAAACAAAACTATCATTATTACAGCAATTCTATGCATGGCGCTCGGGCTTAGCGCCTGCCAGCTACCATCTGCCACAGACAAGCAGGACGCGGCAGAAGAACCGGAGTTATATCTTGTGGATGAGAGCGTTGCAGCGCCGGAGTGGACGGACAGCTATACGGCAGAGCCGAAGCAGGTGGGGGATCTGCGCATAATGCAGATATCCGACCCGCACTACTATTCGCTGCGCCTGACGGATCAATGCACACTCTACCAAAATGCGATGGTGAGCGCTGCCGGGCGGGATGCGCTCCACATCGGGGAGATATTGGACGCATTTTTCGATCAGATGCAGCAGTATGCCCCGGATGTGCTGATTGTCTCTGGCGATCTCAGCATGAACGGAGAGAAGGCAAGCCATGAGGATTTTGCGGCATATCTGCGGCAGTTCGAGAAAAAAGGCATACAGGCTCTGGTAATTCCGGGCAACCATGACATCAACAGCCAAAGCCCGTGGGAAATCCGCGGGAACAGGGCAATCCCGACCGAGAATGTCACTCCGGAGGAATTTGAACAGATCTATGCCGATTTTGGGTACAATGAGGCGATTTACCGCGACGCGGACTCTTTGAGTTACGTTGCAGACCTTGGAAAAAACTGCTGGGCGATCATGCTTGACCCAAGCATTTACAAGGACGGGAACGTAAAGCCCGGCGGCATATTGAGCAAAGAAACCAGGGATTGGGTAAGCGGCGTGCTCGAGGAAGCAAAAGTGCAGGGCGTGCGTGTCATTTCCACTTCACACCAGAATCTTCTGGTGCATAACGAGAACTTTATATCCGGCTATACTATCGTGGATGGTGTGTCCCTTGTGGAAAAATATATAGAAGAAGGTGTCGCAATCAATTTGTCAGGGCATCTTCACTGCATGCATACAGTCGACCGGCGGGGCGTGTTCTATGAGGTCGCCATGGAATCCATAAGCGTCTGGCCGAATCTGTATGGACAGCTTGACATCCGGGAGGACGGGACACTGTCTTTTTCCACGCACGCCACAATTCATAGTTCAAATTCTTACGCATATATGTTAGACTCTACCAATAGGACGCTCGGCAGCCGGTTTTCGGAGGAAGGCCTGACGGAGGACGAAATTTCTGCCATGCGTGATTTTGTCGTGCAGATGAACATCGCATACTTTGCGGGCAGGCTGGAGCCGGCAGAGGTTTACGAGAAGGATAGGGGCTATCTGCTTTGGAAGGAAAAAGCGCCGGACAGCCGCAACTTTGAATTTATCGAATCGATCATGCAGGAAACGTGCCGGGATCATACCTATATTGCTCCGTTTCGCTTGGAGCAACAAAACAAGTAGAAAGAGCAATTAAAAGCAAGAATGGGAAATAAAAGGAAACGGCAGCCTATTTTAAGACACATAAGCATGTGGTGCTGATCGTGCTTGCAATCACATATTTGCACAGCGGTTTGCGCTCTTTTTGTCCACATACTTTGTGTATCTGGCATTTGGACTTTCGGATTATGCGGTTGGAACTATCGTGATACTTCAGGCGGTCATTTCCATTTCTGTGGACATGCTTCCGCTGCCGGGCGGCATGGGAATCAGCGAGAAGCTGTTTCTGACCATCTTTGTTCCGGTTTTCGGCGCGCAGCTTGTGCTTCCGGGAATGATCTTAAGCAGGGCGCTCAGTTACTACACAGAGCTTCTACTTAGTGCGCTTCTTACGATCCTCGCTCATTTTACGCTCGGCAGGGAGCGATTGACGAAAAAGTAATATTATAAGAAGGAATACACCTATGTGGACAATAAAGCAGATATTTGACGGAGACTACGGCTGCGAGGAGCTTGCACCCGGCGAAAGCCCCAAGGTGACGGTGACGCTTACGGACGGGCATGGCAATGAGCGATACGAGTCGGTTGCGGATGCATGGCTTGTCGAGAGGCAGCTTGACGTAGGATCTGTATGGAAGGAGAAAAACATGGATTACATTTCAAGAGACAAAGCATTTGAATTACTGAAGAAGTACAACAAGGACCCGTTTCACATCCAGCACGCGCTGACGGTGGAGGCGGTCATGAAATGGTACGCAAAGGAGCAGGGATATGAGGAGGACGCCGAATACTGGGGTATCGTCGGGCTGCTCCACGACATAGACTTTGAGCTTTATCCGGACGAGCACTGCCTGAAAGCACCGGAGCTGTTGCGCGAGGCTGGTGTCGGTGAGGACATCATCCATGCGGTATGTTCACACGGATACGGAATTACCGTCGGAAACGGCACCACGATCGATGTGGAACCGTTCCATGAGATGGAAAAGATCCTTTTTGCGGCGGATGAGCTTACCGGGCTGATCTGGTCGGCTTCCATAATGCGTCCGTCCAAGAGCACAAAGGATATGGAGCTGAAATCCCTCAAGAAAAAGTACAAGAGCAACGGCTTCGCGGCGGGCTGCTCGCGCGAGGTGATCGCAAGGGGCGCCAAGCAGCTTGGCTGGGAGCTTGACGAATTGCTGTCGAGAACACTTCAGGCGATGGCTGCCACCGAGGATGAGATCAACGCGCAGATGGAAGCAGAATCTATGTAGTAGCGCCAGATCAAGACCGGTGCACCGAGCCGTTCCGAGCGTGTTGCCAAGTATAACCAATTGCTCCGCATCGAGGAAGAACTCGGCGCAAGCGCTGTTTATCCGGGAATCAAGGCACATAGAGAAAACCAGAGTTGCCGGTTGAAACAGCCGCGCAGCTCTGGTTTTTTGTATCATTCCGAAAGGAAAATTTGACAATCTTTTTTTCTTGATGTATATTCTGCCACATCGAGCCGGCATCGCTTACCGTTATACTAAACGGCATGGAAAGCAAGGGCTATATTGAGCGGAAAACTGTCGGAAATGATCGCAGGTCGCTTCATGTATACCTCACAGAAACCGGAAAAAAGTATGCGGACAGGCTTAACTGCGAATTTGCCAGAATCGAATCCGAGGCATTAAAAGGATTTCATGAGGCAGAGGCACGGCAGCTGCAGGATCTGCTCACCCGCGTATACGAAAATATGATAGACATTCAGAAGGAAGAACGCATAGACAAGTGAAACATTTAAAAGGAAGAATCCCCATGTATTTTATCGGACTGTTCGTAATGACCATAGGCATTGCACTTTCCGTAAAATCCAATCTCGGCGTATCACCCGTCAGTTCCATTCCCTACACGATAACGTGCGTCTGGGGTATTGAGATGGGAAAAGCGACGATCCTTTTCCACATCGTGCTGGTATTGATACAGATACTGGTTTTGCGGAAAAACTTCAAGCCGGTTCAACTGTTACAGATCCTGATCGGTGTTGTATTCGGTTATTTTACGACTTTTTGTAATTACCTGGTATCTTTTCTCCCGACACCGGACAATCTGGGAATCCGCATCCTTATGGTGCTTGCCAGCACGGTGTTCGTTGCAGTCGGCATCTTTTTATATCTGCCGGCTGATCTGATCCCGCTTGCCGGGGAGGGCTGTATGCAGGCGGTTTCCACCGTGACACATATCGAATTTGCCAAGGTCAAGATCGGCTTTGACTGTACGATGGTTCTCGTATCAGCCGTCACCTGCCTTACCGTTTTACATAGTCTCGGAAGTGTCGGCATCGGCACGATCATTGCAGCAGTTCTTGTTGGAACATTGGTCGGGATCATCAACCGGGCATTCGGCAGACAGCGTGACCGCCTGCTTGGAAAAACGGATGAACCTGTTGCCACTGCAGAGGAAGCTGCTTCCAATTATGTGATCACGATCTCCCGCGAATTTGGCAGCGGCGGCCGTGAGATCGGCAAGCTTCTCGCAAAGCAGCTCGGCTATCACTATTACGATTCCGAACTGATCCGCCTTGCGGCAGAGAAAAGCGGCTATACGCCGGAATATGTAGAGCAGAATGAGCAGGCATTGAAAAATCCGGTACTTCACGACTTTTTTGCATGGTATGCCGGACCGTTGGAGCAGACCGATCTTCCGAAGGTCGATCAGCTTTTCCAGAAGGAATCCGCACTTATCCGCGAGCTCTCACGAAATGGCTCCTGCATCATCGTAGGGCGGCTGGCAAACTATGTGTTAAGGGATCTGCCGACTGCGTACCATATATTTATCAGTGCAGATGCCGCATCGGAAGCTACAAGAGTTTGTGCGCGTGACCACATTTCGCCGGAGGCTGCTGCAGCGAAGGTTAAAAAGGTAAACCATGAGCGTGCGGTTCACTGCAAGCACTTTACAAAAACCGACTGGGGAAATGTGAAAAATTATGATCTCTGCATCAAATCCGATGACTTTGGCGTAAACGAAACTGCACAGATCATTGCGGATCTGTTCAAAAAGAAAATGAAGCTGTAAGTCATCACTCGTATTTTTCCAAATGATATAGATTTGGATAAATGTGCAATGGTTAATATATTAGCTCGATATTGATATATTTGTGGATTTGGGCTGATATATTAGCATGATTACTTTATTTCAAAAAACATGGACAGAAATTGATACAGATATTGCAAAGCGCATGATCCGGCTTAGAAAAAGAAAAAAGCTATCCCAGAAGGAACTGGCGGCAAAGTCCGGTGTAAGTCTTGGTTCATTAAAACGTTTTGAACAGAGCGGAGAAATCTCGCTGCAATCATTTACCAAGCTTGCAATAGCGCTTGGGGTGGAGGATGAACTGGATAATTTGTTTACGGAGGTTCCGTTTGAATCTATCGAGGAGGTAATACGTGAACAGACTATTAAGTAAATACCTTTAACCGTGCGGAAATGTACTTGCGTGTCCACACGGGTGCAAAAAGAGCCACTTTGTGGCTCTTTTTTATCCCCCTATAAAGAAATTCCATTAACCATCCGATATACAAGTCAAAGACAAGCCTTAAAAGGATTTAGGGCACAACAACTTCAAGGATGAAGTGATTACATTGTATTCTAACTACCCATAGGGGTAGTCTATCTTACTTGCACAAAATCATTTTGTCCTTTTGGCAACAAGTGCGCGAATCGCGTGCGGATTAAGGGAGGAGAATGTGAAAATGGCAGGTAATATCTCAGGAGTTTCAAGCTATCAGCAGACAAACCAGATCTGGAAAGACAATCAGACAAACAAAAGTGAAAAGGATACTTCAAGCAGCACTGAATCGACCAAAAAGAACAGTGATGTAAAGGTGTCGGAGTGGAAACCGGTCAGCAAAAACAGTTCGCTGACACCGACGACCAAAGAAGGATACGGAACTGTCATTGGGGATGTACAGCTATCCGACAAAGCAAAAAGCTATTACGACAAATTAAAGGGAAAATTTGGCGGAATGGATTTTATCCTTGTCAGCAAGGACATGAAATCACAGGTGGCTGCAAATGCTGCTTCCTATGGCAATGCCAGCAAGCCGGTCGTTCTGATCGATGAGGAAAAGCTTGAGCGCATGGCAAACGACGAATCCTACCGCAAGAAATACGAAGGACTTATCGCAATGTCACAGACCAAGCTGCAGGAAGCGAAAAACAGTCTGGTCAGCAGTGGAGCCAAGGTAAAGAACTTTGGAATGACCATCGGATCGAACGGAGCAGCATCCTTCTTCGCAACGGTAGAAAAAGCAAATGAGGCACAGACAAAAGCATTAAAGAAGCGTCAGGCAGAAAAGAAGGAAGCAAAAGCGCAGGAGAAGAAAAAGGCAGAGAAGGCGCAGCAGAAGGACCGCCTCGAGAAGCGAAAGGAAGCCGGTAAGACCGAGGATACAAAGACGGATCAGATGATCGATTCCGAGGATGATGACAAGGAATACCTTCAGTTTACGGCAGACTCTGTGGATGAACTGATCGATATGGTTTCCAGATACGCTTATGACAATTCCACGCAGAGCGTAATGGCAGAATCCGAGAGCAAGGTTGGTCAGAACTTCGACTTTAAAGGCTAAGGATAACAGGCTTAAGGAGAAAACGGATGAATATGATAGGCTCCTTTATGAAAACTGCATATACACAGACCAATCCGTTTTTTGCAACGAATACAGGCAGGCGGCAGTCAGCCGGTACGCAGTCGAATGGCGTAGGACAGTCCGCCTCTATATATTCCGGCGGCAATAATCTGCGGCAAAAAGTGCGCGCTCTCTCTGGAAACGGAACGGATAACGGGAGTACCCAGAGTACGGGCTTGTTTGCCAAGTCCGTGCTAAGCAGTTCCCAGAGCTACGGGGATTCCCTGCGTATGCAGCGGACAAACGCGAAGCAGACACGGACTGCCCTCAAGCAGCTTCAATACCGCTTTAAGGATATTTCTTCTAAAATCCTCCGGAGCAAGACTTCCGCCGCGGCAAGACAGGTGGCCGGTCAGGCGAGAAGAGAGGTTCTTCGGCTGAAACGTGAACGTTTAAACGGCAACTACGATGATGAAGAGATCGTGGCAGCTATCGTTCATGCCAAAGCAATGGAACGGGTGGCCAAGAAAAAGGTCAAGCATCTTGAGGAAGAGGAGATGGTGAAGACATCCGGCGGACCATGCGCAGGCAGCATGATAGACGATGAAGAGGAAACGGACGAGATAACCTCGGACGAGGAACCGCAGGAAGCATACAGTCAGGCAGATATATCCGGCATGGACTTTATCGAGCAGATGCCGGCATCCGATTTTTCGGATCTGCTCTCCAACATGCAGGAGCTGACCTCCGATATGTTCGATGAGACCGAAGAGGGAATGCGCCAGATGCTGGAGGAGATGGGATTTGATGAACTGTCCGATTCCCTTTCCGCTGCAAAAGGCGATATGGACCCGGCGGATCTAAAAGAAATGAAGATCAAGCACCGAAACAAAGAGATGAAGGACATTGTAAAGGCAGATGCCGATTATTTAAAGACCATATTCAACCGTCTGCAAAGGGAGAAAGAGGGATCTGATCCCGCACGCCTCAGCAGCGCATCCTCCGGTCAGTCACAGGGAACCGTCTCTTTCTTAGGTGGCTCAGCGCCCGCTGCTACCCCGGCGGACGTACCGGTGCCTGTCGCCGTCCCCGCGATTGATGTTTCCTTATAAGCACAAAGATTAAATGAAAATAGAGATTATAGATATAGACACTTGGCGCGGCGGATGGTAAAATATATTTGTATAATTGCATAGAAAGATGCGGATGTGTTTCCGATATTGATGCCCTCTAGTTCGCAAGGAGGGTGATGCCCATGAACACGATGGAAGTATTAACTTTGCTGATCGTAATATTTGCGGCTCTGTCTTACATAGATAATCATTATAATAAAAAGAAATAGCATCCACACCGTCCAAAGTTAGGATGCTATTTCCATATAGTTCAACTTACTGAGGGCAATCGGATAAGACATCCGATATCCTTTCTATATAAATTATACAAAAGGAGGCTTGTTTTTTCAAGCCTCTTTTTTATATCAGGTTTGATAATCGGTGTCAGGAAATTATAAACACCCACTTGACAGCAAAAATAAAAGTTATTATATTTATAACAGTGTTATATAACACTGTTATATTTGTATGGAGGAAGAAGTGACAAAGCCAATCGAAGGAGTTTCAGAAAAAATTCTTGCCTGTGCAAAAGAGGAGTTTTTGGAAAAAGGATACTCGGATGCATCTCTTAGAACCATCGCAGCAAAGGCAGACACCACGACCGGATCGATCTATTCCCGCTTTGGCGACAAGGAAGGTTTGTTTTGCGCCATTGTGGAACCTGCGGCGGCGGGACTGACGGACATTTTCTTAAAAACGCAGAAGGCGTTTCACGCGACGAAAGCGGAGGAACAGCCGAAGCTGATGGAGACTTATGTGACGGGTGGAATGGATGAGATGCTGGATTACGTCTATGACAGATTCGAAGAGTTCCAGCTTCTGGTCGATGCTTCTTATGGTACCAGATATCAGGACTTTGTGGAGCATCTGGTGGAGATAGAGACGGAGTACACCTACAAGTACATGGAGGCAACGCACTTTGTACAGGAAGGCAGCATGATCACGGAAGAATTTATCCACATTATGGCGCGCGCCATGTTTGACAGTATGTTTGAAGTGATCCGCCACCGCATGGATCGTGACACCGCCAGGAAATATCTGCATATGCTTGAAAAATATCATTACGGCGGATGGGGCGCCATCATAACGCTCGGCTGACACCGGACAACGGGCTGCTTCAAGCGCAACCGCCATCTGAAACGGGAAGTAAATAGGGCTGTTTCTTAAAAAAGAAGCAGCCTTGCTTAAAAACCACAGGTTAGCTTTGACTAATTCCAAATAGCAGTGTATAACAACAAACTTTTCAAAAGGAGTAGGAAGATGAAGGACGAAACAAAATCAAAAGAAAGCTCCATGTCAAAGCTGTTCGCGTATGCAGGTAGCTATAAGTACCTGACGATCGCATCGTGGATACTGTCTGCGGTCAGCGCGCTGATCGCACTTCTGCCGTTCTACTATATCTGGCGCATCATGCAGGAAGTCGTAAATGCAGCTCCGGATTATGAAAATGCGAAAAATCTGTCCGGACTTGGCTGGAGCGCAGTAGGATTTGCGGTGCTTGCAATGGCAATCTACATTGGAGCACTGTTCTGCTCGCATATCGCAGCGTTCCATGTGCAGGCGAACATGCGCAGCACCCTGATGAAGCATATTCTGACACTGCCGATGGGATTTATGGACAGTGACGGAAGCGGAAAGATCCGCAAGATCGTCAACGAATCCACCGCAGCAACCGAGACGTATCTGGCACACCAGCTTCCGGACAAGGCAGGCGCAGTTGCCACACCGGCAGGACTGTTGCTTCTGCTTGTGGTGTTCGACTGGAAGCTTGGCTTGTTAAGTCTGGTTCCGGTGCTTTTCGCATTTGTGATCATGGGTGCCATGACAGGTTCGCGCATGAAGCAGAAGATGGAAGAGTATCAGAACGCGCTGGAGGAAATGTCCAACGAGGCGGTAGAGTATGTCCGCGGTATTCCGGTCGTAAAGACGTTCGGACAGCCCGTATTTTCCTTTAAGAGATTCCGCGATGCCATCAAAAAGTACGAGAAATGGACGATCGTGTACACGAAGTAGCTCCGGTGGCCGATGGTCGGATTTACCACGCTGATCAATGCCATTTTTGCCATACTGATCGCAGCCGCATACTGGCTCGGCGGGGAGAGCGGCGATCGGGAACTGTTTGTCAATCTGCTTTTTTACATTATCATCACGCCAATCCTCACCGTGACCTTGGGTAAGATCATGTACGCGGGCGAAAATACCATGATCGTTGAGGACGCTTTAAACAGAACCGACAGTATTTTAAATAAAAAGCCGTTGCCGGAATCCGAGAAGCAGCAGGAGATCAGGGACTATTCCATCACGCTGGATCAGGTGTCCTTCCGCTACGACGATGCAAAGCAGGATGCGCTGCATGAAATCAGCCTTGACATCAGATCCGGGGAGCATGTCGCTTTCGTCGGACCGTCCGGCGGTGGAAAAACGACGCTTGCCAGTCTGGTTGCCAGATTTTATGACGCGACGGCGGGCAGCGTGCGCATTGGCGGTGTTGATGTAAAGGATATTCCGTCTGCACAGCTGATGAACATGGTATCGTTCGTATTTCAGGACAGCAAGCTGTTGAAAATGTCCATCTACGACAACGTGCGGATGGGAAAGAAGGACGCTACGAGAGAGGAAGTCATGGAAGCGCTGAAAAATGCACAGTGCGAGGACATCATCGCGAAGCTTCCGAACGGCGTGGATACTGTTATCGGTACAGAGGGTACATACGTCTCTGGCGGAGAAGCACAGAGACTTTCCATTGCAAGAGCCATGTTAAAGAGTGCACCGATCCTGATCCTGGACGAGGCGACTGCATTCGCAGATCCGGACAACGAGGCAAAAGTGCAGAAGGCATTTTCCAAGCTGGCGGAGGGCAAGACAGTCATTATGATCGCGCACAGACTATCCTCCGTTGTAGGGGCTGACCGTATATGTGTCTTAAAGGCGGGCGAAATCGCGGAGCAGGGAACCCACGCACAACTGCTGGAAGAAAATGGATTGTATGCTCACATGTGGAACGAATACAACAAATCCGTGAGCTGGAAGGTAGGTGCATAGCATGAAGCGTTTACAGGAAAAATTACAACACAAATACGCACTTTCCGAAAAAGGTGCAAAAGATATGTTAAAAGCATTTGTATCGGTCACAATATCAGACCTTGTGCTGATGTTACCGGTGTGGATGCTGTACTTTCTCGTAAAGGATTATCTGGAAGGAACGATGGCAGGAAGAGGCGTGTTTTATATCGTGGGCTGTCTGCTCTGTCTTGCAGCAATTGCGGTAACCACATTCATCCAATACAATACAACGTTTCTGGCAACTTATGTGGAGAGTGGCGTGCGAAGGATTACGCTGGCGGAGCAGCTGCGCAAAATCCCACTGTCCTTCTTCGGGAAAAAGGATCTGTCTGACCTGACAAGTACGATCATGGCGGATTGTGCAACGATGGAGACGGCATCCTCCCACTTCATTCCGGAGCTGGCAGGTTCCTGTATCTCCACCGCGATCATCGCGATCGGAACCTTGTTTTTGAACTGGAAAATGGCAATCGCAGCGCTTTGGGTGCTTCCGGTGTCCTTCCTTATTGTAGGCTGCTCCGGAAAGGTGCAGAAGGGGTTGGGCAAAAAGCAGATGAAGTTAAAAATGGTTTGCGCGGACGGCATTCAGGAGTGTCTGGAGACCGTGAGGGATCTCAGGGCAAACAATGCGCAGAAAGAGTACATGGACGGACTGGAAGGCAAGATCCGTGCTGTAGAGAAGCACGCCGTAGTTACAGAGCTTGGAACCGCAGTCTTTGTAGGAAGCGCGCAGATGATCTTAAAGCTTGGTATCGCTACGGTAGCGTTGGTTGGAGGAAAGCTTCTCATCGGAGGAGAGATCGATATATTGACTTTCTTTGTATTCCTTTTACTAGTATCCCGAATGTATGATCCGATGCAGGTTGCTCTGCAGAATCTTGCTGCGATCATCAGCACTGACGTACAGTGTGATCGATTGGACGAGATTTTGTCACATGACATCCAGACGGGCGCGACCACGATGGAACCAGATGGCTACGATATCGAGTTTTCGCATGTCGGATTCTCATACGACAGTCAGGACGATGTGTTAAAGGATGTGACCTTTATCGCAAAGCAGGGCGAGGTAACCGCACTGATCGGACCATCTGGCGGCGGCAAGGCTTGCACACTGTGATGAATTTGCAGAGAAGCTGCCAAACGGCTGGCAGACGATGATCGGAGAAAACGGCTCCGAACTGTCCGGCGGCGAGCGCCAGAGAATTTCCATCGCAAGAGCATTCTTAAAGGATGCACCGATCATCCTGATGGACGAGGCGACAGCATCCCTCGATGTCGACAATGAGACGCTGATCCAGGAATCTTTGTCTAAGCTGATCCGAAACAAGACGGTTATAATCATCGCACACCGCATGCGCACAGTCGCAGATGCTGACAAGATCGTTGTGTTAAAGGACGGCGTTGTGGAAGAGCAGGGCGAGCCACCCGTGCTGGATGCGTTAGGTGGCACATACCACCACATGAAAGCAACCCAGATGGAAGCCGCAGGCTGGCAGCTATAATCAGGGACGGTTCTTTTGCCACAAAAAGCTCTCGGAAGATTTTCCGGGAGCTTTTGTTTTATAAAGAGAATTATTATGGTATAATATAGATACCAAAAGAAGGGGTGATAAGGCATGGTTGTAGAAAATACAAAGAGAAATCAGGAACTTCAAAATGTAGTTGCAACAATGGCGATTGAAGATATGTATTTAAGTGAATCCTTTGTAGGAGAGCTTATGAAAGTAGACAGAGGAGAAAAAACAACTGAGCAATTACGACAGGAGATTATAAGAAAGTATGCCAGATAGTAAATATTGTTATCCCAACTCGAATGTTCTTAAAAACAAATTAAATATTACAGATGATAAGGTGCTGTTTGAAGCAGAAAAAGAACTTACGACGATACGATTAAAGGAATTGCAATCGAACCCAATAAGAGGAAAATACGATTTTTCTCATTTAAAAGCAATTCATAAATACATTTTTCAGGACATTTATACTTGGGCTGGAAAAGAGCGGACGGTCGAGATCGGAAAGGGAAATCTATTCTGTACTACTCCCTGTATTTAAGAGTATGCACAAACGATATTCTCAAAATATTTTGCGCAGTGCTATAACAACAAAGATAATTTTGAGACTTTTGTAAAAGTTTTTTCAGATAATTATGGCGATCTGAATGCGCTGCACCCATTTAGAGAGGGAAACGGCAGGACACAAAGAGAGTTTGCAAGATTAGTATGCCTTGAATGTGGATATGATTTTTCTTTGTCTGGTACGACACATAAAAAGATGTTACACGCAAGCAAAACGTCATTCGATAAGGGAGATAGCTCTGGTTTTATTGAAATTTTCTCCAAAGCAATAACTCCGATAGGCGCAAATGCATTTTCAGATAAAAATGTGTTATCAATTCTTACCTCAGATGACCTCATTATCAATCCAACAGCAGACTATGACTGTTACGAGTATGGAGAGTACGAGGATTCTGACATCTATAATGAATTATATAAGTCTAAAATATATAAGATGCAATCATCTTCTGAGCATTAGGGACGGTTCTTTTGTCACGTTATCGTGGCGGGAGAACCGCCTTTTTATGTATGCAGGTGTATAAATGGTCTTCCGGTTAAAATAACCCCGCATATTTTGCGGCAATAGCAGTATATTTGTCAAAAGAAATAGTGTAGAATCTTGGTATATAAGGATGAAGGAGGAAACCGATATGCGTTTAATGATCAAGCAGCGTGTTTTTTCATGGAGTGATACCTATGATGTCTACGACGAGAATGGAAATCCGAAATACTTTGTAAAAAACGAGATTTTTTCTCTCTTGCACCGGATACATGTTGAGGATATGCAGGGAAATGAGATCGGTATGATCAAGCAGGATTTTACTTTTTTCTTTCCACGATTTGAGATTGAGATCGGCGGAAGAGCCTACGGATCGATCGAAAAGCAGTTCTCGTTGTTCTGCCCGAAATATGATGTGGACTACAACGGATGGCGCTGCGAGGGCAATTTTCTTGCGTGGGACTATGATGTGTATGAGGGTTGCAGCTCTGTTGTACATATCTCCAAGGAGCCGTTCCACTGGGGCGACACCTATGTGATCGATATCGCGGATCCGAAGGACGAGATCATGGCACTCATGCTGGTGATTGCAATTGACGCGGCGAATTGTTCACAAAATAAATAGATACAAAACATCCAGATATTCAGATAAGGAGAAAAAAATATGCGTTTATTGGGAAATATTTTGTGGTTTATCTTTGGCGGATTCTTAAGCGGACTAGCGTGGATTCTGGCAGGCTGTCTATGGTGTATAACGATCATCGGCATCCCGATCGGACTGCAGTGCTTCAAATTTGCGGGGCTGGCATTCTGGCCGTTTGGCAAAACAGTGACTTACGGAGGTGGAGCGGCAAGCCTGATCGCAAACGTACTGTGGCTGATCGTTTCCGGAATCCCGATGGCAATCGGAAACGTCATCACAGGCTGTCTGTGGTGCATCACGATCGTCGGAATCCCGTTCGGCAAGCAGTTTTTTAAGATCGCTAAATTATCCCTTATGCCTTTCGGCGCGAGCGTGTTATAAAAATTAAGACGGAGGAGAAAGCGCGCTGCTTTCTCCTCCATCTTAGCGTTTTAAGATATAAAAGGTGATATGCGCCTCATCATCCGTCAGCGGGATGTTGACGCGATCCGGATAGCCGCCCTGAAACTGCCCGTAGTCCGTGGTAAAGCATGACAACAAGCCACACCAATAGTAAAAAAATATTTTGACTATTTGTACGATCAATCTGTTTATTCTTGCTTCCTTCTGTGATAAGATTTAGTTATCAAGAGATTGGAGAAAAGTAAATGCAGATTAAACTTTCTGAAAACATCAGGAGATTCCGCAAGGAACGTAAGATGACGCAGGAACAGCTCGCGGAGACAATGGGAGTGAGTGTCAGCGCCATTTACAAGTGGGAATCCGGGCAGTCGGTGCCAGACATTCATTTCATCTTTGCGCTGGCAGCGCTGTTTAACACTTCGACCGATGTGCTTTTGGGTTACGAATGGAAGAACAACAGTACTGCACAGATGCTTGCGCGGATCAATGAACTCATTAAGGAAAAGGCGTATGACGAGGCAGCGCTGGAAGCGGAAAAGGCACTAAAAAATTATCCAAACCATTTTGCGGTCGTATATAGGAGCGCATTGGCGTATCTGGAATGGGGAGAGGATTCCCACCAGCACAAAACCATCCGGCGGGCGATCGAGCTGTTGGAGCGTTCCTGCGAGCTGATCGACCAGAACGATGATGATACGATCAGTGAGGTTTCCATCCGGATAAAGACGGCGAACGCCTATCTGCTGTTGCAGGATGCAGACAGGGCGTTGCAGATCCTAAAGGCTTATAACGTCTGCGGTGTCAGTGATGCAAGGATCGGCATGCTGCTGGGCGACTGTTTTCACGATGCGGAGGGTGCGGAACAGTATCTGGGAAAGGCGTTTGCTTCGCTTGTGGAAAATATTGATTCCATTATGGTCGGATATGCCAATGTCTTTTTACAGAGGAAAAATTATGATGCGGCGATCGACTGCTTCCGCTGGCTGCGCACGGTGCTCCGGGGAATACAGCCGGAGGACGAGCTGACGCGCTTTGACAGATATGATTGTGTGCTCTTGGAGACGATCTGTGAAGGCTATTGTATGAAGGGCGATTTTACACAGGCGAAAACTTATCTCAAGGCAGCCGTGGATAAAGCCATCCGCTTTGACAAAGCCAAGCCGGGCGAGATCAGGGATATGAAGTTTTTTTCATTATTGAATTTGAAGAACCAGCCTGCTTATAATATGTACAGGGGAACCGCGATGGAATGTCTCCAGCAAAGGATCGACATAGAAGCGGAAATCCCACAGCTTTGTAAGCTATGGCAGGAAATAAAGGAGGAAATAGAACATGAGTAAAGTAGATTTTGGAGCAAAGCCATTGTTATTCCCGATGCCGGTGCTAATCATCGGCACCTACGACAAGGACGGCGTGCCAAACGCAATGAATGCGGCGTGGGGCATGATAACGGATTTCGGCGAGATCACGATCAGCCTTTCCGAGCATAAGACGACCGAGAACCTTGCTGTGACAGGCGCATTTACCGTCAGCATGGCAACCGAGGACACTGTGGCAGCGTGCGATTATGTGGGTATCGAATCCGCTAAAAAGGTGCCGGATAAGTTCGCAAAAGCCGGATTTCACGCAACAAAGAGCAGCCGTGTAAACGCACCGCTGATCGATGAGCTGCCGATGGCACTTGAATGCAAGGTCAAGAGCTTTGAGAATGGAATCCTCATCGGGGAAGTCGTTAATGTGACCGCCGACGAATCTGTTGTCACAGACGGCAAGATCGATCCGAAAAAGCTTAAGCCGATCACTTACGATCCTGCAAACAATACCTACATTGCACTCGGCGAAGTGGTTGGAAAAGCATTTGCAGACGGGCTTCAGTTGAAATAAGAGAAACAAGCAGGCGTAGCCGCAATTAAAATCAAGTGTTTAGTATGTAAAAAGGTGTGTAGATTTGATCTATATACCTTTTTTAGTGGAAAAAAAGGAAAGGCAAAGCAGATTTAGCAATTTTGAACAAACTGTAAAAACTGTTGACAAGCATAATGCCGGTGTATATACTATCGATGAAAATACCCGATGGGGGTATCCAAATAAAGGAATTATAGGTATGGCAATGGAAAGAAAAGTCCTTTTCATCGAGGGCATGACATGCATCAACTGCCAGAACAGAATAGAGCAGGCTTTAAGAAATACAGCGGGAATTTCTGCGGCTCATGTGTCATACGGCAAAGGACAGGCGGAAATTGAGTTTGACAATGAAATATTGTCTATAGATCATATTATAGCAGTTATTCAGGAGCTTGATTACACAGTAGTAAAAAAGAGAAAAAACGATCACTTGAGTATTCTCAGTTCGATAGGAACACTCGCAATTATCATTTTATTGTATTACCTGTTACAGAGATTTGGTATTTTGAATCTGCTTGTTCCATCAATGCTCGCGGATTCAAAAATGAGCTATGGAATGCTGTTTATCATAGGTCTTTTAACATCTGTTCACTGCATAGCGATGTGTGGAGGCATCAATCTGTCACAATGCATCCCCATCCGGGATGGTGACAGCGGAAGCGGTCTGGAAAATAAGATATTTGTACCGTCCCTGCTCTATAATACCGGACGTGTGATTTCATACACCATAATTGGTTTTTTGCTGGGAGGAATAGGCATGCTTTTAACCGGAGGGGATGGAACGGGAATCCCGATGATCCTGCAGGGTGTGCTGAAAATAATAGCAGGTCTGTTTATGGTGATAATGGGAATAAACATGCTGGGGATTATTCCTGTATTAAGAAAGTTTCAGATCAAAGTTCCACAAAAACTGGCTAATAAGATAAGCAGGAAAAGGAGAAGAGAAAACAGACCATTTTTTGTCGGAATGCTGAATGGTCTGATGCCATGTGGTCCCTTGCAGTCTATGCAGATCATTGCACTTGGATCAGGAAATCCTATTTCAGGGGTGGCTGCAATGCTGATGTTCAGTCTGGGGACGGTTCCTCTGATGCTTGGATTTGGAAGCATGGTGTCTGCTCTTGGAAAAAAATATACGCAAATTGTTATGCGGGTCGGATGCATTCTTGTTGTAGTTCTTGGACTTGCGATGCTTTCGCAGGGGGTTAGCCTGTCCGGAATCAATATGAACAGAATAGGAACCGCGCCGGGAGGAACAGCAGAATTAAATGTGGCAGAGATAGCAGCATCTGGCGATATACAA
>JALEKN010000006.1 GCA_022769125.1 Agathobacter sp.
AAGGGCGCTGCGCGTGTCAAAAGGAACGTCCCCACTTGCTCTTGGTGCTCGGCATATCGATGTAACGCATACGCCCTTCCAGCAGGAGCTCCTTTCCCTTTTCATTTCGTGTATATACCAGCTCATATTTTCCGATGTAAGGCTTTATATAGCTGTAAAATAGTTCTGCATCTTCCCGTCTTCTGGCAAAGCACTCCGGAACACAATAGAATCCGTCAACACCATTATGACGGCCGGTTTTTACCAGCAGATACCTCTGGTTATTAATCGCGGAGAAAAATTCACGGATGCATTGTGCAAAAAGAAGCCGGTCCTTCCCTGTTCCACCATTCAGATAGACACTCTGGCGTCCGTTCTTTCCCTCTTCCACGCAGACAGCTGCATCCTTTGTATCGAGAAGATTCTGCCGTCCAAGGCATAAGAAAACTCCCTCCCCAATAGCCTTAAGACGATCCTGCGGTGTGTTTATTTTTCTTACTTTATGTAGATTGCTGAGTCCATAAATTCCACAGCAGGCGGCGGCAGCACCTCCGATCCATCCCAGCGGGGTGAAGGAGAGCAGTACGCCTGCGGCTGTTCCGGCTCCCGCAAGTCCAAGACGCAGCTTCGACCGGTTGGCCTCTGTCGCGGTAATATTCTTTTCCGGCACCGAAGTTTCATCCACCACTTCCATCTTCTTGGCCTTGTTGAGCGACCGGTCCCAGCGTGCTTTCAGCTGGTCCCTCTCCCGTGAAAGTGCCAGCATCTGCGCATTCATCTGATCCACATGCTCTTTGTTGTATGGTTCTTTGATAATGGAAAGCCGTTCCATTCCATTCTCAATCACATCCTGATCATAATGAAGTCCTAAGAAATTGTCCATCCGGCGGCTCATGGTAGAAAAATCCCTGCCCAGACTGTCTGTATCGTTTTCTGATTCTGTCGGTTCTGCGTAATGAAGCTTCTGCAGGATTCCGTCAGGTACCAGACAGATCAGGTGCCAGATATTGCTGGTCTTATCCGGGACATCCCGGAAGACACGGATTGCTCTTCCCCGCATCTGGTTACTGAGCATATAAGCCCCGACAAAGCTGGCAAGAATCAAGGAATTAATGCATGGGGAATCCCATCCCTCACCAAGCAGTGACTTTGTTCCGATAAGAACCTGCATATATCCCTGCGTAAAAATATCTGTTACCGCCTGTGTTAAGAAGTGATTGTCCCCGATTGCCACAACTTTTATGTAATCGCTCTCCGCAAGGTCTCCCACGGAAGAAAAATTCACTTTGCCGGCATCCTTGATTGCTGCGATAAGAGCCTCCTTTGCCTCTGCCGGAATAATAACGATCGAACCGCAGAGCACGCCAATCCGCAAGTTGGAAAGGTCATCCTCCTGCGCCCCACGCGCACCATCTGCAGATGACATGTGTTCATCCGTCCCCTGTACTCCGTCTTTGTCCGTCAGGCGTCGAAGCTGTTCAAAAAACGGAAGCACCCCAAGCGAGGTCACATCGCAATCCGGATTTCCGATTGCCTTCTCATATTCTTTGCGGATATAATCGGTCAGCACCAGCAGACGGAGCTTTTCTCCCATGCTCTTGTACTCACTCTTTACGATAGCCTCAATACTCTTGCATTTTCCCTTTGAACTGATGAGCATTTTCTCGATGGCTTCGCTTGCAATCAGTGCCACCTTCTTCTTCTCAATAAGACCTTGGGCTTTCAGCTCCCGCTCTAGTTCTTCGCGATACTCCTCCCCACAGGAGTAGGAATCTGCATCATCATACAAAAAGCCCTGCAGCAACGTTTCCATCGTCTCGATGTTCATAGACGGAATGCCGTTTTTTGCAACAATCTTTCTCAAATTATTGGGAATTGGTTCATTTTTCGCCTGTAAAAAGCTAAGCAGCGCACTGAGATACTCGGCTTTTTCTGCAAGTTCTGCTTCCGCAATCCTGCCGTCCAATGCGCCGTGTGTCCTGACTGCCGAGAGGAACGTTTCATCCTCCCAAATCTTCTGCTGCATAGCTCTGCTTCTTGTAGTAAACTTTTCTACCTCCGCCAGCTCTTCCTCTGTCGGGTAGTTAAAATACACATAATCCTGATGCGGGCAGAGACTGCCCTCCTTTACCAGTTCAGGTACTGTGATCTCCTCGTCAATCTCCCCGCACATATCCATGTAGCGTTTCCACATTGCTGGTGTCGAATCGTATGGAGGGGTCGCCGTGAGCGCAATCAGCTTTGCTTCCCCAAGTGCCTGACGGAATTCTTCTAAAGCCTTCCACCACTCACTTCTTAAGTGATGGCATTCATCCAGGCAGATGACACCGATTCCCGCCTGCTTCATTTCCGATATAACATCAAACTTAGAATAGTCCACCTCTTCGCTCTGCGCTGCCAGCTCCTTCTTGGCAATGGCATCATCTGACTCCAGCGAATCCATGGTCGTACCGGATTCATCCAGAATTCCCTTATAATGGCGCATTGCACTATGCAGGGACTGATATGTTGCGATCGTAATGCAACGGGGTTCCTTCAAATTCTGGGAAATATAGTCCTCCGGTTTGAGATTTTCTTTTAAAAAGCCCTCCTCGATCCGTGCCGCCCATTGCTGGCGTATAGTAATAGAAGGAGTCAGCACCAATGCCGGCTCCTTCATGCGGGCAATCAGCTCAATCCCCAATGTCGTCTTGCCTGAACCGGGCGCCGCAACAATGTGGATCTTGCCGTCTGCAATATATTTTTGCGCATTTTCCAGGACCCGTGCCTGATAGTTGCGCCATTTTCCCCTAAACTGCAGAATATTGCTGTAATTCATTATTTTCCCCCTCGTTTTTTCCATGAAGATGGTCGTTTAAACGCCTGCTTCCATAATGCCGGATGAAGCAGTATCAACAGCGGAAACAGCTCCAGACGTCCGGCCAGCATATCAAACATCAGAACATATTTGGTAAACGGTGTAAAAAAGCCGAAGTTTTCTGCCGGACCAACCATATTAAGTCCCGGTCCGATGTTATTAATAGTGGCAAGAACCGCTGTAAAATTGGTTGTCAGATCATGCCCCTCAAAAGAAACCAGAAGCAGTGATACACAAAACAGCAGGATAAACGTTATAAAATACACATTGATGGAGCGGACCACATCATGTTCAATCGGTTTCCCGTCCATTTTTATTTTTTTAACACTCTTCGGATGGATATAGGAATCTAATTCTTTCTTTACGGTCTTAAATACGGAAATAAAACGGGATACCTTAATTCCTCCGCCCGTACTTCCCGCACAAGCTCCAATCGTCATCAAAAAGACCAGAATCGTCTTTGCCGTGCTCGACCATGCATTGTAGTCAACAGTTGCAAATCCGGTCGAGGTCATCAGGGAAGCGACCTGGAAAGCAGCTTTCGTCAATGCATCAAAAAATCCCGAAGTCGTATTCCAGATACAAATGACAATGCCTGCAACCGCCAGCCCGATTGTCGCAAAATATGCCTTTACTTCCTCCATTGCGGCAGCCTTTTTAACCTCCCCAAAGATCAAAAAGTAATATGCATTGAAATTAACGCCGAACAGAATCATGAAAATAGTTACGACCCATTGCAGATATACAGAGTAACTTGCCATGCTGTCCGCTTTGATTCCGAATCCACCGGTTCCCGCTGTGCCGAGCGCTGTACAGAGAGAATCAAAGAGCGGCATCCTTCCGGCAAGCAGAAAAACGATCTCAAGCAATGTCATCCCAATATAAATATAGTAAAGGATTCTTGCTGAATAACGGATTTTCGGGACAAGCTTCCCTACCGACGGTCCCGGGCTCTCCGCGCGCATCAGGTTGATGTTAGAACCCCCGCTCATAGGAATGATTGCAAGCATAAAAACAAGAACTCCCATTCCGCCAATCCAATGTGTAAAACTTCTCCAGAATAAATTACAATGTGACAGTGCTTCCACATTGTTTAAAACACTTGCACCGGTTGTCGTAAAACCGGAAATCGTCTCAAACAGCGCATCCGTAAATGATGGAATCTCATGGGAAAACCAAAACGGCAGACATCCTAAAAGGGACATCACGATCCAGCTCAGTGCAGTCGCAACACAGCCTTCTTTTAAGTAAAACACCATGTTCTTCGGCTTTTTCATTGTCATAAGAACACCGATAACCAGGCCGATCGCAATTGTGATCAGATAGTATATTCCCTGACTTTCCCGATAAATAAGTGCCACAATACATGGTAGCAGCAAAAAAGCAGACTCCAGCTTCAATACCTGCCCAAGAATGTATCGGATAATTGATCGATTCATTTCATTATGCCTCCACTACCTGAGAATATCCAGAATATCCCTAAACCCGGTATGCGCAGTCACTATCATGACAGCATCCCCCACCTGGATATAGTCTTGTCCACCCGGAATGATGATAGAACCATTTCTGCAGATGAATGCGACAAGCAGTTTATCCTTAAGCGCAAGATCCTTGAACGGAATATTTGCCAGTCTGGAATTCTCTTCATACACGCGGAACTCAATCGCCTCTACCCTCTGGTCAAACATATGATAGAGCGTTTCAATATTGCTGTCGATAGACGCAGTTCTCGCACGGACATAGGCAACAATCGCTTCCGAAGTAATGTACTTCGGATAAATAACGCTCCCAAGATCCAACTGGCTGATGACATCCGAAAACGTAATCCTGTTAATCTTCGTAATTACCTTTGCATTGGAAACGCTCTTGGCATGGAGCGTCAGCATAATGTTCTCTTCATCGATTCCTGTAAGCGGAATAAAAGATTCTATTGTTTCGATTCCTTCTTCCTTGAGCAGGTCCTGGTTGGTTCCATCTCCATTGATAATGACAGCTTCCGGCAAAAGCACAGAAAGTTCCTCGCAGCGTTTGCGGTCACTCTCAATGATCTTGACATCAATGCCCATACGGATAAGCTGGTCTGCCAGATAATAAGCAGCCTTTCCTCCTCCGATGATCATGGAGTTTCTTACCTGCTTCGTATTGAATCCGATTGTTTTTAAAAATCTGCGTGCACTCTTCGGCGTTGACACGAAAGAGAAGATATCGCCCTTCTGGATCTGGAAATTACCGGAAGGAATATAGACTTCCCCATCGCGCTCGATCGCACAGACCAGAAGATTATTGGTAAACTTCCCACCAAGGTGTGCAATCGTCATTCCATCAAGTATATTGTCTTCCGGCACCTTGAATTTGATGAGTTCTGCCTGTCCATGCGCAAAGGTAGAAACCTCAAGTGCTGTTGGAAGATACAGAATGCGGGCTGCCTCTTTCGCAGCCTCTAGTTCCGGATTAATGATCATCGCAAGTCCAAGCTTTTCACGCAGATAGCCAACCTCCTTGCTGTAATCCGGGGTCCTCACACGGGCGATTGCAGCACAGTTTCCGACCTGCTTTGCGATCGTACAGGTCAGCAGGTTCAGTTCATCCGAATCCGTTACTGCAATGATCAGATCCGCAGTCTCGATACCGGCTTCCTTCTGGACACTATAGCTTGCACCGTTACCGGTAATTCCCATAATGTCATACATATTTGTGATTTCTTCGATTTTGGCAGAGTCGTGGTCAATAATAATAATATCATGCCCTTCTCTGCTCAGCTGCTCGATCAGTGTTTTCCCCACCTTGCCGCAGCCAACAATAATTATACGCAATCCCTTGGTAGTCTGGGAATTTATGTGAAACATTACTTCCTCCAAAAATTAAAAACTGTGTCCGCCGCCGGAGTGACCGCCGCCACCTCCACCGCCTCCGCTGCTGCCGCCGGAGCTTCCTCCACCGCCAGAGCTTTGCGGACTATATGTTTTGGTCTGATTTACAAAGCTTGCCCTTGTATCTGTAACCTTATACTTGCTGTATATGCCGGAAACCAGCTCCTTTGCCGATGCTTTCCGCTTCTTTGAAAAAGCGATAACCGCAAAGAAATTGATCAGCATCGCGATTGCCACCGCAAGCAGAATATTGCTGATATATTTCATCGGCTGTGCAATCTTCTCGCCCTGCATCAGGGTATACACCTGATCGAACGTCTCATAAGCGCAAGAGAAATAATCTCCATCCGAAGCATATTTATATACATTATCCGTGATCGTATCCGCGTAGGATGATGTGATCCTCCTGCGCGCCGCACCGGTACTGTCCAGATACAGATACCGATTATCCATATCCACAATAAATACAACCGCCGAACTGCCTCCAAAAGTATCATCGCTATAGCTTTCCGCATAACGTTGTGTATTATAGTATGGATTCTCATCAATTGCAGCAAAAGCTGCATTACTATATTCCGTTACCTTTTTTAAAATATCACACAGATCGTCTTCCTCAGAATCGGAAAGAAGATCTGCTTCATCCTCAACCACTGCTTCATATCCGGTATCCGGATTCGTATACAGGGTTTCAGCGTTTACAGGCTCGGTCGTGCATGTAACATATACTCCCATCCATACTGCAATTCCAATCACACCAGCTGTCAGATATTTATGCACGATCATCACCTCCCTGCTTCTCGAACTGCGGCAGCTTCCTCGTTGCTGTGAGATTGTACTGCTCGATCAATTCCTTTTCCATAAAGATAATTGTTGCGATCAGCACGATTGCCGCACCATAATAGTACAAATCCGAAACCGGCTTAACCACCGTAATCACAGTTCCAAGTACAAGTCCGCACAGCATCGCGAGCATTCCGCGCCTTCCCATCTTATGCGGAACACTCTCAAGCTGCTTCTTCGTCACCGCAAAGCAGATCCCGGCAGCCACCAACGCCCCGAGCCAGATAAGTCCGGCACCGAAAAGTCCTTCAAACGTTGCTCCGAGCGAGAGCACCACAATGCCAATAACAATGACTGTGCAGATAGTCGTCACCACTCCATCCCACGATTTCTTCTTTTTCTTATTAGAAATCTTGATGGCATTCTTTCGGTTCACTTCGTTTAATTTTTCCTGATTCGTGCGTGCCAGAACGCCTTTGTCATCCTCTCCGTTTTCAGCCATGGCAATCTTCTTTATCATGGACGTGGAGATTATCAGCGCGGCAACCGCGAGAACTCCAATCCAGGACAGAAGCGTGGACGGTTTCAAGGTCAGGAACAGGTTCAGCAGAATAAAGACCGGAACTGCCAGCAGAAGTGAGCCACCGATAAATTTTCTGACATCCACAGGCAGGTCGGCAACGACCTTTCCGGTCTGTCCGTTTACAGTTGCGTATGCGACACGATCCCCATTCCGGTAAGACATAAACCATACCGGAAACATTGCCTGATCGACTGCCTCTGTCTTGGATCTTATCTGTTGGAAAGAAGAATCCTCCAGATGATATCCGCGGAACTCACGCTCATCCTTTAATTTTGCGATGACCTCATCTCTTGCAAGCTTCTCCGCGTCAGATTGGTATACCTCGGCACCGACATTCGCCGTATCCGCATAAAAGCCGCTTAGGAAAGCCGGGGTAAAAGCCTTCATGCCCTTTACATCATACGGAGCGATCGCCTCACTGATGTTATCTGCGAATGAGGAGGATGCATCGTAGGACAAGCCCTTGTAATAAGAATCCAGCTGTCCTGTCAGGTCATAGTGATCCGTGATGATATAGTCGCCCCTCCGGTGAGACTTCTTTCCCTTTATTGTGAAAGGTCCTTTCTGCGTCTCATAAAACGCCCAATACGGCATATAGATTCCACGAAAGCTGTCAATCTTTTGCGGATCTTTAAATTCCTTCGGCGCAAATATTGCCTTTCTCATCATCGCAGAATATGCCTGCTTGCAATCCTCCTTCGTCTTTTGGAAAGGAATGATATAATTCGGACGATGCTCATTACTGATCCTGCTGTACAGGACGGTCGATGCTCCACAAAAGCTGCAAAAACCGGCAGCAGCGTCATCCGTGCTTAATATTTCGCCTCCACACTGCGGACAGGTAAATACCGTTACCTCATAGTTTTCCGGATCCTTCTCCTCCTGTGCATCAGAGGTCTTATTCTCATAGAAATACGGATCAATCTTGGTTCCGCAATAGTCGCATGCGAGCTGCTGGGATGCCACATCAAATCTGGCGTTTCCTCCGCAATTCGGACATTGAAACATCTCCTTCTCCTCCTTTATTGTTCATCTTCCTCTAAATCGCGGATATAGAGCATTATCTCCGGATGCTCATCCGTATAGCTTATGCTTGGCATGAGTTCCATGGATACCCACCGGAATTCATTGTTCGTAAGCCGCCGGTAGCGAAGCGAGCATTTTTCCCGGCTCTTTTTAAATCTCTCCCGAAGTGCCCCAAGCTCCGTAAACATCAGGTATGCTTCAAGATCCTCCTCATGCACATACCCCCGCAATGCAAAGTCGCGGAACCACTCTGAGCAATTTGAAGATATACCATACTCCGTGCTCTGTTCATTCTCGTATGTTTTAATTATTTCATATGTGTCTGCCTGCAGATCAATGCGTATTATTTTATGATAAATTCCGGAAAGTGTCCGCATGGCATCCAGCATTGCACAGGTGTCGGTATTCGCCCTCTTTCCCATAAACACAATGCGGTCATCCTCCGGGTTCTCTGCTCTTGCCCAGAACGTCTCTAACGAATACCACTGATAGCTGTCCCCGCATTTTCTGCGATAGCTATGCATCAATATCCCTTTTGTCCTTTGAAGTTCTGTCCGGACATACTGCAGATCCACATGTTTTAGAAAGCCTTCCACATCTGTCTTATGGATCAGTCTTCCCGCCACCATCCGCCGTGCATATTCATCGATCGTCCTGGCCTTTTGGCAGCTCTCGTCCTCATCCTCCGGAAGTTCCTTCAAAAAGACAATCTCTCCCGTATGAGGATTGCAGCAGATTACCTTTTTCATTTCGTTCCAAATCGCTTCAAGTGCAAAATCCTTTTCCGTCATTATACGCCCTGCTCCGTTTCCGTCACCCGTTTCCACTACACCATTTCATATATCTTTGTTTATTATAATATTCTTCGACAAAAAAAGCCAGCAAAAAGGCAGCCGTTATTCGGCTGCCTCTGTCACATGAATCTCTATTGTTTTTTCTGTTGCCGCATAGTATGGTGTTTTCTTCGATTTGATAACGATAACCACCGTTCCGGTGCCCTTTACCGTGACAGTTCCGTTTTTGCTGACGGCTGCCACCGATTTATCCATGGATTTGTAAGTAAATGTATCGTCAGGATCCGATAGCTTTGCCTTGGATTTTGAATCAACCAGGTATGCGCCAATGGAAATCTTCTTTCCTTTTTCATAGCTTGTCTCATACTCCGCGCCAATTTCAGTCTTGATGACCTTCTTTCCGGTCGACAATACAACATCCTTGGATTTCTGTGCTTTATACACAGCATCCAAAAGCCGGCGGATATCGGCAAAGGTCTGTGATTTTGATTTCCTTCCCATGTAAGTGCAGATGACCTCGCGGCCCTTTTTATCGACTGCCGTTGCAGAGAACACATATCCTGCGGCATTTGTCGTTCCTGTCTTAGAGCCAATGATGGTATAGAGATTTTTGCTGTATTCTTCTGTCGAATAGAAGCTGTTTGTGCTGCTTATCGTTCTTCCTGCTGTTCCATCCGTCTGTTTTACCGTATATGACGTTTTTTTAACAATTGCTGCAATCTCTTTGGATGCCATCGCATAGCGGGTGAGCATCGCAACATCATACGCCGTAGAGTAAATATCGTTAAAATTATCTCCGATGTCGAGTCCCACCGGGTTATCAAAATGTGTGCCTGACAGTCCCAGCTCCTTTGCCTTGGCATTCATTGCATCCACACATGCCGGCACAGAGCCAAACACAGCAATTGCCGCACATACTGCCGCGTCCCCGGCTGAGCTGATCAGCGTCATATTAAGCAGTGTCTCCAGCGTATACTTCTGTCCCGTCTGCAATCCGTATTTGCTGATACCAGCCGGAACCTGCGACAGCATATCACCCGTGATCTTTATCTCCTGATCCAATTGACCGTTTTCCACCAGAACAAGTGCAGTCATGAGCTTTGCTGTACTGGCCGGATAGACCTGCACCTCTTCATTGTCTCCAAGCAGAAGTTCTCCTGTATGCGCATCAATCACTGCATATGCATAATGGTCCTTTAAATCTGCCGGCTGCGAAACAGCAGCCATTGCCTGCTCCGGTACGCAGATCGTTGAAAGCAGGCACGCCGCAGCCAGAACAATCCCCCAGAATTTTCGTTTCATCCCTTGTACTTTCATAGCTATCATCTCCGTTTTCATTTCGTAATTTTTATCATCCCAAATCTCTATGCAAATTGCAAGTACTATTCACAGCTCCCGGATTATTTTCTTACGGACGCTAACCATTGACCTATCCCTGTTTGAATGTTAAAATTTCAAAGAATATTGAAAATTATGAAGGAGGATTCACTCATGGGAGGATTCTTTGGCGTTGCTGCAAAGGAAAGCTGCACGTTTGATTTGTTTTTTGGCACCGACTATCATTCGCATCTTGGTACAAGGCGTGCCGGAATGGCTGTTTACGGGGAAAACGGATTTTCAAAATCCATACACAATATCGAAGGGACCCCATTTCGTACCAAATTCGAGCACGAGCTCGGTTCTCTGGAAGGCGAAATGGGGATTGGATGTATCTCAGACTTTGAGGCGCAGCCTATCCTAGTTCGTTCACATCACGGCACATTTGCCATCACAACCGTCAGTAAGATCAACAATGCAGACCAGATTGTAGAGAATATTCTGCAAAACAACGCACATTTCTTTGAAATGAGTAATGGTGAGATCAATCCCACAGAACTTGTCGCAGCTATCATCAACCAGAAAGACAACCTGATCGACGGCATCCGGTATGCACTTGATATCATCGATGGCTCCCTTTCCCTTCTTCTTTTAACTCCAAAGGGTATCTATGCTGCCCGCGACAAAATGGGCCGCACTCCTGTTGTCCTCGGCAAAAAAGAGGATGCGCGCTGTGCCGCCTTCGAGAGCTTTTCATTCTTAAACTTAGGTTATACCCCGGACCGTGAACTCGGTCCCGGTGAAATTGTCGTATTTGATGCCGATCAGGCGAAAACACTCGTTGCACCGGGTGAAAAACGAAAGGTCTGCACATTCCTTTGGGTATATTACGGTTTTCCGGCTGCCACTTACGAGGGTGTCAATGTAGAGCAGATGCGTTACAATTGCGGAAAGCTTCTTGCCCGCCGCGACAACGTTGATGTGGATGTCGTTGCAGGTGTTCCTGATTCCGGAGTCGCACATGCCATCGGCTATGCCAACGAATCTGGCATTCCTTACTCCCGCCCGTTTGTCAAATACACCCCGACATGGCCGCGTTCATTCATGCCTACCATCCAGACCAAGCGCGATCTGATCGCACACATGAAGCTTCTTCCTGTCCATGACCTGATCAAAGACAAGAAGCTCCTTCTGATCGACGATTCCATTGTCCGCGGAACCCAGCTTCGTGAAACCACAGAATTCTTATATGAGAGTGGCGCAAAGGAAGTACATATCCGTCCAGCCTGCCCACCGCTTCTGTTTGGCTGCAAATATCTGAATTTCTCCCGCTCCCGCTCGGAGATGGAGCTGATTGGCAGACGTGTCATTGAGGAGCTGGAAGGCGGAGAAGTCACAAAGGAAGTACTGCAGGAATACGCAGATCCTGACTCTGAGAAGTACCAGAAGATGGTTGACGGAATCTGCAAGAAATTAAATTTCACCTCCCTGCGTTTCCATCGTCTCGATGACATGCTTGAGGCGGTCGGCATTGACCCTGACCATCTCTGCACCTATTGCTGGAACGGAAAAGAATAATAGAAGTATCCTTTTTTCACTTTTCGTATACTTATTTTATAAAGGCTGGCATTCCTTTTTGAAAGGACGTATGATACCGGTAACAAAACAAGTATAGGAGAATGTGTATGGAAAACAAATCTGTAAAAAGACAATTGGCAGCATTGTTCCTATCGGGGGCAATGCTGCTTTCTGCTTGTGGCCAGACTGCAACCGATGATGTGGAAACGGGCGGCAGCCCATCTTCTTTGGAGCAGACCACAGAAGCAGATACCAATGACACCGAGCCAGCATCTGAAACGGCAAATGAGGCGGGTGTGGATACTGCGGTATACATGGATGTCTCTGCTTCTGTTGAGGACCGGGTTGCGGCCCTCCTTTCCCAGATGACATTAGAGGAGAAGATCGGCCAAATGGTGCAGGCGGAACAGGCCGGCCTGTCACCAGACGATGTCACGACATATGGTATCGGCTCCGTCCTTAGTGGCGGTGGAAGTGCGCCCTCCACAGGAAATACTGCTGCGGACTGGCAGGCACGCGTCAATGAACTAAAAGAGGCGGCTCTTAAAACCCGCCTTGGCATTCCTCTCTTATATGGTGTCGATGCCGTTCACGGCAATAACAATGTGTACGGTGCCACGCTCTTTCCTCACAACATCGGGCTTGGTGCTGCCAATGATCCCGAGCTTATGGAAGAAATCGGTGAAGTCGTTGCTTCCGAGGTTCGTGCAATCGGCGTGCAGTGGACATTCGCCCCAACACTTGGCAACCCGCAAAACGTATCCTGGGGACGAACCTATGAATGCTTCAGTGAAAACACAGAGGATATTGTCCCGCTGGCATACTCTTACATCAGCGGCTTACAAGGTGATCTCTCGGATAATGCTTATATGGACTCCGGGCATGTTATCGCATGTGCCAAGCATTTTATCGGTGAGGGATATACCACAGATGGCACTAATCAGGGAAATGTCGACATGACTGCCGATAAGTTTGATGAACTTCTCTCAAGCGGCGTTCTTGATCCCTACATCAGTGCGCTGGATGCAGATGTTCTTACAGTCATGGCCTCCTACAACAGTGTTGATGGTGTCAAATGCCACGAAAATCATCATCTTCTGACCGAAGTATTAAAAGAGCAGCTGGGTTTTGAAGGTTTTGTTGTCAGTGATTACAATGCGATTGAACAAACCTCCGGCACCACCTACAAGGATCAGGTGGCACTCTGTGTCAATGCCGGAATTGACATGTTCATGGAGCCATACTCCTGGAAAGACTGCATACAGGCTCTGCAGGAGCTCGTAGAAGAAGGCACGGTAAGCATGGAACGCATCGATGATGCAGTAAGCAGAATACTCCGTGTAAAATTCATTGCAGGAATGTTTGAGGAAGAAATCGGCGGAGCCGCCGAAGAAGAATACTTAAGTGAATTCGGAAGCGATGCACACCGTGAAGTGGCAAGACGCGCAGTCCGTGAAAGTCTCGTTCTCTTAAAGGATGAGACCTCGGGAAATGAAACAGCCATTGAAAAGCTCTCACACGCGAAGAATATTTCCGTTACCGGTCAGAAGGCCTATGACATCGGAAGCCAGTGCGGAGGATGGACCATAAGCTGGCAGGGGCAGGCCGGCAATATTACACAGGGAACCACTATCATCGAGGGACTTGCCGAGGTCCGCGACCCTGATGTTGCACTTACCCACAGTGTAGATGGTTCCCTCGCTGATGAGACGGATGCCGTAATTGCTGTGTTTGGCGAGGTTCCTTATGCCGAGACAGACGGCGACCGCGACAACGGGCAGATACGGATTTCCGCAAAAGATGCTGCAATGCTTGAGGGGCTTCGCGGCAATCTCTCTTCATTGCCGGATGACGTTCCTGTTGTTGCCGTCATTATTGCTGGACGCCCTGTTGATCTTACGGAATATGAAGACATGTTTGACGCAGTTGTAATGGCATGGCTCCCAGGAACAGAAGGAGCCGGAGTTGCAGACGTTCTTCTTGGGAAGTACGCCTTCTCCGGCACCCTTAAATTCCACTGATTTATTCCATCGCACGCTTGATCGCTGCCATAAGCTCATCATAAGTCTCATATGCGGCGAGCTCCGGATGTGCAGCCTTGATGGCATCGGTACTCTTAAACAGGAAGCCAGCTTTGCTCGCCTCTATCATACCGAGGTCATTGTGGCTGTCTCCACTGGCTATCGTCTCATATCCGATTGACTGCAATGCCTTAACAGTCGTAAGCTTTGACTGTTCGCAGCGCATCTTAAATCCGGTTATCTCTCCGTCTTCTGCGACCTCCAATGAGTTGCAGAAGATGGTCGGCCAGCCGAGCTTCTCCATAAGAGGTCCTGCAAACTGTGAAAAAGTATCGCTGATAATGATCACCTGCGTAAAGGAGCGAAGTTCATCTAAGAACTCTTTCGCACCCGGAAGCGGATCAATCTTTGCGATTGTCTCCTGAATCTCTTTCAGTCCCAGACCATGTTCCTTTAAGACTCCGATTCTCCAGCGCATCAGCTTATCATAATCCGGCTCATCCCTTGTCGTGCGCTTCAGTTCCGGTATCCCGCTCGCCTCCGCAAACGCAATCCATATTTCAGGAACAAGTACCCCTTCCAGATCCAAACAAACAATATACATCTCTTTTCCTCCGTTTTATTTATTTTTGCGGGAAATACGGCTCTTGATCTCATCCAGTGCCTTATTCATCCGCATCGTAATCGTAAATTCGCCCTTCCGTGCATCTGCAAGTCTCTTCTCGCCCTTGCGAGGTCTAAATCCCTGCACACGGTTCAATGCCATACGGGTTCCTGCACCCATGGATGCATAGGACTGCTCCATACGCTCTTTTGCAAAGCGTTCGCGCTCCTCCGCAATCTTTGCCGTAAATGCCTGCTTCTTGGATCCAAGCATCGCACTGGCAGCTTTCTTGCCACCCTCAAGCATATTTTCCGGCGTATACTTGCCCTCCTGCACATTCTTGACAAATGTATCCATATGGGCGTTCCAAGCTGCTTCTACCGCCTCCACACTCTTTGCAAATTGTGTCAGGGCAGATACCGTAAGTGTCGTATCAACGGCGATGACCGCCATAAAAATAAGACTGAACAATTCGGTTACGATCGGGGACATCCAGCCTGTCATCTTACTCGTAAAAGGAAGTATCACATAGACAACCAATATTCCGGCAAATCCAAATCCCACAGAGCAAGGGAAGCATACACGTCCCTTGATGTTAAGCGGCATGTCGCTGTAATCCCACCAATATGCGTGGAACAGCTTTTCAAGCGCCCACGATGTCACATATTCCAGAACAATGCTTCCGAAAAATGCAATAATGAATATCTGCCACCAGGTATATGAGTACTCAACTCCCGGCTTCTTAAAGAGGTCGATCAAAATCTCGCAGGCAATTGCCCCCGCACCGTAGATCGGGCATACCGGTCCATATAGGAATCCCCTGTTCTGCCATTTCTTCCCCTTGATCGTACAGAATGTGCTCTCATAGATCCAGCCCATACAACTGAAAATAACGAAATCCACAAAGTATTTACTTAGCCACATTTGTTCTTCTCCCCCTCCGTTTTCCGATTGTCTCAATGGATGAGACATATTTATCTGCAAGGCACACAATAAGCGCTTCCCTGCTTGTTGGCACCTTTGTTATTGTAAGCGGCCACATATGGCTTCGGATGATCTTCTGCACATTCTCATCAATGTGAAAATGCGCTTCTGCATTTTTTCTGGCGAATTCCGGATGACGGAAGCCGTGAAACCGGTGCCACTTTTCGGAAGAATTGTGCCAGTCATACAGATAGAAATCATGTAAAAAAGCTCCAAGAAGCAGATTCTTCGTGTTGGCACCCAGATGCAGATGTTTGTTAAGCCAGAAACATACCCTGGTTACGCTCTTGCAGTGGTCAAAGGTGGTGACAGAGCCATGCTGTATATAATGCTTCATCTCCTGAACCTTTTCATCCTGTATATAATCCTTAAGAACCTTGCGGATATGTCTTTCTTCGTTCGGCGTGAGTTTCACTTAATTGCCTCTTTCCGCGGTTATGCGCTTACATTCTCTTTTTTTATTGTACCAAAACATTTAAGAAATACAAGACTGTTGTGAACAAGTTGACAGAGGAACGCACGTTCTTATATAATAAGAGTTTAGATGTTATTAAATTAAGGAGTTTTACACATGATTTTTGGAAAACACATGAACCGCTATTATCTGAAATACGGCTGGATGCTGTTGCTTGGTATCTTCGCGCTCGTTGTCGTAGACTTTGGGCAGCTGGAAGTACCGGAACTTTACCGAACGGTCGTAAACGGAATGAACACCGGTGTCGTAATCATTGATGGGGTTACCCACACATTTGACATGAATTTTCTGCTGGATCAGGTCTGCCGTCCGCTCATCATCGTCATCTGCATGATTGTCACCGGCCGTTTTCTGTGGCGTGTCTGCTTCTTCGGAGCAGCCATAAAGGTAGAGACTGATCTGCGTGACCGCATGTTTGATCACTGCAGCAAGCTGTCCCAGCAATATTATCAGGTAAATAAGGTCGGAAATCTCATGAGCCTTTTTACCAATGATCTGGAAACCGTGCAGGATTGCTATGGCAACGGTGTACTGATGTTTGCCGATGCACTCTGCCTTGGGTCCCTCGCCTTTGTCAAAATGCTCCGCATGAATCTTAATCTTACCATGCTTTCCCTGATCCCGATGCTGCTGCTTTTTTTTGCAGGTTCTGTTGTCGGAAGAACAATGTCCAGACGCTGGGAGACCCGTCAGGAAGCATTTTCCGCACTATCTGATTTTTCACAGGAGAGTTTTTCCGGCATTGCGGTCATCAAGGCATTCGCCAAGGAAGTAAAAGAGCTTATCGCATTCCGCAAGCTCAATGTTGAAAACGAGGATGCAAACATCAACTACACAAAAATTTCCATGCTCCTTCAGGTTACCATTACCCTGTTTGTGGAATCTGTCGTCTGTGTCATTCTGGGATATGGAGGTTATCTGGTACATCAGGGAATCTTCAATGCCGGCGAGATGATTGAATTTATCGGTTACTTTACCGCTATCGTCTGGCCGATCGAGGCAATTGCGATGTTGATTGAGATGAGTGCCAAAGGTAAAGCATCCCTCAAGCGAATCAGTGAACTTCTGGATACCGAGGTAGACGTCTGTGACAGCTTTGACGTCCCGGAAAATACAGCCGATAAGATTTCCGGCACGATTGAATTCCGCGACCTGACATTTACTTATCCGGGCAATGAGCTTCCTGCACTATCGCATATCTCATTTACAATCCGGGCTGGAGAGAATGTCGGCATCATCGGAAGAACCGGTGTTGGCAAGACAACGCTTGTGGATCTGATCGTGCGCACTTACAATGTGGATGACGGCAGCCTCTTTATTGACGGAACCGATGTAAACCGTATTCCAATTGAAGCGTTGCGCCGGCACATCGCATACGTGCCGCAGGACAACTTCCTGTTCAGCGATACGATTGCAAACAATATCGCATTTGCCTTTGAGGACAGCAGCGACCTTGAAGCAATACAGCACGCTGCAGTGCTGTCGGATGTCCATGATAACATTTCCGAATTTCCGGACCAGTATGACACCCTGCTCGGTGAGCGTGGCGTGACCGTATCCGGTGGTCAGAAGCAACGTATCTCCATCGCGCGCGCACTTATGAAAAAAGCCGAGATACTGATTCTTGATGACTCTGTATCCGCAGTTGACACCAAGACCGAGCGCGTGATCCTAGATAACTTAAAGCGCACCCGCAAAGGGCTTACCACCATTCTGATTGCCCACCGCATCTCAACCATTGAGCAGATGGATAAGGTTATCTTTTTAGATGATGGGAAGCTTGTCGATGCCGGCACACACGAAGAACTGCTCTCCCGCTGTCCGGCATATGCCGAAATGGTAGAATTGCAAAAACTTGAAGATCTTAAGAAGGAGGAAGAAGCCAATGCATGAGTATTACCCTCTGATTTTAGTCGGCGCGATTGTCGGCCTCTTTACCCTGATTTTTACACTCGCCTATGTGTTTATGAAGGATAAGAAAAAAGCCATCGGTTTTGACCGCAATATGAAAGACAGTGAAATTATCCGCCGCCTCTTCTACTACGCAAAGCCATATTGGAAAAGTTTTCTTTTTGTTTTTTTTGTCATGCTGGTTTCCATTGCCTATGATATTCTCTCCCCGTACCTTGTCGGTCAGGCGGAGGAGATCGTAAAGGGAAATTTCCCGATGGCATCACTGCTTCGAATTGTTGGTATGTATGCTGCTGTTCTTGTTGTTTCTTCTATATGCACCTACATTCAGGCAGTTGTGCTACAGAAAATCGGTCAGCGTATTCTTTCCAACCTGAGGGAAGACCTGTTTACACACATTGAGCAGCTTTCCCACGACCAGTTCAACCATATTCCGGTCGGGAAGCTCGTCACCCGTGTGACCAATGATACCAACGCGATTTCCCAGATGTTCACCAGCATCATTATCAGCCTTGCAAAAAATATCCTTGTCATCATCGGCGTTGTGGCTGCCATGTTGTTCCTCAATCTTGAGCTTACGCTTATGGTACTGTGTTTCGTACCGTTCATCGTGCTCTTCACGATTATCTTCCGGAAGTTTTCACGACAGGCATATAGGCGTGTCAAGGATGGTACTACCGATATCAACACCTTTCTGTCCGAAAATCTATCCGGCATGAAGATTACACAGATTTTTAACTGCGAGCCAAAGAAGCTGCGGGAGTTCCGTTCCAAGAATGACTATCTTTCCTGGGCAAAGCGTCAGCAGATTTTTGTATTCAGTATTTTCCGTCCGATCGTATATATGCTCTATATCAGCTCTGTTCTGTGCCTGCTCTACCTCGGCGGTAAGGGATACATCCAGAACACCAGCTTTATGGGCCAGGTTATCACTAGTGGAACCTTAGTCAGCTTTTATATGTACATTTCCAAGTTTTTTAACCCAATCCAGACGCTTGCGGAGCAGTTTAACTGGCTGCAGTCAGCTTTTGCTTCCGCCGAGAAAATTTTTTCCGTCATGGATATGGTTCCTGAGGTCGTGGATGAACCAGATGCCATTGAACTGCCTGTTATCCGTGGGGAGATAGAATTTAAGGATGTATGGTTTGCTTATGAACCGGGCGAATGGGTATTAAAGGGAATTTCTTTTCATATCAATCCAAAGGAGACTGTGGCATTTGTCGGTTCCACCGGTTCCGGGAAGACAACCATTCTTTCCCTGCTCTGCCGCAACTACGATATCCAGAAGGGACAAATTCTTGTAGATGGCATTGATATCCGTCATATCAAGCTTTCCTGCCTGCGTTCCCACTTCGGTCAGATGCTGCAGGATGTATTTCTTTTCTCCGGAACGATCCGGAGCAATATTGTTCTTCGTGAGGATTCTTTCACCGACGAGGAGGTTCTTGATGCGTGCCACTATGTAAACGCTGATCATTTTATCAATCAGCTGCCGGATGGTCTTGACGAGGAAGTCCGTGAGCGAGGCAACAACTTTTCCGCCGGCCAGCGCCAGCTGCTCTCTTTTGCCCGTACCATCATCCACAAGCCGGATGTCATTATACTTGATGAGGCAACCGCAAACATTGATACGGAAACAGAGCAGTTAATTCAGGATTCTCTGGAAAAGATCATGAATATCGGAACCATGCTTATCGTTGCGCACCGTCTGTCCACTATCCAGCACGCGGACAAGATCATGGTTATCTCACACGGTCAGATTCTTGAGCAGGGAAATCATTTTGAGCTGCTTGAGAAAAAGGGTGCGTACTATGAGTTGTACCGCTTACAATATCAGGGAACAGACATTGACTGCTAATTTTAAACGGGGAATATCTCTATGAAAAAAGAATTTCGTGAAGCGTTGGAAGATTCGCCTATTATTGCTGCGATCAAGGATGATGAAGGTCTTAAAAAATGCAAAACTAGTGACAGCAAAGTTATTTTTATACTGTATGGAGATATCTGCAGTATCGCGGATATCGTTTCAGAAGTAAAATCTGCCGGAAAAATCGCGATGGTCCATCTTGATCTGATCACAGGACTTAGCGCGAAGGAAATTGCCGTCGATTTCATAAAAAAATATACGCAGGCCGATGGTATCATTACCACCAAGCCTGCGCTTATCAAACGTGCCCGGGAATTATCTTTATCTACCATCCTGCGTCTGTTCGTTATTGATTCCATGGCATATGAAAACATTGAGCGCCAGATTAAGAATTCACATCCGGATCTGATCGAGATTCTTCCGGCACTCATGCCAAAGGTTGTCTCCCGGATCTGCCGGATGAGCGGCACTCCTGTTATTGCAGGAGGTCTTGTCTCCGAAAAGGACGACATTATGGAGCTTCTTGCTGCGGGCGTCATCAGCGTCTCCTCAACGAATCCGGATGTCTGGTTCCTATAATTACCGATGCAGCCTTGCGATCACTTCTCCGGTACGCACCGGAGTCTCGCCATTAGCGTCACGCCGCCTTGCAAGACTTGTATCCATCTCGAGAACCCCTTCCTGGAACAAAAGGATAATGGTGGAACCTCCAAATTCAAAATATCCCTTTTCATCGCCGGCCCACACGATGCTTTCCGCATCGAATTGTGGGTCGTTTGTGATTTTTCCAACTAAAAGTGCGCCCACTTCCATCTGTACCATCTTACCGAAGCGGTCTGTCTCGATTACCTGATATTCCCTGCTGTTCTCTGTGAAAACCGGAAATGTTCTGGTTGCAACCGGCCGGACGCAGTGCAGCACACCAGGGATTTTCTTGCTCCAGCACACTCTTCCATCCGCCGCATAGCTGTACCTGTGATAGTTCGCCGGAGTCAGTCTGAAGATAAGGGCTGTTCCATTCCTGAAATTTTCTGCAAGCGCATCATCCTGCAACAGACTCTGGAGCGTGAATTTTGTGTGTTTCACATCGAGCAGTGTATCCTGCCGTATCGTCATGCTGCTTAAAAAGCCGTCACATGGACTGATCAGACAATCCGGTCTTGCGCTTCTCTTGTGTGCGCGCCTGCTCCTTGTAAAGAACTCATTGAATGATGTATAACCATTCTCCGGTATATCAATTCCCCGCATATCAATATGGTATCTGGAGATATAATATGATACAAGAGGCCGGGAAGCTCCCGAACTTAAGAACCTGCCTGCCAGCCTGGAGATCCATGGGCTTACCAGTACCTTAAGCAGCGCTCTTCCCGGAACTGTCCGATATAATAATCTAAGTAAAAGTGTGTCTTTCATAGCTTTCCTATCCTATAATAAAATCATCGCTACTGCCTCGAGTATTCCCACGACCATCATAAGCACTTTACCGGCAGTCTTTGGCTTTCTGATCTGGACCGGTGCTAAAAAACCGATTGCCGTAACACAGATCAGGATTGCAAAACAGCGTTCATTGTTGATGATCGGACTACTGTAAAGTATGTATACCGCCGGAAGCAAAAGTGCGATCGTAGTGACCGGAACCCCCAGATAGCTCTCGCGCTTCTCGGTTGTGCTGTCCTGTCTTTCTTCTTCAAGCACATTAAAATATGCAAGACGGATCAAAGCGGCAAGTGCATACAGTGCCGGAATGATCGGAGCCATTCTCCGGTTGCTGGTCTCCATATACACCAGAACTGCCGGAAGTATCCCGAAACTGATCAGGTCACTTAAAGAATCAATCTGCACACCAAAGCGTTTTTCCTGCTTGTTACGTTCCTTTGTCGATGCAACTGCGCCATCGAACATGTCACATAGGCCTGCCATCATAAGACACAGGATTGCTCCCTTGTAATATTGTCCGATTGCCTCTAGTATCCCGCAAAAAGCAAACAGCATCCCCGCATATGTCAAAACAACTGTGTAATCATAAAATCCCAATAATTTTTTCTTCATGTTAATCCCCTCATATTATTTAATCAATCCAAATCCTATACTGTATGCCAGAATGCACCACGGCTTTCCCAATATGATAATCCAGATAAATTTTCTGGCATTCATCTTAAGCAGCCCGGAAAAGTAACACAAAAAGTCATCCGGGAAAAGTGGGAGTAGTGTTGCAATAAATAAAAACCACGGATACGACCTGCTCTGCTCAATGCGAGTGCTCCATCTATCGTATTGCTTTTGTGGAAACATTGCAAGCACAATATCCATTCCATAACGCTTTGCCAGAAAATATGCGATGATCGAGCCTGCACTGATTCCGATATAATTGCACCAGAATCCGGTCGCACTTCCAAAAGCAACCGCCCCGGCAGCACATCCTAAATACCCAGGCAGCACAGGGATAACCACCTGCAGAGCCTGAATAAACGTAAGAACAAGCGGTCCAAACACTCCGAATGTTTTCATGTAATTCTGCAGATCCTCTACAGAACTGATCCTCTGATTAAAAAACATCTTGATCAAAAACAGGATCAGCAACACCACTCCCACGATTATGAATGCCTTTATCTTCTTACTCATGTGACTGCTTTCTCCTCTTTTCCACACACTTTGCAGTAATTGCAGACATCACACCGCTGTACTTCTCACCGGCTCCTGTAATGTCTGTCAGCTGATAGCTGATCTCCGCAAGCATTACGCCTGCTGCAACATCCCAGATGACATGCTGCTTCGTTGTGAGTGTCGACACACAGATCAGCACTGCGATCACAAGTGATGAATTCTTATACCAGCGCGGTATTTTATCATTCCTGCGCACCGCAATATAGCAGAGCCAGCTTGTCAGGCAGTGGATTGACGGCAGCAGATTATCGGCCGCATCCACACGGTACACAAAGCGAAGTACCTCATCCCACACCGACATCCCCGTAATATCCGGGCGCGTATTCGTTGTCGGGAATAGCACAAAACAAATCATACACACAATCTTTGCAAAAAAATCTGCTGCAAGAAAGCGGTATGCTGTTTTCTTCTCCTGTCTGCATCCGATAATATAATTGACAATCCAGAATATATAGCACCCCAGATATATAGTTACCGTCCATGGCACGACTGGTATATGGTCATCAAATGCATTGCTCAGATTGTAATGGTGCATTCCTGTCGTAATAAGCCTTGATCCATTATATGCAAGGGTGTTCATAATCAATGTCGTGATAAGCGGTATCACCATATCATATGGAATCAGATTTCTTATTATTTCATTCTTCCTGCTATTCTTATCCATCCCGGATGTCTCTTTCTTTTTCGAACCTGTTACCTTAATCTGCCTCTTTTTGTTCCACTTACCACCTTATAGGAAAAGTTTCCCTTTTTCAAGGGGTTCCGGCACGTATTAAGCAAACATTAAGAACTCTATTAAGATTCTTTAAGGTTTGTACACTTTTTTGATAGAAATGGGTAAAATGGGCCAAAACGGAAAAGAAGCCATTCTGTCCATCCGGACAAGAATGACTTCTTTTCGAGGAGTTTAGTTATGAAAATGTTTATTAATAAAAAGGGAATAATGTCTCTGGAATCTCTTCCATTTGACATTATCTAGTATATTCACAAAATGTGTTTAATATGTGTCCATTTCAAAAAAAAATTATAAAATCTACAATTCAAATAACCGCTTACATAGTGCTATTTTTTCCGGTTTCTCAAGGCTGTTGCGAAATTCCACCTGTCCACGTGTCGTGCGTCCGGTCAGAAGATCCGCTTCGCGAAGCCTCCGTTTCATTTCTCTCGCTGTTCCCGCGCCGCCATCAAACACCATCACATGCTCCCCAAGCGTCCTCTGGATCATCGGTTTGACAAATGGGTAGTGTGTACATCCGAGCACAACCGCATCTACCTGCTCATGCTGATAAGCAAACAAAAGCTCTACCAGGTATTTGCGCAGGTCTTCCCCATCGAGATCTCCACGCTCCACGAAATCCATAAGTCCCGGACACGGAAGCGGTATGATTTCCGCTTCTTTTTCATAACGCTGCATCAGTTTCTTGAATTTTTCTTCGCGGATTGTCATCGGTGTCGCCATAACAAGTACCCTCGGGTGCTTTTTACACTGTGCAGCCGGCTTAACCGCCGGCTCAATCCCCACGATCGGTATATTGGGATATTGCTCCCGCAACACACGGACCGCAGCACTTGTCGCTGTATTGCAGGCAACCACAAGCCCTTTGGCGCCTTCGTCAAAAAGCCGCTTTGCATGGGCACAGGTCAATTCCCGCACTTCTTCCAGCTTCTTTGTTCCGTATGGGGCATGCGCGGAATCCCCATAATAAATATAGTCTTCATTCGGCATGATTGCGACCAGTTCCCTAAGTACGCTGATGCCTCCCATTCCGGAGTCAAACACCGCGATTGGCCGGTCTGATGAATGATTGTCCATAAATAGATGTCCTTTTCCAATAGTTGAATTCAAAAATTATTTTTGATAAAATAAGGCTATCTCAAACGATATTAATCGGAGGATAAGTGCCATGTCAGAAGCGACCAACACCGGATTATTCCACAATTTCAAAACATGCGCAATGTGTGGCAGGCGTCTTCCGGAAGCATTTGAAGGAGATCTGTGTCCAAGCTGTACAAATGAGCAGCTTCTACACGATGTCAAAGACTTTATCCGAGAAAATGACGTCAACGAATATCAGGTTGCCGAATATTTTCACATTCCTGTCAGTACCGTCAAGAATTGGATTCGTGAAGGCCGGATTGAATACCGTACAAAAGAAAATGGCGGGTGCTTCAACATGCACTGCCAGAGATGCGGCGCTCCCGTCACCTTTGGCACGATCTGTCCAAAATGCCTAAAGCTTCTGAATGGTGCAGGCAAAGGCTACGGTATCGCTCAAAACAGTTCCTCTGATGAACGCATGCGTTTCATCCGCCACGACGATTAAGCTCGTGTTACTTTCTGTGCGTATTTGACACATATGTCATCCAGATACTTCTCATCCGGCTCAAACTTAACTAATCTCAGTTCATTTTCATGCTTGACCACCATCTCATAATAAGGGACATCCTTCTGTCCGGATGTATAATCAACCTTCTTGATGTTGGCATCATTCTCATACTTGTACATGCTACGGTCCCCTGCTGGTGCGATCTGCAGTACTTCTTCCATGGAATAGGCGGCAAGTCTCTTTCTGCGGCTTTTATTCATTATCTTTGCAAACCGCAATTCCCCATCAAAATAAGAATATTCAAATTCCTTGTTAAACCGGAACTGAAAAAGATACCACAGTCCGCCCGCCAGTATCGCAAACGGCAATATAAACGTACTACTGCAGCTAAGCAATAAAAGTACTACCGCTAACAGGAAAAAAAAGTATGCCACCAGCTGTGTGGCGATTGATTTTTTACGTGCTACTAATACATAAGTCTCCAAAATGATTCTCTCCTTTGTATAGAATATTCTCATTATATCCCTATTTATTTATTTTTGCCATAAGATTATAGATTTTTCATATTTTATCCGTTAGAATAATGTTATTGTCCGGGCAGCCTTGATTCATCGTCAAAAGAATCCCCGGATACCGTCCATAAGATACTTTTCATATTTATAATAAGGAGAATTTCCATGCAATTTCATTTTGATCAAAAACAACTATCTGATTTTTCTGCTAATATCCGCAAGGAATGGGCGATTACCAATGGGCTTGGCAGCTATGCCGGCAGCTCGGTTCTCGGTGCACACAATCGCACGCACCAGGGATATCTGATTGCCAGCCTCCATCCTCCGGTGGAGCGGTTTGTCGTCTTTTCCAAGACAAACGAGCGTTTTGTACAATCCCAGACCACTTATGACCTCGAAACGTCCCAGCACGCACATGAGCCTTTTATCAAAGACGGCAATCGTTTCCTGACCGGTTTTACCTATGACGGAACTGTTACTTACTCCTACAGGGCTGGTGAACTCTCCTTTGATAAGCATATCTGTATGGTTCAGGGCAAAAACGAGACGGCTCTGGCTTATGATTTTCGCAATGAAGGAGAGGACGCCGTTTTTACCATTACCCCGCTTATGAATTTCCGCGAACATAACGAGAGTTCAACTCCAGAAACGCTCCGCTTTACAAAAGAGACAGACCCCGGCTCGTTTGTCCTTACCCCTGAGCAGAAAAAAGATTACCGCATCGAGGTACGTTACAGCGATGGAGAGCTTACAGAGCGCAACGATCTTTTTGATATTGATATGCAGCTTCAGACGGAAGTGGACAATGAAGTGGACGGCTTAGACTGCCACTATACACCATATGACATTACTTTCTCGGTTCCTGCACACAGTCATATGCAGTTCTCCCTGATCTGCCGTATTCTTCCGGATAGTGAATATGAGCCTTGCTCCGCTCCGATCTCTGCTTCCTATGCCTTTGATCGTCTGGCCGAGGAACAGGCACACATCTGTGATCTGTTAAAGCTCGGCGGATACGGTGATGATTTCTTTGCCAATGCCTTGGTTGTCGCTTCAAACCAGTTTCTGGCTTACCGTCAGTCTACCGGGCTTATGACTGTTCTCGCCGGACTCCCATGGTTTACCGACTGGGGAAGAGATACCATGATTGCATTTACCGGACTGACGCTTGCAACACACCGCTATAACGAAGCAAAAGAAATTTTAGAAACATTTGCCCGCTATGTACATCACGGCATGGTGCCAAATATGTTCCCGGATGATGGTCAGGATCCACTCTACAATACGGTCGATGCTTCCCTCTGGTACTTCTACGCGGCGGATCAGTATCTGCGCTATGTAGACACCGATGAGGCTCGCGTATTCGTGCAGACGACTATCTACCCTTGCCTGAAAGAGATTATCCATGCATACCAGCATGGTACTGACTTTTCCATTTATATGGAGGATGACGGATTAATCCATGCCGGAAGCGGACTTGATCAGGTTACCTGGATGGATGTGCGTGTCGGCGAATGGGTTGTAACCCCGCGCCACGGCAAGCCGGTCGAGATCAATGCGCTCTGGTACAATGCCCTCTGCGTCATGGAAAAACTTTCCACTCTCTTTGGCGAGGATGCCGCGCCTTACCGCGCCCTTGCCAAGAAGGTTAAGGGTTCTTTCTGTGAAAAGTTCTGGTATGAAGAGGGTTCCTATCTCTATGATGTCATCGATGGGGATGAGAAAGATAGCAGTCTTCGTCCAAATCAGATTTATGCGGTTTCTCTCCCATATTCCATGCTCGATGCTGAAAAGGCACGCGCTGTCGTGAAGGTTGTTGCAGACAAACTATATGTAGGCAGAGGACTCCGTTCCCTGTCCCCGGACCACCCGGATTATCATCCGATCTATCTTGGTGCGCTGTCCAAGCGTGACGCAGCTTATCATCAGGGTACTGCATGGGGATTCCTGCTCGGTGGTTTCATCACCGCGTACACTAAGGTGAATGACCACAGCCCTGCTTCTATTGCCAAGGCAAAAGAGTTTCTTTCCCCGGTACAGGAGCAGTTCTACGAGGGTGGCATCGGCTCGATTTCCGAGATTTTCGATGGCAATGCCCCACATCACTGCCGCGGCTGCTACGCACAGGCATGGAGCGTTGGCGAGGTACTCCGCTGCTATGCGGAGGATATCCTGCCTTACGAAAAGTAGTATACAAGCGAAAGAACCTTCTCGCGGATGCGAAAAGGTTCTTTTATAAAGTGTAGTGACCGAACCGCAGGTTCGATTCACATCACCAATATAAGCCTGCAAAAGGGCAAAAAAAAAGAGCGGGTGATGGGAATCGAACCCACGTATCCAGCTTGGAAGGCTGGTGTTCTACCATTGAACTACACCCGCATAATCATATTATATTGTTAAGCAGAAGCTCTTCACAAATGCCTAGTTCCGGAATCGAACCAGAGACATAAGGATTTTCAGTCCTCCGCTCTACCAACTGAGCTAACTAGGCTCGTTGTCACGTAACGATGTTATTATATATGAAAGACTGCCAGCCTGTCAACAATTTTTTCAAAAATCTTTTACAAAACGTTTGGCAAATTTCTCATATAGCCAATAATTCGTTTTATCAGGGTGAACATCGGGATTGAATTTATATCCGCCT
>JALEKN010000019.1 GCA_022769125.1 Agathobacter sp.
GTATGGGCACTCCGGAAGAACGTGATGCAGATCTTCAAAAAATTCTTGATAATGGTGGTACATTCTTCGACTATATCGATCAACTGGAAGGACCTGAGTCTCTGAAGAACAAACTCCGCGAAGCTTACTGTGAAGCAAGAATCGAAGAATATATCAAGCCACTGCTTGATCCATATCCAATCCATGGCTCATATGATGAAAAAGACAATTGGGCTAAAAAGAAAGTTAATTTGGTTCAGAAATATAAAAAAGATCATCCAGATTATCTACAAGAAATAATCCAAGAAGAAATAGATAAAAGAAAATGATAAAAAATAAGCTCTTCAATGTGAAAAATCAACTCACATGAAGGGCTTTTTCAATAGAAAAAAAAGATTCCATGGTTCTAATCACTAAAAAAATAGAACCAAAATAGAACCACAAGGTCAAAAACACAATTCAAAAAGCTTTGCTAGAATGTAAAAAGGCTCTCAGGGAAAACCCTGAAAGCCTTGAATTTACTAGATATTCACACAATCAGCAAGTGATTACTCGATGATTGTAGCAACACGGCCTGAACCTACAGTACGTCCACCCTCACGGATAGCGAATGTAAGACCCTGCTCCATAGCTACTGGATGAATCAAGGTGATGGTCATCTCTACGTTATCACCAGGCATGCACATCTCTGTACCAGCTGGTAACTCGCAAACACCAGTAACGTCAGTTGTTCTGAAGTAGAACTGTGGACGATAGTTGTTGAAGAATGGAGTATGACGTCCACCTTCATCCTTTGTTAAAACGTAAACCTGAGCGGTGAACTTGTGGTGGCAGGTAACTGTTCCTGGCTTAGCAAGAACCTGTCCACGAACGATCTGGTCACGGTTGATACCACGAAGAAGAGCTCCGATGTTATCACCAGCCATAGCCTCATCCAACTGCTTACGGAACATCTCGATACCGGTAACAACAGTCTTCTGAACATCTTCCTTAACACCAAGGATCTCAAGTTCCTCATTGAGGTGAAGAGTACCACGCTCTACTCTACCAGTTGCAACAGTACCACGTCCGGTAATAGTAAATACGTCCTCTACAGGCATAAGGAATGGCTTATCTGTATCACGCTCTGGATCTGGGATATAGCTATCAACAGTATCCATAAGCTCCATGATCTTGTCTCCCCAAGGTCCCATTGGATCCTCAAGAGCCTTAAGAGCAGATCCCTTAACGATTGGGCAATCATTGAATCCGTACTCTTCAAGCTGCTCGGTAACTTCCATCTCTACTAACTCGATAAGTTCCTCATCATCAACCATATCACACTTGTTAAGGAATACAACGATGTAAGGTACACCTACCTGACGAGAAAGAAGGATGTGCTCCTTTGTCTGAGCCATAACACCATCAGTAGCAGCAACTACGAGGATAGCACCATCCATCTGAGCTGCACCAGTGATCATGTTCTTAACGTAGTCAGCATGTCCCGGGCAGTCAACGTGTGCGTAATGTCTCTTCTCTGTCTGGTACTCAACGTGTGCGGTAGAAATGGTAATACCACGTTCTCTCTCTTCTGGAGCCTTATCGATGTTCTCGAAGTCTACCTTCTCGTTTCCTGGTACTCTCTCAGCTAATACTCTGGTAATAGCTGCAGTTAAAGTTGTTTTACCATGATCTACGTGACCGATGGTACCGATATTAGCATGTGCTTTTGTTCTCTCAAATTTAGCCTTTGCCATTTTGAAACGTCCTCCTTAAATTTGCCCTATGGGCGGATTTGATTTAGTTTAATAAACCTGACTGCTTTGATTATATAAAATAATCCGAGCATTTTCAAGTTCTTTTTACACGCAATCCCTTGAAATTAAGGGATTGCGTATGGATTCATATCTTATTTGTCCTTGTTGGACAGAACCTTGTCCTGAACATTCTTCGGAACCGGCTCATACTTCTCAAAGAACATTGAGTAGTTACCACGTCCCTGTGTCTTAGAACGAAGGTCGGTAGAGTATCCGAACATCTCTGCAAGCGGAACATATGCGCGAACAATCTTTCCACCGCCAAGGTCATCCATACCCTCGATACGTCCACGGCGTGAGTTGATATCACCGATAACATCACCCATGTACTCTTCCGGCATGGTTACTTCTACCTTCATGATTGGCTCAAGTAATACTGGAGCTGCCTTCTGCATAGCCTCTTTGAAACACATAGATCCAGCAATGTGGAATGCCATTTCAGAAGAGTCGACTTCATGGTAAGATCCGTCGTATACAGTAGCATGAACACCTACAACTGGGAATCCGCCAAGGGAACCAGCCTTTGTAGCTTCCTCGATACCTTCACCAACAGCCGGGATGTATTCCTTCGGGATTGCACCACCGACAACTTCAGAATCGAACTTGAAGAGTTCGTCTCCGTTGGCATCCATAGGCTCGAAACGAACCTTACAATGTCCGTACTGTCCACGTCCACCGGACTGCTTAGCATACTTGTATTCCTGATCAACAGGCTTTGTAAAGGTTTCCTTGTATGCAACCTGAGGTGCACCAACGTTTGCCTCTACCTTAAATTCTCTCAAAAGACGATCAACGATGATCTCCAGATGGAGCTCACCCATACCAGCGATAATGGTCTGACCGGTTTCCTGATCGGTATGAGCACGGAAAGTAGGATCTTCTTCTGCAAGCTTTGCAAGAGCCTCACCCATCTTACCCTGTCCAGCCTTGGTCTTTGGCTCGATTGCGAGCTCGATAACCGGCTCAGGGAATTCCATGGACTCAAGGATTACAGGATGCTGCTCGTCACAGATGGTATCACCGGTAGTAGTAAACTTAAAGCCTACTGCTGCTGCGATATCACCAGAGTAAACGATGTCAAGCTCTGCTCTCTTGTTTGCATGCATCTGAAGAATACGTCCAACACGTTCCTTCTTATCCTTTGTTGCATTTAATACGTAAGATCCTGACTTACATGTTCCTGAATATACACGGAAGTAAGCAAGCTTTCCTACGAATGGGTCAGTCATGATCTTGAATGCCAATGCTGCGAACGGAGCATCATCGGATGAAGGTCTGGTTACTTCATTACCCTCTAAGTCTACACCCTTGATATCCGGGATATCGGTTGGTGCAGGCATGAACTCAAGGATAGCATCCAAAAGCTTCTGAACACCCTTGTTACGGTATGCAGAACCACAGCATACAGGTACTGCTCTACACTCACATGTAGCAAGACGAAGAGCTGCCTTCATCTGTTCAACAGTTGGCTCCTCTCCATCGAGGTACATCATCATAAGGTCGTCATCAAGCTCGCAGCACTTCTCAACGAGTTCTTCGTGGTACTTTGCTGCCTGATCTGTCATATCACCAAGATCATCTGTTACAGTGATATCATCACCCTTCTCATCATTGTAGATGTAAGCCTTCATCTCGAACAGGTCAATGATTCCCTTGAAATCATCTTCCTTTCCGATCGGAAGCTGAAGGACGATGGCATTCTTTCCAAGTCTAGTACGGATCTGATCAACAGCTCCGTAGAAGTTTGCACCAAGGATGTCCATCTTGTTGATGAAAGCCATTCTCGGTACGTTGTAGGTATCAGCCTGACGCCATACGTTCTCAGACTGAGGTTCTACACCACCCTTTGCACAGAAGACACCAACGGCGCCGTCAAGTACACGAAGGGAACGTTCAACCTCTACAGTAAAGTCAACGTGTCCCGGGGTCTCGATGATGTTGATACGATGCTCCAGAGCACCCGGCATTGGCTTCGTTTCCTTTTCCAATGTCCAATGACATGTCGTAGCGGCTGAAGTAATGGTAATACCTCTTTCCTGCTCCTGCTCCATCCAGTCCATGGTAGCAGTACCTTCATGAGTATCACCGATCTTGTAATTAACACCGGTATAGTAAAGAATACGCTCTGTCAATGTTGTCTTACCAGCATCGATATGGGCCATAATACCAATGTTTCTTGTTCTATCAAGTGGATATTCTCTTCCAGCCAAGGTTTTTTCCTCCTATATTTGTTAGCTTATGCATATCCGCAGCCGACGGAGATCATCCGGCGTCCTGCGGCGCATTCCAATCTGTAAAAACAGATTAGAAACGGTAATGAGCAAATGCCTTGTTTGCCTCTGCCATTTTGTGCATGTCTTCTTTTCTCTTAACTGCTGCACCAGTGTTGTTTGCAGCATCCATGATTTCGTTTGCCAGTCTCTCTGCCTGTGTCTTCTCTCCTCTTGCACGAGAAAAAGTTGTCAACCAACGAAGAGCTAATGCCTGGCGACGATCAGGACGAACCTCGATCGGTACCTGATAGGTAGCACCGCCGATACGTCTTGCTTTTACTTCGAGAGATGGCATGATATTGCCCATAGCCTCTTCGAATACTTCAAGAGCTGGTCTTCCTGTCTTTTCTTCTACGTTAGCAAATGCGCCGTATACGATCTTCTGAGCTACACCCTTCTTGCCATCGAGCATGATGCTGTTGACAAGCTTGGTAACTACCTTGCTGTTGTACATAGGATCTGCTAATACGTCTCTTTTCTGAGTATGTCCTTTACGTGGCACGTTACTTCCCTCCTTAACTATTATTTGTTGTTAAATCATCGGTACTCACATGTGTCTCTCTAATGTGTTCGTGCAGGCTTTATCCTAAAATAATCCCAACACTAACCATAAGCTTCTGTTTGTGAAATACATTACTTTGGTAATTACTTACCTGCCTTTGGTCTCTTTGCGCCGTACTTAGAACGAGCCTGCTTTCTGTTTGCAACACCAGCGGTATCTAATGTACCACGGATGATGTGGTAACGTGTACCTGGTAAATCCTTAACACGGCCGCCACGGATCAGAACAACGCTATGCTCCTGCAGATTGTGTCCTTCACCTGGAATGTAAGATGTTACTTCGATTCCGTTTGAAAGACGTACTCTGGCGATCTTTCTAAGAGCTGAGTTAGGCTTCTTAGGGGTTGCTGTCTTAACTGCTGTACATACGCCTCTCTTCTGTGGAGAAGAAGCATCGATCGGTCTCTTCTGAAGAGAGTTGTAGCTTCTCTGAAGAGCTGGTGCTGTAGACTTCTTAACTGCAGTCTGACGTCCCTTTCTTACTAACTGGTTGAATGTTGGCATTATTTTCACCTCCTATAATGTTAGATAAATTTGCGCAACTGTATGCACGCTAAAGTATTATATAAATTTCCCCATCTTTTGTCAAGGGAAAACTTCCTCAAAGCCTTGTATTTACCGCACTTTTTTAAATTCATTATAAAAACCGCAAAAAATCTCCCCACGGCATACACTTGCACGCCGCAGGGAGATTTTCACTCTTATTTCATAAATAATAGTATCATAAAGCAATTATTTTGCAGTGAACGTACTTGTTCCGGTATGAATCCAATTTAATGACTCATACCATTCATCGTACCATTCCAATACGATCAATTCATACTTCGTTCCTTTTTTCAGGCTCTCGTCACATACAATTTTCATATCCTTTGAGTCCTTCTTGATGGTTGCCTTTGCATGCATAACATCGTCTGTCTTTGTATTTCTGACATATATGTCAAACGAATAACTTGATTTTCCCAGAACACTCTCATCCATCCAATAGGAGGAAAACTGTGCAGCGGTCAGCTGATTCTGTGAAACTTTCTTGGAAAGCGTTGCTGTTATATTCTTTCCCTTTCCGGACAAAGAAGCTATCTTAAAACAGTTGCTGCTTGTAGTAGAAAACGGGCTGACGGAATCTGTATATTCATAGAACTCCGATTGAACCTTCATTGTCTTGTAGGCATCCACGGAATATACATAGTAGTCAATGCTGTAAATACCTTCTGATTCATCATTGTAGACACTCTCAACGAACTCGAAGTAGTTTTCGTCATAGGCCTGTTTAAACAGCTTGATCAGTTTTGTTGCATTCTTTGCAGTAACCTTACCGTCATAAGCCTTATTTATCTTCTTGCAAAGAGAAATCAATTTTTTGTTTTCTTTCTGGTGCTTCTTCATCTCACTTGCTTTAACGACTTTGATTGCACCATAAAGCTTCTTTCCCTTCCATGTTGCCTTGATCAGGGCTGTTCCGGTCTTTTTCGCGGTGATCTTTCCGGTTTTTGCGTCAATTGACACGATGTCCGGGTTCTTGCTCTCGTACTTGACACCGGTAAGGTTATTTCCATTATAGCTCAGGCTCTCGCCATTCTCTGAGTAGGCATATCCATGTAATATGTTGCTGAGGCTAAGATCCTTGACATCTTTTGAAACAACTAGATACTCATTTGCGTCAGAGAGTTTTGTCGTATACTCATTAAAAGCATAGCTTCCCCAGAAGGTATAATCCCATTTTGTTTTCGCCTGTACCGTCTCCTGCGTAAGTGGCGCAAATGCTGTCACTGTTGTGAATGCCATCAACATGCATAAGAAAATGGCAATTCTTCTTTTCATCATTTTCATAGTTCTTTCCTCCTACATTTTTATGTTCCAATTATAATCCTATTGTCAAGCGGATGCAATATAAAAGAGACTGCCCACAACACATAAAACCTGTCGCACGGCAGTCCCTCATTTTTCAGTCACTCTTTACTTATTTTGCTGTAAATGTACATTTACCCTGATGCGTCCAGCTTATTGCCTCATAATCCTCATCATAGTACCGGGTCTGTATCAGTTCATACTTCGTCCCCCTGCTGAGGTAGCTGTCACATTTAATGGTTATATTCTTGCTTCCTTTTTTAATTGTCGCCGTTGCGGAAATAACATCGTTGTTGCTCACATTTCTGATATAAACGTCAAAGGAGCAGCTGCTTTTGCCAAGTGCTGAATCATCGCCAAAAACAGCACAATACTGTGCCCCGTAAAGCTGGTCTTCTGTTACCTTCTGCGGCAGCGTGGCTTTTACCTCTGTCCCTTTGCCGGAGATGGCTGAAATCTTAAAGCTGCAGCTATTGCTGGTTGTAAACGGGTTGACTCTGGAGAAATAATTTGTAACCGCCTTTCCTATCACCATGTACGCCTTATAGGTCTCTTCTGAATACATAATGTAGTCTGTTCCTATATAATTATTATCACTATCATATTTGTATTCATAAATGTAATTCTCGCATCCCACCTTGTTAGCTGCAATAATCTGCTTTTCAAGCTTTACAACGTTCTTGGAAGTAACCTTTCCGGCATATAGTTTATCCAGCTTCTTTGCCATCGTGATCGCTGTTTTGTTGTCCTTCTGATAAGCTTTTATTGTCTTTGTATCTACCACGCGGAACGCACCAAAGACTTTTTTCCCTTTCCATGTCACCTTGATCAGCGCTTTACCAGTCTTTTTTGCCGTCAGTTCTCCGGTTTTAGGATCAACAGAAACAATCTTTGGGTTCTTGCTCTCATACTTTACTCCGGAAAGTTTTTTCCCTTCGATGCTCTGGAACTTTTCCCCGGTAATAATCTGACCGGATACAAAGTCCGCAATGGATACACCTTCCATGCCTTTTGCAATCACTATAAAACTAGTTGCTTTCGACAATTTGTCAGCCTCGGATGAAAAGCCTGTGCTGCCTACAAGATAATAGTTTGACTTTTCCTTTGCCTGCACTGTCTCCTGTGTTGCTGGAACAAATGCCGCAGCACTTGTAAACGCCATCAGCATACACAGAAAAACTGCTATTCTTTTTTTGATCATTTTCATAGCTGATTCCTCCTCTTTTTGCTATGAAAATTATACTTCCGTGTCCGATGCCATACAATAGAAGCAGCTCAACTACCGCTTTTTGTACATCATTTCAAAAGAATTGTACACGATGCGAAAGGTATTCATCCATTATTTATCATTTGTAGCAGACAGCACGATTCCCGCAAACACATAAAATACCGGAGAGGTGTACAGCGTCGAATCGCTGAACAGTCCGCATACCATATATGCCACGCAGCCGAGCAGGCAGCCGAACGCTACTATATTTTTTGTGGAGTGCTCCCAGCCTTCCCTTTTAAAGAAAATACCGCCTTTTTTCAGAATAAATATGTAGAACGTGATAAGCGCCCCGACAGAAAGAAGCCCTGTCTGCACCCACTTCATCAGGTAATCATTGTGTGCCCGCTCTATAATGCGCGCCGGATTCTCCGCATAGACTAGTTTTCCGGCATAATCGTTCTGTGGGAACACCTCCGCGAAAGTGTCCGGACCGCTTCCAATCAGAAGATAGCGCTTTAACATCGGTATAATGCGAGTCCAGATATAGACACGCCCACTTCCAAGATACTCCAGCCCGCCTGCGTCCACATGTTCCACAGCGACCATCTGATCTTCCTTCCCCCAGGAGGTAATGTAGACATAGGAATCGCCCTCTTTCGTGAAAGTGAGCAGATTGTCATACATATACAGGAAAATGCATGGGCGGTCATCCCACTGCGCGACACTGACCTCGCATTCCGTCGCAATCGGGAGGCGGTACTCCTCATCCGCTTCCGTGAGAACCACGTGCTCCGCGCCTGCCGCATCCGTCACCTGAAGAACTGTTTCCTCCCCCTCCTCGGTAAGCGAAAGCAAAAAACTCTCATCGCCATAGTCGATCTGCACGCCCTGTCCGGTTGTGAGAATATCCTTAAGCTGGTTATCCTTTTTTGCATCGATCATCCGGTGTACATAATGTCCGTCAAAAACCGCCAGATCAATTGCGGCAAACGCACCCACCAATGCCAGCAGTCCGCCGGCCAGATACAGGGCATACCATAGGTTTTTTGCACTGTTCCCTTTGAAGCAGGCCACAATGCACAGAGCCGCAACCACAAGCAATGCCACCAGCCCGGAGCGGCTGTATGTAAACCATGTCAGGATCAGTGCATCGATCAGTAGAACCGCGGAAATGATTTTCTGTCTTTTCTCTTTGGAATATAGTGTGCCCGCCGCAAATACACACGCAAACATGATCAGATAGATAACCGCATAGTTAGGGTTGTACAACGACAGGGAAACATTATTCCCGGTAAAGACATTGTACATCTGTCCCTCATAGTATTCGTAGTATTCCTCCGACATGATCAATTTCTGAACAAACGGAAACAGCAGTGGGTCTTTCATAAACACCTGCATCCAGCCGATAACGCTCATCAGCACAAAGCTGATCTCCATCCCCTTATAAACGGTTGCATAGTCCCGTTCTGTCTCCATGATCTGATAAGTGTAAAACGCGATGATTCCATAGCCGGCAAGTACAAGAAAACCTTCCATATCCGGAATATTTCCAAGCCATGCTGCCTTTGGGTTGACCGAAAAGACGCAGGACAATGCCACCAATCCGAGATATACCGCAAATGGGATAAATACCTTTGCAGATTTATTTTTCTCCCTGTAGAGGCCCATTCGGAACAGTAGAACAACGATTGCAACTGCCACTATGGTCAGAAAGAACCACATTCTATAATAGGTAAACAGATCCTGAAGCACACTTTCATCTGAATGCCATGCATAGTCACTATATCCATACTCGTATTCCTTCAGCCTTACTGTAAAGGGAAGAACGCACAGCGTAAAGATGATTGGAAGCAGCAGATCATTAAAATACTGTTTCTTTTCTTTTTTTATCTTCTTTCTTGTCGTTGCTGCCATTTTTCTCTCCTAAAAACAAATGTACCCTCCGCCGTCTCTGAGTGAAACGGGGAGGGACATTATAACTTTCAGTTCTTTGAAACCGGTGATTACTCATCTACCTCAACGGTTGAAATCAGAGTGCCATCCTGTGTATCCATAACAGCCTCATCTTCTTCCGCGAAATCCATATCGTCGAATGACAACTCATCATCCTCATTAATATCGCTATCCAGGCGGATATTACGGTATCTCTTCATACCGGTTCCTGCCGGAATCAGCTTACCGATGATAACGTTCTCCTTCATACCGATGAGTGGATCAACCTTGCCCTTGATTGCAGCCTCTGTAAGAACCTTTGTGGTCTCCTGGAAGGACGCAGCAGACAGGAAGGAATTGGTTGCTAAGGATGCCTTGGTAATACCAAGAAGTACCTGAGTACCCTGAGCAAGTGTCTTTCCTTCTTCTTCGAGCTTTTCATTCAGCTCTAAGAATTCAAGCGCATCTACCATGCTTCCCGGAAGAAGATCGGAATCTCCGTTCTCCTCTACGCGAATCTTCTGTAAGCACTGGCGCACAATAACTTCGATATGCTTATCGTTGATTTCTACACCCTGCAGACGGTATACACGCTGAACCTCGCGGAGCATGTAATCCTGAACTGCGCGCACACCCTTGATCTTTAAGATATCGTGTGGATTTACAGAACCTTCTGTCAGCTCATCGCCGGCCTCAAGCACTGCTCCGTCCATGATCTTAATTCTTGATCCATAAGGAATCAGGTATGCCTTTGTCTCGCCGGTCTCGTTATTTGTAACGATAACCTCACGCTTTTTCTTTGTGTCTTTGATGGTTGCAACACCGCCGAATTCGGTAATGATTGCAAGACCCTTAGGCTTACGAGCCTCGAAAATTTCCTCTACACGAGGAAGACCCTGTGTAATATCGTTACCAGCAACACCACCGGTATGGAATGTTCTCATGGTAAGCTGTGTACCAGGCTCACCGATGGACTGTGCTGCGATAATACCAACAGCTTCACCAACCTGTACTGCCTGACCGGTTGCCATGTTAGCTCCGTAACACTTTGCACATACTCCCATGTGGGAACGGCAGGTAAGAACTGTACGGATCTTCACAGCAGTGATCGGATTTCCGTTTTCATCCACACCCTTGCTGATAACAGCAGCGGCACGTCTCGGAGTGATCATATGGTTCTTCTTAACGATCACATTGCCATCTTTGTCACAGATGGTATCACAGGTAAATCTTCCTGTAATACGCTCCTGAAGACTCTCGATTTCTTCCTTGCCTTCCATGAATGCCTTAACGACCATTCCAGGAATTTCTCTTCCGGTTCCTGCACAGCAGTCAGACTCGCGAACGATAATGTGCTGTGAAACGTCAACCAGACGACGGGTAAGGTATCCTGAGTCAGCTGTACGAAGCGCGGTATCGGACAAACCTTTACGAGCACCATGTGCTGACATGAAGTACTCCAATACGTCAAGACCTTCACGGAAGTTTGACTTAATTGGCAGCTCAATGGTTCTACCGGTTGTATCGGCCATCAAACCACGCATGCCGGCAAGCTGCTTGATCTGCTTATCGGAACCACGGGCTCCGGAATCAGCCATCATGAAGATGTTGTTGTACTTATCAAGTCCGGTAAGAAGTGCCTTGGTAAGCTCATCATCCGTCTCTTTCCATGTCTCAACAACTTCCTTGTAACGTTCTTCATCTGTGATCAGACCACGCTTATACTGCTTGGTGATACGGTCTACGGTATTCTGTGCATCCTCGATCATCTGTGGCTTCTGTGGCGGCACGGTCATATCGGAAATGGATACTGTCATGGCTGCCTGTGTGGAATACTTGTATCCCATAGCCTTTACATTATCAAGCACCTCGGCGGTTCTTGTTGCACCATGGATGTTGATAACCTTCTCAAGGATCTTCTTGATCTGCTTCTTACCTACATGGAAATCTACTTCCAGAAGAAGTGCATTATCCGGGTTGGTACGATCTACAAATCCAAGATCCTGCGGAATGTTCTCGTTGAAGATCAAAAGACCAACAGTAGTCTGGATAAATCCGCTCTTTACAGTACCATCTGCCAAAGTAGCGGTACGATATACATAAATATTCTGGTGAAGTGTGATCTCTTTATTCTCATATGCGAGCATTGCAAGATTTACACTACCATAGTAACGTCCGAGCAGGTCAATCGGTCTGCAAAGGACACGACGGTTATTATCTGTAGTATCCTCAAACCAGATCAGATCATGTAAGCCAAGTGCAGCTTTTCCTGTCTTCTCATCCGGAGTGGTAAGCTTCTTCAGCTCCTCGATATCATTGTAAACGGTGTCTGAGCTTACCTGTGCAACCATCTTTGGATCATCCTTGTGATCAGCAAGCTTACGCATGGTCAGATAGTATACACCGAGGATCATATCCTGTGAAGGAACGGCTACAAGTCCACCATCGGAAGGCTTAAGCAGGTTGTTCGGAGATAACAGCATAAATCTGCACTCTGCCTGCGCCTCTACAGAAAGTGGGAGATGGACAGCCATCTGGTCTCCGTCGAAGTCGGCGTTGAACGCGGTACATACAAGTGGATGAAGCTTAATTGCTTTTCCTTCTACAAGAATCGGCTCGAATGCCTGAATACCAAGGCGGTGAAGTGTAGGAGCACGGTTTAACATAACCGGGTGCTCTTTGATTACTTCTTCCAGAACATCCCATACTTCCGGCTGAAGTCTTTCTACCATCTTCTTTGCACTCTTGATGTTATGTGCGGTTCCGTTTGCTGCAAGCTCCTTCATAACAAAAGGCTTGAACAATTCGATTGCCATCTCCTTCGGAAGACCACACTGATAAATCTTAAGCTTTGGCTCTACGCAGATAACGGAACGTCCTGAGTAGTCAACTCGCTTTCCAAGTAAGTTCTGACGGAAACGTCCTCCCTTACCCTTTAACATATCAGACAGAGATTTAAGTGCTCTGTTTCCAGGACCGGTAACCGGACGTCCACGACGGCCGTTATCGATCAATGCATCTACCGCTTCCTGAAGCATTCTCTTCTCGTTGCGGACGATGATATCCGGAGCGCCAAGATCAAGAAGTCTTCTAAGACGGTTGTTACGGTTGATAATTCTACGATATAAATCATTCAGGTCGGAGGTCGCGAAACGTCCACCATCCAGCTGAACCATTGGACGGAGATCCGGAGGAATAACCGGGATAACTGTCATTACCATCCACTCAGGTTTGTTACCAGACTCACGGAATGCTTCAACAACTTCGAGACGTTTGATAATTCTTGCGCGCTTCTGACCTGTTGCAGTCTCAAGCTCTGCCTTTAATTCCTCGGAATCTTTGTCAAGATCAATTGCCTCTAAGAGCTCGCGGATAGACTCTGCACCCATACCTACGCGGAATGCATTGCCGTACTGCTCTCTTGCCTCCTGATATTCAGCCTCAGAAAGCACCTGCTTGTAGCCGAGGGAAGTATTTCCTGCATCCAATACGATGTAAGATGCAAAGTAAAGAACTCTCTCAAGTACACGCGGAGATAGATCAAGGAGCAATCCCATACGTGATGGGATACCCTTGAAATACCAAATATGGGAAACAGGAGCTGCCAGCTCGATATGTCCCATACGCTCTCTACGAACGCTTGACTTTGTAATTTCAACGCCACAACGATCACAGACAACGCCTTTATAACGGATCTTCTTATACTTACCACAGTGACATTCCCAGTCCTTGGTAGGTCCAAAAATCTTCTCGCAGAACAAGCCGTCTTTTTCCGGCTTTAATGTTCTGTAGTTGATGGTCTCAGGCTTTTTTACTTCGCCGTGTGACCACTCCCTGATTTTTTCAGGTGATGCCAATCCGATTTGAATCGCATCAAACGACATAGCCTGATTTGTTTCAACAGTAATATTTTCTGGCATTTATGGCACTCCCTTCCTAATTACTCTTCATCATAGTCAGCATCTGCATCATCGAAGAATTCTTCGTCATCCAGATCAGCCTCATCCTCTTCGATGTCTACAAGTTCCTCATTCTCAGCATCGAACTCCTGCTTGGTAAATCCGTGCTGTGAGAAGGACTCGCTGTCTTCAAATGCATAATCCTTGTCATTTCCAATAATGGAATTGATATCTGTGTTGCCATATTCACTGGTCTCGATCAGTTCTACTTCATTGCGGTCCTCATCAAGCACCTTGACATCCAGACCAAGGGACTGTAACTCTTTGAGCAATACCTTGAATGACTCCGGAATTCCCGGTTCAGGTATATTGTCGCCCTTAATGATTGCCTCGTAAGTCTTAACACGTCCGACAACATCATCTGATTTAACAGTAAGGATCTCCTGAAGAGTGTATGCAGCACCATATGCCTCAAGAGCCCAAACTTCCATCTCTCCGAAACGCTGTCCACCGAACTGTGCTTTACCACCAAGTGGCTGCTGCGTTACAAGAGAGTAAGGACCTGTTGAACGTGCATGGATCTTATCATCAACCAGGTGATGCAGCTTCAGGTAATGCATGTGTCCGATCGTAACCTTTCCATCGAAGTACTCACCGGTACGTCCGTCACGGAGCTGAACCTTTCCATCTCTTGAAATCGGAACCCCCTTCCAAAGAGCTCTGTGCTCTCTGTTATCAGAAAGATACTTCATAACTTCTTCATTCAGGGTATCCTTATACTTATCGTAGAAGTTTTCCTCACCATCTGCTGCTTCCTCTGCATCAAATGGCATATTAACATAGTCATTTGCAAGCTCAAGGGTATCCTGGATATCAATTTCCTTTGCGCCATCAAATACCGGAGTCTCAATGTTGAATCCAAGTGCCTTTGCTGCAAGGCTTAAGTGGATCTCGAGGACCTGACCGATATTCATTCGGGAAGGTACACCAAGTGGGTTCAAAACGATGTCAAGCGGACGGCCGTTTGGAAGGAATGGCATATCTTCTACCGGAAGCACGCGGGAAACGACACCCTTGTTACCATGACGGCCTGCCATCTTATCGCCGACAGAAATCTTTCTCTTCTGAGCGATATAGATACGTACGGACTCGTTTACTCCCGGAGACAATTCATCTCCGTTCTCTCTTGTAAATACCTTTGCATCTACAACAATACCATATGCACCATGCGGTACCTTCAAAGAAGTATCCCGCACTTCTCTTGCTTTTTCACCAAAGATTGCACGAAGAAGTCTCTCTTCTGCGGTAAGCTCTGTCTCACCCTTTGGTGTTACCTTTCCTACCAGAATATCTCCGGCACGGACCTCAGCGCCGACACGGATGATTCCGCGCTCATCAAGATCCTTAAGGGCATCATCACCGACACCCGGGACATCACGGGTAATCTCTTCCGGTCCGAGCTTGGTGTCACGTGATTCTACTTCGTATTCCTCAATATGAACAGATGTATAAACATCATACTCTACCAGACGTTCTGAAAGGAGAACCGCATCCTCGTAGTTGTAACCTTCCCATGTCATGAATCCGATCAATGGATTCTTTCCAAGGGCAAGTTCGCCCTGAGAAGTAGAAGGTCCGTCGGCAATTACCTCGCCTGCCTCTACATGCTGGCCCTTAAATACGATTGGTCTCTGGTTATAGCAGTTGGACTGGTTACTACGGGAGAATTTTGTAAGAACATACTCTCTCTTGTTTCCATCATCCTCTTTTACAATGATCCGGTTAGATTCCGCACTTAATACGGTACCTGCGGCCTTTGCAATCACACATACGCCGGAGTCAACAGCTGCTTTGGTCTCCATACCGGTTCCAACAACAGGTGCTTCCGTAGTCAGAAGCGGAACTGCCTGACGCTGCATGTTAGATCCCATCAGCGCACGGTTTGCATCGTCGTTCTGAAGGAACGGGATAAGGGCAGTTGCAACAGAGAATACCATCTTAGGAGATACATCCATGTAATCGAACATGTTCTTATCGTACTCCTGTGTCTCCTCGCGATAACGACCGGATACGGAATTACGAACGAAATGTCCTTCCTCATCCAGCTTTTCGTTTGCCTGTGCTACATGGTAATTATCCTCTTCATCGGCTGTCATGTATACAACGTCCTCGGTAACAACCGGGTTCTTCGGATCGCTGTGGTCAATCTTACGATACGGTGCCTCTACGAAACCATACTCATTGATTCTTGCATAGCATGCAAGAGAGTTGATCAGACCGATGTTCGGTCCTTCAGGTGTCTCAATCGGGCACATACGTCCGTAATGGGAGTAATGTACGTCTCGAACCTCGAATCCGGCACGGTCTCTGGACAAACCGCCAGGTCCCAATGCAGAAAGACGTCTCTTATGTGTCAACTCACCAAGTGGGTTATTCTGATCCATGAACTGTGACAGCTGGGAAGATCCGAAGAATTCCTTAACAGCAGCTGTTACAGGTTTGATATTAATCAGGCTCTGCGGGGAGATTCCCTCAAGATCCTGTGTTGTCATACGTTCACGAACTACACGCTCCAGACGGGAAAGTCCGATGCGGTACTGGTTCTGCAACAGTTCTCCGACTGCACGGATACGTCTGTTACCCAGGTGGTCGATATCGTCATCATGCCCGATTCCCCACTCCAGATGCATATTGTAGTTGATGGATGCGAAGATATCCTCTTTTGTAATATGCTTCGGAATCAAATCCGTAATATCTCTCTTGATTGCCTCGATACGATCTTCAAGAGAATCGTACTCTTCCATGATCTGTGCAAGAACCGGATAGTAAACAAGCTCCGTAACGCCAAGCTCTCTCGGATTCTCAATCTCCGGGATCCAGCTTCTGATGTCAACCATCATAGAAGAAAGGACTTTGACATTGCGGCTCTCTGTCTGAATCCATACTGCCGGAACAGCAGCGTTCTGGATCTGCTCTGCAAGCTCTCTGGTCACAGTTGTTCCTGCTGCGGCGATCACTTCTCCCGTAGTCGGGTCTAAAACATCCTCTGCAAGAACATGTCCATTGATGCGGTTCTTAAGGGCAAGCTTCTTATTGAACTTATAACGTCCAACCTTAGCCAGATCATAACGTCTTGCATCAAAGAACATACCGGTGATAAGGCTCTCTGCGCTTTCTACGGAAAGAGGCTCGCCCGGACGGATCTTCTTATATAACTCCAACAGACCAGCTTCATAGCTGCCCTGTGGTTCTTTCTCGGAAATAGCCGGATCTTTGCCAAAGGAAGCAAGGATCTTCGGCTCCTCGCCGAACATATCAATAATTTCCTGATTGGTTCCTACTCCGAGGGCACGGAGGAACACAGTAATCGGGACTTTACGAGTTCTATCTACTCTTACACTGAAAACGTCATTGGAATCTGTCTCGTACTCCAGCCATGCACCACGGTTCGGAATTACGGTACAAGAATAAAGGGTCTTACCCACTTTATCATGGGCAATACCATAGTAGATACCCGGAGAACGAACCAATTGGCTTACGATAACACGCTCCGCTCCATTGATCACGAATGTACCGGTCTCTGTCATAAGAGGAAGATCACCCATGAAAATCTCATGCTCGTTGATCTCATCTGTCTCTTTGTTGTGAAGTCGTACCTTCACCTTTAAAGGAGCTGCGTAAGTAGCATCTCTTTCTTTGCATTCTGGAATTGTATACTTTACATCGTCTTCGCACAATGTAAAATCAACGAACTCCAGACTCAAGTGATCACTGTAATCCGTGATCGGAGAGATATCTGCAAATGCTTCCTTCAAGCCCTCATCCAAAAACCACTGATAAGAATCCTTCTGGACCTCAATCAGGTTTGGCATCTGCAAAACCTCTTTTTGTCTTGAGTAACTCATACGCATGCCTTTTCCAGCCTTGACTGGACGTATTCTGTTTTTCTCCATCGACGTTTCACCTCTCGTTTTTATTTTAAATCTAGGATATAAATCTAGATGATGTTGAAAAAAATAATTCCATCGACTATATCTTGTGGATTTTTCCAACGGCAAAATTGACGCCAGTAGTCAGATTGCCAAAACGCGCATTTTACAAGGGTTTTCCCTAAAAATGAGCATAGCAAGACCTACTGCACCACAATAGCGCAACCTATACTATATAACAAAGTGTCAAGAATTGCAAGCGGAATTTCAAATTTTTTCTTATGCGTTGTATTTTTTCATTAGATGAGCATAAATACGAGCATATATATAGACATAAAAAGCCATGCGCACAAGTGAAATCCGACGCTACGAGAAAAGCTCGATTCCGCTTTGCTTCATCTCGCTTTCCGGCTGTCGCCGAATCGCAATCAAAAAAGGCTTGTGGGGAAATAAATTTCCCACAAGCCTTTCGATTGCGATTCTTCTCGTAGCTTCGCTAATATTACTTAATAGTAACGGTTGCGCCTGCTTCCTCAAGCTGCTTCTTGATAGACTCAGCTTCTTCCTTAGAAACGCCTTCCTTAACCATCTTAGGAGCTGCGGTAACAAGATCCTTAGCTTCCTTAAGTCCAAGACCAGTGATCTCACGAACTGCCTTGATAACCGGTACACCAGAACCAGCGGTAAGCTCTACGTCGAACTCAGTCTTCTCTTCTTCAGCTGCTGCTGCAGGACCTGCTGCTGCAACTACAACGCCTGCTGCTGCAGATACGCCGAACTCTTCTTCACATGCCTTTACAAGGTCATTTAACTCTAATACGCTTAACTCTTTGATAGCTTCGATAAACTCAGCTGTTGTTAACTTTGCCATTATTATTTTCCTCCATTTAATAAATTTGCCGCCGTCTTACGGCGAATTATGTGTCTTGCGGGCTCGCCGCATTGTTACCCTTTCGGGATAATGTCCGGATTATTCAGCCGGAGTCTCTGCTGCTTCTGCTGCAGGAGCTTCCTCTACTGCTGCATCAGCTGCGCCACCCTTCTCTGCGATCTGATTAAGAACGCGAGCAAGATTTGTAACAGGTGACTGCATACTTCCAAGTAATCTTGAGAGAAGAACCTCTCTGCTTGGAATTGTTGCGATTGCGCTCATTCCTGCTGCATCATAGAAGGTTCCTTCTACAACACCAGCCTTGATCTCAAGCTTCGGAGCCTTCTTAGCAAAATCAGCTAATACTCTAGCCGGTGCTGTGGCGTCCTCAGTTGATACTGCGAATGCGCTTGGTCCTTCAAGGACTTCCTTTAAGCTCTCAAACTCAGTTCCGGCGATTGCACGAGTAACATAGGTATTCTTGTATACCTTGTAAGTAACTCCTGCCTCTCTTAAGTTCTTACGAAGCTGTGTATCCTCAGCAACAGTAAGTCCACGGTAGTCAACGACTACTACGGAAGCTGCGTCTTTGATAGCTGCGGAAATTTCCTCAACGATTGGCTGCTTCAATTCAACCTTTGGCATGTTTTATTACCTCCTTATTTTATTTGCATAATGACATGAGGTATAAAAAACCTCTCTGCCAGTCGACAGAGAGGTGTTCGTTCACTTTAAGATGTTGTCATCTCAAATCCCTCGGTAGGCCTCTTGGTTACGCCTTACGGCACCTACTGTCTTCGGCAATATGCGTTGCTAGTATAACAAAATGTATTACGGATGTCAATTACTTTTCCGCAAAACTTGCTTGTATAGGTCCATGTTTCTCGATAAGGGCCTGCCGCAGCTCTCCGCCGCGGCGAAATCCCTTACATTCCTGTGATTACTGAGTAATCTTTACTACGTTTAACTTAACACCAGGTCCCATAGTAGAAGTAAGAACTGCGCTTCTAATATACTGACCCTTTAAGCTAGCAGGTTTTGCTTTATTAATTGCACCCATAAGAGCCTGGAAGTTGTCGCTCAACTGCTCATTTGTAAAGGATGCTTTTCCAACTGGCACATGGATAATGTTTGCCTTATCCAATCTGTACTCAATCTTACCAGCTTTGATGTCGTTAACAGCCTTGGTAACGTCCATAGTTACAGTTCCTGCCTTCGGGTTCGGCATTAAGCCCTTTGGTCCAAGGACACGTCCCAAACGACCAACAACACCCATCATGTCCGGTGTAGCAACTACAACATCGAAGTCTAACCATCCTTCGTTCTGGATCTTCGGAATTAATTCCTCTCCACCAACGTAGTCAGCTCCTGCTGCCTGTGCCTCATCGAGCTTGGTTCCCTTTGCGAAAACCAAAACACGAACTGTCTTACCTGTTCCGTGTGTCAGAACTACTGCACCACGGATCTGCTGCTCTGCATGACGACCATCACAACCGGTTCTGATATGAAGTTCGATTGTCTCGTCAAACTTAGCTGTAGCATTCTTCTTTACAAGATCAATAGCCTCAGCAACATCGTACTGGCTCTGCTTATCGAATGCCTTAACAGCCTCTTGATACTTCTTTCCTCTTTTCATGAAAAAATAACCTCCTGGTGGTAATATCGGGAGAGGGCCCTCCCACTTGTTTTCTGGTAACTGTCGTTGCTAATTAGTCAACTACTTCAACGCCCATTGATCTAGCTGTTCCAGCGATCATGCTCATAGCAGCCTCAAGGCTTGCTGCGTTTAAGTCAGGCATCTTCTGCTCAGCGATCTGCTGAACCTGCGCCTTTGTGATCTTAGCTACTTTGTCTTTGTTTGGCTTTCCTGAGCCAGACTTAATGTTGCAGGCTTTCTTAATTAATACCGGTGCCGGAGGAGTCTTAGTTACGAAGCTAAAACTTCTATCTGCATATACGGTAATAACTACTGGGATAACAGTGTCTCCCATGTCTGCTGTCTTTGCATTGAACTGCTTTGTAAACTCAACGATGTTTACACCATGCTGACCAAGAGCCGGTCCGACTGGAGGAGCCGGAGTTGCCTTTCCGGCTGGACTCTGCAGTTTAATGTATCCTTCTACTTTTTTTGCCATTTGGAATTGCCTCCTTAATTTGTTTTCTTAACATCTGCGAAACTTACTTCAACCGGTGTTTCGCGACCGAACAGCTCTACATTGATAGTAACTGTCTGCTTGTGGTGATTCATGGCAGTAATCACGCCGGCTGTATCTTTCCATACGCCGCCGATAACAACGATCATGTCGCCCTCTGCAAAATCAACCACAACACTCTCGGACTTGATACCTAATGGTCTCATCTCGGCATCAGTGAGCGGTACCGGCTTGCTTCCCGGACCAACGAATCCGGTTACGCCTCTGGTATTGCGAACGACATACCAAGTGTCATCGTTCATGATCATATGAATAAGAACATATCCCGGAAACATCTTCTTGGAAACCTGCTTCTTCACTCCGTTCTTGACTTCGGTTACATCCTCCATCGGTACACGGACCTCTAAGATCTGATCTTCAAGATGTCTGTTCTCGATTGTCTTATCAATGTTTGCTTTGACTTTGTTCTCATACCCTGAATAAGTATGAACAACATACCAGTTCGCCTCTGCCATAATCACTCTGCCTCCGTTAAAAACTTAAACCAATAAGGAAATTGATGCCGTACTGGATAATCCAATCCAATAAAGCAATAATAAGCCCGGTAACTACTGAAACAGCAACTACCGCGATAGTCTGTCTTACAAGTGACTTACGGTCCGGCCAGATAATCTTTTGGAATTCTGCCTTCAAACCGGTAAACCAGCTTGCTTTAGGAGCCTTTTCGACTTTTTCAGTTTGTCCCATGTTTACACTCCTTTACTCGACTTGGACTATTTGGTTTCCTTGTGTACTGTATGAGTCTTGCAGAATCTGCAGTACTTCTTGGTTTCCATTCTGTCCGGATGAGTTTTCTTGTCCTTTGTCATGTTGTAATTACGACGCTGACACTCTGTGCAGGCTAATGTAATTCTTGTGCGCACAACTTCCACCTCCGTTTTAAATTCTTGTGTTTGCCGCCCTCCTAAAAAAGGGCATAAAAAAAAGACCTATTTCCAAGCCTCAACACTATAACATAATCCAAAATATTCGTCAACAATTTTTTCAAAATACATTGTTTTTTAAAATTTAGCACAAAATATTGTATTTTTCAATAGTTTTGCCGATATTATTTGTGGTTGAAGTATTGACAACAAAATGATATAGTAAATATGTATAAATGGACTTATTATACCCCTATGCTGTCAGCATATTTCAAGGATGAAAGGAGGGGATTCATATGGCAAAGATCGATAGTGCTTACAACTACTATCTGATGACGTATGCCGATCAGAAAGCGACACGCTACGATTCACACAAAAAAAGCGATCTGCGCAAAATTTACAACTCCATTGTAAAATCAAATAAAGATTCCCCTCTGTATAAGATATCGGACATCGAAAGCGCGAAACGCTACGCGATTGATATCAAAGAGAAGACGAAATCCATCCAGAATGTCGTTGCGTCCCTATCCGACAATTATGGAGAGTTCTCCGATTCCTTCCAGAAGAAGGTAGCTGTCTCTTCCGATGAAGATACGGTTTCGGTTGATTATGTCGGGGATGGTACAGAGAAGAACCAGACGAACCGCTTTGAGATCCAGGTCAACCAGCTTGCATCACCGCAGGTCAATACAGGTAACTATCTGAAGGCAAACGCGCTTTCCTTTATACCGGGTTCTTATTCCTTTGACTTAAATGTCGGTTCAAGTGCATATGAATTTCAGTATAACATAGGCGTCGGCGAATCCAATAACGATGTTCTGAACAAGCTTTCGCGATTGGTAAACGGTTCCAATCTCGGAATTGATGCCGCAGTCCTCACCAATGAAAAGGGCGAGGTTGCATTATCCCTCACCTCGCATCAGACCGGCCGTGGTGAAAATGAAGCTGCACTATTTTCCATCAATCCATCAAGTGATTCGAATTCCATGTCCGCGATGGATCTTCTTGGAATAAACAATATCACAACGCCATCAGCGAACTCTGACTTTTTGCTTAATGGCATACAGCAGAGTTCCCTATCTAATACGTTTACAGTCAACAATGCTTTTGAGCTTACCCTTCAAAAGCCGACCGAAAACAATGCACCTGTTACCATTGGCTTTAAGGCCAGTGCGGATGCTGTTGCAGACAATATCCAGAAGCTCGTAGATGCTTACAACGGCCTTCTTCAGGTTGCGGAAGAATATAAAGACTCCGGCAGCGGCAATGGAGGCAGGCTTCTCAATGATATCGGAGCCGTCGCCAGAAATCGCTGCGAATCCTTAAAAGAAATCGGACTGATTGTTGCCGATAACGGTTTTATCACATTAGACAGCGAAATCCTCTCCGAAGCAATTGCTCCGGAACGGACAGAAGACACGTTTCAGCGTCTAAGTGAATTTAAGGATGCGATCGGTCAAAAAGCAGATAACGCTTCCGTCAACCCAATGAAATACGTTGACAAGGTTGTTGTCGAATACAAAAATCCCGGTCACAACTTTGCCGCACCATATATGAGTTCTATTTACTCCGGCATGATGCTTGACAGTTACATTTAAAAACCCATCAAATCCTTTCCGCTCAGGAAGGATCTGATGGGTTTTCTGTTTCACCGATCATATAATCATCTGCTGCCAATTCACAGATGCAATAGTTATTCCTCGTGATTGTTTTTACTTTATAAAGCATCTCATCCGCTGTATGTAAGAAGTCCCACATTCGGTTGTCCTTTTGCGGATGTCCCCAGCACAGCCCCTGTGAGACAGTGACACAGGGAATGGCTTTTGAAAATTTATGTTCAATTGCCAGAGCAACGATCTTCTCCTTCAGTTCTGCCGCGTAAAGTTCCGCCTGCTCCTTTGTGACATCCTCATAGATCATGACAAACTCATCGCCACCATACCTTGCACAAAACGCGCCGTGAGCAGATGCCATTTCTTTCAGCACCTCCGCCACGCGCACCAGACACTCATCCCCGGCCTGATGTCCATAGTTATCATTGAATTCCTTAAAGTAATCCACATCCAGGATCTCGACTGCAAGCGCCTCCCCAACGGCATACACACGCTTAAATATCTGCTCGGAATAGTCATTCAGGCGGAAACGGTTCGCCAGCTTTGTCAGCGGATCAAGCTCTGATTTTTCCAGAAGGATGCGGTTCTGCAGTTCCACCTCAATACGCGCACGGTTTGCAGTCTCAAGGCTTCTTCTAAGGGAGAGGATATTATTCATCATGGTCCGCGTCTCCGTCTCCATCAGTTCGGACAGTTCATAATACAGTCCGGCTGCCTGCAGATATTCGGCATTCTGCTCATGCTTGCGGTAATACCGTATTTTGAGGGAGATCAGCCGCAGCTGCATCTTTATGATACTGCAGGAACGGATAAGTGGTTCCATGATTTCAATCAGTCGCCAGAATTCCTCCTGTTTATCATTCTCAAGCAGCATTGACGCGTAGTCATAAAGATCATCAAACATATCAAGAATCGCAACATTCTCCGGAATGCCGTTCTGTACAAGCCCGATGCAGTGATCCCGTCTTTGTTCATCACCGATATGGTTGTAATATACTGCCTCCGTGCACAATACGGTAACTCTCTCAAGCTCCCCGACTTCATCCCAGTGATCCTTATAAATATGTTGCAGGATTTCTTCAATACGGTCATTTTCCCCCTGCGGGATCAGACACTTGATCATATTCTGATAAGTAGACACCATCAGTCCATGATACTCCTCATCCTCCGTCTCCTGCTTCATATAAGAAAGAACCTGCTCCAGATAATTCAGGGCATCCTCATATCGTCCACACTGTATATTGAGTGCTCCGATATTGATGCTTATCTGTACCTCCATTTTTTTCAGGTGGTACTTTCTGCAGTAATTGATTCCGCTGAGATAGTAGTCCTGTGCAATCGGCGCATTTCCACGGTTCATTGCCCAGATTCCGAGCAGGTTGTAGCAGCGTGCCATAAGCTCCCACTCATGCGCCCTTTCCAGATACGGAATCGCTTTGCTGACGGAGTCAAAAAAATTGTTGCCATCATTCAGACAATAATAGGTCTCACCCATATAATAATGACCGAACCCGATCAGATGGCAGTCTCCGGTTTTCACCCCGTAAGCGTTAATATCATTGCAGCATCTGAGTGTCTGCTCCGCATCACGCCCGCGGCTTTGCATCACGCAGCTGATCCAATATTGTACGATGTCATTATAATCTTCCAATTGCATAGGATATCCCCCATTATGTAATGCAGTCTGCATATCGTTTCGACATGCAAACTGCAGATGTTGTTCACTATTCAAAATATTCCAGCGGATTGACAGGCTCCCCGTCTTTTAAGAGTTCAAAATACAGATTGCTTCCCTCAACCGAATAGTATTTGGTTGGCTCGCTGACGTATCCGATAACCTGTCCGCCCTCAACTTCATCGCCTACGGAAAAATTAAGCTCCTTCAGCTGGCCGTATACTGCACTGTATCCATCGCCAAGATCCTGCGTAACTGTACAGCCAGTCACTTCATTCGTCGATATATCGGTAATCACACCTCTTGCCACCAGATAAACCTTGCTGTTTACTTCGCCACCGATCACAACTGCGGGATTGTAACGATACTGGTCGAGCGTCGGGAAATAGATGGTTGCATCCATGCTGTAATCAAGCAGGACGTTTCCCTCCAGTGGCCACACAAGATTTTCTTCACTTGCAAAATGTAACGTATCCCGAAATGTCTCTTTCGGAGCGATCTCCTCGACCGTTTCTTCTACTGGTTCTTCCACATATTCATCCGTTGTCTCAAGATCCGGGCTTACGGTTTCCTGCTGCGGAATAACCTCCACCTGTGGCTCCTTCTGTTCCTCCACCTGCACATTCTGTTGTCTGGTGGTCGTCTTCGGTGGAACCACACTCGATACTGCTTCCGACTGTTGTGTCTGCTGTGTTACTTCCTGCTGTTGTGCCAGCTGCTTTTCCTGTCTTTTCTCTGCGGCCCGCTCAGTAGCATATACGCCGCCAAAACCAATAAGTCCTGCAATCAGGCAGGAAATTGCTATCACACATTGTTTCTTTTTCATAGGGCATTCCTCCATTGTCAAATTTGTCTTTGAAAACAGTATTTCCGCCCTATGTGATTTTATACAGGAAAAAATTATCCTTTACTTGCCATCCGGCAGTCGCAGATTATATTGGAAAGCTGTGCAAACTGTTCCAATGTAAGTGCTTCTCCGCGTATCGTTGCAGGCACGCCAAGTGCTGTGATGCAATCTGTTACCTGCTGCTTGTCAAGCTGCAATTGTGGGAAATTGCTCAGTCCGTTCGCAAGTGTTTTACGTCTTTGATTAAACGATGCCCGAATGATCTGGAACATCAGCTTTTCATCCCTGACGTCAACCGGAGGCTTGTCATGCCTTGTCAACCGGATAACCGCACTTCCGACCTTTGGCTGCGGCATAAAGCAGCTCGGCGGAACATTGACCACGATCTCGGGCTTTGCATAATACTGTACAGCAAGAGACAGTGCGCCGTAATCCTTCGTTCCCGGTCCGACCTGCATACGGTCAGCCACTTCTTTCTGCACCATGATCGTGATGCTGTCGATTGGCACGTGGCTTTCGAACAGTCCCATAATGATCGGTGTTGTGATGTAGTACGGAAGATTCGCTACGACTTTAATCGGCCGTCCACCGTTTTTTTCCTGTGCCAGCTTATTAATATCAACTTTTAAAATATCTTCATTCAGCACTTCTACATTATCATATGCATGAAGCGTATCTTTTAAAATCGGAATCAGGTTGTTATCAATCTCGACTGCCACAACTTCCCTCGCAGCTTCGCAAAGATACTGTGTCATTGTTCCGATTCCCGGTCCGATCTCCAGGACGAAATCGTTACTGCCAACGCCGGATGCTGCTATGATTTCTTCGAGAATGCGTGTATCGATCAGGAAATTCTGTCCGAATTTTTTTTGAAAATTAAATTGATATTTCTGTAACACCTCAATGGTATTCTTCGGATTGCCAAGCGTAGCCATCTAACGTCTCCTTCTGTCTAAAAAAATGCATCGAACATCTGAAGCATAAATTCTTTATACAAACGATTATACTCCAGATGAAATGCTTCCGCCACATCTAAAGAAGCATTGCCCTCCATCTGGGATGCCTCAAACAATGCAAATGCAGCCTCGTATACTTCCGGGTTCTTGTCATAAAAGGCTTCCGTCAGGGCATCCTGAAACGTAAATGCCGCCTCCTCGGACAGATTATCCATAAAGTCGTCTCTGTTTATGGCATTGCCCGCCTCATAATCCGACAGGAAAATATGCTTTTCGGCACCCTTTACATACTGCTCATAGGCATCCTTTACCTCATCATAGGTAAGCGGCTCATAATTTGAGTTCCAAAATTCGTCAAATGCTTCCTTTGTCGGGAACTGTTCCAAAATTTCTTCCATGCTGTTATTATTATCCCTTCATTATTCTATGCCAGGAATGTCTCCAATTCGTTTTTGATAACGGCTTCCAGCTTACCTGCTGCCTGCTCATCTGCCGCACTTACGGAAATGTAGAATTTCAGCTTCGGCTCCGTTCCGGAAGGACGTACCACTACAGAGCAATTGTCCTCCAGCAGGAACTTAAGGACATCAGACTTCGGAAGTCCGTCAAGTCCCTTTGCATAATCCAGACAGGTTGTGATCTTCTTGCCACCGAATGCGGTGATGTCCCCGCGGAATGCTTTCATGATGTTCTGCATCTTGTCGAATCCTGCGGCTCCGTCAAATTCATAGGAATGCAGGGTATTCAGGCAGTATCCATAGTTTGCATAAAGTTCGTTTAATTTGTCGATCAGGCTGATTCCCTTTGTCTTATAATATGCAAACATCTCACAGATTAAGAATGCTCCGTCTACCGCATCCTTGTCACGGACATAGGAGCCGCTTAAATATCCGTAACTCTCCTCGAATCCAAAGATATAAGAAGATTCTTTGCCCTTTGCCTCCAGATATCCGATCTGCTCTCCAATGAACTTAAATCCGGTCAATACATTGATCGTGCGTACACCGTAGTGTGCTGCAATCTGCTCTCCGAGGTCTGTGGTAACAATAGTCTTAACCATTACAGCATCCTGCGGCATTGTTCCATTCTTGGTACGCTGTGAGCAGACATAATCCAGCAGCAGGCAGCCTGTCTGATTTCCGGACAGCAGAACATACTCTCCGTTCTTGTCTTTTACTGCAATTCCAACACGATCACAGTCCGGATCTGTTGCAAGCAGAAGATCTGCATTGCATTTGGCAGCATATTCCATTCCAAGTGCCATTGCCTCGCGGATTTCCGGGTTCGGGTATGGACAGGTCGGGAAGTTACCATCTGGTTTCTCCTGCTCCGGTACTACCGTGATATTGGTAAATCCGGTCTCCTTTAATGTTCGCGTAACCGGCTTTAATCCGGTTCCGTTTAATGGAGTGTATACGATTGCCACATCGCGGTCAATAACATCATCCTTGCCAAGAAGTGACTGTTTCTTTACCTCCTCAACGAAGTTGGTATATACATCCTCTCCGATGTAAGAAATCTTTCCAGCTGCCATAAGGGTATCAAAATCGCCCATCTTTACATCTTCAAAAATGTCAAGCTTCTCAATCTCTGCAAGGATTTTTTCTGCTGCCTCAGTGGTGATCTGGCATCCATCTGCTCCGTATACCTTGTATCCGTTATACTTGGATGGATTATGGGAAGCCGTTACCATGATTCCTGCTGCACAATGCAGTGCGCGGACTGCATAGGAAAGACACGGGGTCGGCATCAGTTCCGTATAGATTGCCACCTCAATTCCATTTGCTGCGAACACGCCGGATGCCACCTTGGCAAACAGGTCTGACTTAATTCTGGAATCGTAGCTGACAGCTATTTTTCTGCTCGTTTCCGGGAAATTGGCATTAACATAGTCGGAAAGTCCCTGTGATGCTTTTGCCACAGTATAAACATTCATGCGGTTGGTTCCTGCCCCGATCACACCGCGAAGTCCGCCTGTTCCAAATGCAAGATTGCGGTAAAACGCATCTTCGATCTTTGCATCGTCTGCTGCAATTGCGCGAAGCTCTGCCTGCACATCTGCATCCGCTACCGCTTTTTCCAACCACTTTTCATACTGGCTTCTGATTTCTTCTTTCATTCTTCATTTCCTCCTATTTTAAACCGGGGTTGATGCAATTATCTTTAACTGCCCCTCGATTGTTGCCTTTCCGTATCCGTTGCATAAGATCATGTGGTCACCCTTTTTAACCGGATGTCCGTCAATTGTTCCGCTTCCCTCTACCACACTTGCCAATAAAAATGGGTACTTCTGTTCAAATTCCATTGCCCCGTCTACATCCATCTGGAAAATTCTGTAATATTGGCATGCGATCAGTTCATACATGCAGTTCTTCGGCACATCGTCCGTATGGCGTACACTATCACCGATTTCCTTTGCCGGAACCGTGATAACGTCAATGCTCTGCTCGATATGAAGCTCACGCGGCTTGCCGTTGCTCAGACGGTCATAATCATATACACGGTATGTTATGTCACTGTTCTGCTGGCTTTCAAGAATCAGCGTGCCTCCCTTGATCGCATGGACTGTACCCGGATCGATCTGTAAAAAATCGCCTTTTCGGATTGGAATTTCACGGATAAAGTCCTTCCAGCGTCCGCCGTGGATCATATCGGCAAGCTCTTCTTTTGTCTTGGCATTATGTCCGATCACAATCGTTGCATCCTCTTTGCAATCAAGAATATACCAGCACTCCATTTTACCATAAGAACCGTTCTCATGGGAAGAGGCATATGCGTCATCCGGATGCACCTGAATGCTTAAATCTGCCTTTGCATCGATAATCTTGGTCAGAAGCGGGAATCTCTTGCTCTTGTAATTGCCGAACAATTCCGGGTTAGACGTCCAAAGGCTGGAAAGTGTCTTTCCCTTATATGTGCCCTCTTTTACCGAGCAGTCGCCATGCTCATGCGCAGCAATTCCCCAGCATTCGCCGATATCATCTCCCTCTACCGGATAGCCGAACTCATCACGAAGCTTTGTTCCACCCCAGATATTGTGTGTAAAGACCGGTTCCAAAAATAAAATTTCCTTCATTTCTTATTCCTCGCTTTCTATATGCTATTCAGAAACCTCATTTGTTTCCAATTGTACATTTTGATATGCCCGCATTCCAAGATACACTGCACCCAATATGCCCGGATTATCCTTCAATGCAGGGTGAACGATATATGACTCAATATGCTTTTCTATCATCGGGTGGTGTACATAGCCTGCAAGCATGTCCACAACCTTCTTCTGTACCTGTTCAAGCAGGCCTTCCTGATGCATGACTCCACCGCCTAAAATAACCTTCTCCGGCGAATACAGCATGATATAGTTTGCGACTGCCTGTGCCAGATAAAACGCCTCGAGCTCCCATACCTCTTTTTTGTCCTGTAAGAGTCTGCCTGGTTTGCCCCAGCGTTTTTCGATGGCAGGGCCGCTCGCCATTCCCTCCAGACAGCAGCCATGGTACGGACAGCAGCCCTCAAAGGAATCCGATTCTTGTCTGGCCATAAGAATGTGCCCGCCCTCGGGGTGTACCAATCCATGAAGCGGCTCCCCATTGATGCACACGCCTACTCCGATTCCTGTTCCGACCGTGATATAGATTGCATTGCGGCATCCCTTTGCAGCTCCCCACACAGCCTCTCCCATTATGGCACCATTTACGTCCGTATCGAATCCCACCGGCACGCCAAGCGCCTCCTGAAATGCTCCGACAATATTGTAGTCTGCCCACGCAAGCTTCGGTGTACTGGTAATGTAGCCATAGGTTTCGGACTCTGGATTTAAATCAACCGGACCGAAACAGCCAATGCCAAGCGACTCGATTCCCTTTCCTTTGAAAAATCCGAGCATCTCTGGCACTGTGTCTGCCGGTGTCCGTGTAGGAATTTCAACCCGTTCCAGCAGTGTTCCGTCATCTGTGGCAACCGCACAGACCATCTTTGTCCCACCTGCTTCAATTCCTCCTATCCGCATAATGCCCCTTCCTTTCTTATTGTCAGCATGCAATTTTCCATGCTTTTATACTAACATAATTATGGTTGTTTCTTCTACTATGTCCTTTTAAAATTATAAATGTAAAATTATGTCGTTACAATACATTCTCCAAAAAAGAAGGAAAACATAACATGAACGAAATCATATCCCTAAACGGCATCTGGCAATTTTGCCTTGATGCATCACAGTCCGGATTAGACGAACATTTTGAATTGAAAAACTTTCCGGACACAATTGTACTGCCTTCCACTGTTGCCTTTTCCAAAAAGGGCACCCCAAGTGATGCAAAAGAGACCGGCTATCTGACCGATCCATACGCCATGGAGGGCTACACCTGGTATAAAAAGTCCGTTACGCTTCCGGTATCTGCCCTGGATGTCTCGAACGGAGTGCATATCCTGTTGTCTCTTGAGCGGACGCGCATCTCCCATGTGTGGGTAGATGGTGAAAAGGTTGGAACTTTTGACAGCCTTGTCGCACCTCATGAGTATGATCTTACGCCATATATACATTCGCTCTGTCCTGAGATTACCATTATGGTTTCCAATACCGGATATAAAGTTCCCGGTGGTCATCTGACCTCGCCGGACACCCAGACCAATTGGAACGGAATATTGGGCGATATGCATCTGACTGTTCAAAGTGGTATCTCCTTCTCCGCAATTGATGCGGTAAGCGACCTTTCACATGCATCTGCACTGCTGCAGGTAACAGCAGACAATCATACCGATGTCGAAAGGAGTGCTTTGCTTACAGTTTCTGCCTGCTCCTGCCGTCTTAAGGATGCATTTTTGCAAGCAGATACTTCCATCAGTGGACTGCTTACGCAGACCGCGCCTGCCAATCGCACTGATATGGATCTGCTTCTTTCCGAAATCTGCCAGACAGGTAAGCCGCTTCCTGCAAAATCTTATCCGCTTGTTCTTGCGCCTGGAAGTTCACAGAATACCTTTGCCTATGAATTTTCAGAGGATGTGCTTCTCTGGTCTGAATACGAACCAAATCTGTATCTGCTGACGCTTATCCTGACAGACGAAGATGGCAGCCTCCTCGATAAGCGGACCATCTGGTACGGTCATCGTGATTTTACGGCTGACGGAGATCATTTTTCCATCAACGGCCGCCGAACTTTTCTTCGTGGCAAACATGACGGAATGATCTTTCCGCTTACCGGATTTGCTCCGATGAGTGTGGAAGGCTGGTTATCCGTCATGAAAACCGCCAGAGATTTTGGTATCAACCACTATCGGTTCCATACCTGTTGTCCGCCGGAGGCCGCCTTTATTGCCGCTGATCTTCTCGGCATTTACATGGAGCCGGAGCTTCCGTTCTGGGGCACCTTCAACGGTCCGGAGGACGAAGGCTACAATGAGGAAGGACAGTTCTTCCTCGAGGAAGAGGGATTTCGTATCCTAAGCCTGTTCTCCTCCCACCCATCATTTTGTATGATGTCAATGGGTAATGAACTCTGGGGGAATCCTTCCGCGATCAACGATCTGCTTGGCAAGTATAAGGAGTTTCGCCCACAGATCTTATTTACGCAGGGTTCGAACAACTTCCAATGGGTGCCGAACATCCAGCCAAACGATGACTTTTTCTGCGGAGTCCGATTTACCATCGACCGGCAGATCCGCGGTTCCTACGCAATGTGCGACAAACCGCTTGGTCATGTACAGACTGCTGCACCGGACACCCGCTTCAATTATGAGGAGGCCATTCACCCTTCCTACGAGCAGCACCAGAGTGAATTGTCCGAAGATGGCACCATCGAGATCCAGTACGGCACCGGTGTCAAGCGTGTCAAGCTGACTGAAGCTCAGGCTGAGCTTGTTCCGTCAATTCCTGTTGTCTCCCATGAGATCGGGCAGTACTGTACCTATCCGGATTTTAAAGAGATTGATTCCTATACCGGCGTCCTAAAAGCGGAGAACTTCCGTGTATTCAAAGAACGTCTGGAAGAAAAGCGCCTTGGCAGTCTCGCGGAAAGCTACTTTAAGAATTCCGGCGCACTTGCCGTCGCCTGCTACAAGGAGGAGCTTGAAACAGCTCTTCGCACCCCTTCACTTGCCGGCTACCAGATTCTGGATATCCAGGATTTTTCCGGGCAGGGCACCGCACTTGTCGGTGTATTAAATGCCCTCATGGAAAACAAAGGATTGGTATCCGCTCCTGAGTGGAGAACCTTCTGCTCGGATGCCGTTGTACAGGCTGAATTTGACAGCTATCTGCTGACAGCGGGGAAGGAGTTTTCATTTACGGCATCCCTTGCATTTTTCCGCAAGGAGCCATTACATGGTTCCTCCGTAACCGTTACGCTTATCAACCGCACCTCGCGGGAGACGGTTGCAAGCTTCTGCCAGCCGCTTGCGGATATTACAGAGCCGGGGCGCCATATTCTCGGCGATTTTAGCTGCATGATTCCTTCCGGTGATTCTTCCTCCGGCGTAGACGAGTACGAACTTACCATCTCGCTGGACAATACGGATATCGTAAACCACTATACATTATGGTGCTACGCGAACAGTGCCGATATCCTTTCCTCCCTGTCTGCAGCAGCCAGGAAAGTGCCGATTGCAAAAACAGTATCTGACGCACTCGCGCTCTGCCACGATCACTCACATACGATTCTGTTCCTTTCCGATGAGGAAAATAAATCATCCATCGAGGGAACCTACTGCACTGACTTCTGGTGCTATCACATGTTCCGTATCATATCCGAGAGTATGGGAAAAGAGATTCCGGTCGGAACACTCGGTCTGTTGATTGACAAAGATCATCCGGCACTGAAGGAGTTTCCAAGCTATACCTACAGCACTCCGCAATGGTATTCCATCGTAACCGCTTCCCGCTCTACGATCTTAGATGATACGGACATCCCCCCGATCGTGCAGACGATTGACAACTTTGAGCGAAATCACCGCCTCGGCATGATCTACGAAGTATATCTGACCGACCTTAAGTCAACACTTTTGATCTGTACAAGCGATCTTCCACAGCTGATGCAGAATGGCTGTTCCGAAGCCGCCCAGCTTTACAAGAGCCTATGCTCTTATGCCGCTGGGTCTTCCGCTGCGACTGGATACCCGTTAAGTTCCGGGGAACTGTGCAATATTCTCTCGGCATCCGGCAGCAACTGATTCCGCTCCTCCAAAAATAAGGCCCATGCCACCGTTGTGTGGTATGAGCCTTATATTTTACTTTCCTGATGCGATTACAGATACCAGATAGAATGGCAGTTTATCATCCTCATGGGTCTCTGTAATCTCGATTACCACATGATGTCTGCCTTTTGTGCCATGCTCCATTGCAGTATCCAGCACAAGCTTGTCTCCCCAGGTCTCATCAAAGTTTGCATCCAGCATCAATGCGTGTTCCTCATCACCATCTATCGTCATCTTCGCGATCGGTGCAGGAAGCTGTATGGTCTTGCGGTATTGCACGCCAATGCAGCTGCCTTCGACATCAAATGCAATGCTCGCGCCCTTCTCGTTTGCTGTCCACCCGTTTTTGAAAATATCCGTGATAACCTCCTGTACGGCGTCATCCCTGGTAAATCCGGACATTTCCGGTTCACTATTCTGGTTACGGTAGCGGACAGAGTCTTCGTAAGCATTCTGTGTAAGTGGCTGCGGAAGTTCCGTGATCGGCGTCTCTTCCGGCGCATCCATCTCACCTGCAATCTTGTCCAGATAATAAGTGATTACGGACGCTACCAGCGCATGTCCTTTATCGTTCGGATGCAGGTCATCCGGCGTGATCTCGCGGTTCTCAATATGTCCGGCTACAAGCTCCGGATAGATACAGCTTTGCATGCTCACGGACGGCAGTTCGTAATATCTTGCAACCTTTCCGTGCATAAGCTGTGCATTGGCACCATTGTCATAGCAGACGTTGTGTACCAAAAGTACTGCCGGCTGCTTTTTGCAGCCATATACCTTGCGGACAAGTCCTTCATATGTCTCAAGGAAATGTGGTGTGCTGCTGTCATTTACCGAAAATTCTATAATTACAAAATCAGGCTCATAGGCAAGCAGATCACTCTCTGCCCTTGCGCATCCGAACTGTGAATCGGTTGCTCCGATTCCTGCGTTGATGTACTTAAACTCTGCTTTCGGAAATGTCTTGCACCACCATTCGTATATATGGTAGGCATAGCAGAGATTCGGTGCTGTTGCAAGCGAGCCCTGTGTGATAGAACCTCCCAGAAAGCCGACGGTGAGAGTTTCTCCCGCCTTCGCGCGTTTCATTACGGCTTTGATTCTTGCAAGATTGCCTCTATTTGCAATCGCATTTTCATAATTTAGCTTTATCTCCATTACTGCTCTCCTTCTCCCCAGATATCACCGAGGGAATTCACATAAGCACACAGCTCCTCTGCCATCTGCTCTGCCTCCGGAATGCGGATATGTCCCGGCGTTCCCACTCCGTTTTTGGAATACAGGAAGTGCGAGACGCGGTCACTTGCGATCTCCTTTGCCACCTGGTCGATTGCATCATCCCAGCTCTTATCATGCCCTAAGATTGTTGTAGCCAGAACAAAATGCGCCGCCGGATATAACTCCATCAGTCTTTCCACAAATGCACGGTAATGCTCTCTCCAATGCTTTGCCTTTTCCCCATTGTAATCCTTTGCCATATAATCTTCCGGGTTGCTGTCATTCTGCCCGAATGCCACGACAACCAGATGAGGCTGATACAAAGAGAAATCCCACGGCTTCACCGGTCCACATTCATCGTTATACTCGATCTTGTCATAGCAGGATTCCATTCCCACATAGTCTGGGCCGTGAAACCACCCGGTATGGTCAAGAAGTGCAATTCCTCCCTGTGAGGTAATGTGAAGCTGCGCGTTTAACTTGCGCGCCGTAATCCACGAATAGGAATACCAGCTATTTGAATATTCGCCATCATGCTGCGGGTCCGGCTTGCCAACGTACTCTACCGCTTCGGAGACCTCTCCGCAGGAAACGCTGTCACCAAACACCTCCATCTTACGTGTCGGAAGTGCCGGTACCTCGCCCAGCATTGCATTCTCATCCACTTCAAAGCCATAAAAAGTTATTGTATGGCAGGAATCCTTTCTCTTAAACAGCAAAAGGTCGTGCATGGTGTCCTCGAGATTTTCCGCAATGGTATAGCATTTTTCTTCGCTCTGATCGATCAGCGCAAATTTGTCCTGCTTTCCATCGAGGATGTATCCCATATAATCTGTCCAATAATTCTTATGGTTGGCAATAACCGCCTTCACGGAAGTTCCGGTGAATCTCATGCGTATAAAGCTTCCTGCAAATACAAGCACCGGGGCTTTCGGATCGTCAAAATCAATTCTTCCGCAATACTGCAGATTTTTGTTGTCGGGCCAGATTCTCATATATGTTTCTCTACCTTTACTTTTACTTTGACCGCTCCAAGTCGCCCCGGAACGGTCAGATATTTGAGTTATTTCAACAGTTCTAAGTTCTTCTTGATCAGATCGCAGCGCTGTGCAACACACTCTACGGAACGTCCAGGATCCTGCGGGGTGTTGAATACGTAATCTACCAGCTTATCAATGGTAGTTGTTGCAACATGCATTCTTGTATCGGAAGATGCGTAGTAGATGAATACTTCATTCTTGTCGTTAACAATTGCTCCGTTTGTAAATACAACATTGCTTACATCTCCGACACGCTCTCCCTCTCTTGGTCCGATTAAAAGGCCTGATGGCTCAGCGATCACCTTGGATGGATCGTTCAGATCGGTTGCAAATGCATAAATGACATAGCGGAGTCCGGCTGCAGTGTTTCGAACACCATGTGCAATATGGATCCAGCCCTTTTCTGTCTTAATCGGAGGTGCACCGGCACCATTCTTTGCCTCTGTAATAGTGTGGTACTTACGAAGGCTTGTCATCTTTTCCTCGTCGATCACTGCATGGGTAATATCATCGCACAGACCGAATCCGATTCCACCGCCGCTTCCGGTCTCAATGAAATCATCCATCGGGCGTGTATAGAACGCATATTTACCATCTACGAATTCCGGATGAAGCACAACATTTCTCTGCTGTGGGGAGCGAAGGGTTGTCAGATTGTCAAGTCTCTCCCAATGCTTTAAGTCCTTGGTTCTTACAATTCCGGCTGCCGCAACTGCTGCGGAAAGATCATTTACGGTGGTATCCTTACTCTCTGAGCAGAATACGCCATAGATGTAACCATCTTCGTGCTGGGTCAGTCGCATATCATATACATTCGTCTCATTCGGACAGGTATCATCTAAGAGAATCGGGTAATCCCAGAAACGGAAGTTATCGATTCCATTATCACTTTCAGCCACGCCAAAGAATGACTTTCTGTCATTTCCCTCAATGCGGGCAACCAGATAATATTTTCCGTTTAAATAAATTGCACCGGAGTTCATAACGGCATTAACGCCAAGACGCTCCATGAAATATGGATTTGTCTCCTCATTTACATCATACTGCCAGAACAGCGGGATATGATTTCTGGTAAGCACCGGATACTCATATCTGTCATAGATTCCGTTGTAAAAATCCTGTTTTACAACATTTTTTCTTGTGATCAGTTCCTCCTGCTTTGCAAGCAGCTCCTTATACTTTGGATGAACCATTTTGTTTTCCTCCTATTTTGAAATTCGTTTGATAACCTCAATGCACATTCTTCCGTTGTGGTATGGGCACTTCCACTGCTCCACGATCGGGCGATCCGGATATGGTTTTCCTTCTTTGTCTACTTCCCAGAACCACTCAGAGCCAGCTCTCTTATCCACAACATGATTCTTGATGAAATCCCACTCTGCAAATGCAGCGTCAAGATACTCCGTGTGCTCCGGTGTCTTCTCATATCCATTTAAAAATCCGATGACGGTCTCAGCCTGTACCCACCAGATTCTGTGCTCATTTACAACGCCCTTCTCGCACTCGTTTGCAAGAGAATGTCCATCAAACGCAACGCGGTAGATCTGCGCGGTCAAATCTCTTGTAATAGGCTCCATCTTTGCCTTATAGTTCTCGTCACCAAGGACTTCAACGCCACGGTCAACCAGCCATGCGGTCTCAATATCGTGTCCGTAAGAATGCAGATCAATGATGGAATTGTACTCGCGGTCGAAAAATACCTCCTGACGATGCAGTGTCGGATTATAAATCTTATCTGCGATGGTATCCATCATCCACATCAGTTTCTTCTTTGCGGTCTCGTTCTTTGCAACGCGGTACAGCTCAGTGTATGCCTCGAATACATGAAGCAATGTATTCATAGTCTTTGCAGCCATTACACCGTTCTCGGAAAGCTTCTCGTTGGATTCCGGTTTGAAGTCGATCGTGAAAGCCTCCAGGTATCCAATCTCATCTGTGCAGCGTGTCTCGATCAGATCAACAAGCTGTTCTGCAAGCTCGAGTGCTTCCTTGTCCCCGCTGATATCATAGTAAGATGATAACGCATAGATACAGAATGCCTGATTATATGTATGCTTTGTGGTGTCATCCGGCTTTCCATCATAGGTGAGTGACCAATAGATTCCACCATGTTCACGGTCAATACAGTGATCTCTTAAAAAGTGATATGCGTGATCCGCTTCTGCTTTTATGTCCTTGCTGTAATATCCGTAGCGCATGAAGTCTGCTTCTGTGAGCAGGCCCTTCTTGTATAATGCATAAACATTGGAGAAGAACCTGGTAATACGGCTATTTAAGATGCTGCCTTTCATTGCCTTTTTGTCTACGGTAAGATCGTAATCCATCCAGCCGTAATAGCCGCCGTTTTCATCATCTCTTAGATTTCTCCAAAATGGGATAATACATCCAAGCAGATGCGCTTTTGTCTCATTTGCCAATTCCTTCTTGTCCATATTTGTTCCTTCCTTTCCTATTCTGTTGCCTTCATCATTGCATCAAGCAGTGACGGGTATTCTACTTCACCGGTATAGCGGTTGAACAGTCCAAACAATTCTCCGCTTCCGCTGAATGCACCATTGTCCCACCAGATACAAGGTACACCGATTTCTTTTGCCGCGCCCAGATAGTATGTTGCCCATGCCACGCGCTCGTCTTCATTGTCCTTATTCATCGCGCCGAATTCGCCTATGATAACTGGGACTCCATTGTCAATAAATAAACTCTTTAGATCGCTCATCAGCTTGTCAATATCGTAAGTATCATTGTTCCACTCACTCGTTCCGTTCTTGTTCAGTGCAAAATTGTATGGTGAATAGGCATGCACTGAAACAATGATGCGGTTGTCTCCTTTTGGAATGTCAATGTGCTGGATTCCTACCGTGCTGTTTGCACCATATCCCGGTATCATTAACATACGGTACGGATTGGATCCTCCAGCATTTCGGATTGTGTCAACAAAAGCGGCATTCGTCGCATTCACCACGTCCCAGCCCTCCTGATCTCCGCCATTCCATTCCTGTGGAGTTCCGACTTTTCTTGGTTCATTCTGGGCTTCAAAAATTAGATGTTCGTCATAGTCCTTGAAGCGCTCCGCAATCTGCGACCACATAATCCGCATCCGCTCACAGGCAGCCTCCTCGTTATCATAATACGGATAGTTCCAATCCTCATGATGCAGATTCAAGATTACATAAGCGCCCTTGTCGTATGCATAGTCGACAACCTCCTGCACACGGCTCATCCACGCCTCACTGATCTCATAGTCAGGAGCTGCTCCCACATGGTTGACCCAGCTTACCGGTACGCGGACGACATTAAATCCGCTGTCAAGCACCGCATCCACCAGTTCCTGTGTCACGGATGGATTGCCCCATGCCGTCTCACATTTGTACGCCGGCTCATTCGGTAATAATCCGTCTTTTGTTGCGTCAAGTGTATTGCCGATATTCCAGCCGATTCTCATATCATGCACTACGCTCATCGCGTCCATATCCTCCATGTCCGGATTAAGGTTCTCGCTTGCAGCAGCCTGCGTTTCATTCTCCGTTGCCAGCTCAGTATCCTGTACCAGCTCTGCTGCCTGTCCGGTCCGGTTTTGATCATCCGCCTGCGTATCGTTTGCGCTTTTTCCCGGTGCAGAGCATCCGAAAAGCATCCCGGCGATCATTGCAGGTACAAGTATGCTGGTACATATTCTTCCTAATGATTTCTTTCTCATATTCACTCCTTTTTATATAGAGAACTATACATGAGTATCTGAGCAAATTCTCTTGCGCTCATTATATCATGACACGCGCCTTCGGCGCTTTTCGCTGCTTCGCAGCTGTCATGGTCAAATTCGCCGTTCGCCAATCATGCAAGCATGTTGGCTCTCTTGCGCTCATTATATCATGTACACTTCTCTTTATAAATGGCTGTTACAGATTTTGCAGAAAATTACTGTCCACAGGGGATCCTGTGAACAGTAACTTTTCAGCCTTCTTATTTATGTGACTATCTGCGTCCGATTTCGCGGTCGTTGTCGTTGGTTACACTGTGTTCCTTAATATATGCTACGATCTCATCAAGCTTTGTGAACGCAAGTCCTACATAGCTGTCTGCACATCCGTAGTAGATTGCAATCTTTCCACTCTCGGAATCATGGATGGTTGCGCAAGGGAAGGTTACGTTCGGCACGAAGCCTCTCTCCTCATACCACTCTTCCGGTGTAAGAAGGAAGTTCTCGCAGCGATACAATACCTTGGATGGATTCTCAAGGTCGAGGATTGCTCCACCAATAGAATATACATATCCGTTGCAAGTTCCGCTTACGCCGTGATAGAACAGCAGCCAGCCCTCATTTGTCTCGATTGGAGCAGCTCCTCCACCGATCTTTAAGGACTCCCACCACTCATTTCCGCGGCTCATGACATGTCTGTGTTTTCCCCAATATACAAGGTCCGGGCTCTCGCTTACAAAGATATCACCAAATGGTGTATGTCCGGAATCGGATGGGCGGCTCAACAGCATGAAGTTGCCGTTGATCTTTCTTGGGAACAGTACCGCATTACGGTTGAACGGAAGGAACGGATTCTCAAGTCTTGTGAACGTCTTGAAATCAGTTGTCTTTGCCATTCCGATTGCTGCACCATAGAAGTCCTGGCACCAGATTACATAGTAGGTATCCTCAACCTTTACCAATCGTGGATCGTAAGCGTAAATCGGCATAAAGTCATTTCCATCCTCATCCTTGAACGGAATCGGTTTCGGATCAAAGTTCCAATGGATTCCATCTTCACTTCTTCCAAGATAAATATAAGGAATTCCGTTTGTCTGCTCTCCACGGAACACACCGATAAATGCTCCCTCATACGGCATAACTGCACTGTTGAAGATTCGTGCAACACCTTCTACCGGGTTTCTCTTGATAATCGGGTTCTCTGTGTATCTCCAGATTGGAGCGCCAACAATTCCTTCCGGTTTCTCCTGCCAAGGAACATTCTTTACTGCAGGAGCAATCATTTTAAGTTCACTCATTCCAGCACCTCATAAATATAATTTTGTCTGACAATTGCGAAATTCATTTACACCATATCAGTAATGAGCCGCATTTTGGTGCTTCTCCTTTTGAGAAAAAGCACCACTAAAAACCGCGGAATTCTAATTCAACCGTCCGGCGGTTTATTTATAAGTTATGTCTTCTATAGGTTTGAACACTCCTGCCCGGCTGTTCGCGGATAGACGGACTTTTCTTTGGAGGACTTTCGTGTTCCCCTTAGTGGGCGCGCCGAACGAAATGGGAGCATGCGACGACTGTCTGAGCTTACTGTGTATATAGAAAGAACATCTGTAATGCGAGTTTTGAGGAGCATGCTCCTTATAGCAACTTCGTAAGGTGCTCCCACTTAGGGGAACTAGGAAGTCCGACAGAAAAGTCCGTCTATCGTGTAACAGCCGTGTGCGGAGTGTCAAAGCCAATATAAGACACAACCGTATCACCGCCGGAACGGTTGAAAAGAATTTCTGCGATTTTTGCGGAATTGCTTTTTCCTAAAAGGAGAAGCGCCAAAATACGATTCACTAGTGCCATATAAAGATGCAAATGAATTTCGCAATTGTCATTGTCAAGTTGTTATTGATAGTACCATTTGTCTGCTTCTTCGCTTCCCTCTTCCACCGGTGGCATAAGCTTCCTAAGCATCCACTCCATTGGAAAAGAGAGCGCATACAGGTAGACACCCGGAATGACCAATATCGCCCACGGCATCAGGTACACACCTATACATGCGGCAAAAAATACAGCCAATATTCCGATCGTGATCGGAAGGTATTTAAAGCATAAAAACAATCCTGTTTTGATAAGTTCCAGATTACGTTTGTCAAATCTGGACAAAAGCGGGAATACATAGGCGACAAGCGCCGCAAACACAAATGCGACCAGCACCAGCACGATAAAGATGGCATCGTTTGTCGGATTCTCATTGCCCCACAGATAAATCATATCCACAGCAAGTCCAAGTGCGATCACAGCAAACAAAATGGATATTCCAATTGTCTGCCGGAAGTTCATGCGAAACGAATGAAAAAATTCTCTCGCCGGCTTGCCTTCACTGTGACGTACACATTTTGCCATGGCATAGTATCCTGCGGTTGCGGATGCCCCCGCCGTTATGACCGGTATCGAGCAGACGAGCCACAGGATCCCGATACACAGAATATCTGCCAATGTGTTCATAAATCGTGCGAATTTTGATTCATTTGAAAAGATTTTTGAAGCTATTTTATCGTCCATATTACCCTTTTTTGTGCTAAAAATGCCCGACAGCACGGTGCTGCCGGGCTATTTTGGTTTTTACATATTCAAACCGGTTACATCCGATTAGTTGAAGTATGCGTCAAGACCATCCTGTACCTGCTGCTTATATGTCTCCTGGAACTGTGCCGGAGTAACTTCACCCTTCATAACAGACTCAAGGTCATAAGAGATACCCATGCTGTTCCAAAGGTCAAGCTGTGTCTTATTTCCGCATTCCTTCATTACGTTGAAGTTTGCTTCCTTAAGCTCCTCTTTGTTACCAGTTACATCATACCACCAGTGTAATGTCTCACGGCTGTCACGGATAGAATAGTCGCCATCCATCCAGTTCCAGTAATCATACAGGAAGTTGTATACGGTCTCCGGATCAGAGATACCAGCCGGGATGATATAGAACTCGCCTGAAGAAGCGTTCTTTCCAGCATTTGTCTCCTGATCTCCGGAAGGTCCTACCGGCCAATGAACATATACTACATCGAATGGAAGCTCTGTAGATCCATCAAGATCCCAGTCATAGTCGTTGTTACCACTCTCGATCCAAGCTGCGATTGGGAAGAATCCAACGTTACCCTGTGTATACTGGTTTCTCATGCTGTCGGATGGGCTTCCTTCGTAATCATAAGGATAGCAGATGTTGTATACGTTGTACATATCGGAAAGCATCTGAAGAGCTTCACCGGTCTTAGCATCATCCAATGTCTGGGTAGTACCAACTGCGATGGTAGCACCGTTGCTCATCATAAGGTTTTCAAATGTCTCATACTCGTATCCGCAGTATCCGTACTGATCGATCTGTCCATCACCATCCGTATCCTGGGTAAGTGCCTGGCAGTACTCGATGAACTTATCCCATGTCCACTCGCCACGAGCGTACAGATCACGAGGATCCTCTAAGTTGTTATCCTCTAACATCTGCTTGTTGAATGCTAACGGATAGGTTGCTTCTACTGCACTCTGTGCCTCTACTCTCTTGAGGATGCAGGCCTTGCCATCGCCAAGATCAAGGTAGCTGATTACGTTCTGGTCTGTAAAGAGATCAGCATCTTCCGGAAGAACTGTCTTTAAGTCAACAGCAAGTCCGTTTGCCTGTGCCGGGATAGCCATACCGGTATCTACAAGGTAGATATCTGCATCAGGAGTTCCTGCAAGAACAGAAGTATTGATAGACTCCTGAACACCTGTATAGGTTAAGTTCTGCCAATAGAACTTGCAGTTGTACTTCTCCTCAAGCTTTGCTACATTGTCAAACTTAAGCTGTGCAACCTGGCGGTTGATTGCCTTCTGTGCAAGGGTAGCCTCGTCATCTCCATCCTGATCGATGGATGCCTGATAGTCCGGGCTGTCATTCAGATCGCTGTCGGCACTGTCATAGTGCTGTACCCACCATGAACCGATGTAAATAACACGGTTGCCGTCTGCATCTGTTCTTGCATATCCGTTTGAAGTTGCTGCTCCGGTAGATCCATCATCTGTAGTTGTTGATCCGCTGTTACTATTATCAGTAGTACCCTGTGTGCCTGCGTTCTGTGTAGAACCGCCATCTGAGCCACCGCATGCTGCAAGTGAAACTGCCATAGCTGCAACAAGTCCTGCTGAAACTAATTTCTTAAATGCTTTCATAAAGAATTAACCTCCTAAATACTCATACCCCATACTGCCGTAATCCGGCAGTATGGTACATATAGTTTTTACTGCTGACCGATAGTTACACTGTATACTTCCCAAGCAGAAGTTGCTTCACACTGAAGGGTTGTTCCCCACTTAGAAGTATCCTCTCCGAGGTACTGTGCGATCGTATCATATGTAATCTGTGCATGTGATCCGTCATATGCTGCATATCCCTGACCAGAACCATCAAAGTCGCCGACACCGATTCTCATCCAGCCTGCTTCTGATCCTGGGAATACCAACCAGATTTCTCCGGTCTCAGAGGTATAATTGATGTTGATAACACATCCTGGCTGTAAAGCTGCAAGAGAAGCCTCGTCAAGATCAACACCGTTCTGTGCCCATCCGTCTCCGGATACGCTGAATCCAGGGATCTCAACCTGTCTGTTGTTTGCAACCATCTCAGATGCTTTTCCAACCTTTACGCTGTATACTTCCCAAGCAGAAGTTGCTTCGCACTGAAGGGTTGTTCCCCACTTAGAAGTATCCTCTCCAAGGTACTGTGCAATGGTCTCATAGGTGATGTAGCACTTGCTTCCATCGAATACGCCATATCCCTGGCCAGATCCGTCAAAGTCGCCTACACCAATTCTCATCCAGCCTGCTTCTGATCCCGGGAATACTAACCAGATTTCTCCGGTCTCTGATGTATAAGAGATTTCGATTGCAGATCCCGGTACCAATGCTGCGATAAAGTCCTCAGTCATATCAACACCGTTCTGTGCCCATCCATCTCCGGATACATTAAATCCTTCAAGCTCAACGCCGCCATTTACAACAAGATTCTGTGCCTTCTGTCCGATTTTTACAGAGTAAACTTCGAATGCAGAATCAGATTCGCACTGAAGGGTTGTTCCCCACTTAGATACATCATCGCCAAGGTACTGAGCAATTGTATCGTAGTCAACCTGTGCAATGTTCTTAGAACCATTGTAGTATGAGTAGCCCTGTCCGGAACCATCACAGTCACCAACACCGACTCTCATCCAGCCTGCTTCTGCTCCCGGGAATACTAACCACATATTTCCGGATTCAGAAGAGTAAGAGATTTCGATTACGCTGCCCGGCTGCAATGCTGCAAGGGAAGCCTCATCAAGATCGATTCCAGCCTGTGACCAGCCATCGCCTGATACGCTGAATCCAGGTACATCAACTGCTCCGCTGATTGCAAACAGGTTAGATCTGTCATCGCCGGTAGATGCTGCAACAAACTCAGCAGAGGTATCTGCGGTAAGAACGTTGCCGGATGCATCCTTGAATGCGATATTATCGATATACATAACTGCCGGTGTAGCACCGTTGTCTTTACCGGTATCTGTCTCAAGGGAAACTACGATGTAGTTGCCTGCACCGAAGGTGTATCCATCCGGTACCGTATAGCTTACGGTCTTCGGGTTAGCGGTCTCAAGATATACTGACCATGCCTCAGAAGTCTGGTCATTGTTCTCACCTACGAGACCATAGATGTTACCTGATGCGGACTGGAATGTTCCGTCTGGATTCTCGATACCGATGCTCATTTCTACTGTGCTTAAGCTTGAAATGCTGTCACCAAGCATAGCGTCTGCCTGGATTGCAACATATACTGCCTTGCCCTGAGTAGAGGTTACCTTAAGTGCCTGTGAACCATTGTAGCTTGCAACTTCAATTGTTGCATCGTCAGATGATGGGTTAACGGTCTTGTCTACGCCTGCAAATCCGAAAAGTCCATCCTCAAAATCAACACTGACAGGTCCTTCCTCTGCAACCGGTTCCTCCGGTGTCTCAGACTCCTCTGTCTGTGTCTCTGCCGGTGCCTCAGACTCTGTGGACACCTCTGTTCCCGGATCAGCAGATGTCTGCGTGTCTCCGGTTGCTTCTCCACCACAGGCGGTCATGGATAATACCATCGTGCCTGCTGCAAGAATTGCTAAAAGCTTTTCTTTTCTCAACTTTTCCTTCCTCCTTTTTAAAATTTAAAGTTGATTGCATGGATTGTGCGAAACGGGGTTAACCTACAATTCCGCTTCGCTCTACCCCCTCTATAAAGTTTTTCTGTAACAAGAGATATATAATGATGATCGGAAGGATTACCAGCAGGATTCCGGCATCCAGATACAGCTCCTGGATATTCGGATCAAGCACCTTGTCAAGATTGGCAATGGTTGCCTGCAAGGATGAAACCTTCTTACTGATCACTACATTCTCACTGATCAGAAACAACTTCGCATAGAATGTATCATTGAACTGCCATACGATAGAAAATACCGTGACAGTAATGACCGCCGGCATCGCGTTTCGAAGCATGATGCCAAAGTAGGTGTACCAGGTTCCGCATCCATCCACGAAAGCCGCTTCTTCGATTTCCTTCGGAAGGCCGCGGAAGAACTGGTTGAAAATGTAAATGTATAATCCCGACCGGACACCGCATCCTAAGAATGACATGATGTACATCGGTGCCACCGTTCCCATGAGGTTTAACGGTGCTCCCTTGATCAGCGTCATAAGTCCAAGCGGATCAAAGGAACGGAAGGTCAGATACAGCGGAAGCATGATGGTGTGTGTCGGAATTACGATCATTACAACCACACATGCAAATAAGAACTTCTTAAACGGAAATTCAAATCTGGCAAATCCATAACCAACCATGGAGCAGATCAGAAGCTGTACCAAAGTTGTCGTTATCGTATATGCCAGATCCCTCGCCATTGTCGGGAGATAATCCAATCTCGTAAATGCGAGCTGGAAGCGCTCCAATGTCGGGAATTCCGGAATCACGAACACCATCGGATTGTATGCGTCCTTCGTGGAGGAGATCGCATTTACAAACATACCGATAAGCGGGGAGAGGATTACATAACTTACACCAACAATGATCGCAATACGAACGATCGTAACAAAAAGATTTTTGATGTCGTTGAATAAGATCTTTGTCTCATATGGATCCTGCAGATATGCACGAATCTTTTTGATTTTTTCCATGTCATGCTCTCCTTTCCCTAGTTATAGTAGAACGTCCGCTTTTGTATGATTCCGCAGATTACAACCAATATGATACAGGTGATAATTGTTGAAACCAAGCTGAATACGGAGCTTAATCCATAGTTGAACTGGTTGAATGCAACGTCATAAGCCAGATCTACAACATCACTTTGTGTGAAGCTGTCCACGATGGTATAGACAACGTTGGTAATGATATGTGGCATTACCATCGGGAATGTTACCTTCCAGAATGTCTCGTATCCGGTTGCACCTTCAATCTTCGCAACTTCATACATAGAAGATGGAATTGACTGCAATGCTGCGATAAAGATGACAATCTGTACACCGCTGGCAGAGATAATATCGTTGATACGTCCAACTGCCTGTACGATGTAATCAAGCAGTGTTGCCGGAATACCGAGCGATACGAACATATCCATCAGGTAATCAATATCAAATGCAAGTGTGCCCGCAGCGGATGCTGCAACCTCAGCTGCCTGATCAGAAATTCCTCCCGCCATCATGGTCGCGCTCAGATCCATCGCTGCCTGAATTGCTCCGGAATTTAAGATTACCGGCAGGAAGAAGATCGCACGTACGATCGCTCTTCCCGGGAACTTCCTGTTAAGAAGCATTGCAATGAACAAACTGAAGAAGATGATCAGCGGCACATCAATGAGCATGTTCAAAACGGAAGTTGTCAAAACCTGTTTAAATGATGCATGTACGCGGAATGCATAGTGGAAATTCTCCCAGCCGACATTCTCAAGTGTAAATCCTCCGCCGACTGTATCCACAGAGAGCTTAGAAAAAGCAAACTGTGACGTCATGATCAGGGACCGTACATAGAATACGATGAAACCGATCAGCCATGGCAGGATGAACATATATCCGCTGATGCTTCGCTTTTGGAGAAGGGTTAATCTTTTTTTCTTTTTCATTTATTTTCCCTCCAATCGGTAGCCCATTGCAGGTATCTCCAAGCCATCTGCTGTCTCTGCTGACTCTGAATAATTTACATAAATGGTAACTCCGTTATCATACGTAATCCTGCGTACATTATTGCTTATGATATCGTGTGCAACGATTGCCGCACCGTTTACCGGTGCAAGTGCATCATTGATTGTCTGGTAAACCTCAACTGCCTCATCCTTAAGATTTGCGAAGGTTGTTGAGTAGTAACGGTTGAGTGCCGTCATCTTCATCTCGCTTGACTCTTCCCATGTAAACATGTAATGAGGAGAAGCACCTGCTTCGATCAAGGTTAATACCATCTTATCCATATCATCGGAGTTCTCGTAATTGAGAACATCGGAAGAATATGATACATATCCGTGAAGGATCATCTCGTACAAAGGAATGTCTGTATCAATGATCGTAAGATCGCTTCCGGTGAGTGGCGCATTGATAATGTCGTTGCTGTATGCAAACGCATAACCATTTGCCGAATTTGTCATGATGGACTTGTTTGTATTCTTAAGTACCTCAAACTGTCCGAGCACAACATCAAGAGCTTCCTCACGGTTGATCTGCTTTGTTCTCTTCTTGTCAGATGTGAGCACATTTCCAAGATCTCTCAGTGAAATACCGTCAACATCAATCTTCTGGATTTTCTTTGAGAACTTCTCCACATATCGAGGAAGATATTTCGGGGATAACAGTGAGTAAATGTTCTCTACATATCCAAGTCCGGAAGTGTTACGCAATGTGGTCGGATTGATCTGTCCGAAGGTTGCCACATATCCGGCACCATAATATCTGGATGCTTCCTTGTTGGAAGGGAAATCATCATCCGCCATCGTAACTTCCTGGAATGCTGTGTCCACATACAGCTTACCGCCGTTATCCTTAACTGCCTGATTCAGATCTTCAAGCTCTGATTTGCCTCCAAGCCTGCGGGTTACTTTGATCTTATCCGCCGCATCATGGAAATATCCGCCGTTGAACCAGCCTTGCAGGTTCATTACCTGATTGGTAACTCCGTCCGAGGCAAGCAGGCTTGACATCTCTTCAGCTTCGTCAAAGTCCGTCATTGAGAATGTATGTAAGTACTGAACTCCGAGGAAATGTGATGTTTCCTTCACTCCGCTGATTACATCATAGTAGAATGGAATATCACCGGTGCTATCCGTTGCGGTAAGTACTCCCTCATCAACCAGACGGTTGCGGTAGTAATTGGCAATTCCGGAATATCCGGTATATTCTTCTGTCAGGAACGTATATCTCGCACGGAGATTAACGTCATATGCGTCCGGCTCCATAACATATATATCCTGTGTTGCATCTCCGAACATACGCAGGTTGTCTGCAATGCGGAGAACAAAGGACGGGTATGCATAATTGTAATCGCAGTCCGTTCCGGATACCGCTGCCGTGATGATGGAAGTACTTGCTCCATCCTCAACAGAAACCAGAAGGGAAGAATCCTCCTTGCAGATTCCGAAGATCGGAAGCTTTGCCGTCTGCAGATTCTCAATAGTCGTATAGTTTGCTGCCAATGGATCAATATCGTAGATATACTGGGAATAATTTCCCTGACCGCCCTTTCCATTATTGAAGTAGATCAATGAACCGGATCCATTCGGAACTACCATATAGCCGGTATCCTCGTAAGAAGTAGCTCCCATGTAACGCAGCATCTGTATACGGTAAATATATCCGCCGTTATACTCCTCAATACCCTTGACCGGAATGGAAACCTCCAGGTTATCCTCTCCCAATCTGTACTCCATCGGTACCGAGAAATGGATTCCGGTTTCATCGCCAACCTGGTAGATATAGCGGATACCGTTTCCGATTCCTTCCCAGCTGTACTGTCCCTTTGCCACACTGTCGGCGTAGGAGCACATGCTTCCGGAGGTTACGTCTTCATTGTAGTAATACAACATGAACTGTGATTTCATGTAGGATTTGTTTACACCGTTTGCAACAGTATCTTCCTCTACTGCCGGCGGATTGGAGTAAGTGATTTCTCCGTTGCGCTTATCGTAGACTGCCACGTTTGCACTCTTGGTGTCGGTGTAAAGCTTTAAGTTGTCATTCTCGGCTACAAGCTCATATCCCGCTACGCTTGAGGATGACTCTGCGATTGGGGAATAACTTCCGCCCTGTTCATACTCGTAGGTGCTTAAGTAATCTTCGTATTTGTTGTAGGACACATAGTGTACTACATAGTAGATAATATAAAACACCGCGATAACTGCTACGATTCCTAGCAGAACGAGCAGGATACGTTTCATCATGCTCATGGGCATTTTAACTTTTGGTTCTTTTTCTTTTTTCATGCCCTGCCTCCTAGGTTCTAAAGATCAGCTCAGTATAGATACTGTGGAAGAAGTTATATACCATACCAAGCAAGTTGCTTAAAAGTAAAACTAAAAATACAATTATGAACATTGCCACAAACGTTAGCAGCAAAGTCAGTAACGTTTTTCCTAATGTATAGTTGTGTACCTGCATGATACCGATCAGCATCATGATCACGCCATATGCAATGCCTACAACAAGGATTAACGTGTAAAATGCCTGTTCATCATCCGCGATATACTGGCTTATGATGGTTGCAAGCACTAGCGAAAAGGTGATTGGAACAGTTCCGTATCCTATCGCTATTGCAATGTCCTTCAATCGTCCCTCGCCGCTCATCAAACAGGTGATCGACCAGTTGCTGACACAGATCAGCAGGTAGAATACCAGCACACCCAAAAGCTCATATGCCAGGTTGATGTTTCGTGGATCTAAGTCATTTACTACAAAACTTGCCAGAAGGCGGATTCCCGTAAAGCTGAATCCGAACAGCACGACCAGAATGATTGCGATTGGTACGCTGCCTCTGTCCTTGTGGCGGATCCAATAGTATCCGTCCATCGGATGGGAAATGGTATACAGAAGATACTTCCATTTTTCTGCTGCAAAGTATTTACGCATTCTGTTCATCCCCCTTCTTTTTCTTCTTTGTCACGATAATTCCGCGTTTTTTTAAGTTGTTGTAGATAACGATCAGCACGATCACCACAATCAATGCCGTAAGGTAAACATTGGCATTTTCTGTAAGGAAATTGTTGCGGTGGCGCCGGTATGCCACAGAATAATAATCCCTTGCCATACCAAGCTTTAAGTACTTCATCGCCTGCTCGTAATCGCCTGCGGTCAGATAGGCCTTACCAATACCGGTATTTGCAAGCTCGTTGTTCTCATCCAGATAAAGAACTCTCTGCCACAGATCAACCGCCTCAGCTTCGTCTCCATCGTAGCGGAGTCCAACTGCATCGTTGATCAGCCGTCCGTATTCGGTCTCTTTAAAGTAAGTAACCTTTGCATCCGTTGCATCCAGAACAAGAAGATCGTTTCCGACATTCTCTACTGCAACCGGGAGCTTAAAGGTTCCAGCCTGTGTTCCGAGACCACCGAAGATGTAAAGCAGGTTTCCTTCATGATCATAGGTAAATACTCTGCCACGCTTACGATCTAAGCAGGAATAAATTCCCTTATCTCTGTACACGACATCCACGAACTGGGATGGTCCGGAGTAATCGGTCGTTCCATCAATCTGTAAGTCGCCTCCGAGGTTCTCATTGGCACCTTTCTTGATGACATCCTCGCCTCGCGGATTTAACCTGCGCACACCCTGCACGCCGTTCGGGTCAATGTTGGAAGCATATACAAATCCGTCCGGATCAATATCAATACCGGTAAACTCTGTTGGGATGAACAATTGGGACTTTGCACGCTCCTCCTTGGATGCGAGCTTTCTCCAGAACTTCTCCCACAAGGTAATCTCTACATTGATGGTTCCGAAGAAGCCTGTGAATTCACCATTTGTCTCGAATACCATGATTCCTTCAAACATGTTCTGTGCAACGCAGTAGATACGGTCTGCATAATCGACAGATACTTTAAGAGGAACAAACACAAATCCATCATCAAGTGCTTCTGAAGTCGGATTAGATACGATCCTTGCAAGAGTTCCGTCCTCATTCAGTACGACAATCCGCTTATTCTGCGAATCGGCGATGTAGAGCTGATTGCTTTCGGAAACTGCAACGCCGGTTGGCTGTTTGAAGGTATCCTCCGTGCCATCATTGTCAAATGTTGTTATGATCCGCTTAACCTCTGACATCTTGCCATCCATGACAACGATACGGTTGTTACCGGTATCTGCCAGATAGATCAGTCCCTCATCTGAAACACACATATCCTGCGGTGTAACAAATGGCCCGATCGGTTCCCCGTTATAGGTAAGGTCTTTACCGGATACGGAAAAGTCCGGCTCATATGCAGCAGGTGTATATACGATATACTCCCAATAATTGTAATTGTAGGTCGTATACGGAAGTTCGGAAGCCTTCACCGCTTCCGGTGCCATGCTCACTAATGTTACTGCCGTAAGCAGGAGAGCAAAAATACTTTTTACAATCTGTTTTGCTTTCATATTTCCCCTCCCTTAATCCTTCATACCGGATGTTGTCATCGTCTCGAGGACGTTGCTCTGACAGATCAGGAAGAAAGTGATCGGCACTGCCGCGATAATAAAGGTTACTGCGGCTGCCGCGCCTGCACGGGCAACACCGCCTGCCGTAATCTGCTGCAATGAATACTGCAATGGCTTTAACTGCTCATCGCGCAGGAACAATGATCCTGTATTTCCCCACATCTGCTGGAACTGGAAAATTGCCAGTGTCAGCCATGCCGGTTTTACGTTCGGCATTACGATACTCCAGAAGATCTTCCACTCACTTGCACCGTCTAGTCTTGCAGATTCCATAAGTGAATCCGGAAGCTGTTCCATGAACTGTTTCATCAGGTAAAGTCCCATACCAAATGACCATGCCGGAAGTATCAGTGACAGGTATGTGTTATTGATATGTAACCAGCTGATGATCAAATACTGTGGAATCTGTGTTACGGTCCATGAGAACATCATGGAAAGAACTACCATGGAAAAGAGCTGCTTCTTAAATGGAAACTCGTTCTTTGCCAGCGGATATGCTGCCATGGATGCGATCACTACGTGACCGATCATTCCGCCACCCGTGATGATCAGGGTATTTAAAATGTATCGTGAGAACGGAACCCAGGAATCATTCATCAGTACGAACAGGTCTGAGAAATTCTCCAATGTAGGGTTGCGCACAAAAATCTTCGGTGGGAACTGGTACAACTCATCCAACGGTTTGAGCGCATTGTTCACGATCATTACCAATGGCAATACCATGAACACTCCGCAAATAATCATGATTCCAAACAGAAGAGTGTTGCCGGCCAATGAGCGGTTCAGCTGTTTCTCTCTGTGGAACAAACGCTTTTTCGGTTTTGTAATCTCTCTCTTGGCCAAAACTATTCTCCAACCCTTCCTAATATTTTTTGTACTAACTTATTGGTTCCAACCATCAGCAGGAACAGTATCGTTGCAATTGCTGATGCATATCCCATTTCAAATCTTGTTGAACCGTAGTCCAGAAGATGGGTTACAACCGTTGCACCCGCATAGTTAACAGATGGGTTACCTGCAAGGTTGATTGAAATATCTGCTACTGCAAAGGACTGTGTGATCTGCATAACTGCACCGAACATCAACTGCGGCTTCATTGCAGGAAGTGTGACATACCACAGTTCCTGCCAGCGGTTCTTGACACCGTCAAGAGCCGCCGCTTCGTACATGCTCTTATCTACCGTCTGGAGACCGGCGATAAATGAGAGGAAACCGGTTCCAAGGGAGAGCCATAACTGTACAACAATGAGGACCGGAAGGACATATTTTTCAGTCTGCATCCAAAGGATCGGCTCATTGATGATTCCAAGTTTTAATAAAATACCATTTAAGTATCCGTATCTGTCTCCGGTAAGGATCAGGTTCCAGACCAGATATGCGTTACCGCAGATGGACGGTGCGTAAAAGATCAAAGTAAGAAAAGCTCTGAGTACGCCCTTAAACTCATTGATGATCCATGCAAACAACAGACACAGCATGTAGCTGACCGGTCCGGTAATTACTGCAAAGATCAATGTGTTTTTCAGTGCTATCGTGAAGATATTATCTTCTAAGAACAACTTCACGTAATTTCTCCATCCGACGAAGTTCGGAACCTCCAGCATGTTAAAGTCCGTGAAGCTAAGTACGATTGACATAAGTACCGGTAATACTGTGAAGAAGAAGAACAGGATGAAATATGGAGCCATCATTGCGTATGAAGCACGGTTCTTCTTTATCTGGTAGCCAAGGGAGCCCTGCTTTTTCGCGATTTCAAGCGCTTCCTGTGATACGCCGTTTGTTGCCATTTTTCCACCCCTTCCTTATTCTGATGCAAGCGGAAGATTGAATTCCTCACGCTTGTAATCAATTTCTGCGTTGATGTAAAGAACGTTATCCATAAGTTCCTCTCTCGGAGTTGCCACATACGTTCTTCCTGTGCTGCTTGCGTCTGTTGTCACACTGTAGAATGCGTTGTTGACATTACGCCAGGTATAATATCCGCCAGGTACCTGTGGGATTCCCTGTACCTGATCGAACTGCTGCATCAATTCCTCGTAGTCCTTGATCGGCCATGAAAGATTTGCAAGAGCGTCAAGATTTGCGGTTGCAACTCGTGCGCTCGCTCCCATCAAGCTTTCCATTTCTCTTCCGTACAAGGTCTGTGTCTGTGTGCTGGTCCACCATTTTAAGAATTCCCAGCTCTCCTGTGGATGCTCGGTATTTGCCATGATGATATCTGCAAGTCCCGCGCTTCCTGTCGTGTGATTGATGGTTCCATCTTCATTCTCAACTCCCGGAACTACTGTGAAGTCCCACAATCCCGCGATATCCGGTGCGGATACCTGAAGGTTATTGTAAGTCGTGTAGTCTGAGATGATGATCGGACATTCACCGGTACGGAATCTCTCTTCCACGCTGGTTGCCTTATCCAGCTTATAGTCGGTATAGAACTCACAGTATTCCTTGAATGTATTGACTGCGATATCCGAATCAAGCATGGATGCGTCACCGTTCTCGGTGTAATATTCTCCACCGTTCTGGAACAAAAGCATTGCAAAGATCTGCTCTGTCGGAAGCATTCCGAATTCCATCTGGTTCTTTGCCAGAACTGTCATTGCGACTTTTACCTCATCCCATGTTGTCGGGACATCGAGTCCGATCTCCGCCAGAATATCCTTGCGGTAGAACATCATCGGGAAGGTCTGTGTATCCGGCAGTGCATATGTCGCTCCGTTGAACGTAAATGGAACAAGTGCGCTCTCGGAAAACCGTGTTGTCACATCATTAAAATCGTCAAACTGTGTCAGGTCGAGTACCGCATTACGAAGTCCGTAGTTAACCGGTGTATCGTTACCTGTATTTAGTACCGCTCCGGCAATACCATTCGTGTTTGCAACCTGAATCGCTACATCCGGTCCCTCGCCCGCGAGTGTTGCCCGGAGCAGGGTATTCATATCAACCAGCTGTACGTTTACGTTAACTCCCGTTTCATTGGTGAAGTTCTCATCGATCAATGCCTTGATGACATTGGCCTGATCTCGTCCGGTTCCGATCCACAGTGTAAGTGTTACGCTGTCATCGGTATCTTCAACCACGTTACCGATCTGGTTGTAATCAATAATGAAAGAATAGAACAATCTCTTCATCTCGTAAGAGGCTCTTGAGAACCATCCGGCCGATGCAATCTCCGGTTCGCTGTCCGCGGAGTAAATCATCAGGCGGTCAATCTGCAGAGGCTGTGGAAGCACCTGTGTAATCCAGTTACCACATGCTCTTACGTTTACTTTATAAGAAGAAATAACCTCCGTGAACCGTTCCTCATCTTCGATCAGCTCTTCGAGCTGGTCACTCATTGTCACCAGGACTGTCAGCTTATCGCTGTTGTTTCCAGCAGTCTCACGAAGTGCTGCAAGCGTGGAATCAATTCCGGCCTTTGCCTCTTCAAGTTCTCCGAGGAGGCTTGGCAGGCTGGCTTCAATCTGATAGTCACGATAAATATCAGGTGAAACACCCGTAATATAAATTACCTGACGGTAAATGGAGTTTAACAGCTGTACCGTTTCCTGTACCTGGCTGATGATTCCTGCCATGTCACCGAGTACAACTTCCATTTTGATGGTGTGATGTCCGGCTTCAAGATAGAAGTTATATGCATTGCCATCATCATCCGCGATCACTTCTTTGCGCCAATTCTGTTCATACGAAAAACCGTAATCGTTCATCTCTGAGAATGGCACTTCATCATCGATGTAGATCTTACGGCATACATCAATTCCTCGTACAAAATTCTGCTTGCAATATGCTGCGATATTGTAATATCCGGATTCTGCCACATCGAAGTCCCATTCGATCCACTGTCCCGCATCCTGCCATGAGGTTCCGCCGATCGTGTTATTCAGCAGGAGCTTCGGGCTGGACGGATATACCGCCGGTGATGACTGATCCTGTCTCGGATAAAGCATCTGGGAAGACATCTTTGTTGCGTTTTCTCCCTCGATTCTTACCATCTGTCCGCTTGTTGCTGTTGCCCCGGCTGCATCCCATGCAGCTTTGGTTGTTGCATAATCATCCACCTCTGATGGATTCTTGAATGTGATTTCATGGAGAAGCATCGGCTCCTTCAAAGACATTACGGACAAGGTATGTGTTCCTGCTTCTAAGTAAACCTCCAATGGGCTGGTAATGTATCCATTGGAATCATACAGATAGCTGTTTACCCATTCCGGAGCTTCAATAGCTTCCGGTTTCACCTGAAAGCCCTGATTATCTGTCTCCCAGGCTTTTACCAAAACCCCGTTCTTATCCGTGTATGTATCCTGTACATCCGTTACCCAGATACGATTCAATTCGATAAGGGAAAGTTCTTCATAAGGGAGCTGTCCGTCAATGAAAAAGGCCCGCTGGATTTCTGAGCTTTTGCCCTCTACCGGATAGTAATCCAGAGATACCGCATAGTATCCGGTTTTTTCAACATTGAACTCGAACTCCAGAAGGTCCTGTTCTCCGGTATAAATGCTATCCCCTGCAACACCCTCGTAATCTGTCCAGATTTCCGGATCTTTTGCCGTTCCGTCATCCTCACACCGGACGAGTGCATCCACACCTACCGTAATCTCGTCCTGTACGTATTCCGCATCATGCTGTGTCAGATACTCATTGTAGTTCGGAACGGAAGGATCAACAGAATAAGTACTGATAATATTCTCGAAATCCCCCATGCTAAGATCCGTCTGTGCGTATGAGTTTTCCGCCAGCTGCGGGCTCATGGTGAAGACCATTGCCAGTGCCAATGATACGGATACAATTCTTTTTGGCCATTTGCGATGTCTCATTTCTCCCTCTTTCCCGTGAACTTTTCACGTTAAATCTTATGATTGCTTTTGCTCCCGGTACCACGCATCCTTGTCATCCCCCGCAGGCGGCATATATGCCAGAAGCATTCTTTCTATAAAATAAGTTGATATGTAGCACCACAATCCCGGAAGGATTACAATGCAAAGCATCGGCAGCTTAACAATCACCAGCCAGCCGACAAGTACGGTTCCCGCCACCAAAAGGGCAGAATAATAAATATACCTGACTGCCATAACAAAAGACAGTTTCAAAATACCGGTCATTTTCATCTCAAATCTCGAGAAAACCGGAATCAGGCAGCTTGCCACGCAGGCGCTCACTGCAATCAGTACGTCGTATGCAAACAGCAGGAAATTAAATCCCTCTGTTTCATTTGCCACAGCGTACATTCTTCCGTACCATAATGCTGCTCCCCACAAAAGACCCGCAATAGAAAAAAGGATGCCTTTTTTCAGTGTCCTTTGCATGGACCGGAAGAATTCTTCTGCCACATATCCACAGTCTCTGCGGATACTTTTTGTGACTGTGTAGTAAAACGAAGTTGTTGCCGGAACAACAGTGATAACCGGCACGCAGCACAACAGCCACAACAGGTTGGCAAATATCAGCTTTCCAAGCTTTGTCAGCGCAGTCATCAAATGTCCATCCGGACCCAAAAATGAACTCACTGTAATTCCTCCCGTATCGGGTACGTTGTCAGATCAGGAATATCATCCTTCGTGATCACGATATCATTATTGTAAAACTCTTTCAGCTTATCCTCTTCGGTGTATTGGTCACTGTAGCTGTATATCGAAGTGTTCTTGGCAACAAATTCGGATCCCCATGTACACCAGAACCCCCACATTGCGCCATCCCGTTTTGCGAGTTCCGGATCAAATACACATCCATTCTCCGACAGCACAACCATTTTCTTTGCGGTTGTATAATTAACCGCTTCCAGATATTTGTTGATCTGCGAAGTATATACATGCTCGCCCGGATAGATATCTTCCCCGATGATATCCACATATTCATCTCCCGGATACCAATCCGCATCCTGTCCGTTCCACAACCAGATCAGATTGTTAAGACCATATTCATTGGTCAGCTTATCATATAGTAAAATGTAAAGTTGTTTGTATGCTTCCGGCCCGCTCGCTCCCCACCAGAACCAGCCGCCGCTTGCCTCGTGAAGCGGCCTCCAGAGTACCGGAACACCGGCATCCTGCAAAATCTGTAACTGTTTTGCTATTGCATCGATGTCATCCATCAGAAGATCGTACCCTTCCTGATCTTCCCCATTCATGATCTTTGCCAGATCAATGTTTGTCTGTTCTGCGCGGAATCCGCTGTACCATTCACCCGTCAGGTATTTTTCTGGTGCATTCCAATGCCAGCAGAATGTTACGATGCCGCCTGCATTCCAATATGCAATTGCAAGGTCCGTCGCATTACTGCTGCTGCCGTTCGCCACACGCGATGGTGAATATTCGATAAAGTCAAGTCCGAGTATCGCAGGTGTCTTCCCGGTAGCATTCTTAACCACTGTATATTCTTTGCCGTACATGCCATCCGGCGAATATTGTCCGGACAAAATGTTCGTTCCGTAATTATCTGCGAGATAGCTCATCAGACGCTTGGTGTTCTCTGTCGCATTCTTATTGACAAGTTCTGCCGGCACATCATAGATGGATGCATCTAACGGCTCCGATGTCTGTACAACCAGATAGTCAAGATCGATCCAGCCCCAATACTTCGATACCTCAACTTCATGCGTTCCCTGTGTCAGATACACTCTTGTGAGGTAGGTGGTTGTAAACTCGGTGTCATCGGAAGTGATCGTTCCAACGGATTCTCCATCCACGCTGACGTAATTCTCTTTGTAATCACTTGCCGCCGTTGCAAGGCCCAGATCGTAAAATCCATCCTCGCTGATATTGATGGAAAAAGCACAGGCATCTGAGTCGTCCGAGAATCCCGTTGCATATCCGCTCCCCGAATACCCCTCTCTGCTGCTGCCTATGCTGACATTGCCTTTTAATTGTGCGTCCTCCGCTTCATATGTCCCTACAATCTCAGGAACAAAAGGGTCAGCGGATTGTGTCTGTGATGTTTCAGTTTCCTTTATCTCTGTCTCCTGCTGTCCGCAGCCGCTTAAAACTGCAGCGCCGGTCAGCACCGCCATCACAATTTGTTTTCTCTTCATGGCTTTTCCGCCTCTCCCAGAAGTTAGCTTTTAAGCTCGCTTAACTTAATTTAGCTTGTTTTAAGTTAATTCATATGTTTTATTTAGCTTAATTATAGCTTAGAATCTTAATTTGTTCAATGTTTTTTCACATTTGGCTGTTATTTTCGTCTATGTTAATGATTTTTGCATGTCATTTTTGTGCACTTTTTAACAAAAAGCACTCTTTTGATAAAAAGAGTGCTTTTTTAAGTGGTTAAAGTTAATTAATTTAGTTTATGAAGTCAAAAATCCAAGGAGCCAGAACAGTTCCTTTTCTGTCCCTTCCGTCTTCTTTATGGTAACGGTATGTTCTGCTTCTTCCTCCGAAGTGTATACCTCAGTTGCCGTAATCGCGTCACCCCAGCCATCGGAGAAGTCCGCATTGACCGCGCGCACGCTCTCCCCGTCAACCAATATATCAAAACTGCCGCTCTTGCCATCTGTTGTCGCAATATACAGAATCCCAAGGTTGCGGAAACGAAGTGTAACGGTAAGTCCGCCGTCGCCCTCCTCGCATATCCATCCATCTGGGAAATATTCCCCGGTGTCCTGCTCCGAGAATGTGCCAAGTTCCTCCGGTGTAACGTTGGTACGGTCTGCAATATCCGCATCCGCATAACGGTCATCCGTAGCTGCAGTTATCGAAAAAGCTTGAGGCTCCGGTAGTTCATCCCGCTGTTCATATACCTGATTCAAATATCTCCACAGCAATTCCCCCGCAATCGCATGCCCGAGTGCGGATGGATGCACCCCATCCCCGGACAATTGGCTGGCGCTGTACTGCCCGTTTTCCATCATATGCTCGATGCAGTTCGCATAACTGATCATCGGAAGTGCGTATTGAAATCCGACAAGCACCTGATTGCCCTGCGCGTTCGTTCCGTTTGTCTGTTCCATAAACAAAAGCATGACCGCCGGGGCGCTTTCCGCCTGCAGGATGTTCCGCAGCAGATTATCATAGGACCTTTTATAGAAGAAACTGTTTGCGTCATTTACTGCATACTCCACCAGCACGAGATCCGGCTCCTGCGACAGCACATCACGCTTTAGGCGGTGCACCCCCAGATAGGAATCTGTTCCGCCGATTCCCGCATTCACAAAGGTGATCTCCGTATCCGGAAACTGTTTTTCCCACCACTCGTGGAAGATATCCGCATATGGCCGCGAAAATCCGACGGTATCATCCAGATCCCCTTTTGCAATTGTCCCCTGTGTAATAGAGCCACCGATGCAGGCGATCGTTACAGGCTGTCCTGCCGCCGCCTTTCTCATTACCTTTGCAAGTGCTGCATCATCACAGCTCGGCCATTGATCCGCAAGTGCCATCTCATCCCCGCTCACATAATCCGTAAGCGGCTCGACTGCTTCTTTTCTAACTGTCTGTCCAGAGTCTTGTTCTTCCTGGTGCTCCTGCTCCCTGGCAGTCTGCGTATCTGCCGGGTCGTAAGTACTCTCCGGTGCTGTCTGGCAGGCCGAAACAAACATCACTGTAAGTGCAAGTACCGCTGCATACCATCTTTTCTTCATTCCTGTTCTCCGTTTTCTGTCAGGTCCGCCATGCCCTGCAATCTGTCACCTGCAGCATCGCCGCCCGATCATATCATCCGATGGGAGAGCTAGATTCTGCGTACACTGTTCTTGAGCACGAGATGCCCTTCTACCACATGGATTCTGCTACTGTCTGCCCCATGTGACATTTTCTGGATCAGTGCCGCAACACTCTGCGCTGCCATCTCCTCAAAATCAACTTCATAAGAAGTGATCTCCACATTGCACAGATCTGGGTGGATATAATTGTCGTATCCAACCACAGATATATCCTCCGGCACACGATAGCCCTGACGCTGCAATTTGTTGATCAGTTTCCCTGCAACAAGGTCGCAGTTGCAGAAAAATGCAGTCGGCATCTCATCCGGAAGCACCATCATATTTTCATCATCAATCAGACCGCTTGATACATTGCGGTCATTGATATGCCAATCCTTACGGATCTCGATTCCATGCTCCATAAGTGCCTTTACATACCCAAGATATCTGTCTGTGATCGAGCTTGTTGCAAGAAGTGTTCCAACATAAGCGATCTTTGTGTGTCCCATGGAAAGCAGATAGTTTGTCGCATAGTATCCGCCATAGTAATTATCCGATACCACAGCATCGGTGGTCTTTCCCTCATCCGCGAAATCCATGTAAACGGTAGGTATTTTTGTTTTTTCACGAATCAATGCAAGATAACGCTCGGATGGCTTTCCGACAACAATAATACCGTCTACTTTCTGCTCCTCGAGCAGTTTCGGAAGCTCAAGTGCCTTCTCCATCTGCTGGCTGACCACCTCAAGCATGGTAAAGCTTCCCTTTTCCATCGCATGCGTTGCGACACGCTGGTACATCATCCAGTAAAAAGAGTCATATTTATCCAGATAAGATTCCTGTATGATTACACCAATGTTATAGCTTTTTACAGCCGGGCGTCTGCCGGCTGCATTTTTTGTAGGTATATACCCCATCTCATCTGCCAGCTTCTGGATGCGTTCCCTCATCTCTTCACTGACTCCTTTTTGTCCGGAGAGTGCCTTTGATACAGTCACTACGCTGACATTCAATTTTTCCGCAATATCTGCAAGTTTTACTGCCTTTGCCATCAATTGCCTCCTTCTATAATATGGATCAGCTTCGACTGGAAATCTCCCCACATATTCTGGATCAGAATTCCGGCATTCATCAATGTATCGCCGTAGTACAGCTTGTCTTCACCCTCAATACGATACTGTTTCTTCGGGTCAAGTCCGTACAGGTGAATCCTGCGGCTGTGATAATTCGGGCGGTTCAACACCTGTACGAAAGTGATCAGTGCTTCGGATTTGTCCTTTGCCACAACCTCATAACAATCGTACATGTGATTCTCACGATAAGAAGCAATACGATAATAGTCGCCACCACGGACAAGCGGATTGTACTTATGATACCGCTCAATCTGCTCCGGAATCTGTGCACGGTCTTCCTCCGGAATCTTCGTAATATCAAGCTCATATCCGAAGGTTCCAGCAAGTGCTACATTGCCTCTTGTTGCAAACGGTGTCACACGGCCCACCGTATGATTCGGGCAGTCGGAAACATGTGCTCCCATTGTGGACAGCGGGTAGATCAGTGATGTTCCCTCCTGGATGGAGAGTCGCTCGATCGCATCCGTATCATCAGAGCACCAGATCTGCGGGCTGTAGTAGAGCATTCCCGGATCAAAACGTGCGCCACCGCCGGAGCAGTTCTCCAGAAGCAGATTTGGGAATTCTGCCAGCAGGCGTTCCTGCAGTTCGTATACCGCAAGTACATAACGGTGGCAAAGCTCTCCCTGATTCTCTTTTCCCAGATAGGTGCTGCCAAGATCGGTAAGCTGACGGTTCATATCCCATTTTACATACTCGATGTTCGCGCTTCTCAAAATATTTGCGATGCTTTCATATACGTAGTCAACGACTTCTCTGCGGCTCAGATCAAGAGCGTACTGATTTCTGGAGCGGCATGCGGTTCTTCCTTCGATCGCAATCGCCCAATCCGGATGCTCACGGTACAAATTAGAATCCGGGGAGATCATCTCCGGCTCAAACCAGATACCGAACTTGAGTCCGATCTTGTTGACTTCATCTACCAGATATTTGATACCACCCTGAATCTTGTTCTCATTGACCGTCCAGTCTCCAAGGCTTGTATTATCGTCATTTCTGTATCCGAACCAGCCATCATCCATGACAAGCATCTCAATACCTGCCTTTTTTGCCTCGCGTGCAATGGATAAAAGCTTCTCGGTGTCAAAGTTAAAGTAGGTTGCCTCCCAGTTGTTGATGAGGACAGGGCGTTCCTTTGTGCGGTATGGACTGCGGATCAGATGCTCGCGGTACAGGTCATGCAGATTTCTGCTCATCTGTCCAAGTCCGTTTGCGGAGTAGGTCATGACAACCTCCGGCGCAACAAAGCTGTCGCCCGGGCGAAGCTGGTAGCAGAAATTGTCCGGATGGATACCCATCTGTACGCGCAGGCTGTCAAACTGTGACTTTTCTACCTGTGCAAGGAAATTGCCGGAATATACAAAGTGGAAGCCATATACAGAGCCGCTCTCCTGTGTGGCTTTCTCTGACACAAGTGCCACAAACGGATGATCCTGATGGGAGGACTCGCCTCTGGTAGACCCTACACTCTGCTTTCCATATCCGATATTGCGGAAATCCATCTGACGCTCTCTCGCCCATGAGCCGTGGAGTGTCAGCATCTGGTAGTCCTCCTGATCCATATCCAGACTTAGTGACATGATCTTTGTCAGATATATTGTCTCCCCGGAAGCATTCTTTACAGTAATGCTGCGTGTGATCACATCCTCTTTTTCAAATACGGAATAGAACAGCGTAGCCTCTAGTCCAAGAACCGGATCTGCCACATCAAGTTCGAGCGTCATCACTTCTCCCTTTGGCGCAAAGGTTGCCGGAAGGCCTTTAAGAGCCGGCTTCTCGTCTGTGATTCTGTGTCCGCAATATACAAACTGTACAGCCTCGTGATTCTTTGCGTCTCTTACTGCAATGGCACTCTCCCGGTAATCACCTACCTGATTGCCCGGATATTCGGTCGGGAAAGTGTCGAAGAAGGAGCTTCTGTCACGGTTGTTCTTTGACGGTACAAACGGAGCCTCCTCCGTCCGGAGCAGATACGCCACATCAGCGTCACTGATCTTTGCTCCGTAATATGCGTGTCCTAAAAACTGCTCCTCGTCGCAGATTGCAATTACATAGGTTGTGTTCTTTGTATCTAACTTGAATGTCTTGGTCGTCTCATTAAATTGAATCATACATTTTCTCCATCTCTATATATTTTATTTTCCCACAGTCCATCCACTTTTCTGCGGGTTGTTTCCTTTTCGTTTTAAAAATCCGATTCTTTGCTGTATGAAAGGAAACCATTTACTGTCTCTTTCTGCATTTCAGAGAAAACAGATCTTGGATCATTATAGTACCGGACAAAGTCGTCTATCATCTCATGTCCGTAGCGCGTGCCGTCCGCATCAACGTGCTCTACAATCGGTGCATAAAAGGTATTGTGCTTTCCAAAGTTCGCCCACAGCAAAAAGTAGGAGCTTTTTGTCTTAGCAACAGCATCGAGCACATCCATGTACCAGCGCCGGTTGCAGTTGCCAGAACGGAACAGTGCCGTAGCATTGTCTCCCTCGTCCGGGACATCCGTTGCAAGTCCGGTCTCCGTCACCGCCATCAGACGGTCATGTGCCGCCGCGAAATCCTGTAAAACCTTAAGCTGCTTTTCAAAGTCCTTAAAGAAGATCTCATCCTGCCCCTTCTGCGAGATGCGGTCATACATATCCACGCCGACCATGTCCACATAGTCATCTCCCGGATAACGCGCTTCAAATTCCTCCGGGCTTTTCGGTTCACTGCCCGGACTGTATACATAGAGGAAATTATGCACGTTCTTCGCGTCACGCAGATAGTCAATCGTATACCGGAACAGGGCCTTAAACTCCTCCGGTGTGCAATGCTCCTCGCCCCACCAGAACCAGCTTCCTGTGTTCTCATGGAATGGGCGGAACATGATCGGTCCCTCCAGAAGATGCGCAAAGTCAGCAATCATATCAAGATACGCAAGGTACACCTCATTGTACGCGCCGCCCGGCATGATCGCATTCACCACATCACCCTCCAACACATTCGGGGTATATGGGCTGAAATCGTACTTGGCATAAATCACATCGGATGGATAGTGCTTCTGCGGCAGTGCAAAATCCGGGTCATCCGCCTGCTGCTTTTTCGCAAGCGACTGTTCATCCTGTGCTGCTGCATCGTCCGCCTGCCCGTCCCCGCGATACTCCGGGAAAAGCGCCACCTTCGTAAAGTTCGGCATGTGCGCGGATAAGCTGACCACGCTGCCACGCTCCATCGCATAGTTTGCCAGCTTTGCAGCTGCCACAACATTCGCATAGGCGGTTCCAAGGGCTTCCTCGTTGATCGCTCCGTCCGGAAAGCCGCCTTTTCCGGCATATAGCCGGTTATATTTCTTCACGTTAAATTCACATCCGGTAAACGCTAATGCATCCATGCCGATCACACCCGGCAGTTCTCCGGTCACATCTTCTGTATCAGAAAAAGACAGGTCCTTTGCCCCTGCCTTTTTCCATAGATCATTCTGATGTCCGTACATCACACAGCCAGACCGGCCTACCGCCTCCATATACTGATACAGCCTGCGCGTATGCGCATCCGCATTTTTGTCTGCAAGCACAGCATCGGTGCGAAGGGCAATCTGCTCCTGTACGTTATCCCCCCGCATAATAACCAAGGAATCCGATTCTATTTTTAGTCTGTTTTTATTGCACGGTTTAAGCTCCGCGCGAATAATTTCTGCTGTCAATTCCATAAATTTCTCCGTAGCTTCTTCTTAATATCATAGTACATTTTTGTATGTCATACTTCTCCGATCATACACCGTACTTTCCCTATCATACTATGATATCCCGGTAAAATTTGGAATTGATAAAATCAACAAATTTAATTTATTTTTTTAGATATTTTAGCTAATTTCCGTTTAATTTAGTCTAGTCGTTTACTTTATTAAACTACTCCGGTAAAATCTAATCTTCTGTAAACTCCTTGCCATCCGTGAGTTTAATGTAGGTAAAATTGTCTGAGCCTGTAATTCCTATTCCCGGTGCGGGCATTTTGCAAACAGGCGGTATGCATTTTCCTCCGTGATCCGCTCTACCTCCTGCGGTGTGATTCCCTTCAGCTCGGCAATCTTTGCGATGACATACGGGATATTGCGGGAATCGTTGCGCGTGCCGCGGTGCGGCTCCGGTGCCATATACGGGCTGTCGGTTTCAAGCAAAATCCGCTCCATCGGGATCGTCTGCACCGTCTCCACCAGTTTCTTTGCATTCTTAAAGGTGACAACTCCCCCGACTCCGATGTAGTAGCCCATGCGCACAAATTCCTGCGCCAGCTCCGGCGAATAGGAATAGCAGTGGATCACACCCGGAATCGTCTTTGCGTGATTGTCCCGCATCACCTGAAGCGTGTCTGCTGCCGCATCGCGCGAGTGGATGATCACCGGGAGACCTGCTTCCCTTGCAAGCTGAAGCTGCCTGCCAAACCAGTAGCGCTGTTTTTCCTGCACATCCGCTTCCTTATCCCAATAGTAGTCCAGCCCGATCTCTCCAACCGCAACTGTTTTTGCATAGGTGGTCTGTTCCTTAAGCCACGCGAAGGTGTCCTCATTCAGATCTGCAACATCACTCGGATGCACGCCGACCGCCGCGTAGATGAACGGATAGCGCTTCGCCAGCTCCAGCGTCGTCTGCGTTGAGTGGATGGATGCCCCGACGTTGATGATCGGATGCACGCCGCTCTCATGCACTGCCCGGATCAGCTCGTCCCTGTCCTCCGTGAATTTGTCGTCGTCGTAATGTGCGTGTGTCTCAAATATCATTTTATTTCTCCTAATATTCCTATATTTTGCATCTTTCTTATGCAATATCTGTCTTTCTGATGCAATGGCTATCTTTCTGATGCAATGGCTGGTACCTGCCGGTGTAACATATATTCCGTTGTCGTCTGCGCCATCGTCATTCGTGTTTTCTTATCGCTTTCTGCGCTCCAGCAGCTCCTGCGGCCATTCCATATTTGTAAGAAGCGGAAGGATATAGCCCATAAAAATGGCAAATACAACCGTCTTTGCGGTCAACCGGTGGCAGATTGCCAGCGATAGCAGAAGCTGTCCTGCGATATACGCAATTCCGGTATAGCTGCAGAAGCGGAGCAGCTTCTTTCTACGATATAACCGCAGATCTGCACTGTCAATGGGAACATATCGAAGGATTGCGGCTATGTTCTTCCCCTCCGGCATCGTGTTCCCCAGTGTCACCTCACGGTACACGCGGTAGGGCTGCAGGTACAGGTATGGTCCCAAGAAGCCGAAAAACAGCATGATCGCCGGGACGAGCGATACCGTGTGAAGCTCATGCGGAACCCACATGTAAATCCCATATATGACTGCGATAAGTCCCGATCCGAACCACACCCCGATGCTTTCCGGGCGGTAGGATAAGAACTCCCTGTAAAATTCGTCGATGATCTGTTGTCTGTCTTTTGCATTCGTTTTCATTGTGCACTCTCCCCAAATGAGATCAGCTTTCCCTGATCTAAGATCCCAATGTAATCCATTTTTCTGTGCATCTCTTCCTCGATATGGCTTGTCATGAGTATCGATGCCTTTTCATCCGCGATCACTTCCTGCAAAAGCCGGAAGAACTCGATCCGGAATACCGGATCCATGCCCGCCGTCACCTCGTCCAGAAGATACAAAGATGGGTGGTGTGCTATCGCAAATGCCATCTGGAAGCGGAAGAACTCACCGCGTGAGAGCTTGCCGACCGTCCGATAGCCCGGAAGCTCCATCCGTTTTATCTGCTCCTTAAAAAGCTCCATGTCCCACTCCTCATAAAATCGTCCCATCAATTCTGCGTTCTGGATGATGGAGCGCTCCATGAAAAACGGATTCTGCTCGGTCACAAGCCCAATCTTGTTTTTCATCCGGCGAAAGTCCTCCCGGATGTCCACTCCATCGATCCGTATCGTCCCGGTATACTGCTGCATCGGATTTACGATGTAGTCGATAAGCGTGCTCTTTCCGGCTCCGTTCTTTCCTGCAAGTCCCATGATATACCCTTCCGGAAGTGCGAAGGATACATCCTGCAATGCAAATTTTTTATTTGTTCCTGTCACATGTTCAAATTCGAGTAACATTTTTCCTCCTACTCTGTGCCACACGCTACGCCCGGTACAACGTCTCCGCCATCTCTACAAATTCCTCGCAGCTAAGCCCCGCGCCCTTTGCCGCCTCTATCAGCTCACCAAGCCGTTCCTCCAGCATCATGAGCTGTTTTTCCTTCAGGTAATCCGTGTTATACTCGCATACATAGAAGCCCTTTCCTGCCACCGAGCGGATCAGTCCTTCTTTTTCCAGCTCCTCGTATGCACGCTTGGTTGTAATGACGCTCACCTGCAGTTCCATCGCAAGTGCACGGATGGACGGAAGCGCTTCGCCTGCGACCAGCGAGCCGGTCACGATCTCATTTTTTAGTTGGTTGACAATCTGCTCGTAGATTGCCATTGTCCCCTGCGGTTGAATGATGATCTTCATTCGATCCCTCCGTTTTATCTGTTATTTACCTTTGCTTTTCCGGTGTCGCTATTGAGCAGTGCCACTTTTTCATAATCGCAGCCCAATTCGACCACCGTATCCCTGTGCCGCAAGATAAGCGCTGCAAGGATGATCTCTATGCCGGCGACAATGCCGGTTACAATTTTTATCCAAAGCTTCTCATAGTCACCCGGCTCCAGTGCGATCACTCCGACCATATACGCGCTGACTCCGATGACCATTTCCAATATACACTGTGTCAGCAGGGTCCTTTGTGCCTTATCATAAACGCGCTCATATAGCTTCTCATTTCCCTCTCTAAGCCACGAATTTCCTCTCCATGAAGCAAATGCATCCCCGATCACAAAGGCGCATCCCGCAATAAAGAATGCAGCGCCTGCCCATGCCGGCGCGTGCTGGAGCTTCGTCCAGATCACGATGGCAACCGCATTGAAGAGATTCGGGACAAGCAGCTTTAAGCGGAGCATTCCCTTTAGATAGCTGTACCGCTCCTGCATGGTCATCGGCACCAGAAACATCTGCTTTGGCAATCCGATTGCGGCAGCAGCGCCGCTTACGATGGCAAACATGAGAAAAAGGACTGCCATCAGATACCCTCCTAAGTTGGTCTTCTCGTTCGACATCGTGACAAACGGCACCGTCATCATATAGATCGCCCATACGAGCGCACCTGTCTGACCGTTTTTCCCGAGCATTTTCCTTATATTACTTATACGTAACGCATTTATATAATCATGCAAAACCTTTTTATCCATCTACCTGTTCCCCCGCCTTAGCTGTTTTTCCATAAAATACATAAGCTCCTCTATGGTTGGCGGTGAGACCGCAAAGCCGTCATAGTCAAACCGCTTCTTGTGGCGCACCAATGCCTTTCCTCCGTAGTTGCCTTCCTCTAGGGCGATCACATAATCGGGATGGAAACGCCTGAGCTTGTAATTCTCTCCCTGTATGATCCGGTAATTCCCGCGGATGGTCTCGATGTCCTCCGCTAAGTGGATCTTTCCGTTGTCCATATAGATCAGATAGTCCGCCATCCGGTCGAGGTCGTCCGTCAGATGCGTGGCAAGCACAACACTGTGCGAGCCGTCTGCGATAAATTCCTGCAGCTTCTGCCAGAAGATCTCGCGGAACTCCGGGTCGAAATTGCCGGTCGGCTCGTCGAGCAGAAGTATCTTCGGCTCATGTGCCAGCGCAAACGCGAACTGGAACTTTAACTCCTCGCCTTTGGATAAGGTCTTATATTTCTGGTCGCCTTTTAGCTCAAATTCCTGTAACAATTCCTGCATTAAGTTGGATTTGTAGGTTGGGTAATACTGCCCGTACAACTGCGCGTTTGCTTCGAGTGTCATATCATTTTCGAATAAGCGCTCCTGCAAAACCACCCCGAGCTGTTCACGGATTGCCCGCTCGCTGTCATCGTACTGCATGCCGTTGATCGTGATGCTTCCCACATCCGGTCGGTACAATCCAAGGATCAGATGAAACAGTGTCGTCTTTCCTGCTCCGTTGCGCCCGATCAGCCCGGTGATGTAGCCGTCCGGTATCGTGAGGGAAATGTCTTTTACGGAAAATTTGTCCAGTTGTTTGCTTACACCTTCCAATTTGATCATCTTGTATTGCCTCCGTGTTTATTCTGTATATATGTATATATACAGTCTAGTTACAGTTTTGTCAATACATTTTTACGTTGCTGTTCTCTTTTCTACAGCGGCCTTTTTTGTATCTATCTTTTTACGGTTGCCTTTTTCCTTCCTGCATTTGTCTTTTCGCTTTTTACAGTCGTCTTTTCCTTCCTGCATTAGCCTTTTGGCCGCCACCTTTTTCTTTCCTGCATTTACCTTTCCGCTTCACTTCTATTCTTTTGTCTTGTATAATAAAGAAATGCGCATATACCGGTATGCTTATAGCAATATGATACATACACTTATTTCATTTAGCCTAAAACGAGGAGGTGTGCAATGCCATTTATCAAAAATGCAGATGGTCCAACATCCATTTTCCTTGCAGGGAGCCTGAATATGAGCTGGTTAAATCTATTCGGCCTAATCCTTATCATTCTGCTGTTGATTCCAAATATTATTTATGCAACCAAATACAAAAACCAAAGCAACAAATGTACAAATACGACAATGAATATCCTGGAACAGGTTGGTCGATACGGATGCATGTTTTTCATGATATTTAACATTGGCATTCTGGAATTTGGTTTTTCATCACTTACAATGTTGCTTATCTACTTGATTGGGAGTCTGGCGCTTATAGTCTCCTATTGGATTTGCTGGATGATTTTCTTCATTAAGCCAGCCTTTAGAATTCAGATCGCCCTAGCAATCATCCCCACTCTTCTGTTTTTGCTGAGCGGAATTACATCTAGGCATTATCTGCTCATAATTTTTGCGATTTTATTTGGGATCGGGCATATTTATGTCACTTCACAGAATAGGGAATAGCTGGCATTACCGTGCGCTGATCGTTTTTTTCTGATGATTCAAGGGGGTTTAGAGGACGTACGGCCTGGAGTGTGTTTTTGGCTCCGCAGGCCGTAATTTTTGGGCTGTGGACTGGTGGGATGCGAGAATATTACCGCCGGGAGCGTGTTTCTGGCTCCGCAGGCCGTAATTTTTGGGCTGCGGGCTGGTGATTTGCAAGAATATTACCGCCTGAAGAGAGATTTTCGCTCCACAGGCCGTACTTTGCGTTTTCGTAATAAAACAACAAGCATAAAATACCCCCACATGACCTATATCATGTGGGGGCATCTGTTAACTATCCGGTATGCAATTCTATGCATAATAATCGATGGTGCTTCCTATCATTTCATAACCGTAGGACTGACGATCACTGTCATATCCGGTCATAATCCCGGAAAATCCTGACGCGATGTCGTTCAGTTCACGATTGGTACTCTGTGTCTTTGCAAGTCTGGCTGTTGAATCAACTGATGATACAGTTGCATTCGGATAAGATACCGGATTTACATTTCCGATACTTGGAAATGTTCCGACATTCTGCGCTTCTTTTAAGGATTCAGTATATGCAGAAGATACCTCTGAATGATTCTTCACAGAATAATTCATCGGCTGAACGGATGATATGCCACTATATGCATTTAAAGCGCTGATTGCAAGACTCATCAAACGTTCCTCCCTTCCAAAGATCAAATCCATCTAACTATCTTTGATTCTAGCACTTTTAAGCCCAATCTTCAACAGATATTTATTACTTATCCTCCTACAGATGCGGTTCGAGCATCAAGAGTTCCTCCATGTCGATACAGTTCGGGATCGCATTCTCCGCAACCGCCCTCTTGCATTCAGAAAAGTCCATCCAGCGCACGCTGTCGATCTCTTCCTTCTGGACAGAGAACTCACTCTCCTCCTTATCCAGCCACAGCAAAAATACCTTGCTGAACTGCCTATCATGGAAAGGCTCTCCGTAAAACTCCTCGTCCAGCAGGATTCGGCGCGTTCCGCACTCTATCAGGTCTTCTGCCTGCACTTCAAGGCCCAATTCTTCCTTAAGCTCCCGAAGCGCAGATTCCACAAAATCTACTCCCGCCGGGATATGTCCGGCGCTTGAGATGTCATAGCAGCCCGGATATGAGTCCTTCGTGTCGCAACGCTTCTGCAGAAGGATCTGTACCTTTCCCTCATGCCGCCGCACGATCCAGACGTGGGAGGTTCTGTGCCATATTCCGTTGCGGTGTGCTTCCTTCCGCTCGACGGTCTGACCTGTCGGCATTCCGTTTTCATCTACAATGTCGAAAATTTCCATGTTGCGATTCCTTCTCTCAACGCTTACGCGATCTCAGCTCCTGCCGGCATCGGCTTCTCCGGGGTAAGAAGTGCGAGGTTGCCATCTGCATCCTCTGCGCACAATAACATTCCCTCAGATAAAACGCCTGCAAGCTTTGCCGGCTTTAAGTTTACAAGAACCATAACCTTCTTGCCGACCATCTCCTCCGGTGAGTAATACTTGCGGATGCCGGAAACGATCTGCTTTACCTGGCTTCCGATCTTAACCTGTGAGCAGAGCAGCTTCTTGGACTTTTCTACTGCTTCGCAGGCAATGATCTCTCCAACCTGGAACTGTAGCTTCTCAAAGTCATCAAAAGTGATCTCTGCCTTTGGCTCGATGTCTACCACGCCCTTTCCCGAAGCATCATCCTTTTGTGGCTGCTCGTAGCAAGGTGCAGATGCCGGTGTACCTCCGGCAAGACGCGCCTGCTCCTTCTCGTACTCTGCCTTCTGTGCTGCCTGGATTGCCTCTACCTTCGGCATTACCTCCTTGGCATCAAGACGGGCAAAAAGGATCTCCGGCTTGTCGGTTACGGTCTTTCCGCTCTCATAGAGTCCGAACTTGTCAAGATCATCATACTCGCGCAGTGTGGTGTTTAACTGTGCAACGATCTTTTCTGCGGTCTCCGGAAGGAACGGATGTAAAAGGCTCGCTCCGATCGTGATGGATTCGGTCAGGTTATAGAGAACCTCCGCAAGTCGATCCTGAAGGTTCTCATCCTTTGCAAGAACCCAAGGTGTTGTCTCATCGATATATTTGTTGCAGCGGCGGAACAGTCCGAATACCTCTGTGATGGCATCTGCCACACGGAGCTTCTCCATCTTTGCGGATACGGTATCACGGGTTGCGGTTACAACTGCCTTTAAGTCTGCGTCGATCGCAGCCTGTGCATCGTCCTGTGTCACGCCTGTGTGCTTTACGACACCGCCAAAATACTTGTTGCTCATGGAGATCGTACGGTTGACCAGATTGCCAAGAATGTTCGCAAGGTCTGAGTTAAAACGCTCGATCACCAGATCCCATGTGATGATTCCGTCATTCTCATAAGGCATCTCATGGAGCACGAAGTAACGGGTTGCATCCACGCCAAACAGGTCTACCATGTCATCTGCATAGATAACGTTGCCCTTTGACTTGCTCATCTTCTCACCGCCCTGCAGCAGCCACGGATGTCCGAATACCTGCTTCGGCAGCGGAAGGACAAGTGCCATCAAAAAGATCGGCCAGTAAATCGTGTGGAAACGCACGATGTCTTTTCCGATAAGGTGCAGATCCGCAGGCCAGTTTTTCTTGAACAGCTCGCTTGAACCGTCCGGATCGTAACCGATCTTGGTGATATAGTTCGTAAGGGCATCCAGCCATACATATACGACATGCTTCGGATCAAAGTCTACCGGAATACCCCAGTTGAAGGAGGTACGGGAAACGCACAGATCCTGAAGTCCCGGAAGCAGGAAGTTGTTCATCATCTCGTTCTTTCTTGATACCGGCTGGATGAAATCCGGGTGTGTGTTGATATAATCGATCAGGCGATCCGCATACTTGCTCATCTTGAAGAAGTAAGCCTCTTCCTTTGCCGGCTGTACCTCACGTCCGCAGTCCGGGCACTTACCGTCTACAAGCTGTGATTCTGTCCAGAAGGACTCACACGGAGTACAGTAAAGTCCCTCGTAAGAGCCCTTGTAGATGTCTCCCTGATCGTACAGCTTCTTGAAAATCTTCTTTACGCACTTTTCATGGTCTGCGTCTGTGGTGCGGACGAAATTATCATAATCTGCATTTACCAGATCCCAGATACGCTTTACCTCACCTGCAACCTCATCCACATATTCCTTTGGTGTGATTCCGATTGCCTCTGCTTTCTCCTGGATCTTCTGACCATGCTCATCGGTTCCTGTCTGGAAGTATACATCGTATCCTTCCGCCTTTTTGTATCTTGCGATCGCATCTGCCAGAATGATCTCATAGGTGTTACCGATATGAGGCTTTCCGGACGTGTATGCGATTGCTGTTGTCATATAATACTTTCCCTTATTGCTCATTGTGTTATCCTCCATTTCTTAATTAAAAAGCGAATTGTTTATAAGTGGAACCAAAACCAATTCTGGTAAAACAAAAAGGCCCGCCTTCGTAAAGAAGACGAGCCGTAATCCCGTGATACCACTTCTATTCGCACATATCTCGCGATATATGCCTCCGCAGATGCAGATTGCTCTTACATCCTCCACTGTAACGGGTGTTCCCGTCAGAACTTATCCGTGCTGATAAAACTTCGGTTCAGTTCTGCCACTCCAAAGCCATGTTCCACCTGTCTGTTCTCTCTCCCTCTCAGCCTGCGGCCGGATTCCGGCGCATGGAAGATTCTCTGTAAAGCGTCCCCAGATGTACTCTCTTTTTCTATGTGTTTTGGTTTATTCTGACCACTAATTTAGCACGGAAAAACACGGATGTCAATGCTAGCCTGCATCTGTAAATGTAAAGCGCATCATAATTTCACGAATGGAATCCGCATTATTTTCATTGGTACGGGCAATCTCCGCAAGTTCCGTTGTGGTCTGCTTTGTCTGCTCTACCTTTTCGAGGACGATATCTGTTGTCGTTGAAGATTCTTCCGGGCCACCTTGAACACTATCAATCTGTTGCTGAATATCTGTAACAGCCTTGCCAAATTCATCAGAACACTGACTCATCTCATCGATAATCGAGCGGATCTGCTCAATAGACGTATTATATTCATTCGTTGCACTAACAAAAGATTCAAATTGGGTTCGTATATCCTTTTCCATAAATGCAATGATGTTATCAAAGCACTGCTGCACCATATCAATATTATGGCGTGTCTCCTGGCAGATTGTCTGAATTGCCGTTGCCGTCTGGCGTGAGCTCTCCGCAAGGTTGCCAATTTCATTTGCCACAATGCTGAAACCACGTCCTGCTTCCCCGGCACGTGCGGCCTCAATCGAAGCATTCAGCGCCAGAAGATTCGTCTGGCTAGTAATAGATAGAATCTGGTTTGCCATCTCATCAATCTGTCCGATCTCGCTCTTATGGTTCAGATACTTTACAAGCCGTGGATCACGCTCGATCTTAAGTTCCTTCAGATTCTGTAGAGCATTTACCACATAGGTAAGTGGTTTTGTTTTTACCCTGATAAATAACCACGAAGCAAACGAAATCAGCAGGCAGACTACAATACAGATAATCAGCACTTGTTTCAATACATAATTGATCTGGCTATAAAGCAGGGACTCTTTCGTTCGCGCAACCGTTATCCATCCATGCGTTGATTCATATTGGTAAGAAAGAAGGCACTTCGTTCCGTCTATGTCTGTATACTCAAAGGTTCCTGTTGTCTTGGACGGATCTGCACTGACAGAGGAAACAGCCTGAAGAATTCCGACATCCTCCGGGGATGTCATAATCAGGGACTCGCCCTCATCAAAAATGTACATCTGTGAGACAACATTAATCATCGAATAGTGGATATAGGAGTTAGACTGACTTTCTAGCTGCGCTAAAAGTGCCTCCAGAGGTGCTACAAATGGTCCGCCTCCTACATATCCAAGTATAGTTGTCTGATCCACATCGTATACCGGACAATACATGGACAGCGTAAGCTTCTTTGACGCAGGTGATACAATAATTCCAGCATTATACAGTCCGTCCGCGCTTGTCATAGCATCCTGCAAAGCCTTTAAGGAATCACCCTCTCTTGTTGTCATTCCCACAACATCAGGATTCGAATGAGCAACAATATGCGTATTCCATTCACCCACGTACAAGCCTTCCCATTGATTCAGTCCTGCATAATAAATCTGTGTATATTCCTACGCTGCCGCCTGCTTCTGGGTATTCGTGACATCTTTCAAGAATTCACGAATTACCGGCGCCTTTCCAAATTGCTGGAGCAGTTCCTCCTGATGCTGTACATACTCACTAATTATAACATTCTGCCCATTCAAAGATGCCACCATTTCTTCTCTCGAGGTTCTTTTCAGGACATTTGATACGCCTGACTGAATTGTTATAAACAGAAATAAAAATCCTATCACTGTGACAAGCGTAATAATACATGTGATCGCATTCCTCATTTTTATATTTTTCATTCACATATCTCCTCGCAAAACATAAGTTTCCTTTTATCTGTAGTACTCTCTTTTAATTACTTAGAATTTTCTAACTTTCTAAAAGCATCACATCTTGAGTTTGACATTTTCCCCATTTTTTGCACTTTTTTATCATTATACACTTTTTTCCAGAAAACTAAAGTCTTTTTTTATATTCAGTCAAAAACCTTCACATCCACCCAAGCTTCGACTTAGTGCCGCACGTAAAAAAGCGGGCATGTACACCCTTACGGCTGCACATGCCCGCTTCGTCATAATTCCTATTCTGTTATTCGATAAGTCCGCTCTCCTTTAAAAGGATCTCGATATCGGTTCCCTTGACCTTCTTTAACACGATCTTGAGCAGTTCCTTCTCAGCGAAGCTAAGCTTTGCCTCACTAATCGGCTTCTTGTCAATTGCATAGTAGCACGCACGTAAAAGTTCTCTGACATCATACTTGCTGCCCCATACCTCCGGTACACCACGGTCAATGTCTAACAGTGTATATACGGCCTCCATGCCGGTACGCATAGAATACTCGGTCGTGAAGATCGTGTCACGCGGTGTCTCGGCAAACTGACCTAAGAATGCGAAGTTTACAGCGCCTTCCGGAACGATATGCGGACGGTCCTCATTCTTTCTCGGCTGGAAGAATGCATTGATATATGGCATAAAGCAGGTTGTCGTGTTGCAAGCCTCTTTTGCAAGTGTCTCGATCTCGTTTTCCGGAATTCCGATATGGTACAGCCACTCGCGGCAGACTTCTTCACCGGTGCAATCACGCATTGCCTTCTTGACGTAATTTCCTTCCTTGTTGGTATTCAGGGCATACAGCCATACCAGCACCATGTTCTTATCCTGGGACTTGAACTGTGGCTGACGATTGATCGTCCATGACAGATACCAATTGTCCATGCTGTCTTTTACGGTTACAATACCGCCGGTTGTAACCTTGCCCTCACGCGGATCACGCTTGCAGACATTGATAATGTGCTGGATGATCTCCTCATTTGAAGTTGCAACAGTTGCACTCATCCAGTTTGTAGCCTCTATGTCATTGCAGAATGCATCCGGATTACCGAACTCACCATGTGTTGCCTGCGCTGCGATTGCCTTCCACATATCCCAGGACTCTCCGCAGCCATTCTTAAGCTTAGACAGATCTGGTGTATGAGTCTGGTCGCCGTAGCAGGAAGAATCTGTACAGCAGCCGTTCGTGATAAATACAAGGTCGTCCTCAATCAGGTCAATTGTCTGCTGGAACCCATCCTTTACATATACGATCTGACGTGCGATCTTCTTATCGCCAACTGTCTCGATTATGACATTCTTTACATCCATACCATACTCAATCTTTACCCCATGATCCTCAAGATACTTTACAAGTGGCATGATCAGGCTTTCGTACTGGTTGAACTTGGTAAAGCGAAGTGCACTAAAGTCCGGAAGTCCATCAATATGATGTACGTAACGGCACAGATAACGCTTCATCTCAAGTGCGCTTGACCAACGCTGGAAAGCAAACATCGTCTGCCAATACAGCCAGAAATTTGTCTCCCAGAAAGAATCCGGAAGCACATCGGAGATTTTCTTATCCTCAAGGTCTTTTTCCGGTGTGATGAAAAGCTGTGATAAAGCCATTGCGGATGCCTTGTCCAACTCGAACTTTTTATCGGTATGTGCATCCTCACCGCGATTGATGGATGCACGGCAGAGAGAGTAATTCGGATCATGCTTGTTGAGCCAGTAGTACTCGTCAAGTACAGATGCTCCTGGTTTCTCTAAAGACGGAACATCGCGGAACGTATCCCACATAACCTCAAAATGGTTGTCCATCTCACGTCCGCCTCTCATGAAGAAGCCCTTCGTGATATCCTTACGTCCATCACAGCTTCCGCCAGCCAGCTCCAGCTTCTCCAACAGATGGATATGCTCTCCCTTCATCTGCCCGTCACGGACAAGGTAAAATGCTGCGGTCAGTCCTGCAAGTCCTGTTCCGATGATATATGCTGATTTCTTGTCCACATCCTTTGGTTTTTCCGGATGTGCAAATGATTCATAAGTTCCTGCTGAATAATACATAATGATTACCTCCCATTTCTTATAAATGTGTTTGGTTGCTTGTCTTTATGCTTTTATTATATGCCCATTTTTTTGTACTTCCATAGACACAAAAAGCCCCGTGACAAAATCTTTATCACGGGGCAGTTCATTGTTTAAATTTTTATCATTTTGCTTCTTTTGATGTATGATCCGATATTTTAAACCGCTGCAGCGCATTGGAAAAGGAATCCTGCATCAGTATCGCAAGCTTGTCCACGATCACCTTCGGTTCCTCCTTCATATCGTCCGCAATCCAATCCAGCATCAGCCCTACAAAGATGTAGGTATAGATCCGTGCAATAAAATCCTTATCCTCCTCCCGGACAGGTATATCTGCCGATTCCTCCTCGATCACATTCATCAGAAGGTTATCCACAAGTGGCTTCAGATACCGTTCCACCTGTGCACGGTCAACACAGCGGTATACGTTCATGATGAACGGCTTGTTGTCCTGCACCGCCTGAAAGATCTGTAGAAATCCCTCCTGCCAGGTATCATGTGTCTTTTTGCCTTCCAATGCCTTCTTGGCATCCTCCAGGCAGGACCACTCCACCAGATCGTAAATATCCTTGAAGTGATAGTAAAAGGTCATGCGGTTGATCCCGCAGTCCTCCGCGATATCGCTTATGGTAATCTTGGTGAGCGGCTTTTTCAGGAGCAGATTTTTCAGGGATTGCTCCAATGCGCGCTTGGTCACTTCCGACATAACGATTCTCCTTTACAGATACTCTTCCAATGTATCTTCAATATCCTTAACATTGATCGGTTTGGATATATATCCGGTCATTCCTGCCTCTTTGCACTTTTCTCGGTCACTCGCGAACGTATTTGCAGTCATCGCAAAGATTGGAATGTCCCTGTCTCTCCGCTTGCTCGCCCGGATCTGGCGGGTTGCTTCCAGACCATCCATAACCGGCATCTGCATATCCATAAAGATCACATGATAGTATTCCAACGCAGAATCACGGAATTTCTGCACGCCGAGGGCTCCGTTCTCCGCCCAATCAACCACAAAGCCAAGCGTCTGCAGCAGTGCGACCGCAATTTCGGCATTGAGTGCATTATCCTCAACCAGAAGTGCTCTCGTTCCTTTGAAGTGGTCTCTGTCCGGTTTTTCTTTCTTCGCCGGATGGAGCACAGCTGCCTTCTGTTCCTCGCTTGCAGCCTCAAACGGCAATTCAACGGTAAATACCGATCCCTGTCCCAATGTACTCTCAACATGAAGTGTGCCGCCCATCAGGTCCGTAAATCCCTTTACAACGGACATACCGAGTCCTGCGCCTTCTGTCTTGGAGATGAGGCTGTCCTCTGCCCTTGCATAATCGTCACAGATATGCTGGATAAATTCTTCCGACATTCCAATGCCATTGTCCACACAGCGGAAACAGTATCTGTTATCCAGCAGACGCGTCAGGGATACTTCTATCTTTCCACCCGGATTCGTGTACTTTACCGCATTTGAAATAATATTGATCATGATCTGGTTGAAACGGTTTGCATCACCGATCACGACATCATCTCCAACCTCACAGTTTAAGAGAAGCTTCTGCTCTTTCCGCTCTGCCAGTGGCCGGAGCATCTGCACACAGTCCTTCACGCTGTCCGCAATTGCAAACGGTCCGCAGATCAGTTCAACATGGCCGTGCTCCAGCTGGTTTACATCAAGAATCGAATCCAATAACACCATGAGGTAATTTCCCTCAGACGTAATGCTCTCCAATGCCTTTTCCAGCCTGGTTTCATCGTTTTTGTGTTTCTGTGCGATCTGGGTCATGCCGAGTACAACATTCAGCGGCGTCCGGATATCATGGCTCATCTTCGAGAAGAAGTTCTGCTTCATCTCGTTTGCATCCTTTGCCTCTGCAAGCGCAGCCGTAAGCTCCTTTGCGATGCGCTTCTGCTCCGCCCTGCTGTGCAGGGACTGAAGATACAGTGCAATCAGAAACAGGATAAGGCATACAGCCGCGATCAGCACGACCAGGTAAAAAGGATGACGGAACAAAAACGCCATCATGGTAGAGGATTCGGTCGTTTCTACATAGGACTGCACAACCTCCGCCTCTATCTGGGATGATATATTTGTCAACGTCTTTTCCCATATTCCATAGAAATGGCAGTTATCATGTGCATTGACTCCCATCCGGATGTCAAGCGATGCCCCCGGAACGATCTCCACGCGGAAACGGTTCTGCAGGTCATCCTGCGCTAGCCTCTGCGCAGTGTAAGACATAAGAACTGCTCCATCCGCATTGCCGCTTAACACTTCCTGCACGCACTCGTCGCAATCCTTTGCCACAAGAATCGTTACATCCGGCCATATTTCGGAGACAATCGATTTCAGCATTCCGTTAGCCTCTGGAATCACCAGCGTCCGGATCTTGTCTGAGGATCCGTTCTCCCTTAAGACAGAGATCGTTGTTGTCAGATAGCCGTTGGTTGTCTTATATCTGTATGCAACATTGTTTACACTCTCTTCACTTGCATCCATCCAGACATCAATGTTCCCTGATTCGATCAGCTTTTGATATTCCTGCCTTGTGGATACCGGAACAATCTCATAATCCAGGCCAAGCTTCTCCGCGGTCTGGCGGAAAATATCCGCAAGGATTCCCCGGGCCTCGCCGCCCTCATACCAGGAATACGGCTTTTCGTCCGGATTCATAACTGCCCGGACTACAGCATTGTTCTTCTGCAGCTCCCTTAGCAGTGTCTGCTCCGCCGCTGTCAGCTGTGTATTCTGTTCCTGTACCCCATAGTAGCGGTTATATAGCTCTGTCCTCTAGTCCGGGTTCTCTATATTCAGTTCATCCATTGCGGCATCTATCTTATCAATGAGCGCCTGATCCTCTTTGCGCGCCATGATATAATATGGGGTGTTGCCGAAGTTCTCAATCGTCATCTCGTCCTCCGGCATCCCCAGATAGCTATTGACGAGTGCGTCCACTTCGCCATTTACCAATGCCTCGGACAGTTCCGTAGGAGTCTCATAGTAAACGATGTCACAGGAGAATCCCTTTTCCTCAACAAATTCGAGAAACTTGTCGTTGTAAGTATGGCGCTGCAGCAGACCGATACGAAGTCCATCATAGGTAGAATAGTCGCCTGCCACTACCTTCGAATTGCCAACCTTGACATTCATGCATGTCGTGGAGGTAATCGCCGGGTGCGTGGAAAAGGCAAACTCTTCCTCCCTCTCCGGTGTCTTTTTCGCAGCGGTATAGATGTCGAGTTCTCCGTTTCGCAGCATCTCCACGCATTCCTGCGCACTCTTCTCATACCCTACATAGGAAAATGTACACTGCAGATATTTGGATAAATTCTCCATCATCTCATAGCCATATCCATAGCGTTTTCCATTTTCATCCTGCATGTGATAACAGTCAAAGGCATAGAAAGCGACCTTGTAATCTGGTGTCTCTTCTCTTGCGATATTCTGGGCATAAACCGGACAAGCCGGCAGTATCACCCATGTCAAAGCCATAAGTAACGCGGCCGCCCTCTTCTTCATCTTTCTCATAAGTTCCTCTCTGCAATGTATAAAAGTCTATTTTTATTATAGTACCTTTGTCATAGATTGCAAGATTATCAGAAAAGAAGTTTTTAAGATGCACGGTCAAACTGGCTGTTATACAAAGAAGCATAAAAACCATTTTTCTCCATAAGTTCTTCGTGGTTTCCGCTCTCAATTACGTCCCCATCCTTTAGCACAAGGATAAGATCGGCGTTGCGGATGGTTGACAGACGATGCGCAATTACAAAGGAAGTACGGTTTTCCATAAGCTTATCCATTGCGCTCTGGATCTGTTGTTCTGTACGCGTATCAACGGATGAGGTTGCCTCGTCAAGAATGAGCATCGGTTTGTCTGCGATCATCGCACGCGCGATGGTCAGCTGCTGCTTCTGTCCCTGTGAGAGATTGACCTGATCATTTAACACCGTATCATATCCATTTGGCAATGTGCGGATAAAATGGTCCAGCCCAACCGCCTTGCAGGCTCTTCGCACTGCCTCATCCGGCACATCCGGCGTACAATAGACAAGGTTCTCCCGCACAGTTCCCTCAAACAGCCAGGTATCCTGCAATACCATACAGAACTGTTCATGAACCGCTTCACGCTTCATGTCACGAGTCGATATTCCATCAATGCTGATCTTTCCATCCCAGATTTCGTGGAACCGCATCAAAAGGTTTACCAGCGTGGACTTGCCCGCGCCGGTAGGTCCAACAATCGCGATCTTCTTCCCCGGTCTTGCCACGGCAGAAAAGTCATGGATGATTTCACGTCCACCATCATCATATCCAAACTTCACATGTTCAAACGTAACCTCACCCTTAACATGATCAAGATGTTCGATCTTGCCGCTCTCATCTTCCATCTCGTCTGCCTCAAGAAATGCAAACACACGCTCTCCCGCAGCTCCTGCGGACTGCATGGACTGGATTGCCTGCGCGATCTGCGACAGCGGCTGTGTAAAGTAACGCACATACATCATAAATGCAACGATCACACCGAAGCTGATCTTTCCGTCCAATGCCATCGCCCCGCCTACAACACAGACTGCAACATAGCCGAGATTTCCGATAAAGTTCATGATCGGCATCATAAGTCCGGACAGGCACTGTGCACGGAATGCGCTCTCCCGCAGATCGTCATTCATACGGTCGAATTCCTGCTGTGCCTTCGCCTCGCCATTATATGCCTTGACCACAGTGTGCCCCGCATAGATTTCCTCAATGTATCCGTTAATCTCGCCCAGGTGTTCCTGCTGTCTGCGGAAGTACTTCTGGCTCCGTCCCATGATAGAGAACATAATGACAAATCCGATCAAGCTTGCGCCGACAGCGGTAAGCGTCATCACGCCGTTTGTCTTTATCATCATAAACAGGCTTCCCACAAACAGGATCACTGCTGTGATCAGCGTACCTATACTCTGGTTTAGTGACTGGCCGATCGTATCCACATCGTTTGTCACACGGGATAATACGTCTCCGGTCGTTGTCTTATTGTAGTAAGACATCGGAAGCCGGTTGATTTTATAGGAAATGTCCGAGCGCATCTGCCTGGAGATCCGCTGCGTGATCGTCGACATGATCCAGCCCTGTACGGCCGACAGCACGTAGCTTAGTGCATACAACGCCACCAATGTAAATCCGATCTGTGCAATCTTGTCCATATCGATTGTACCCATGATTCCATCCGTGATGGTGTTGGTCATATCCGAAAGCCTATCCGGTCCGATCAGGGTACATACTGTTCCAACAATCGCACACAACATGGCAATCACAAAGATAACTCCGTATTTCCTGCAGTATCCGAGCAGCTTTTTCCATATACCGACCAGGTCCTTCGGCTTTTCGACAACCGCTCCGCCACGTCCCATCGGGCCTCTCTGCTTTGGTCTATATCCTTTTGTCTCCATTATGCAAGTTCCTCCTTTGATAGCTGTGACAGTGCAATCTGCTGATATACTTCACAGGTGCGCATCAGTTCTTCATGGCTTCCCATTCCGGCAATCCTGCCATCCTCTAACACAATGATCGTGTCCGCGTCGCGTATCGTACCGATCCGCTGTGCCACGATGATCCGTGTAGCGTCCCTGCAGGCCTCCTCAAGTGCTTCGCGGAGCACACGGTCCGTCTTATAATCCAATGCAGAAAATGAATCGTCGAATATCAGTATCTCCGGTTTTCTTGCAATCGCTCTGGCAATCGACAGCCGCTGTTTCTGTCCGCCGGACAGATTCGAACCGCTCTGTGCGACATACGCATTGCTTTTACCCTCCATTGTATCAACAAACTCACTTGCCTGCGCGATATCCAATGATTCCTTTACTTCCTCCTCGGATGCTGCTTCCCTGCCATTATCTCCGTATGCCACGTTCGACTCTACTGTTCCTGTAAATAGTGTCGCCTTCTGCGAAACATACCCAATCTTATTGCGCAGTTCCTCCTGCACATAGTCTTTGACATTAACACCATCGACAAGAACCTCGCCCTCGGTTGCATCATAGAAACGTGGGATCAGATTGATCACCGTACTCTTTCCACATCCAGTTGCACCGATAAACGCAATCGTCTGCCCCTTTTTCGCAGTAAATGAGATGTCCTGAAGCACACATTCCTCGGCATCCGGATAGCGGAAGGATACATGGGAAAAGACAACCTCCCCCACCTTCTCGCGATCCCCACTTCTCACCGTTCCATCCACGATGGAAGGCTGTGTGTCGAGAACTTCCTGAATACGCTTTGCAGCAACAGATGCCCTCGGCAGGATCATAAAGATCATAACCAGCATCATAAATGACATAACAACCTGAATCGCATATTGTGAGAATACCATCATGTCAGAGAAGATCAGTACCTTATCCTGCAATCCGGCACTGTTGATAAGAACCGCGCCAATCCAATAGATTGCGAGTGATAATCCACTCATCACAAGCTGGATGCTCGGCATCATAAATGCAAGTGCACGCTGCGCGAAGAGGTTGGTGGTCGTCAGTGATTCGTTTGCCTTCTCAAACTTATCCTCCTGATAGCTTTCTGCATTGTATGCACGCACAACGGACAGTCCGTTTAAGTTCTCACGTGTCACACGGTTGAGGTCATCTGTGAGGGACTGTATACGCTTAAACTTCGGCGTAACCAAGACCAGACACAGACCTACTACAATAAGAAGCACAGCCACGGCAACCGCCGTTGAAAATGTCCACTGCCACTGTTTATCTGCAATCTTTCCAATCGCCCAGGCCGCCATGATCGGTGCTTTGACAAGCATCTGAAGCCCCATTGCGATCAGCATCTGGATCTGTGTCACATCATTGGTGGATCGCGTGATCAGGCTTGCGGTAGAAAACCTTCCAATCTCTTCCATTGAGAAAGACTGCACCTTCTTAAACAGCAGTCCCCGGAGCGTTGCTGAAAATCCAGTCGCAATCCTTGATGCACAAATTGCCGTAAGCACTGCTGAAAACAGGCTGCCAAGCGCACATAAAAGCATTTTCCCACCGGCACTCAGGATCTGTCCCATCGTGCTTCCCGGAGTCTGCACCAGCCTTGTAATATCCGCCATGTAATCCGGCATGGTCAGGTCAAGCCATACCTGCGCCACGATAAAAACAATGGCGAGTGCCATAAGCGCCCACTCCTGTTTCTTAAAATTCCGAAATAATTTTATCATTTCTTTATTTCTCCTTTATACTTTATTTATAATTATCTAACCATGTTAGATATTCATCTTAAATGAAAGAGTCAGCTTGTGACTCTTTATATACACTCAGGAACATGTGCCTCTCGAATTTTGCACAGCTCCGTCTTTGTGCTCCTGCATTATACCGGTGGATGCTCCGGCGGCTGTACAATGCGCTGAATCTCCTTGCCCGTCTCGATATATTCCATAAGGCGTTTCTCCCCGATCGCATCAAGCACCTTCTCCATCTGCGTACACATATCCTCCCAGATTCTTTGGATCGTCTCCCTTCCACAGTCGGTCAGCTGCACGATCGTCACTCTTCCATCTACCGGGTCGCTGGTCTTGCTGATCAGGTTCTTAGCAGACATCTTCTTTAGAAGCACCGCAACGCGCGCGGTACTGATGCCAAGCTGTTCACTGATCTGCCCCGCCGTAACCGGAGCATCTTTCAGATAGAGAAAGCGTAAGACCGCACCGATCCCTGAGGCGGTCTCGTCCATGTGACAATGTACCCTTACAGGATGTGCCTCCATCATTTCTGTAAAAAGCTTCGCCATCTGTTCTCTCGTAGCCATAGGTCTGTTCTCCTTATATTGCTAACTGGGTTAGATTATAGTAGTGAAAAATGAAAAGGTCAAATAAAAAGTTTATAAACTCTCTATCTGACCTTTCGAAAAAAGAGCCGTTCCGGCATCGGAACGACTCTTGTGATTCTGTATGTATTTATTTGCGGATCTGGAAACCGGATACCATCTCGTCAAGACCTTCTGCAGAAGCAGAAAGCTCTTCGCTGGTAGCGGATACTTCTTCGGAAGTAGCGGAGTTAGACTGTACAACGCCGTTTACCTGATCTACTGCAAGAGAAATCTGCTTAACAGATTCTGCCTGCTGGTCAGATACCTGACGGATCTTTGCAACTTCCATAACAACAAGGTCAAGCTGCTCAACCATCTCAGACATATACTGTGAGGTCTCATCAGCAACCCTGCTTCCGTTCTCAACCTGATTCAGGCTGTTGGTCAACATTACACGGGTCTCTTCTGCGGAGGAAGCACTCTCCTCAGCAAGTGCCTTGATCTGTTCAGCAACAACTGCGAAACCACGTCCTGCCTCTCCTGCACGTGCTGCCTCAATAGAGGCATTCAGGGAAAGGAGATTTGTCTGGCTTGCAATGTTCTCGATCTTTCCGATGACTGCCTGGATCTCGTTTGTGGTCTCGGAGATATTGCGCATGGACTCAATAAGTTCTTTCATCTTGGCTGTACCGCTGTCTGCCTTGATCTCAACCTGCTTTGCCTGATCATGTACACGATCTGTAGACTTGGTATTCTCTGCCACATGATCTGCTACTTCATTAATGGAAGAAGTCAGCTGCTGAAGAGCTGCCGCCTGATCGGTCGCACCCTCTGCCAGCCCCTGAGCGCTCTGTGCAAGCTGGTCTGCACCTGCAGAAACCTGATTGGATGACTCCTGTACGTTAGAAAGAGTCTCACTCATGCCGCTCTCAACTGCGCGAAGCTTTGTCAAAAGCTGAAGGAAGCTGCCGCGATATATATCTCTGTTCTTGGAATCAGCGGTAAAGTTGCCCTTGGAGAACTCTGTCAGAAGCTGATCCATATCCTCAACGATTTCCTTTAAGAAAGTCGCAGTATTGCGGAAGCTCGTAGAAAGCCTTCCAAGCTCATCCTCTGCCTCGTAGGTTACCTCAATGTCAAGGTTACCTTCTGCCATAGCCTGAGATGCCTGCTCAATCTGGTTCAAAGGCTCAAGAATATTCTTTGTAAGTGCCTTGACAACCTTCTGTCCGAGAATCGGCATTGCAATTGTTCCAATGACCGGAATAACCAGAAATACCGGATGTCCAAAAACGATCATCAATACACCAAACAGAATATTGTTGATCAATAATACCAAAAATGCTGCTTTCAATACGCCCGCAAGCTTGTCTGCGATCTTCTTGTCACGAAAATAATTACTGCGCATATGCATTCTCCTCTTCTTTTGTTACTTCTTTACGATAGATATCATCTATGATTGATTTTACTTCGTACCGTAGTCAAACGCAAGTAAAATTTAATTCAAAATCTGGCAGATCCATTCATGTAACGAAGTTATTCGTCGCCTAAAATGCGGCTTATCCCTTTTATTGTACCCGCACAGATATCATTTCTCCGGTGCTTTTTGACCTTGTACAGGTATTCATCGGCAACATGAAGGAAATCCCAGCTCTTATTCTCCTCCACCGGAACAGACTGGCAGATTCCCTGCGAGATTGTCACGATCGGAAGTGCCTTGGAATACGCATGCTCGATTGCGAGGTTCATGATGTCCTGCCTCAGCTTCTGTGCCCGCTCAAGCACATCCCGCTCATCAAGTCCCTTGTAGATGATAATAAATTCATCTCCACCGTATCTTGCGCAGAAGACCTGCTCACCCTGCATTGCCCCAATCAGGGATGCCACCCTGCGTATGCACTCATCTCCCGCCTGATGGCCGTAGTTGTCGTTATACTCCTTGAAATAGTCAATATCAAGAATCTCAACGGAGAGCGGCTTCCCCTCCTGCAGGCATTCATCCATCATCTGCTGGAAAACATCCGTCATACGATAGCGGTTGGCAAGTCCCGTGAGTGCATCTGTCTCTGACTTTTCCGTCAGGATCGCATTCATCTCCTCCACTTTCCGTTTACTCTCTCTTGCTCTTTCAAGGGCTGTCATGACCTGGATCATGTTAGCGATCATGCTCTTGCTTTCGGTATCCATACGCTGGCTCAACTTAAAATAACGCGCCGTTGCCCTCAGATATTCCTGCTCATTTGCACATATCGCATAGTAGCTGATCTTAAGCTCCTGCACCTTCCGGTCAAGATTTAAAAGCCCGGTATGGGACACAACCGGCTCAAGTTCATGAATAAGCTGTAGAAACACATCATATTCTTTAACCTCAAGAGCCAGCTCACAAAGTGAATATAAATCATCAAACAGATCGAGAATCGGCATGCGGCCCTCTTTAAAACCGCTCATAATCTCCCGGATCGTCTCATCTCTCCTGGCATAATCACCGTTCAGGTGATAGAAACGCGCTTCCATGCATCCGACATAAACCTGATCCATATGGGTAAAGTGCGGGCGGCATTCCCGCTCCAGCCGTTCCATATAATAGGAAGCCCGTTCCATATCGCCTGTCAGCATATAACAGGAAACGAGATTCGTATAGATCATAGTCAGCTTGCCTATGTGCGGGTGCTTGTTCTCCAGACCGCAGTACAGCTTGTATGCCTCATTAAAATGAGTCCTCGCCTCATCATATACCCCATTCTGCATGCACAGATATCCAAGATTAATATGTATGCTGGAGATGACCGCATTCGCGCCATGCTCCTTTGCACATTTTAATGCCGTCAGATAATAGTCTACCGCAACCGGAGCCTGTCCCCGGTTGATGGACGCGATTGCCATCATGTTGTAAGCCCGCGACAGGAGGTTCCACTGTTCTGTCTCGGTAAGATAGGTCACCGCCTGCGCCATAGACTGAAACATCTCTTTTATTTCATTTAAGATGTAGTGGGCCTCCCCCCCTGTAAAAAAAGGTATAGCCCAACAGTTCCCTGTCATCTGTCCGGCGCGCATATTCCTCAAGCTGTTCACATAATTCAATCACATGCCGCAGATCTGTCGACCGGCTTTCTTGTATTTCTTCTTTTAGCTTTTCAGCCTGTTCGGGGTTGTTGCATACTGCCATCATAGTTTCCTCGCTGCCATATCGGGTACCCTGTCCACAGCAATACCCGGCACAATAGTATCTGTTTTTATCATACCACATCTTGTGCTCTATCCAACCCCTTTTTTTGTTTTCCTATAGAAACTGTTCAAGGTCTCCCATAAAGTTCTTTTCCATTTTGATCAGCTTATCGCACAATCGTGTTGTCTTTTCATCCGCATCCCGGTACTCGTTCCGATATTCGTTGAGTGATTTGATTCCCATATTGCATCCGTCTGTCAAAATACTTGCCGCCTGATGCGTGTCCCCTTTTACCATCATCTTGATCTGTGATGTCATCCATGCAAACGCTTTTGCCATCACACCCGGGTCCTGCTCCGGCTCTCCAAGATCGTTGAGCATCTGATGGATTTCCTCCCCCAGAGCAATATGATCATGATTATACTTTGCAATGACCTCGCTAAGCTCTTGGTTATTTACGAACTGTCCAATCTGCTCAATGCTGTCGGTAGCCATCTTGCAGCCGGAATCACATTCCTTTAACAATGATACGGTATCTCCGTTTACTGCCTGTCCACTCATATTCTGCATCCTCCTTTTCTGCGGTATTAGTATCTTCTGGTTCCCGCAAAATATACTTTCGGGGTTACTTTTTCATACGGAAAAGCCGATATATCATAAAATATGTTTTATATTACTAACCCACTGAAAGCGCAGGAATGCTTATGCTTTAAGCATATAAAAGGAGGCACCCTATGGGACTTGAACTAGTACAGGGATATAACAAAGAGAAGCATGATACCGGCCACCATGCACCCGGCGACTATTCCATGCCGCAGAACACCATCAGTCTGGATTATCTCGCAGGCAAAACAGATACGCTGACCGAAAAGGTAAACGATATCAGTCACAAGCTTGACCAGCTTCAGGCGCAGCACTCTGCCTCTGCCGAAGTGCTAAGTGCCTGTCAGAAAGGCACGGAAGATACCAAGTATCAGATTGCCGATCGTATGAATGCTGTAACCAAGGCTGCCTGCCATTACACTTCCGATCTCATTGACGATCTCGAAGCCTCCATGGATGTGTTTGCCACACAGCAAAGTGTAAAGTCGCTTCACCGGATCGTGACTGCTGTCTGCGCCATCACAATTTTTAATATGGCATGCACATTGCTGATCCTGCTGCGTGTTTTCGGTATTTTGTAAAGAAAGGATTCTTTAACTTATGGCTCAACGTAAAGGACTGGTCGGTGGTTTTGTTGCTTCCAATACCGGAGAGATTGAAAACTGCTACTGTGTGACCAGCTTCAACGGAAAGAAATATGTCTCCGGCGGTTTTGTCGGAGAGAACAAAGGAACCATCGCCAAGAGTTTCTGTGAATACGCTGCCAGCGGATTGTCCGGTGGCTTTTCCGGTGCCCGCACCCAGCTCGGTGACGGCTGTTTTTTCATCTATGACCAGGCTCCATCCCACGGAGGGAATGACCAGCTCTGGGATCGCAAATGCGGACTTGACTCCCACAAAATACATAATGCTGGCGATGCAGCGAAGGCCGGTTTTGACATGAAAAATATCTGGTCATTTACCGGCAAGCGCCCACTTTTGTGCTTTCAGGAAAATCACTGGATGTTTCCGGATGCCTTCCGCAGTCTCTCTGCGAAGCAAGTGCTTTCCATCAAGGATGCGAAAAATCTCCTGCTTTTTGCAGAAATGGTCAACAACGGCGATATCCGTTTTGTCAATGCCTCTGTGCGCCTTGATGCAGATATCGACCTCGGAGGCAAAGTCTGGACACCTATCGGGCTTGAGCGCTCCTGTGCTTTTAACGGAGTGTTTGACGGTAACGGCTATTCCGTCACCAATTTTGTCGTCAAGGATGAACACTGCAGCAAAAAAGGCTTCTTTGGCTACTTAAAGGGTAATGTCTATAACCTCACTCTTGACTGTCAGATCAAGGGAGATGGCTGCTGCGGCGGAATCGCTGCAGTCAACGAGGGAACCATCGGCTACTGTGGTGCAGTCGTGGGTCTTTATACCAAGGGAGGAGATATCAATGCCGGTGGACTTGTCGGAGTCAACAATGGGCGCATTTTCCAAAGTTACGCCGCTGGTAAGATGAAGTTTTTCATGCTTCCGGTCATTCCGCTTGCAGTTGTGGCAAGCTCTGTCATGGTGTTAAGTGCTGCAGTATTTTCAGCTTCCTCCGGCGGAGGGAATTCCATTTACAGCCCGATCGCCCAAGATCCGCATCAGACGCAGAGCACACAGACTCCGGAGCCGGGAACAACGGATGGAACAGATTCCGAGGTCAATCCTGCCGGCAACACGCAGGGCGATACGGATTCCGATGGATTTACCCACTCGCTTTCGTTTACGCTTGGTCAGGAGATTACTGTATCTCTCTCCTCCGGTGAATGCCAGTTTTATTTTACCAATCCTTCCGGAAACACCAACTGCGTGGTTCTTTCACTTGAAGTCGAAAATGAGGATGGAACCCGGACAGAAATTGCACATACAGGAGCTGTTTATCCCGGCTACCGCCTTGAAAGCGCAACACTGCTAGAAGGAGCTTCGCTTTCCGCCGGAAGTTACTCCGGCTATGCGGTATTGACATCCTACGATGTAGATACCCATGATAAGGCAATGGTCGAGACAGAACTTCCTGTTAATCTGACTATTACAGAATAGGAGGTATCGGACATATGAAATCAAGCTACCGTTCCCAGAACCTGAAGGTACAGACCGGAAAGAAGCGGATATATCTGTTTGCCGGGGTTGCAGCCTTATTGGCTGTCATTGCCCTGATCCTTCTCGTTGCCGGAATAAGAAAAGGATATCGCCCACCCAGCTTCGATGCCAACGCCAGTCAGGGTACGCCTTCTCCCGATGAGGGATACCTGTACGATACAGTCACAACCAATTTCGGATATGAATTTGGTATTGCCGCAAATCTCTACCAGCAGGAAGACGGCTCTGTCAATGCCTTTTTTACCAATCCATCCTCAAATACCGTTAATCTGGTATGTGAGATTTCTTCCGATGAGAGCGGCGATATTCTATACAAAACAGGCGCGATCCGCCCCGGCGAATATGTTGCATCCATTCCACGCCTCCGGACGTTCGCAAATGAGGCTGCCGCTATTACCGTAACCATCTACGCATTCGAACCCGAGACCTGGTACAGTGCCGGAACAACCTCCATATCTACCATCCTGCAAGCCTGGTAAATGGGGACGTTCCTTTTGACACATGGAGCGCCCTTTGGCTCGGCAATATTGTATATACAACATATGGTAGCAAGGCTTTTTTGTGAGCACTATTTCCCTTTATCTTCTTGATTTATGGTTGTTTTCGTGGTAAATTGGGGATAAAAGGAATTGTTTATTTTATCCAAGGAAGGAGACATATTTATGAAAGGTAACTTAAAGGCAATCGCTGCCTCCGGTGTACTCGTCCTTTCACTTGTTGCGGCAGCTCCGACAGCGGTTTTCGCCACCGAAGCATCTTCTGGAAGTCCTCTGACAATAGAAGGATACGCAACACCTGACAGTGTGGACGAGGTAAAGGACGCGGATGGCAATGCTATTGAGAACTGGAGTGAGAATGATATTCCGGTTTCCGCAGAGGTTATAGGTTCTTCTGACAAGATCATTTACAGTGTCCGCGTTGACTATGGCGACATGAATTTTTCTTATGATTTCGGTCAGACCTGGGACCCTGAGACGCACACCTATTCTGTAAACAAGACAGATCAGGTAAGCGGCGGCTGGGTTGTTAAGAAGTGCATTGATGGCAAAAACAACGCGATCAAGGTTACAAACAACTCAAACTATCCAATCCATGCTGATTTTTCCTACAAGCAGGTATCAGCATCCGGCGGTGGAACCCTGTTCAACGCAAGCCTGAACAAGAAAAACAATGTTGTCGGCATCTTCAGCGATAACAATGACACGCTGGCTTCCAACATCAATGATGAGGCCTACAACGGACTCCATGCAACAAGTGTAGATGCACTGATGACATGTGCATTTGATCTGGACATGGATTACAGCAATCTTACCATCGGTCAATATGTTGACTATGGTGTGCTGCCGGATTCCAATGCCAATTACACTAAATTCGACAAGACCATATACTTCGCGCTTTGCGGTACCCCGGATTCATCCGTCACCTTTACAGATGGCTATGTACCGGTCGGAACGATCAAACTTAAAATTACACCTGTTCCGAAAGCACAGACTGTAATGCGCAATACCTTGCCACAGCAATAATAATTGCATGATAAAAGCACCTATCTTATGATCCTCCTTTTGAAAAGAGCTGGATCATAGATAGATGCTTTTTTTATTCGGAAAGCAGCTGCAACAGGTCGTCTTTCGACATATTGACCACATTTCCATTCTCTCCATTTAAGATGGCATCTGCAAGATCTGCCTTCTCCTGCTGCATCTTAACAATTTTTTCCTCGATGGAATTCTTCACGATCAGCTTGTACACAGAAACAACCTTCGTCTGACCGATACGATGCGCCCGGTCGGTCGCCTGATTCTGGGCTGCGACATTCCACCATGGGTCGTAGTGGATGACCACATCCGCGCCCGTCAGGTTAAGTCCTGTGCCTCCTGCCTTGAGCGATATCAAAAACACAGGAACTTCATTTGTGTTAAACTCATTTACCATCTGGACGCGCTTCTCCTTCGAGGTTGCGCCGGTGATCATATAGTAAGAAATTCCCCGGTCTGTCAGATCCTTTGCAAGCAGTTCCAGCATCGTGGTGAACTGGGAGAAAATCAGCATCTTGTGCTCACCTTCAATCGCACTCTCGATCAGGTCAAGGCACGCGATCCTTTTTGCAGATTCTCCTTTGTAATTATCAATCATAAGTGACGGATCGCAGCATATCTGGCGGATACGCATAAGCTCTGCCAGAATCTGGATCTTGTTCTTCTTGAAGGACTCCTCATCCTGCCTGCCAAGCATATCCTTCATATGAGCAACCTGCGCATCATATAACTGCTGCTGTCCCGCCTCCATGTGGGCGTACTGAAGTTCTTCCATCTTATCCGGAAGATCCTTTAGGACATCCTTCTTGAGACGTCGTAAAATGAATGGAGAAACCATGCGCTTTAAGCGTTTTGTTGCCTCCTCATCTTTCGTCTTGACGATTGGTGTCTCGAGTTCTTTCTTAAATACATCATAGCTATACAAAAATCCGGGCATCAGGTAATCAAAAATGCTCCACAGCTCGCTCAGGCGGTTCTCGATCGGCGTTCCCGTCAAGGCAAAGCGGTGGTTTGCCTGAATTACCTTTACCGCTTTGGCTGCGGCAGTCGTATGTGTCTTAATGTACTGTGCCTCATCAATGATCTGGTACTCGAAGCGCATATCTTCATATTCCGCAATATCACGTTTTAAGAGATCATAGGATGTGATCAGGACATCATACGGCAGAGTGGCGGCTGACTGCGCGGCAGTGTCCGTTTGGGCTGCTACTTCTGGATGCGCGAAAATTTCATTCTTTACCCGGGTCAGAAGCGCCTTGCGCTCGCCCTGCGTGCCCACGATCACAAGCGTTGTCATCTCCGGTGCAAATTTGTCAAACTCTGCCTGCCAATTGTACACCAGCGATGCCGGGCATACGATCAATGACGGTCTGCCGGACTCCTTGTGGGTGGCAAGCAGCACACTGATGATCTGGGCCGTCTTGCCAAGCCCCATATCATCCGCAAGAATGCCGCCGAAGTGGTTCTCCGCCAGCACACGGAGCCATTTGTATCCGTATTTCTGATAGTTACGGAGTACCTTTTTCAGGTTATCCGGAAGCTCGTAGTCCGAATCCCCAACCGTCTTAAAATCCTTCACAAGATTGCGGAAATAATGATCCCTGCTCGCATAAATCTCCTGGCAGGACTCTAACATCTTGTCCAGATAGATTGCACGATACAACGGAAGATGCATTTTTCCCTCCGCAAATTCCTTGGGTGAAATATGCATGGTGTCCATCATGGAACTAAGCTCTGCAATGCTCTCATCGGTGATGTCCACAAAATCGCCGTTTTTCAGGCGGTGATATTTTTTCTTGAGACGATAGCTGTTTAAAATCTCAAGCAGTTCCTGCGTAGACAGATTATCTGATGAAATCTCAAGATCCATGATCTCACTCTTAACGGAAACGCCCACCGAAATCTTGACACTCCGGCGGATGTTACGGCTCTTAAAGCGGTCCGTGCAATGAACCTCCCCAAGTTCCATCAATGCGGAGACGCCCTCGTCCAAAATCCGGTATGCAGCCTCTTCATCCCCCTGTGAAATCAGAAGGTCACTTTCCTCTTCCGATCCACGCTCCGGAAAGTAGGACATTGCCCGCTGTCCCGCTTCGATCTCGCGAAGTCTGTCACGAAACGCATCTACGCTTGGATTCTGTTCCCAATAATCTAGTACGGAAAACGTCTGATCCTCATATCTGGCAACCGGACGGCAGTTCATTCTGTCCTTCTCCGCGTCCAGATAGAACAGGAAATCAACATTCCTCGGGAGAAATTCATTGACCTCGTCTCCAACCCGGTCATCAATTACCGCACATTTGCGCAGATACGGAAGAATTCTGTAATAAAATTCCGGAATGTTTCTTCTTCCAATGTTAAGATCAATCTTATTAAATCTGGCAAGCTTAAGCAGTGGCGCAAGCTTTGTCATGGTTTCCTCATCCAGCCTGCATATCTCGTGTTTTTCATCATCTACGAAATATTTGTATCTGGATCCGTCCACAAGCGCCGGAAGTGTTCCGGTCATCCGAATTGACTGAAACTGGCGTTCTTCCTTTTCCGCAGACAGCGTAAGCACAATAGAGGTGCTGCCTTTCGTAAGCTTCGTAGGAGTCTCCCTGCCTGCAGCGTCCTTGTCCGTGAACGCAATATTGCCTCCCTCTGCTATGTCGAAGAAGTCATCCAATCTGGTCCCATAAAGGTAAAGAAAATTGCCCATTCCCTCCGCCTTCACTTCCGGTGCATACCATGACCGGGAGTTTGCCTCAAGCTTGCGCTTATGGTCAAGCTCCTGCTTTACCTCCCGGGTAATAAAATCAAGATACTGCTCGCCTTCCTCGGAGAATTGCGCCGTAGCAAGATTGATCTGCTTTGTCTTGCCCAAAAGGAGCGTATCTTTATTCTCATATTTCTGTACAAAGTCCTTAATACTCTTGATCACATACAGCTTGTCATCGCCAATCTTGAAGGAAAGCTTAAACTGTTCATCCTCCAGGATCAGGCGGGGCTGCAGCTGCACATTGGCTACGACCTGCTTTACCTGTTCCTTTTTGGCTTCCTCCTTGGCATGGATCGTGCGGAACAGGTCCAGCATCTGCATACCCATGCGATCCGTCGCATCCCCGACCGTATGCTCCTTCTGGTAAGCGTCCATCGCGATCATTAACGCCGCAATATGCTTGCAGGCTGTTTTCTGCCTGTGGTAAGTATAGAAATAGTTGCTCTTATCATAGTGGCAGCTGCATCCCGGCACGCCACACTCCATCTGAAGGATTTCGCTGCGGTTCATGAGAAAGCTCAGATTGTACAGATATCCGTTCGTCTGGTGGAAGGTTCCAGCCACATGGCACACCTGGCTGCTGTCCGCACTATTGTTCCAATAACCGGTGGAAACTTCCTCTATCGTAACCTGCTTCTTGTTGGCAAGGAGACGGGCATCTTTTACCACCTGTTCTGAAAAAAATGTATCCGCTACAATGGACGGCATCGAATAGTACTGATAGTCTGCTACGCGCTCCTCAAACAGACTAGCCCTGTTTGCCTCCTGCTGTCCGCTTCCAGCGCCGCGCTGCAATTGCTTCTGTATCAGTTCTTTGCGCTCCTGTTCAAATTCATGCTCATAAATTCCATTATTCTTCAGTTCATAGATTGCCGCCGCCATATGCTTGCAGTAATAGCCCCCCTCCGCATATGGGCAATCGCAGGTCATCTCAAATGTGCCGGATTGCGGTTCGAAATCAAAATCTACATCATAGAAGTAGTTGCGCCTGCTCTCGCTTCTGACCTGGACATAGGCAGACAGTTCACTATCATCGAGAATGGTGCAGTTACCCCTTGCGTAAAGTTCAAGTCCTCTATTTAAAATGGTTTTTGTGAAAAGATTCTCCCACATAGATGCTCCTTAAAATATCAAACTAAATCTTCCATTGTGCAGCCCAATGCCTTAGCTAGTGACTTAACCACATCTGCCTGCGCCTTGGATAAATCATTCTGCCCCTGTTCATATAGCTGGATCATCCGCAGGGATACCCCGGATGCTTCACTTAACTGCTTTTGCGTATAGCCGTAGTATGCCCGGAGCCGCTTTATGCGTGAGCACTTCATCTGCTCCCTTTCAATGATGATCGCCTCGGCAGCCCCGTAAAACTTGCTTGCGTCTGCCTCATGCAAAATATACATATCACATACTCTTGAAGCAGTCAGCCCCTTTTCGATCATCTCCGAGAACCGCCGTTCGCTCTTCCACTGATAATTCGCCAGCGACCAGCCCGTCCAATATTCCGGGCTGCGGTCGATGTCCTGCGTCGGTGGCGTTGCGATCCAGTCTCCGGTAAGTTCATGTATCAGCTTTCTTGCAAGCTCCACGCCTGACATTCCTCCCAAAAAAGTCGGATTGCCATTTTCAAAATGATGCCCAGTTGCAGAATACGCAAACCACTCAAATGTCTGATCAATATTCACTTTTAGATCGTGAACCATGTAATCGAAAAACTCTCCCAGATTACAGGCCGCATCTTCCAGATACCACTCGTTGTAAGCGCTCATCATCATTCTCCCATGCCTGCCGCATTATATCCATCAAATATGTCCCGCTAAGCGGATTGCTGCGCTCCTTCTGGAACGCGCTTCGGGCGTCATCATCCCTCGCCTTTTTCAAAGGGTAGTAGGTTAATCGCCTCGCCGGTGTCGCTCCAATAAATCTCAGGCGTTCAAATCCTTTTTCGCTGCGGATCGCGATCTGCTCTCCAAGCCGTCCCAGATACATTGCCTTTTCGAGCTGCTCCAGCGAAATAGAATTATTCAAAAATGCATTTGCAAATGAAAAATACGAATCATCTGCCCTGTATCCGCGTATCACATCATGTAGGCTAGCCTCTACTCCGAAATGGCCGATAATATATTCTTTTCCCGTGCGTTTTAGACCGGAATCCGTCCGGAAAACTCTATTCTCAAGTAAAATCGCCAGCCAATTCAGAATATGATAATCTCCGCACCCAAGATCCAGCAACGACAAGCCATCCGTGTCTAACTCATACCGGTTCACAAAACCGTCCCTCTGCTCCGTTACCGCCCATTCGCTTGCCATATCCAATGATTCCGTACAGTAAAACGCCCTGCCATAATCATTAAATTGATTGCCAAGCCCATATTGTGGGGATTGGATTATATGATCAGAGCCATGGTATATTGTTAATGTTGTCCGCATATATTTCTCCAAAAAACTATCGTTATGTCGATAGTTTTAGTATATCGTCATAACGATAGTGTGTCAATGGGAAATGATTTATATGAGTAAAAAGGCAAGTAAATTTTTTTAATAAGCTTGTATTTTTGTATACTTATAGGTATACTACTCATAAGTATATAAAATATATTTTTAGGAGGCAATCCTATGATTGGGCGTAAAGAAGAACTTGAGCAGCTTGAAAATATGTATCTTCATAATCAATTTGAATTTTTAATTATGTATGGAAGGCGACGTATAGGAAAAACTACCATCCTGCAGGAATTTTCATCCCGGCATAGCCCAAGCACGCTCTTTTTTTCAGCGCAAGAAAAAAATGATGCCTTAAATCTTGAAGATTTCTCCAAGCTTGTCCAGCTTCATTTTGAAAACCATTATATTGCCAGCTTTCCATCCTGGGAAAAAGCATTTGAATATCTAACCAGCAAAGCTGCTGCCGAAAAAGTGGTATTGATCATAGATGAGTTTCCTTTTTTGGCAGAACCAAATCCATCAATCAAAAGCATTCTGCAACACACCATTGACCATCAGTGGTCCAATCAAAACCTAATGCTTGTACTTTGCGGATCGAGTGTAAGCTTTATGGTCAACGAAGTAATGGGATATAGAAGTCCGTTATATGGGCGAATGACCGCCTCAATGGAAGTGCTGCCATTTGATTATCTGGATGCCGCTAAATTCTTTCCAAATTACAGCAATGAGGATCAGCTGCTTGCATACGGAATCCTTGGCGGTATCCCCCGGTATCTAAATGCCTTTTCCGACCAAAGGAGTATTGCTGATAATATCCGGGATTCCATATTGCACAATGGTGCATTTCTATATGACGAGCCAATCATGTTACTAAAAATGGAACTACGGGAGCCAAACGTATACAATAGTATTCTTCAGTCAATCGCCCGTGGATATAATAAAATATCTGAAATTGCTGACTTCACACACGAAGAGCGCTCCAAATGCAGTAAATACCTGATTACGCTGCAGGCTATCCGGCTTGTAGAAAAAAAGACGCCCTGCGGGGAAGGTTCCACCAGCAAAAAAACAATCTATGCCCTAACCGACCACTTTTATCGCTTTTGGTATCAATTTATGTTTGCAAATAAAAGTTATTATGAGCTGTTAGGGGAACAGGAAGCAGCCGATGAAATTCTTGCAGAGCTGCCGACATATATGGGGCAGGCTTTTGAAGATATCTGCATACAATTCCTAAAGCGGCAGGCAAAAGCGAAAAAGCTCCCTTTTATTCCCGCAGAAATAGGAAAATGGTGGGGCAACAATCCGGCGATCCACGCACAGGACGATGTAGACATCCTAGCCTATAACCGCAAGCACACCGAAGCACTATTCTGTGAATGTAAGTT
>JALEKN010000033.1 GCA_022769125.1 Agathobacter sp.
AAAGTTTTCCCTAGTAGATTTTCCGTCCAAGTTCTTGGGTTAGGTTTTTTCTCTTTTTCTCCGCTTTAACCCCAAAACCGAGGAAATGGATTTCCTCAGTTTGACAGTAGTGGCAACAAAATTCCTCCCTGCATTTTGAGATATGGTTCCAATCAGAGAAGGACACTCAGATAAACGAAGCATGAAGCAGTCTGGTTCGTATACAGTGTTGCTTAATGGAATACTGGACAATCCTTTATTTAGACTGACTGTATGAAGTCAGCCTTATTGCTATGCCTGTTTTTATACAAAATAAAATACCTACCAAAAATTTTTTCTACGATAGGTATTTTTGATTTTTAGACAGTCTTAACAATATGTTATGTTCATCACGAGTTTATTTCTATCTATTATGGGGCATCATCGCTTCAATTCGTCCGCTATGCCCCGCTCACTCTAGCCTCCGGGGTATTACCGCTTCATTATGCCTGCTATGCCCTGCTCGCTCCTTCCTCCGGGGTATCACCGCTCCAATACGCCTGCTATGCCCCGCCCGCTCCTTCCTCCGGGGTATCACTGCTTCAATTCGTCTGCTATGCCCCGCTCGCTCCTTCCTCCGGGGTATCACGCTTCAACCACGTCTGTCATACCCCGGTAGCCCCAGCCTTCAAATTATCACTACTTCGCTGCTCGCCAAAACGTAGAAAGAATAAGCACTGGAAAGATAAACACATAAAATGATAATCGCAAAAAACGGATCTTGCCTTAAGCAAGATCCGTCTCTATTCTTCACTATTAAAATAATTCTCATTTAAATTTACCAGATCAGATAACAATAGCACATGCATCCCCAATACCGGCAATTCTTCAACCTACGCTGCCTGCAATCCCAACTGATACTGGTAACGCCATTTCTGTCTGGTGTACTGCAAGTAAGCCCTTGCATTCTTCCAAGGTGAAAAATCCTTGTTGTAATTGAAGCGGGTATCATACTCGATGCCCTGACGATTGCACCAGCTATATATATCACGAAGTCCTATCTTCTTGACTGTGCGGATATTGTGCATAAAAATCTCGATCTTGGATACTTCGTTCTCATTCTTTACATATAAACGAAAAATAGTGTTCGGACATTCGATCATGATCTGTCCTCTTTGGTTCTTCTCCATACGGCTCCCCCACAAGTTATTCTCATATTGTTATGCTACTATGGTACTATAACTCGTAGGAAAAATCTAGCCACTATTTCTAGTGGACAGCACGCCCTCGCAATCAAAATGTGGGATGAAACTTTCTTCGGCGACCTCATGCTCCTGCGTAAAACCGTTTGCAATTCCAAGCTGTTCGGCGTAGTGTACCAGATGCGCATACGCCTCCTCACTTACGCGCTTCGTCAGCTCCGGATAATCCTTCACATGTGCAAGTGGAGTATACTGGCTCATCAGGCTGTAATAGATCTGGTTGCCGTACTGCTCATACAGATATTTTAAAATATGTTTCGAATCGTAGAGGAGCCCCGGAAGCAGAAGGTGCCGCACAATCACCCCCGCCGTCATAACCTGAATCTGTGTCTGTACTTTCCGTTCTGTATCATTATCCGATCCCACCTGCGGCTCCGGCACAAATCTCGCCTGCGGCTGCTGACGCACCATCTCCGCAATTGCCGCCTTTGCCGCCTTCGGATAATCCTTTGCATGGGAATATTTCCCGGCGAGTTCCGGATCCATGTACTTAAAGTCCGGCAGATATACATCCACGATTCCCTCCAGGGATTTGATCGTGTCTACCGTCTCATAGCTGCCGGTATTGTAGACGATCGGGATGCACAGGCCCTGCCTCCTTGCGGACTCCACTGCTGCAATGACATGCGGCGCGTAGTGTCCCGGTGTGACCAGATTGATGTTGTTCGCATGCTGCTCCTGAAGTTCAAGAAAGATCTCCGCCAGCCGTTCATCAGAGATTTCGACTCCCGCCTGTCCGGTTGCGATTTCCCGGTTCTGACAAAAAACGCATTGCAGTGAGCAGCCGCAGAAAAAGACAGCACCCGATCCGTTTGTCCCCGAAATGCAGGGTTCCTCCCAAAAGTGAAGTGCTGCCCGCGCCAGCTTGACGTTCGCGCTCTGCCCGCATACGCCGCGCGCTCCCGCCGTACGGTTCACTCCGCACGCTCTCGGACATAGCATACATGTATCATAAGTTTGCATTTTCATATTATTACCACCTTGCAATTTCGTGGAATATCCTTGCTTATCCCACCCGATAAGATTACAATATTCTTAGTAAAAATGAAAGTCTTTCACCGGAGGTTTTACAAATGAGAAAAAAGAAAAAGAGAAACAGGGCATCGTCCATTGGCAGAGCGATCGGCATAACACTTGGCATAATTCTCGGAGCCGCCCTGCTCGTATATCTCGGTATCGCTTTTCATTTCAAAAGCCATTACCTGTTTCATACTACAATAGGAAGCTCGGATTGCAGTAATCAGACGCCGGAATATTCCATCTCCCGTACATCCATGATCGTTGAAAGCTATCTGCTTACCATTTATGATCGGAACGGTACCAAGTTCCTGCTGAAGGGTCCTGATTTTTCCTATTCCTATGTTCCAAACGGGGAGGAGGAACGCATCCTGGAATCACAGAACGCATTTGCGTGGCCGGCTTCCCTGTGGAAGGAATCAAGCTATGAGCTGGATACCTCCGTCTCCTATGACAAAGACCAGCTTGCAGATGCCCTGCGCAAGCTTGAATGCTTTTCTTCCAAGGATTATATTGCCGCACCGGAAAATGCATCACTTATCCTAGGTGATGACGGATATGAAATCATTCCAGAAACCTACGGAAATACGTTGATTTTTGACAAAGTACTTTCTTTCATTACAGATGCTGTGGAACACCAGGTAACTTCTGTCACACTCTCCGATGATTATTACGAAGTGCCAGAGATTCTGTCAAGTGATCCTTCCATAACAGCTCTGACCGATCAGCTTGACACCTACATGAATTCAACTGTCACCTACGATATCAGCGGTGCTGAGGAAGGACTTACCTCTTCCGATATCTACCATATGCTTGAAATTGACGAGGACAATCAGGTCACACTAAACGAAGATAAAATTGCCCGCTATGTGCAGCATCTGGCAAGCACCTATAATACATACGCTGACCGGCGCAGCTTTGCTACATCCAAAGGTGACACCATTGAGATTGGTGGCGGCGATTACGGCTGGGTCATCAATAAACCCGCAGAAGCCAAACAGCTTTTGGAAGATCTTTCCGGTGGTACTCCTGTGGAGCGCGAGCCAATCTATGAACAGACTGCAAGGGAACCCGGACCAGATGATATCGGAAACACCTACATTGAAGTTGATTACACCAACCAGCATCTGTGGTACTACAAGGACGGTGATCTGGTTATTGACAGTGATTTTGTGAGTGGAAATATATCAAAGGGAAACGGTTCCCCTGACGGTGTATTCAAGATTGTATACAAGCAAAAAGACGCTACGCTTGTGGGGGAGACTTACGAATCTTCCGTTGATTATTTTCTTCCGTTTGCATACAATGTCGGTTTCCACGATGCAAGCTGGCGAAGTTCCTTCGGTGGAGATATCTACAAGAAAAAGGGGTCTCATGGCTGCATCAATCTTCCTCACGATGTTGCAGAGACACTCTATAAAGATGTAGAGGTCGGCACTCCGGTCGTTGCATTCTATCGTGAGGAAATACAGCTTACCTCCGAGAATGCCCGCATTACCAATGCCTATTCCTATGTAGATCCGGCGACTCTCATCCCTCCTGAACCAGAGGCACCTGAGGATTCCGGCACCGACAAGAGCGCGACTTCCGAAGATGCAGCGTCCACCGATACCAATTGACATAGCGCTAAAAAAGAGAGAAGTATCTGTTCACTCCGATACTTCTCTCTTTCTTTTATTTATGGTACTTCTGATTATTTTATCTCACTGACCGCATCGCGCTTTGCAGTAGACACATATACGTCCTTGGCCTTTATCTGCGGCACAACATATACATAATAGGTCGCATTCTTCTCAATGCTGCTCTTGCCGTATTTCTTAATCTGGAACGTCGTCTTGTCTGTAACTGCACACTTCTTATAACCGTACGTCTTATTCTTTGAAATATAGACAGCATAGCGGTCAGCCCCATTCACCTTTGACCAGCTTGCCTTGATCGTATTTGAACTTCTGGAGAGTGTTACCTTCTGCGGTGCCGTCATATATGTCCAATCTGACCATGCCCCATAGACCTTTTTCCCTGCGACTGTAATATACGCACGTACTCTCATCTTAAATACATTGGCGCTCTTTAGCTTTTCACTCTGGATTGCTACAGAGGAATAACTGGTAGAGTAAGCCGTCTTGATCTTGGTGTCCTTATCCTTATACGCGGTGTACACCTGATATTGATATCCGTCCGCACACGCAATCTGATTGGTTCCCGCGATCACCTTGCCAAGACTTGACCAATATTTCTCTACGGCAGGCTTATCTGCTTTTCCCGGCTTTACCGGAATATTATACTTCGCCGTATAATTTGTCTCATCGACTGCAACAAATCCACTTGCACTCTTCTTGTACGGCGTTACAAAAACATGATATTCCTTGTCGGTTTTCAGCTTTGTCAATTTGATCGTATTCTTCTTAACCGACTTGTGGATCTGCTTTGTGCTGCCTGCACAGTAGTAATCCACATAGTACCCGCTCGCACCGGAAACTTTATCCCACTGGACAGTAAATCCTGTTTTGGTCGCCTTCGTCTGAGTAATTGATCTCGGCTTGGTGCTCGGTGCCGTCACGATCTCAAAGGCAGCGGAAGCCGTTCCATACAAGCGGGCATCCTGATCACTGGTAGAATTCTGATTCTTATAAAAAGGAATAATGCGCACATAGTAGGTGCTGCCACCCTTTAAATCTGAAAATGTATATTCGCCGTCTGTCACAGTTGCAACTTCACTGAATTGTCCGGTTGCACTTCTGCTTAACTGTACGGAATAGGAAACGTTCGCATCCTTTAATGCATTAAAAGTAATTTGCGCACTATCCACCGTTGCATCGACCTGCGAAAGTCCGCTTATTTTTCCAGCCGGACCTCCTGCGGTTGCAATCGCAAACACATCGGAAGCAGTTCCGTATACACGGTCATACTGCTCATTTAAATAGTTCCAATTCTGATAAAACGGGACAACGCGAACATAGTAAGTCGTTCCAACCTTCAGATCAGAAAATGTGTACCTGCCCTCGGTAACAGCCGCACATTCTTCAAAACCGGTTGTAGCATTCTGGCTCAACTGTACAGAATAGTACGCCGCTGCATCGTTAAGTGTTGTAAAAGTGATCTGCGCACTGTTATTCGTTGCCTGCGTCTGCGCAAATCCTGTGACTTTCCCCTGCGGCGTGCCGCTGTTTGATCCTGAGATTGCCAGATTGCTCTTGCTGATCACAAGGGAACTGTCATACGCCACATAGCCAGCTTCACTCATACGGTATGGGGTAACATAAGCCGTATACTTCTTGGAAGATATCACGCCATACAGATTGGCACTTGTTGATCCGGAGGTTATTCTTACCTTCTCGGAGGCGGTGCCGTCTGTCAGGCAATAATCCACAAAATATCCGTTGGCACCGGAAACCTGACTCCATGCTATAGTGATATAATTAGCGCCGCTTCCTGTCTGCGTGATTGCTGCCGGTGCTGCCGCCGGTGATGTTACCACTGACAGCACAGAGGACTCGGCTCCGTATGTATTGCCTGCACCATCAGCGCCTGCATAAAAAGGAACAACTTTGATGTAGTAAGTGTTTCCTGCAGCCAGCCCGGATAGTGTTGTAAAACTTGCGGAAGTCGTTGTCATCGCGGTATAACCGGAATCTGCCTGCGTACTCACGCGTATCTCATACTGCGCCTGTGTGTCCAGCAGTGTATTAAACTGAAGATCCACACTGCTTGTTGTTGCTCCGGTCTGCTTTACTCCGTCCACAGTTCCGCTTGGTGCTTCCGCTGCGTAGACGTTTTGCTTTGCTCCGCCCATGAGGACAGCAAGCGAGAAAAGCAGTCCCATAACAAACATTGTGATATATTGTTTTCTGGTTTTCATAGTTATAACTTTCATAATTTTTTCCCCTTTGCCCGATCTAGCAGATGTTCAAATGTTTTTCGGATGGAAAATTGTTTGCATCGCCGGATGAGTGCGATCACACCCCGGATCAGCATAATTCCCGGAAAAATAAGAAACAGGATTTCCACCAATAGAAATAAGGTTGCTACATCCTCATACGCTCTCGCCCGGTTCTCCCAATATGGATACACCAATTCATTTTTATGCATGGATCTCTGCCCAAATGACCTTAGCACTTCCCACCGGTGTTTGAGTGAGAAACGGGTGGAATTCTCAACCATCTCATAAGAGTTCTCATCCAGCCCCATCGCATCCTTTAACTGGCTTGTTCCAAAGTCTGCTACCGGCGAATTGATCAAGAGCTCATAATTTTCAATGCTGGTGAGTGAATCTCCCATCTGTTCCTTTAGAATCTTATATGACACATAAACGGTCGGCGTATCTTCTTCCGCAGCCTTAGAAAACATTCCTGCCTTGCGCCGGACAACACCGCGTACCGGATATGCCGCATTGCCGATCGTAATCTCCATCCCGGCAACGTCATACGATCCGAACAGCTTCCACGCAACATCCTCATCAAGTATCACGCCATCCTCATTCAGATCGTCGCCATCGAAGTAGTTCCCGGACAGCAATTCCATCGGATGAAACAGGAAAAAATCCCCGCCTACTCCAACAGCCCGTTCTGTCGTTGAGGTTCTTGAACTCTCCATGGTTACCTGACCGATGCTGCTGTATGCATCTACCATATTTCTTCCTGTCTCTGTATCATCAATACCGATCGCAGCATCTGATAGTGCCTGATTCAGCTTATAGCGAATTGGAACCAGCATTTGCTCCGTCATTGCGGCACTGCTCTTAAAGAAACAGGTAACCTGTGAGAAAGAACCGTCCTCCGTCCACCTGCTGGCAAGTGTCTGACTCGTCAGCTGCCCGGTAATTCTATGTTCTGCAAAAGAAAGTATCAGAGTACATATGACAAAAATAACTGCCACAATGGGGCTTATATATCTTTTTTTGTCCAAGCTCCATTCCCCCTATTCTTCTGTTGCAAGTCGTACCATCTGGTTTGCTTCTACCGGTTTCGTTGTGGTTGTAATCACATATTCTCCGCCTTCAAGCGTACCGGTAACTGCCGAACGCGAATCATCAGAAGTGATAACCTGAACATCAACACGTCTTGCATAATAACGGTTTCCAAGCGGTGTGCTCTTTGCCTCGATTGTCAAAATGAATTTTCCATTCTTATCTTCCTTGATACAGCTTGTCGGAACGACAAAATCATAGCTTGCACTCTGTTCACCGATGGAAACCGTATAGCTGTCGCCGGCATTTACATCACCGGACAATTCACATACAACAATCGTATTATCACGGTTGTTCGGGTCGCGGTGCATTCCGCTTACCTTTGCTGAGACATCATTGCCATAGTAATTGTACATGATTTCTGCATTGTCCCCAACCTTGATTCTCTTTGCCTGATTTGAGGTTACGGAGAACTGCAAGGTATACGCCTTGTTCTGAGGCTGGATGGTCATAACTGTCTCCTGCGGTGCCGTAGTCTGTCCTGCCGTGTACATGATATCCACGATCGTACCGCTGATTGGTGCTGTAATCTCAGCTCCGCTGGCATTTTCCTTGAGTTTTGCCACTTTATCCTCAAGCTTAACAATCGACTCATACTGGGTGCGAAGGCTTACCTCAGAAGAATATTTCTTGCTTAAGTTGGTGTAATCGTTTGTTGCCTGCTCAAGTGCTCTGTTTGCAGCCTCAAGTTTTACGGCAACCTCACTTGACGCAGTTGAATTGTCTGTTGAATTCTTTGCATCATCAAGATCCTTTTGTGCCTGCGTTGCGATTGCATTCAATTCATTATAGGTAGTTGTTGCATCCAAAAATGCTTCATATGCTGCCTGCATCTCATTTCTCGCATCCTCAAGCTCGGTTGCATCCTGCTGGCTGTCATCCATATCGCCACCGGAAGTTGAGCTGTCCCCGGAAGAAGCAGCCTTGAGTTCATCATAGCGGTCCTTTGCATTCTGATATGCAGTCTCCTTATTGGTCTTATCCACCTCGGCATCTGCAAGATCCTTTTGCGCCTGCGCGTAAGCCTTCGTCTCCTCTGATGTATCTACCGTTGCATTGTCGAGAGATGTCTTTTTCGCAGTAAGCTCATTGACTTTGTCCTGTGCATCATCGATTGTTGCTTTCGCTGCAAGCAGGGCATTCTGCTTTTCTGTCAGGGATACATCCGTTCCGTTTTCAATTGCTTTTCGCTCATCCGGAGTAATCCCGGCATCTAAAACCGCAAGCTCATAATCCCTCTGGGTGGAAAGAAGGGTATCCTGGGCAGTAGTCAGTTCATCACTTTCCGTCTCAGTAAGGGTGAACAATACCGTTCCCTGATCAATCTCCTGTCCGGTTTTTACATTGATGGTTGCAATCTTTCTGCTCTCATTGATGGAAACCGCATATGTGTCCCCTGCGGTTGCTGTTCCGCTTCCACGCACCTTTGAGGTGATGGAATCCCCGGAAATCATCTGTGTACTTACTTCAACCAATGAGCGATTCATAATCGTATTTGAGAAAAACGTCAGCACCAGCAGAATAGCCAAAAATACGATTGCAATATTTTTTATTGTATCTTTTCTGTTTTTCATTGTTATCACCTTTCGATCAACCTTTCACGCTTCCCTGATATGCAACACCCTCTACCAAAGACTCCTCACCGTATAAAAACAGCAGTAAGCTTGGAACCATATAAATCGTTGCAACTGCAAATGCAAGTCCCACATCCATCGTATTGATCTTGGACAAGAAAATGGATAACGGGTATTTGTCACTGTCAGAGAAGAACAGCAAAGGTTGCTCTACCATATTCCAATAATCTATAAACACCAAAATGGCACATGTCGTAATAATGCTCTTGCTGATTGGCAGACATATCTTTGAGAACAGCTGCCACTCGTTCGCCCCATCAATCTTTGCGGCCTCCATGATTGATCCCGGTATCCGCTTCATGTACTTCGTGATCAGATATACCGAAAATGGAGAGAAAATACCAGGAAGCCATATAGACCAATTCGTATCAAGCAGTCCCATCTTCTTTAATACAAGATAGTTTGGAACAAGCGTTACCTGATTTGGCATCATCATCAATATGATATAGACGAAGAAGATGATCGCCGCGACTTTCCCCTTTGTCCTGGTAAAACCATAGGACGCGAGAACCGCTACCACAAGCTGAAAGATTACAATTGGGACAACCAGAATAACAGAGTTCCAAAACTTCAGCAGGTAATCCGGAGTCTTAAACAGAACCGTTGCATATTGGGAAAAGGATACCATATCCGGAATCAGCTTTAAGTTGACCGTCTTACCGATAAATACTTTACCGCCCGTATCTGTTGTCTGAAAAATCGCACCATAGTTGGAGGATATTTCAGCAGAGGACATAAAAGAATTGGCAACCGTAAGTATAATCGGTGTCAAAAACATCACTGCAAGTACAAGGGCAATTATGGTCCGACATGCAATGCCAATGATGCGCTTTTTCTTCTTGCGTCTCGTCATTCTTCTTCCATGTCCTTTCCATAATGATTCTCCACCACAAGCATGACTGCGATGATCACAATCATAACCAATGACATATAAATCGCTGCAGTTGACAGCTTCTGATAGTCAGCGGAAGAGAATGTATTGTTCATATAATGCTGTAACATGTACATCGCCCCAAACGGATACTCTCCTGTAAGGAGATAGATTTCACGGAATACCTTAAAGGAGTTGATCATTGAAAGAATCGTTGTAAAAACGATCATCGGGGATAAATAACGGAGCTTTACATGCCAGAAAACCCGGAATGCCCCTGCACCATCAAGCTCTGCAACCTCCACGATATCCGATGGAACATTTCCAAGTGCCGATAAAAACAGGATCATGTTGTATCCCAGATTCTTCCACAGGAACAACAGAATAATTACAAATATTCCCGAGGATGACTTCAGCCAGTCGGTTCTCGTATCCGTCCAATTTGCCAATATATTGTTGATTACGCCGTTGTAGTCAAACAATACCTGAAAAATCAATACAATAGAAGCAATCGGAACCATAAGAGGTGTCAGAAAACTGCTTCGCAGGAAACTTCGAAACGGTATTTTTACATCTAGCAACAATGCCAGCAAAAGTCCAAGAATCACTGCAAGCGGAACTGCAATGACAGAAAATACCAATGTGTTTTTTACCGCTGTCCGGAATGCTGTGTTCGCAATCACATTCGTATAGTTTTCCAATCCAACAAATTGTAAAGAAATCGGGTTATCCACAAAGGAATAATAGATAACTACGAAAAACGGCAATACAAAAAATAATAGTACCCCGATTACGCTCGGCGCCAAGAAGGCGCCGGCCACGGGGAATCTTTTCTTTCTTTTCATACTACATTGTCTCGCTCAAATAAATCTCGATACGGCTCTGGATGATTGCTGCAACATCTTTTGCAGTCTTCTGTCCAGAGAAGTACGCAGAAGCTTCTTCCTTGATGATATTTAACACACCGGTAGATACCGCGCCGTTTACCGCGGTGCTGTCTAAGATAATATTCTTTACAGTATCTACTTCTTCCTGGCTAGGCGCATGAAGATCAGTTGTGAAATTGCCCCAGCCCCAGCTTGAGCCTTCATAGTTCTCCTTCTTTGTTGCATCTGCAAAGAACTTGTCAAACTCAGAAATCAGAATAGAACCATTATAATAACTAGCATCGTAATAATTATTATCAGACGGCAGATAGAGCTGACGTAAGAACTCCCACGCCATGTCTGTATGCTCGCAGTATTTGGTAATACCAGTGAGGTTATTAAGGTTCATCATCGTTCCGTTGCCGGAAGATGTCGGGTATCCGATGTAAGTCAGATCATCTCCAAAGATAGTTGCAAGCATCTGCATCTGTGAGAAATTCGGAAGATCTGTCTGGTAAAGCAGGATCTTACCTTGATTCATAAGATCTGTCTCGTCATTGTCCTCATCGTAGGTGTATTCCTCCGGGAACAGACCAACCAGCTCAAGTACGTTTACGAAATCATCATTATTAAAGTTGCAGGTCTTATTCTCAAGGTCGATAAATTCACTGTATCCGAGGCTGATGAAGGTACTGAATGCATCATCTCTTGAGGTGTAGCTCAAAAGCTGGGTACCAGGCTCCTTAGACTCATACAGCTTCTTCATATCGGCAAATGTCCATCCCGGCTCTGTTCCGACATCGGATACCTTACCAACCAGCGTGTTGACACTGAAAGAGCTCGGCAGTGCAACCAGCTTGCCATCATAAGTACATGCATTGATGATATTTGGCAGGATCTTATCTGCGCTAAGGTCGGAATCACCTGCAAGTACACTGTTCATATCTATCAGCAATCCCTTTGCTGCGAAATTGAGCATCTGGCTGTAATCATTGAAGCATACCACATCAATGCTGCTATCGGAAACGATCTCCGTCATAAATGCATCCAATGCATCCTGATACTCCACATCACTGCTCCAATCATAATAAGTTTTCAGATTGATGTGGTAATCCGTATGTTTCTTATTAAATGCTATTGCTGCATTCTCCATATTGTAATCAGAATAGAAGCATGCAACATTGATCGGGGTGATCGCCTTTGCCTCCTCTTCACTGATTTCAGTCAGTATCGCAATATCGCTGTTTGATCCATCAGCAGTCCAATCCTGGACATACACGGCAAGTGTTCCGTCTGACAGCATGCTAAAGCTGCTGACACTGCTGCTGGAAAGATTGCAATCAAGCCAGGTAAGATACTTCTCTGTCTCCTCTGTCTTGGTATCATACGTATATAATCCGCTATCACCGCTGTAGAGATACGTGTGGTCATCTAAAACAATGGCATTATTGACGCTTCCGCTTCCAATCTTCTGTCCCTCACCGATGGAAAGCGTATCCGCATCGATCGGTGCAAGATTATATCCATTGCCATCCGCGGACCATGTTAAGTATGCGCACTTGCCATCTGTTGTGGTAAGCAGGCTTGAAACATAATCTGTTCCAAGATCAATCTTGCCAAGTACAGCTCCTGTCGGATCCAATGCAGTGATATAATTTGCATTATTATCATCAGACCACTCTTCCATTGCAACGTAGATATTGCCCTTGTCATCTACTCCGATCGCGTCACAGTAGCCATTGGTGCTATCCATAACGATCTCGCTCTTAAAAGTCTCTGCACCTGTGGTATCATACTTTGCCAGATAGGTATGGCGGATGTAATTATCATCCGTTGCTTCATAGCGTAAAAGCATATCCCCATAAGAATAACCTCCCTGAAGGATATCGCTTTCGTTATCATTTACATACTTCTCGGCATCTTCATAGCTGTCATAGCCCCAGTTTGTGTAAATATAGTTGATAAAATCCTCTTTTGTTGCATTGGCATATTTATCCTTGTCAATGGTGCTCTCGTCAATCTGAGAGGTATTAAGCAGTACATACAGATTGCCTTCCGCATCCGCACAAAACTGATTAAAAGATGAGGTCTCAGCATAGATATCTGCCGTTCCGCTATCGGATGCAGTCGTAAAATACTGTGTATTCTCTCCCGTCAGAACATCTAACGCATAGACTGTCTGCTCGGAATAATCATCATTGTATGCAGAATAAAAAATCTTGTCTCCGCGGAACATTGTCATATTGCCGGAACTCTTGCGAAAAGTATCTGGAAGATCTCCGAGATAATCCGCACGGAAATAATGTGCTGCGCTTGAACTTGCGTCCGTTGTGTTGTCTTTCTTTCCCGAGTCACCCTTGCCATCTGAGTTGTCCTTGCCGCCGCATGCGATCAATGAGAGCGTCATGCCCGCAACAAGTGCGAGGGAAAATGTTTTCCTAAGCCACATCTTCTTCATTCTTTTTCCTCCTAATCAGCGCTCACGAAGGAGCCGCCACCGAAAACACGCTGTCTGTGTTCCCTGAAATTTCCTGTTACATATTTATCTTATATTATATATTCAATCGTATATTTATGAACAATTTATGAACACAAACTTGATTTTTTCTTAAGGGCAAATTAAGTTATTCTTGCGCCTTTTAAGTTGCCGGAAATACCGTTCTTACGCGAACTGGCTGTTATATAGATTTGCGTAAAAACCGCCTTTTTTGATCAGGCTGTCATGATCTCCCTGCTCAATGATCTTTCCATCTTTCATGACAAGAATTATATCGGATTCACGGATCGTTGACAGACGATGGGCAACAATAAAGCTTGTTCTTCCCTTCATCATTGTAAGGAACGCTTTCTGAATCCGGATTTCCGTTCTTGTATCAATAGAGGAGGTTGCCTCATCCAAAATCAGCATCGGAGGTAAGCACAACATTACACGTGTAATGCAAAGCAGCTGTTTCTGTCCCTGGGACAGATTTCCTCCATCCTCTGTGATCATGGTATCATATCCATTCGGCAATCTCTTGATAAAACTGTGTGCATGTGATGCCTTTGCCGCTGCAAGTATTTCTTCATCCGTAGCATCCGGCTTTCCCATGATGATATTGTCACGGACGGTTCCCCGTTTAAGCCAGGTTTCCTGCAGAACCATGCCATAATTTCTCCTAAGGCTGCTTCTGGTCATCTGCATAATGTCCGTACCGCTGACAGAGATTGTGCCACTGTTGACATCGTAAAAACGCATCAGCAGATTGATAAGTGTTGTTTTTCCGCATCCTGTCGGTCCGACGATTGCCACCCTCTGTCCCGGCGTTACATGAAGATTAAAATCTTCAATCAGATGCTGCTGTGGAACATAAGAAAATGACACAGCCTCAATATCCACGCGTCCATCAGCCTGTGAAAGCTCTATTGCATCCGGCGCATCCGGCATCTCTGCCGGTTCCTCAATAAGCTCAAAAATACGCGCCGCACATGCAAGAGCATTCTGGAGCTCTGTGATAACACCTGAAATCTCATTGAAAGGCTTCGTGTACTGATTTGCGTAGGTCAGGAAGCAGGATAACTGTCCAATGGTAATTCCTGCACCAGTAATTGCTGATAACGCACCTGTGATTCCAACTCCCGCATACACCAGACTGTTTACAAATCTCGTACACGGATTGGTAAGGCTTGAGAAAAAGATTGCACGAAGGGAATATTTCTGCAGTCTTCCGTTAATCTCATCAAACTGTTCCAATGCCTCATCTTCATGGTTAAACGCCTGAACCACCTTCTGGTTTCCAATCATTTCCTCAATCAGTGCTGTCTGTTCTCCCCTTGTCTTGGACTGTAGCTGAAACATGGAATAGGTCTTATTAGCGATAAAACTTGCAACAAACAGAGAAACCGGAGTGATTAACACTACAACAAGCGTGATCTTTACATTGATCGTGAGCATAAAGATCAGCGTTCCGATGATCGTTGCAACACCGGAGAACAACTGTGTAAATCCCATCAAAAGACCATCCGCAAAAGTATCTACATCCGCGATGATACGGCTTACCATATCGCCGTGGGAATGACTGTCTATATAAGAAAGTGGAAGCTTTTCCAGCTTATCAAACGCATCCGTACGGATGTCTCTTACAATTCCGTATGTCATACGGTTATTGCAGGTGTTCATCAGCCACTGTGCAACACCTGTAATCAGCGCAATGATACCTGCTTTGGTCAGAATAGAAAGTATGCCGTCAAAGTCTACCAGCCCCTTATCAATGATCCGGTCAATTGCGCGCCCGGTCAGAATTGGGAAATAGAGTGTAAGTGCCACACTGACCGCAGCGAATATGAGGGATAAAATTAAAAGAGGAATATATTTTTTCATATACCCGAATACTTTTCCAAGGGTCTGCATCTGCCCTTGCTTCTTTTTCTTATCGGTTGTGCTCATTTGCCAAATCCTCCTTCTTAAACTGGGACTCATATATCTCGCGGTATACCTCGCATGTGTCAAGCAGTTGTTCATGCGTTCCGATGCCGACAGCTTTTCCATCGTCCAATACTACAATCTGATCCGCAAACTGGATAGATGAGGTTCTCTGCGATACAATAAATATTGTCTTCTGTCCCTGAAGATTCTTAAGCGCAGCACGCAGTTTTGCATCCGTTGCAAAATCGAGTGCCGATGCACTATCATCTAGTATCAAAATATCCGGATCCTTCACGATAGCTCTTGCAATCGTAAGTCTCTGCTTCTGTCCGCCGGAAAGGTTCTTTCCACCCTCCTCGATTTTCTCATCAAGTCCGTTTGTTTTCCCTTTTACAACATCAACTGCCTGTGCAGCTTCAAGAGCCTTCCACATCTGTTCTTCCGTTGCATCCGGATTACCCCATCGGAGATTTTCCCGGATACTTCCGGAGAAAAGAACGGCCTTCTGCATAACAACACCTATCTTATCACGTAATTCCGTAAGTTCATATGCGCGGACATCCTTACCATCCACATAGAGCGCACCGGACGAAACATCATAAAAACGTGGAATAAGATTGACCAATGAAGATTTTCCGGAACCAGTTCCGCCGATAATGCCGACAGTCTGTCCTGCCCTTACCTTCAGATTAATATCTGTAAGAGACTCCTCCGTTGCTCCGGCATAAGTCATTCCGACATGATCAAATACCACACGTTCATCGCCATTCCATGTTGCGGAATCTTTATCAAACGCATTCTGCACCTGCTCCAATGTCGAGGTTGTATTTAAAATTTCCTCAATACGATTTGCGCACGCGAAGCTTTTGGTCAGGTTAATGATCAGGTTTGCCAATTTAACAAGCTCTACAAGTATCTGCGACATATAACTTACCAGCGCAACAACCTCACCCTGTGTAATAACACCTTCATATACCTGCTTGCCACCGATCCAGATTACCGCAATGATAGAAGTATTGATAATGATATAAGTTAACGGATTTGTCAGTGCAGACAGCCGTCCTACAACCACCTGCATGTTTGTCAGAAAATTATTGCTTTCTTCAAAAGCAGCACTCTCGTCTGCCTCTTTGTTAAACGCCCGGATAACCCTTGCTCCTGCAAGATTCTCGCGGGTATGTCCCAACACTACATCAAGTCCGCCCTGTACCTTCTTGTACAGCGGCATAGTAAGCGCCATAACGCCAAACACTACAATGGAAAGTAACGGTATGGTCACTACAAACACAAGCGCTGCCTTCACATCAACCGTAAACGCCATGATCATTGCCCCAAAAACAATAAATGGTGATCTCAAAAACAATCGCAACAACATGTTTACGCCAGACTGCACCTGATTGACATCGCTGGTCATCCGCGTGATCAGCGTTGAATTGCCTATTGTATCCATTTCTGCAAATGAAAGTGTCTCCACATGTGAAAACAAGGAATGGCGCAGCTTGGTTGACACACCTACCGCGGCCTTTGCAGAAAAATACTGTGCTGTAACAGCACAGGTCAGTCCGATCAGTGCAAGCACGATCAGAATTCCGCACATGCGAAAAATAAACGGTTTGTCCGCGTTTGCAATTCCCTTGTCAATGATTGATGCCATTACAAGCGGAACTATCAGTTCAAATGATGCCTCAAGCATTTTAAACAGAGGAGCCATCACCGCTTCAAGCTTGTAATCTTTCAAATACATCAGCAGCTTTTTCATTTTGTTTTCCTCTCAGATTCATGTAAATTATTTCCAAAATGGTATTATATCAGTTTCCATAAACGTACACAAGTATACCTATTTTTGTTTTATGCTGGAACTTTTTGACTTACTATGTTATACTGCTTCTAAATATATTAAATTGTAACTGTTTCACACAGATACCGCACATATGTATTGGGAGAAAAAAATGCAAATAAACGAATCATCCGAGAATTATCTCGAAACCATCCTTATATTAAGTAAGAAGCTTCCTGTTGTCCGCTCTGTTGACATTGCCAACGAGCTCGGTTTCAAGAAATCAAGCGTAAGCGTTGCTATGAAGAATCTCCGGGAGAAGAACCATATCACCGTCACCGATGCCGGTTTTATCTATCTGACCGAGGAGGGACGCCAGATTGCTGAGATGATCTATGAACGTCATGAAATGATCTCCGGCTTTTTGGAAAAGCTTGGCGTATCCAAAGAGATTGCTGCTGAAGATGCCTGCCGGATCGAGCATGTCATCAGTAAAGAAAGTTTCTCTGCCCTAAAGGATTTCATCCTTTCTATGAAATAATCCATGATTTTAAAAAATTCCGCAGATATTTTCTGCGGAATTTTTATAGTTACATTCTTTTCCTATCGTAAGAGATCTATGCAATGCATACATACTCCTGCTCAAATACTTCTCTCTGGCATGGCTTGCCAAAAAAGTATCCTTGTATAAAATCTGGATTTAATTTCTTAATTTTTGTCAATTCCTCTTCTGTCTCAATTCCTTCAATACAGATCTTTAAGTTGATGCTATGCACCATCTCAATGATGTGACGCATGATACGGTTCTCATAATCACTATGCAGTGCCTTCATGGTAAAGCCACGATCTAATTTGACAACATGCGGAGTCAGATTACCAATGCTCTGAAGGTTGGAATAGCCCGTTCCAAAATCATCAATCGCAATAGATACTCCAAAATCTTTCAGGTGCTCCCATACTTTACGGACAGATGGTGTGTTCTCAAGATAACCACTCTCTGTGATTTCCACAATCAGACTCTCAGGTGCCACTCCGGACTGCCTTATGTGCTCATAGATTTCATCCGTAATGGAACTTTTTAATATCTGGATATAGGACAAATTGATGCTGATTCTGAACTCCGGAATAAACTGTTGTACTCTTAAACACATAAGAATCGCCTGATCTAACACCCAGCGTCCCACCGGAATGATAAGTCCGCTCTCCTCGAGCACCGGTATAAACTCAACCGGAGAAATCCGTTCTCCGCTTGGCAGCTGGAACCTTAATAACGCTTCCGCCGCATAAAGCTTACCGCTGTCTGCATGGACAATCGGCTGAAAGAACAGTTCAAACCCCTCGAACTCATCCTCAACCGCCTGTCTTGCAAAGCGCAGTATCTCTTTATTTCTAAGATATTTCTTGTAATCCTCCGGTGCAAATACATATGCCTGATTCTTACCACGCTTTTTGGCTTCGCCAAGCGCGAACTGCGACAACCGCATGACCTCTTCATAACTAGGGTTTTCAAGTTCCCCATATAACAGGATGCCTCCGGAGATTGTATACACTGCCTCATAACAGTCCGATGCGATAAATTCATCAATTGCACACCGGATTCTCCGGTACAGATGCATTGCTTCAAGTCTGCTTCCCTGCTCAAAATCCGTGATCAGGTAACCGTCCGCCAAGATTCGAAACACCTTCTGTCCCGGAATCAATGCCTTCTCAATACATTTTTCAACTCCGTGCAGAATATAGTCACCATACTCTATCCCTTTTCTGGCATTGATATCTTTAAAATCATCAATACCGATCCGAAGAATAAATCCCTCCCTGTGTGTATTTCCATACGCATTCAGGATATTCTCGATCGCAATACTCTCCAACAAGCCACTGACATTATCTGCAAGCGGTTTGCGTCCCACTTCGTTTACACATCCGATCATGTATTTCGGATGATCATTCTCGCAAAGAATTCTTCCCCTGCAATTGATCCAGATTGGTTCATGATTCTTATCCAGCCACCGGTAGGTAATATTATGCTGATCCTGTTCCCCGGAAATCATCCTTTCTAGATCCTCGGATAACCTGCCAATGTCTTCCGGATGTACAAAAAGCGCGTAGGTGGCAGTCGCATTGTCAAAGAAATTGGATGGCATGCAAAACCGCTCGGCTGCCTGCTCAGAAATATAGTAAGTATCCCGTTCCATATCCAGCACAAACAGATAATCATCCATACAGGAAGAGAACGCACGGATTGCTTCACACAGTTGTTCAAATGTATAGTTCTTCGCCGACATGCAGTACCCCTTTCACCATCCGCACTTTATAGTCCTAAATTCATATCTTAATTATATATGTTTTCACGCTTTTTTGCAATCAACGCACAAAAAAGCCAGTCATTTTCTGTCATTTCCAGCAAGTGCCATCTTAAGACGTTCCAATCCGTCGGCAACCTTCCTGCTCTGACATGCAATATTCATCCTTAAGAAGCATTTTCCGCTCTCGCCATACTCCAACCCGTCAGAAAGATACAGCCCCGTGCATTTGCGGATATACCCGGCAAGGGCAACAGAATCTGTAATTCCGAGAAATCCGCCCGCTCTGGTCAAAAGTGCGCTACAGTCAAGCCACAGCAGATATGTTGCTTCACCAGCTACAACCTTTATCTCCGGGAGTTCCTTTTCTACAAAGGTTTCAACCATATGACGATTCTCCCAGATATAGGTACGAAGTTCTTCCAGCCATTCCTCGCCCTGTTCAAACGCAGCGATCGTTGCTGCCATTGCAAATGCATTCGGTTCTGCCACTTCATCGGTGTTAAGCCCTCTCCACACCTTGTGACGAAGCTGCGGATCCGGCACGCATACTGCCGCCGTCTGAAGTCCTGCCAGATTAAATGTCTTTGTCGGTGCAATGCAGGTAATACTGATTTCCCTGCAGGTATCCGAAACCGATGCGAACGGTGTATATTTCAGCCCCGGCTTCGTAAGATCACAGTGGATTTCATCCGCAATTACCGTAACATGATGTTTTTTGCACAATTCTCCGATATGTGCAAGCGTTTCCCTATCCCAGATTTTTCCGATCGGATTGTGTGGATTACACAAGATCATAAGTGTTGTCTGTGGATCGGAGAGCTTTTCTTCAAGGTCTGTAAAATCAATTTCGTATACCCCATCTTCATAGCGCAGAGGGCTCTCTAATACCCGGCAGCCGTTATTGATAATTGAATTAAAGAAAATATTGTATACCGGTGTCTGGATCAGCACGTTTTCATTCGGGGTGGTAATTTTCCGCACGATGCTTGAAATTGCAGGCACTACACCTGTGCAAAAGATCAGCCATTCTTTCTCCATCCAGAATCCGTGGCGTCTGCCCCACCAGTTCCTATATGCTTCGCTCCATTCATCTGGCACAATCGAATATCCAAAGGTTCCATTGTCCAGCCGTTCCTGCATTGCTGCAATGATCTGCGGCGCAGCCTTAAAGTCCATGTCAGCCACCCACATCGGAAGTTCGTTTTTCTCGACATCCCACTTCAGAGAATAAATCTTTGTTCTATCTGTCGGTTCATCAAAATTATACTTCAAAATACTTCTCTCCTCATCTCATATCATCTATTCGCCAGCCCCAACAGCTGCACTGCATTCTGCTGTACAAATGTTTATCCTTTTACACTTCACCTTTTGAGAAAAGCAATTCCACAAAAATTGTAGAAATTCTTCCAACCGTTCCGGCGGTGATAGGGTTGTGTCTTCTATTGGCTTTGACACTCCAAGTCCGACTGTCTCACGGTAGGCGAACTTTTCTGTCGGCCTTCCTAGTCTCCCTAAGCGGGCGGCCTCACAAAGTTGTTATTAGGAGCATGCCCCTCAAAACTCGCGCTATACACGTTCTCTATATTGACATGGTAAGCTCAGACAGTCGGGGCATGCTCCCATTTTGCTCGGCACGCCCGCCAAGGGAGACACGAAAGACCTCGGAAGAAAAGTCCGTCTACCGCGAACAGCCGGGCAGGAGTGTTCAAACCTTTAGAAGACAAAACTTATAACTAAACCGCCGGCCGGTTGGATTAGAATTTCATAATTTTTAGTGGAATTGCTTTTCTCAAAAGGTGAAGTGTAAAATAGGAGATACTCTTGTCAGCAGAATGCACATATGCTTTATGGCTGGCTGTTATTGATTAGTTTGCTCCGGTGACGGTTATGATAGTCTTGGAAGGATCGATTTTGTCCCTCTCCATGATAAGTTCTCCGATTTCGCCTGCAGTGATCGTACCGGATGTCGGATTGATAACACTGTCGACCTTTCCGTTGATCTGCACATCGCAGGTAGAATACTCAAATGCAAGTGTTGTGTTGATGAGTTTGCAGTTCTTCATCACAAGATTGTCGATGTAACACATGCCCTGAAGACTTTCGATGGTACAATTGATCAAGGTCAGGTTCTTTGCATTCCAGCCTAAGTACTCGCCGGAGATGAAAGAATCATATACGGTGACGTTTTCGCTGTTCCAGAACGCATCCTTGCTAAGCAGCTTGGAATTGCGGACGGTCATATTGCGCACTCCGTCAAAAGAATAATTGCCGACAAGTGAAAAATCATTCAATTCCAGATTACTGCAATTCATAGCAAAATAATCGCCCTTTGCGCTTACACGATTAATCTTTACATCGCTGCAGTTCCACAGGGTCTCCTCTGCATCCGTAAAGGTTACATTGTCGAGTGTCAGGCCATTGCAGCGCCGGAAGTTCTTCGGTGCCTCAATAAGGGCATTCTTCACCTCTATATTGTCTGTATACCACACTCCGGCACGAGCCATATTAAACCAGTAGCAGTCTGTGGTCTTAACGTCCTTGCAATACCACAGAGGATATTTCCAGCGGAACATGCTGCCCTCCACCTCAATATCACTGCTCTCCTTCAGCGGAGACTCACCATCCTCAAAAATGGAATCCACTACTTTTATATGATGACTGCCAAACAAAGCCCGCTCGCCGGTTAGTCTTTCCTGTTTTATAAGCTTCTTTTCGTCCATTTTATTTCCTCGTCTTTCTGTATAACATACATTACTATATTACCACTCGATCACTCTTGTTGCAATCTTCTTGCGGAAGCAGACGTCATGATCGACCAATAGCATCGTAGGGCGATACTTTAAGATCAGATTCTCAATCTGCATTCTGGAAAAAACATCGATATAGTTAAGCGGTTCGTCCCAGATATATAAGTGAGCCGGAGTGATAAGGCTTGCAGCAATCAAGACCTTTTTCTTCTGTCCTTCCGAGAAGTCCTCTATTGGCTTGCAAAACTGCATCCGCTCCATATCCAGCTGGCGGAGCAGTGCAAGCAAAAGGCTCTCATCCAGATGCTTCTCCTTACAAAAAACAGACAGGCTGCCTCTTAGGAATGAAGTATCCTGATTAATATAAGAAATCACAAGCCCGGATGCGACATCCAGAGTTCCACTTCTTATGATTGGATTATTTTGTGCGCATTCTTCTGATTTATCCGATGCTGTTTTATTTTGTGCAAGGATTGCCTTTATAAGTGTTGACTTACCGCAGCCATTCTCTCCATGTAAAAAGACACGCTCTCCCTGCACAAGTTCCATGGAAAAATCGGTTATAATATTTTTATCCGGGTCATAGCCAATCGAACAAGCCTTCGCCCAGATCAACCTCTCTTTGTGATACTCTAACGGATATAGCTTCAGTTCCGCCGGAGTCTCAATATCCAAAAGCAGCCCCTCCTTCGCCTCAATCTCACCTGAAATCCGGTTCTCATACTGTTTTACCCTCGCCTGCATCTTCTTGGTCTTTGCACCGATATAAGCCCGGGTATCCAGACAGCGGTCATGTTCCCTGACCGGATCAAAGCCAATCTTTGTGCTTTCATTCTTGTCCGCCCATCTTCTGCTTTGGTCTGCCGCTTTCCTTAAGTTCGCAATCTCCTTTAAGTGTTTTTCATTCTCCATGCGCTCAAAATTATCGCGGCGCATTTTATTCTCCCACCAGCTTGAAAAATTTCCCGCCTGGATTTCGATGCTCTTTCGGTTTAGAACCAGGACATGGTCGATGCAGGCATCTAACATATCACGGTCATGGGAGACAAGAATAAATCCTTTCTTTGTTGCAAGATATGCTTTTACAACCTCACGTGATTCCTGATCCAGATGATTTGTCGGTTCATCGATCAGCAGGAAATCATTCTCCCCTGAGAAAAGCACCGCAAGCAGTACTTTTGTGCGCTCTCCATGGCTTAGACTTGCGAATGGGCGATACAAAAGTTCTGCAGATGCATGCAGTTTATCCAGCTCACAAATGACACGCCATTCCTCGCATCCGCTTTTTAATTCCCCGGCAAATTCACCAGCGCACCGGGTCATCTGTTCCTGTGTGACCGGATAAGGAAAATAGTCAAACACTGTCGTTGAACTGATTGTCCCCGTATATTCGTACTTTCCCAGAAGCAGGTTCAAAAAGGTTGTCTTACCTTTTCCATTCCTTCCAATAAAGCCCAATTTCCAATTTGTATCCATCGAAAAAGATACATTTTCAAATACGAAGTCAAAACTTCCCTCGTAACCAAATGTCAGATTCGTAACATTAATTTGTGCCATATATGCATTCCCCCCTTTGATCTCAACCGATTCCCCTTATATTTACTACCGCAAAAAAAGGAACCATCTGTTGCCAAACGATTCCAAATTCCCAATATTCCTCAAAATCATAATATCAATCAAAAAAGGGTGCAAAAAAGAGAGAGGAAATGAGAATCCAATCCACTTTTGGCAACATGAACAAACAGTAAACACTGCCTACTGCAAAATAACCGTGTCATGTTATACAAAAGTCGATTATCTTCTCATTCTTTCACCTCTCCCTGTTTATTCAATCCGCATACGACACACGGGATCACATCTATCTGTCTCAAACAGATAATCATATATTATCACAGTTTATGCCACAATGCAAGACAGGTTCATGCTTCGCATTCGGCAGCGACCACGAAGTTAATGCAGTAGGGTTACAAACGAACGATAAAATGCAAAACATCCTGTCCGGTCAATTTTCTACTTCTTGCATCCGGCTGGCTTCCACCAATATAGATATGATATACACCCGGATTTAAAACTTTTTCGCCGGCTTCATTGCAGAGCATGAAAAGTTCCTTTTTTAAGGAAATCTCTATCGTCTTTTCCTCTCCTGCCAAAAGGGAAACCTTATCAATCCTCTTCAGTTGCGGGTTCGGTGCGCCTTCAAGTTCTGCCCCGATATAAGTCTGTATAGTTTCAATCCCTTTCATACCACCGGTATTCTTCACACATATCTTACAACGGATTTCCTGGCCATCCTCAAACGTCTCTGACAGAAGTTTGGCATTGCCATAGCTAAAAGTCGTGTAAGATAGTCCGAATCCAAATGGGAACAACGCCTCATTCTCCATATAACGATAGGTTCTTCCCCACATAGAGTATTCTTCAAAAGCAGGGAGTTCCTCCGTAGAACGATAAAACGTAACCGGAAGCTTGCCCTGAGGGTTCGCTTCCCCGAATAAAATCCTTGCGATTGCATTTCCTCCTTGTGCCCCCGGATACCAGCCCTCGATAATTGCATCAAGTTGATCTTCCTCCCATGCAATACTCATTGCGCTGCCGGACAGCAGAACAAGGATTACCGGCTTGTTACTCTCCTTTGCCACCTTTAAAATATCGTGCTGTAATCCGGGAAGGTTCAGGTTTGGTTTGTCTCCGCTTCCGTATTCATTGCCGGCATCGCCCTCTTCTCCTTCGAGTGTTGCGTCCAGCCCCATCACAGCAATAACGACATCGCTCTCCTCGCAGACGCCCCGCACCTCCGCTTCGCGGTCATTTCTCATGGCAAGTCCGCTGGTCCTATCCTTGTATAGATGGCAGCCCTCCGAATAGAGTACCCGCACATCATCCCCTACATAGTCCATGATTCCCTCTAAGACTGTTACATAACGGGATGCCGTCCCCTCGTAATTTCCAATCAGTGCATTGCGGCTGTTGGCGTTCGGTCCAATCACACCAATCGTGTGAAGCTTTGTCTTGTCAAGTGGCAGAATGTGATTATTGTTCTTTAAGAGAACGATTGACTGCTCGCTGACAGAGAGATTCAGCTGTCGCATTTCCGGTGAATCCACAATTGTATACGGGATTGCGTCATACGGGTTATTCCCCGTTTTCTCGAATGCTCCAAGCATCATTCTCGAAGTCAGAAGTCTCGTAACCGCCTCGTCAATGCACTCCTCCTTTACGAGTCCCTGCTCTACCGCTTGTTTCAGATAGAGGTACAGATTCCCACAGTTTAAGTCACACCCGCTGTTCATTGCAAGTGCCACCGACTCCACCGGATTTGATGTCACCATATGATGCTCATGAAAATCCTTGATTGCCCCGCAATCTGAAGTAACATGTCCTGCAAAGCCCCATGTATTGCGGAGCAATTCGGTAAGTAAATGGTAACTTCCACAGCACGGCTCTCCATTTGTCCGGTTGTAAGCACCCATGACAGTCTCAACCTTTGCCTCTTTTACGCAGGCTTCAAAAGCCGGAAGATAAGTCTCACCAAGATCCTTTTTACTGACGACCGCATCAAACGAGTGGCGCAGGCTCTCAGGTCCGCTATGTACCGCAAAATGCTTGGCACAGGCTGCCACCTTCAGATAATTTTCATCATGTCCCTGCAAGCCTTCAATATAACGCACTCCGAGCCGGCTGGTCAGATAAGGATCTTCCCCGAATGTCTCGTGTCCTCTTCCCCATCTGGGATCGCGGAAGATATTGATATTCGGTGCCCACATTGTAAGTCCCTTATAGATATCGAAATCTCCTCCCCGCTGCTGCATGTTAAACTTTGCTCTTGCCTCCGTGGAGACTGCATCCCCGACCCTCTCAAGCAGATTTTCGTCAAACGTTGCAGCCATACCGATTGCCTGTGGAAAAACGGTTGCTGTGCCTGCACGTGCAACTCCATGCAGGGCTTCATTCCACCAGTTATATGCCTTGATTCCCAACCGTTCGATTGCCGGTGACTGATACAGTGTTTGCGACACTTTCTCCTCCAGCGTCATCTGTTCCACAAGTGCCTTGGCGCGTGCCCTGTATTCTTCTCTCTTCTTTTGGTTTCGCATCACTTCCATAAAATCCCCTCCTTCTATTATTTACCATTTCCCGCTTTTACCATACTCATATATCCGTAAAACTATACGATTTCTATAGCCTTCTGAATAGTCATCCTTACATAAACTGTGCAAAAATGCTCGCCCCGATTACGGTCAGTATCCCTGCAACACCAATTGACAGACTGCTCATCGCTCCTTCTGTCTCACCCATTTCAAGTGCCCTTGCCGTTCCAACCGCATGCGCAGACGTTCCGATTGCAATTCCTTTCGCAATCGGCTCTGTAATCTTTCCAACCTTGCAGATAAATGGTGCAATCACATTTCCTACAACACCGGTGATGATGATTATTGCTGCCGTCAGTTCCGTGTATCCACCCATTTCTTCGGATACCCCGATTCCGATTGCTGTGGTGATAGACTTTGGCAGAAACGTCACATACTCCTCATGTGAAAATCCAAACAGTATCGCCATAAGCAGAATGCATACAAGACTTGTCAGCACCCCTGTGGTAATCCCTGCAAAGATTGCTTTCCAGTTGTCTCTCAGCAGACTGATCTTTTCATATAAAGGAACAGCCAGGCATACTGTCGCCGGAGTAAGCAGCCATGTCAAAATATTTGCCCCTTCATTGTAGGTCTCATAATCTATGTCTGACACTACAAGAACCGCGATGGTAATTGCGATTGATATAAGAAGCGGATTAAAGATTGCTTTTTTAAACTTAGATTTAATTAATACTCCAAGTCCGTATGCTAATAGACTAAGGATAATCCCAAAATAAACAGATTCCTCAATAAAGCTCATGACTTTCTCTCCTTTTTGATGATCCACTGAGTCACTCTTCCGGATACAAGCATCACACAGACTAAGGATACAATTGTTGTGATTGTATACGGAATAATACGTGATTGTATCATATCCCAGGAATTCATAAGTCCGACCGCTGCCGGAATAAACATCATCGGCATAATCTCGATCAGAAAAGTTGCCGTATCCTTAACATCCTCCACCTTAAGTGCCTTACTCCCCAAAAGAACCAGCATAAGTACAAGCCCATATATACTTGCCGGAACCGGGAGCGGAATCAGGTAGTGAGCAAGCTCACCAATGAACGAAATGGCAAGTATGATGCCAAATTGCTTTACGTATTTCATATATCTTTCCTCCTATAAAACCAGCAGTCCAATCATAATGTAAAAACAGGCTTTCTACAAGATGCATTTTACCCAAAATAGGAGGAAAACTTGCCTGATTGTATGTCAGTTTTTCTATAGCTGTCCATACAATTCGATATTTTTTGCATGGTCCCCACCATACAGGAAGTAGTAACTTATCTGTGCCCTGCCCTCGGTGTAAATATATGGACCATACATCGGAATTCCGCAAAACATAACTGTCTGGTCTGAATCAATTGCAAGCGCATATCCCTTTTTAGAAAGCACAAGCGGCTTACGAAGCTGCTTGCCGCCAAAGGAAATATATCTTGCTTTCTTGTCCAGATCCATCAGATCTGTTGCAAGAATTCCTTTTGCCTTAAGCTTTTCGTTTTTATCAAATGCAAAAAAATTCCATGTCCTGTTATCTTCCAATAATCTGGGTTCCGCAGGCTTCTCACTGAGAAGAGGCGTTTTATCAGTAGTTAAAAACTGCAGGGATCCATCCTTCTTATTGATATGGACAATCAGACGTTCCGTTGCAACCTCCACCACGGATGGAGACTCTTTTGCTGTCCATCTCACGCGATGTTCCCCGGCAGCCACCTTTTCTTCTGCTGCACTCCTTGAGAAAGCAATGTGTACGCACAACTCATTGACCGGTGTGATGGTAAGCACCCCATACCTGCTGGTTACAGCCAACGAAGTCTTAGACTTTTTTACCCAGCGGACAGAAGTATCCGGTCTGGTATGACCTTTTACAACAAGCTCCCTGTTATCCGGCTGCTCCCCATATTGATATGGCGACTCATTAATTCTGGCTGTCACCGGCACAACCGGTTCCTGTTTGTTTTCCGTCCGGATGCTATTATTTGCAGCCGTAGCAGCCGCGACAGCAATACGTTTCGGTCCGATATAATTTCTTTGATCCATCTCACGGCTTCCATCCGCCTTTTGCTGTTCGAGCAGTTCCTTCGCCGTAAATGTCTGCCCCTTTTCTTCTTCCTCGTCCGAGTCTGTTTCGAACTCTTCCAGATGCTTTTTCTCAGGTACATGTGTTGCAATTAAGGATGACAATGTCCCCTGATAAAAAACCGCCAGTTCATGCAAGGCACGCGTTGCTGACACATAAAGCATCTTGGTGTGTCCATTATCCTGCGGATACTTTTTCTCCGATGGGTCAAATATCAGAACAGCATCGAATTCAAGACCCTTTGTGTATGCAACAGATAGTACCATCACTCCACTTACAAAATCTGCAGTATCCCCTGTGATGTCTTTTACCGCAACATATTGGCCCAGTTCCGTGGAAACCTGCCTTGCCTCCTCATCATCCCTGCAGATGACCGCCAAAGTTTCATACCCGGTTTGCTGCCACTTAATGATTGTATCTGCACACGCCTTTATCAATGATACCCTGTCACTTCTCTGCTCAATCTTCACATCTTTGCCATGCCGGATAATCGGCTCGACGGGATAAATGGCAAAATCCCCGTGACGCAGAATTTCCGTCGCAAAATTTGCAATCTCAACCGTATTCCGGTAGCTTTTGCGAAGCAGGCAAAACTTATCATATGTGCCTGTAAGCATCAGTTTTTTTAATTCTTCCCAATCGTTTAGACCATACTCAAAATGAATGTTCTGGGAAGTGTCACCCATGATCGTGTAGGTGCATCCTCTCATACAGTAATTCAGTGCGGCATATGCCATTATCCCGAAATCCTGTGCCTCATCAATGATCACATGTGTTGCCTCCCGGACCGGATCGATCTCCTTGATCCGCTTGTACAGGTATGCAAGAGCAGCAAGATCGTAGACATCAAAGGAATTCTCTGCCGTGTCAATATCGAAGCCTCTTTGTTTCTGCTGTAATAAGAACTCCCGGTACAGTTCAAAAACAGATCCTTTCCACTCATCTTTTCCGTAATATGTACGATATTTCTTTTCCATCTCTTTCTTTTCTTCCGGTGTAAAAGAAATGTTTTTTCCCAGAATTTCGTTCTCATATTTGGAATAGAGAATTTCATTTAACATCAGCCGTTTGCTCTGCATAGACATAAGCGGTGTCGATTCCAGATACGAATGTATCAGCCCTGTTCCCACAAGCAACACGCCTGTCTTGTCCATATAGACAGGTTCATCCGGTATATTTTTTTGTTCATATCTGCGGCAGAATTCCTCAAGTTCACAAAACCACTGCATCTTTCCCTTAATGCTATTCCGTGCATCATTTTTATCCACATCATGTACACAGTATTTATGTTCATCCCAATCTTCATACAGCAGGCGGATAAAGAGTTGTTCCATAGTCATCTGCCGCGCACCATAGACATCGAGTTCCGGCAGGACACTCGTGATGTAATTGAGCAAAATACGATTGCTTCCTATTATATAGAAATCCTCCGGCCGGAATTGGGATTCATAATTATATAAGATATATGAGATTCGATGCATTGCAACAGTTGTCTTTCCGGATCCTGCCGCCCCCTGCACAATCATGTTTGTCTTTGGTGACCTCCGGATGATGCGATTCTGCTCCTTTTGGATTGTCGCAATGATTTCTCCCAGTACCTCTGTCTTATTCTTAGACAGATACTTTGTCAAAAGTTCATCATTCGCGACCACATCCAGATCGTAAAAATCCTTTAACCGGTCATTTTCTATCTCATAGCTTCGTTTTCTTTTCAGCTCAATCTCGAAGGTTCCCTCCGTGCTTACCGTATAGGAACCCTTTCCCATCGCATTCTCATAATACACGGAAGCCACCGGTGTTCTCCAATCAATAACGGCAGGCTCCATATTCTCGTTTGCGATTCCGACTCTTCCTATGTAGTAGGATTCTTCCTGATTTCCCTGGCTGTCACAAAAGTCTATCCGCCCAAAATACGGCTTTTTTCTTGCTTTTTCATGGCGCGAGATGTTATTCATCGCTTCCTTTAGCTGTGCCTTTGCGTTGTTCCAGAGAAATAGCCCCTCCTTATCCCCGGTGCTGTTCACATGCTGCATAATATCTTCTATATCACCGTTTAATTGTATAACCCGTCTCTTCTCACGTTCCAGATTTCTCTGTGCAAGCGCAATAGTTTTCGAAAGATACTGCTCCTCTGCCTCTGCCGACACTCCATACACACGCCCGCCACAATCTTTCTGCTTCGCCTGTCCCATACAACCCTCCTTTTCCTGTCCTTATTATTGATTACCGCCCACAAAGCACCCTCACATACCAGCCAGCATATATCATCCTTTTGAATATTCTAAAGGTATTCTGCAGTTGGCTGTAAGTGCAAATTGGAGATATAGTATACTCGATTTTTGATCCGTTTTCAATTGAAAAGCTTGCAATTTGTTGACTTCTTTCGTTATTTATGGTAGGCCAAAATGCGATCGGCAGAGCCATTGCCAAAGGTATCTCCGATCCTCTTAAGGATCTCGGTGATCGAATGGTAACCTTTGAAAGTGGAGATGTTTCCTCTCCATTTCCGACTTACGATAAAGATGACGAGGTCGGTGACATGATAAAAGCAGTTGGTTCAACCACATCCAAGCTTCAAAAGATCATTGCAGATCTTGAACATCTGTTAGATGAAATGGCCAACGGCAACTTCAATATCACAAGTTCCTGTGAAGAGGAATACGTTGGGGAATTCAACGGCCTGCTTGTATCTGTCCGCCAATTATACACACATATGTCCTCTGCTCTTTCCGATGTACGCAATGCATCTGAGATGGTATCTGCCGGTGCAGGCAATCTCGCCGAAGGCGCACAGGCACTTGCCGAGGGTGCTACCGATCAGGCAGCTTCCGTAGAAGAGATGCAGGCTACCATGGATCAGATTACTTCCACCGTAGAGCATAATCTCGAAGAAGTAAACGCCGCCTATGAGATGGCAAAACAGTGTGCTGCCGAGGCAGAAGAAAGCCGTGCCGAGATGGAAGTCATGATGGCCGCCATGAATGGTATCAGCGAGACATCACAGAAGATCGAACAGATTATCGCCGAGATTGAAAATATCGCAAGCCAGACCAATCTTCTTTCCTTAAATGCAGCCATCGAAGCGGCGAGAGCTGGCGAGGCCGGCAAAGGCTTTGCGGTTGTTGCCGATCAGATCCGTACCCTTGCAGAACAGAGTGCCAATTCGGCGGTCAACACCAAGGAATTGATTGAGAATTCCCTTATCGAGGTAGATAACGGTAACAAAGCAGCCTTAAAGGCCTCTGAAGTATTGAGCAATGTTGTAGCATCCATCCAATCCATTGCAGAGAGTTCCAAGGCACTCAGCGAATCTTCCCAGCTTCAGGTAGAAGCCATGGAGCAGGCAGACGCAGGAATCACAAGGATTTCCGAGGTTGTCCAGAACAATTCCGCAACCGCAGAAGAATCCTCTGCTACCAGCCAGGAATTATCTGCACAGGCTACCTGCTTAGACGAATTGGTTGCCAAATTCACTTTAAATGAATCTGAACAATAAAATACATAGCCCGGGAGAAAACTCCCGGGCTATATTTTTGATTACATATTCACATTTTATGAGTCGATGTTTAAAATCCCCTGTCTATTCCTCATCCTGTAAACGGAACTCTCCGATCAGGTTCTTAAGCTTTTCTGCCTGAGCTGCAAGTTCCTCGCTGCTTGCAGAGCTCTCTTCCGCCATTGCCGTATTTTCCTGAATGACAGCAGCAATCTGGTTTGCAGCCTCCGTAACCTGTCCTAAGGACTCTGACTGCTTCTGCGATGCCTGCGTAATTTCCTCGATATTCTTTACAAGCTTGTTCGTTGCATCAACCGACTCCAAAAGCTTTGCAGCGGTCTGGTCAACTACACGCTTTCCTTCTTCGACAGCGTTCATCGCCTGGACGATCAGTGCATTTGAACTTTGTGATGCTTCCGCACTCTGCGCTGCAAGAACACCAACCTGCGTTGCCACGACGGAGAATCCTCTTCCGGCCTCGCCTGCTCTTGCCGCTTCGATTGAAGCATTCAGTGCAAGAAGATTGGTCTGATCCGCAATATCATTGATCGTATTGATAATGGAGCGTATCTGCAAGGAGGTCTGATTGATGGTCTCCATTGCATCAACAACCTGCTGCATCTGCTCATTGCTCGCAACAATTTCATCACCGACAACCTTTGCAAGATCATTGGCTGCATTGGCGTTCTCGGCGTTTTTCTCGACCTGATCTGCTACATGAGTGATCGTAGCCTGAAGTTCATCAACGGAATTTGCCTGATCCATTGCCCCCTCCGTCAGCGATTGGGCGCCTTCCGAAATCTGTGCGGCATTGGACGCAACCATCTCGGAGGCTTCATTGATCTGCCATAAAGTATGTGACAGATCACTCAGTACTTTTTCCAGAGCGTCTTCAATCTCTTTGAAATCTCCCACATGTTCAACACCTGATCTGACATTGAAATTACCATCTGCCATCTCCTTAAGGTTGTGCGTAATATCTTCTATCGTTGACCGCAGTCTGCTGGCCATCTCAGAGAAGCTGTTGGCAAGACCTCCGATCTCATCCTTATATTGAGCTTCAAGTGATACGGAAAAATCACCCTGCGCCAACTGCTCTGCGACATTCACAACCTTTGCGATCGGCTTAATGTATTTACGTAACAGGCGCCCGCTCAGCACTATAATAACGCCAAGAGTTGCGGCTGATACCAAAATCATCAGAAGAACCAGCTTTACGGTACTGCGGTTCAGATCACGCTTTGAAAGAGCGCTTGCCGCCCACCATGTCTGGCCTGCCGCATTAATAGGCGCATAATAGCGCACAAGCTGTGTCCCGTCTGCTTTCCTCGTGCTTACATGAAAGCTCTCCCCGGTATCAATTCCAGCCTGTATCTTCGCATAATCCTTTGCGGAAATCAGGTCCGGTAACAGCTGCCCCACAAAATCCATGGATTCACTATCATAGATCATCATCCCCTGCGGATTCAAAATATCGACGTACATACTTGGATATTTGGAATCGGTTGACCGCAGGCAGGAAAAAGTATCCAGCTTGATATCTACAAGCACAACACCCTTTGTCTGAACATTGTATACAATCGGAAAAGATGCACTGATCATGTATACCCCCTGATCCATGTATGGATCCGTAAAGGTACTCTGCTGCGTCTTGGCAGCCTCACGATAGTAATCCTTCTGGCTGTAGCTTTCGTACTCTCCGTAACTCTCAGCCTTCCCCTTCTTTGCATTCTCCTCATTGACATAGACTGTGTAATCCTTTACATTCGGATCGAACGCATTCTGCTCGAAGAATACACCTACACCACAGATTGCATCATTGTCCCTGACAATCGTGCTCGCTACGCTTATAATAAATGTCTCGGCCTCTTTATTTGTCTGCTGAAGTTCAACTTTATCGTAGACAGCACTCATTCCGGTCTGTCCCTTGTATCCCTTTTCCGAAAAAGCATCATAGTGCTTCTGCATATAGTCCTGCAAAATGCTTGCGGTATTCGAAGCCGTATTAAGGACATTCTGTACCATCAGACCGTTCTCTGTTGCGATACCCTCAAACTCTCCGTTTACCGTCCTGTTCAAAGAGCGTCCTGCCAAAGTAGCAGTGATCGCGATCAGAAGTGTCAGACAGATGACCAGCAGAAATGCCGTCACAGTAGAAATCTTGTAAATAAGACTCTGATTACGGAACTTATCCGATGCACTTATCTTCTTTACAATTTCTGTCTCCACCTTGTCGATTGCCTTCTTTTCCTTTGCCATTTCTAATTCCCAACCCCTTCTCTGTTTTGTAGTCATAATTATAGCTACAACTATTAACAGTTTAGGGCTTATTGGTCAATTTTGCAATCATTTTCGCTCTTTTTCGTTCTTTTTCGCCACAGCTGATTTTATTTCTGTTCTCTCACTCCGGTTAAATCCTTTACGATCTCCCCCGCAATGATAAGACCAGCTACCGCCGGTACAAAGGCTGTGCTGCCCGGAATATCACGGCGTTCCGTGCACTTATGCGCCGCTCCTGGCGGACAGATGCAGTTCGTCCGACAGCTGATTCCCATATCCTCGACCGGACGTGTCGGCTTCTCATCAGAAAAAACAACCTTTAACTTCTTAACGCCCCGTTTCTTTAATTCCCGGCGCATTACCTTAGCCAGAGGATCCATCGTGGTCTGGTATATATCCGCGACCTTAAAGCGGCTGGCATCCAGCTTATTCCCTGCTCCCATAGCACTGATGACCGGGACATTCATCTGCTTCGCGCGCATGATAATCTCAAGCTTTGCAGTAACCGTATCTACCGCATCTACCACATAGTCATACTCTTCAAACGGAAAATCATCTGCATTCTCCGGCAGGAAAAAACACTTATGTATGCGCACATCCGCTTTCGGATTGATTGAAAGTATCCGGTCTTTCATGACATCCACCTTGTACTTGCCGACTGTCTCTCGTGTTGCGATGATCTGTCGGTTCAGATTCGTCAGGCACACCTTGTCATCATCAACCAAATCAAATGCTCCGACGCCGCTTCGCACAAGCGCCTCGCAGACGTAACCGCCTACCCCGCCAATGCCAAACACTGCCACCCTCATACCATGAAGCTTCTCGATAGATTCTTCCCCGAAAAGCAGACTTGTTCTGGAAAATTGATTTAACATATAAACCTCACTTTAAAAAGCGGATACGTTTCCGTATCCGTTTGTATTCCTACTTGTTTAGTAGCTTTTATTGTACCCGCATCTTAAAGTATTGTCAAATCTTGTTTCGCACAACACTTGTCACCTCATCCCAATGGTCGAGCACATACCTGCCAACAATGGGATCATACATTTTGCCGAGATTTTTCTCAATTTCTTCATAGCAGTATTCAAAATCATGGGCCTTACGGTAGCAGCGGTTTGAGGTAATCGCATCAATGGAATCGCAGATGGCAATAATTCTTGCGCCAATCGGAATGTCCACCCCCGCAACCCCATTCGGATACCCCTTTCCGTCATACCGTTCATGGTGCATAAGAACAATGTCCGACAACTCACTGAGTTTATGTGATTTTCCAAGAATTTCCGCACCGATGATTGGGTGCTTCTTTATATATGCGAATTCTTCATCGGTCAGCTTGCCCGCCTTATTAAGCACCGCGTCGGGGACACCGATTTTTCCGATATCATGTAAATGTGCCGCAATATGGATTTTCGTGGTATCCTCCTTTTTAAGTCCGATCAGGCGGCATACCTGAAGTGCCATATCACTGACACGTTCCGAATGTCCTGCGGTATATGAATCCCTCGCATCAAGTGCACATGTAATGCAGTCTATAATCTCATGATAATCAATCTCATTCCCGCAAAATTCACAATCTGTCATGGTCACTCTCCTTTATGTCCGCATCCCGGAGTATCTGTTTTCCATCCTTGCATACCACGCATACTGATCATAAGCGTTGACGTATTATGCAACAGTGCGGAGGTGGTCGGCTGAATCACTCCAAGCACACCAAGCAGAATCAAACCGGAATTAATGCCAACGATCTGACCGTAATTTTTATGGATGCGGTGTACCAGATTTCTGCTGATCGCACGCAATGCGACAAGTTCATACAGATTATCTGCCTCAACGGTAATGTCCGCGGCTTCCCTTGCAATCTGGGCGCCATCGCTGATTGCGATACCGACATCTGCTGCCGAGAGAGCCGGGGAATCATTTACCCCGTCACCGATCATGATAACCTTTCTTCCGAGTGCCTGTTCCTTATCCACAAATGCCGCCTTGTCCTCCGGCAGAACCTCTGAATAATACTCATCCACGCCTATCTTCTCTGCAACTGCCGCTGCCGTCCGTTCACTGTCCCCTGTCATCATCACAAGCTTTGTAAAGCCAGCCTCACGCAACAAGGTAATAACCTCTTCTGCTTCTTCCCTGATTGGATCCAAGATACAGATTACCGCGATAAGCATTCCCTCCATCGCCAGATACAGCTGTGAGCAATCCTTCGGAAGATTTGCAAAAAGTTCTTCCTTTCCCTGTGGTATTTTACACTGTTCATCCTCAAATACAAAATGATAACTTCCGATCACAACCTTCTTGCCATCAATTCTTGAAGAGATGCCATGTGCCACGATATATTCCACTTTGGAATGATTCTCCTCGTGGATCAGGCATTTTTCTTTTGCCGCATTTACGACGGCCTTCGCCATGGAATGCGGGAAATGTTCCTCCAGGCACGCAGCAATTCTAAGAAGTTCATCCGGTTTTTCCCCATTAAAGGAGATCACCTGGGATACCACCGGCTGAGCCTTGGTCAGCGTTCCTGTTTTATCAAAAAGGATAGTATCCGCTTCTGCCATCCGCTCCAAGAACTTTCCACCCTTCACCGTAATATGATGCCTGTTCGCCTCACGAATTGCCGCAAGAACCGTGATTGACATGGAAAGCTTTAATGCACAGGAAAAATCTACCATCAACACGGAAAGTGCTTTCGTTGTATTTCTGGTAATAAGATAGGTCAGTCCTGTTCCAAGCAATGTGTATGGGACAAGCCTGTCTGCAAGATGTTCTGCGCGGCTTTCCATACCGGATTTCAGTTTCTCGGTCTCCTCGATCATCGCAACAATCTTTTCGTACTTTGTTGAGCCATTTACTTCCTTGACCTGTACAACCAATTCACCCTCTTCAAGTACTGTTCCGGCATATACATAACCATTTTCTTTCTTCTCCACCGGTACAGACTCCCCGGTCAGCGATGATTGGTTGACCATTCCGGTTCCCCGTATAACAATTCCATCAAACGGTATGACATTGCCCATATGTATGATCACATAATCCCCGGCTTTTACGGTATTGGCATCTACAAGAACCTCTGTATCTCCTGTTTCCATCCATACCTTTGTAATATTAAGCGACATGCTTCGTGCCAGATCGTCCACAGACTTTTTGTGCGTCCACTCCTCCAGTGTCTCACCGATATCCAGTAAGAACATTACAGAGCCTGCTGTATTCATATCGCCCCGCAGAACAGACACGCCGATTGCTACTCCATCCAGAAGAGCCACCTCAATTTCCCTGTTCCAGACAGACTGCAAAGCCTTTTTGATATATTTGAGTGACTTAAACGCGGTGATCGTGCACCTTACCGGATATGGCAGAATAACCTTGTTGATATATCGCATCAGTACCTTCTGCGTCAGCTTTTCCTGATACTCCCGGTTCGTCTGTCTGCCGGATAGTTCAAGAGCCGACTGCGGTACAGAGACATTCTGATATGCAAACTGCTGCAAAATACGGATCATTCCGGCACGATCCGCACTGTAGCAGATCACAACATCCTGTGTTCTCTCATATACCTTCGCCTCCGTAACCACCTCGCAATGCTCCAGATAATATTGCAGGGTATCCGCCTGCTCATCGTTCATCTTCTTCTGCGCAACGTGGATACGCATACGTCCTTTTATCTCATGTAATATCTGAAATTTCATTTGTATCAGTCCTTTTATTTCCTATAAAGTGAAAACACCTGCAGTATCCCGCAGGTGTCCGTTTTTCTTCTTTATTCTTCCGGTGCTGAAGCTTCTGTCTCTTCTGCAGTGGTATCTTCCCCTGCCACAGTGCTCTCATCTGCATACTCTTCCTGATTCTCAAGGGTATCGTTGATCTGCTGTGCCTCAGCGTAAATATCTTGTGCATTCTCCTGAATATTGGTTGCAGTCTTCATAACACATTTCTTTGCCCGAAGAACCGCCGCTGTACACTGTGTGTAAACCTTCTTGGCATCCTTGCTTGACAGGATCTTGATTCCTGCAGTTCCAAACAACACACCTGCTGCAAAGATTCCTGTCTTCTTTCCGTCAATTTTCTTTAAAAAACTCATCGTTTTGTACCTCCATCTTTGTTTCTGTAACGGTTTTACAAAATTCTTTCGAGTAATTATTATAGCGCGGGAAAATCGATAGTTCTATTATTTTCTCTTTATTGAGAATCTTTCTCAAAAAGCATCAGGCCCCAACCGTCATCTGGACAAGTCTGCGCCCCTTTGAAAACACCTCGCGATATATATCCGTACACCTTTGGAACTTACAAAACATCTGTATCTTATCCTGCTCGTTGCAATAAACCTTCCAGATTCCACAGCATTTGCAATTCTGCCCGCCGTTTACGATAAACCCCCGGACATCCTCCGGTGGGTATCCTAAAAATATCCCAATCTCATGCGGAAAGCATGCACTTTCACACACCCTTTTTTTCAAATATCCGATGCAGTCCCTTGCATCATTGCCGGCATATCCATACTCTTGCAGTATTTCAACTGTCTCCGGATTCTGTAATTCCCTCTGCAAATGATTCAGGCGGTATGCATAGATCAGAACGGAATCCTTATTCCAGATGAGCGCTTCCACATATACGCCCTTTCCCCACAGCAGTGCATTTACCTGTGTGATCTCTTGTTCTGCTGACTGTCTGCTCTCATAAAAATAGCGGAACAGTCCTGCGCTCTTTAGTCCTGCAAGTGTCGGTGCGCAGTGATGTATCAGTGCCTTTTCCAATCCTTTTCCATCCATACCGCTTCTCCTGTATTTTCTTATTTCTATACTGCCGCAAGCTGTTTTCCAAGCGCTTCGCATTCTGTAAGTACAGCATCATCCGGGGTTTCCTGGCATATAACACCCTCACCGTTTACTATCTTTGCACCACATCCGCTCATGCGGTCCACCCAATCTCTCATCCACTGGCCATCGCCCCATCCATAGGAGCCAAACAAACCGATTGTCTTACCCGGTGCGATTGCCTCCACCTCGCATACGAAAGGCTCCATTTCGCCCTCTTCAAGCACCTCTGCTCCCATTGCCGGGCATCCGAGTGCAAAACTCTTTGCATCCTTTAACATATCCACAGTAGCATCTCCGACATAGAGGACAACCGCCTCTTTTCCAGCATCAGTAATACCCTTTCCGACAGCCTCCGCCATCATCTGTGTATTTCCTGACTGTGACCAATAAACAACATAAATCTTATCCATGTTCTTTCTTCTCCTTTTCCATATTATTACGACTGCGCAGCCGTTTTATCCGCCTGAATTATATATAAGCGTCTTTTTGGTTAGTCATATCTAACCTGTGTATAAAATAACACACCGCGCACACCGAATCAACCCACTTAACAGAGAGAGTTTCTCATTTACAAACTACTGTCTGCAAAGAATCCTGCCAACAGCAACATATACTCCCAATAGGTCTGTCTTATGCACGCGGTGTCTGTTATAAAAGCTGTTTGTAATCCTCCTCAATAAAGCGGTGATAGATGGTATGCCCCATCTCCATACGGATGCAGTAATACCACTCGTCAGGCGTTTTATCCGGGAAATACAATACATAGTCAAAGTCTGTTCCCGGTTCCATCTTCCGGCACGCATAACCTTTGTTGTATGTTGCAAAACATGCACAGATTTCTTCCAGAGTCAGATGATGATTCTGTGAAAACAATTCTACAATATTCTTTAGAAACGGAGGATCGGCAATCTGCTCATGCACATATTCTGCCCCATCTGGTGGAATGCATACCTCGATCCTTTCTCCTTTGCACAGCGTAAACGAAAGTTTCCCGAGTTCAGAATCCGCTAGTTTCGGTTCCTGCTGCAAGCATGTAAGCATTTCTTTTCCATTTTTACATTCTGTATCCAACAGAATATTTAGGGATGCAACCGGAAAATACAATCGGATCACTTCCTTTGCAAATCCAAGCTTCAACTGTGCTTCCTTAATCTGTTCCGTTATATTGTTCAAAAATCGTTCTGTGTTCATATCCTTACCCCAATGCTACATCTAAAATCATCATAACAGAGAATCCCACTCCAAAAAAGACAGTTCCGATATTGGAGTGTGCGCCTTCCGACATTTCCGGGATCAATTCCTCGACCACCACATGGATCATGGCGCCCGCAGCAAAGCTGAGCAGATACGGAAGCGCCGGCACGATCAGTCCTGCCGCAAGTATCGTAACTGCTGCTCCGATCGGTTCCACGATACCCGATATTACACCGCCGCAAAACGCTTTGCCCTTGCTCATCCCCTCCGCCCGGAGCGGCATAGAAATGATTGCGCCCTCCGGAAAGTTCTGGATTGCAATACCGATTGCAAGTGCCAATGCCCCCATCGCTGTAATATTCGCATTGCCCGCATGATAACCTGCATACACAACGCCGACAGCCATTCCCTCCGGAATGTTATGCAGCGTAACCGCAAGCACCAGCATCGTTGTCCGCTGCAGTCTCGTTTTAGGTCCCTCCGATTGCTCACTCTTTAAGTGCAGATGTGGAATCACATGATCGAGCAGCAAAAGGAATAGGATTCCAAACCAGAAGCCGACCGCCGCCGGAAGGAACGACCATTTCCCCATATCTGCCGCCTGTTCCAAAGACGGGATCAAAAGGCTCCACACAGAAGCGGCAACCATCACACCTGCAGCGAACCCTGTCAGGATCCGTTGCAGTTTATCACTCATGGCATTTCTCATAAAGAATACGCAGGCAGCTCCAAGTGTCGTTCCTATAAACGGGATCGTGATCCCGCAAAGAATCTCTGTTGTCATAGGCACTCCTCCATTCTATTCTGCGCCCTTTAGTATCTCCACCATATCCAGCTTTTTGATCCGGCTGCTGAATAGAAAACTGACAGCCATTGAGATCAGAAGTACAAATATACCGGAGAGTAGATAGCAACCCGGTGTGACCATAAGCGCATAGTCAAAGTTCTCGCCGTTTGAGTTCATCATCGCATTTAATGTCATCCTGCCAAACGGCGCGCCGAGAATAATACCGATAATCGATAACCATACATTCTGTACTGTTAGTATATTACGAATGCTGCCGGATTGTAACCCCAAAACTTTAAGAGTTGCAAATTCGCTCACCCTCTCATGGAAGGACAGATTACCAGAATTGTAAAGTACGACCACAACGAGGATCGCGGAGAATATGATCATCATCCAGACCATGATGGACATTACCTCCATACTCGTCTCGTAGGCTTCCATCATATCTTTCTTGCTGTGGATCGCCGTTACAAAATCAGCGTCCTTGTACGTCTCGAAAGAATCCATGCTATAAGCGGTATTCGGGGCATACGTAGCCCCCGTTGCTTCAAAGTCCTCCCTCATAAAGGTAATTCCCTGTGATTCCATGCTGCGGTAAATGTATCCGACTTTGGCTTCGTGCCATTCATTCTGTTCGTACACATGCCAATAGAAGGTATCTCCGACACAAAGACCAAGATCCGCGCAGAGCTTGCGGCTGACGCCGACCTCGCCCTTATGCTGCGTCAGATCGATCACCTCAAGCTTTTCATCGATCAGACGGTACAGACCTTTTCCCTCAAGCACCGTGATGCTCTCCTTCTTCTTCTCGGAGGCTGTCGCATCCTTGACCGCAGATACCTCGATCTGACCGGTCATCACAAGCTCGCTGTCCGTTGCCTCCGCCATCGCGTCAACTTCACTTAGCTTCGCATCGGTGGAAATGCTCATCGCATAGTCTGCGACTTGTACCTTCTTAAAGCTGATTTCTTCCATCTGGTCTACAAGAGAGTTACAGGCAACACCGTAGATCATCAGAAGCATTCCGACTGCTGTTCCGATCACACCCATTCCGGCGCGCAGCTTTGCCCGCGAAATGTCGCGCAGATTGTACTGGCTGCAAAAGCTAAGCTTATTCCAAAACGGAAGTCTTTCAAAGATACACCGCTTTCCGCTCTTTGGTGGTGCCGGGCGGAGAGCCTCGGCCGGATGAACTTTTAAAATCTTCTTACAACTGATATACGCTGCAAGACTGCATACCACAATGATAAGTGCTGCCATCCAGATGTAATTCAACTGGAAGGATGCATGAAGTCCCGGAACAATATACCAGCTTGAGAACAGATCTACCATTATCGGTGAGAGCACCGCAGATCCCACCCACAGTCCGAGCAGGGTTCCGACCACGGATACGAGCAGTCTGTAACTGATATAGTGCCATGCCACCTTGTACGGCTTCATGCCGAGCGCATTCATTGTTCCGATCTGCGTCCGCTGCTTTGCGACCATACGGCTCATAGCCGTTGCAATGACAAGCACCGCGATCCCGACAAAGATGATCACAAACAGCCATGAAAAGGATTCATGCTGTGCAAGCTCACTGTTCAGGCGCTCAATGCCTGCGATCGAGTGTTCATCGACCATCGCAGCGTATTCCCGGTTTAGTGCCTCTGCGATCTCGTCCTCATGCTCAAGTGCTTTGCCATCGGTTGTCGTCACAAGCATCTGTGTATACGGCATACGCTTTGCAAGCTGCTCGTCCGTGATCGTTGCCTCCTCCTGCACAAGCTGCGCGCTTAACTTGCCCTGTGCGATCAGATGCTCCACATACTCACGGATTGGGAATGCATCGTAGGACATATAGACAAATGCGATATTTTCCACGAAGATATCCGCGTCTCCCTCCGCCTGACGGTACTCATACTCCGGGCTTTCGATCAATCCCTTGACGGTTCTTGTAAATGTGATGCCGTTGTAGGATATAGTAAAATCATCCCCGACGGAAATTCCGCGCTTATCGGCGAAGGCTGCCGCCAGCCATACGCCCTCCCGGTCGGTCGGATCAAACTCTGCCCCCGATATGTAATACGGATGGTTTACAATGTCCTCCCTCTCCAGATAGAGATCCACCTGCGCCCCATCACACTCCGGAGCTGAGCCGGTCACCGACATGCGCAGCGACGCATCCGCAACGAAGTCAAGATTTCGGACAGCCTCAAGATTCTCCTCGGAAAATCTCTCCCCATAGATCCACAGATCAGCGAGATTACATTTCTCTTGAAAAGCCGCTCTTGCCGAATGCTGCGCCAGCACATGACCTTCCATAGCGCAATAGAGAGCCATTGCAAGGAACGCCAACAGCAGGATCGATAAAAACTGTCCCCAGTTACTTTTCATTTCACGAAGAAGCTTACGCCCAAGCATTACCACTCAACCTCCCTTACTGCAGCCGGATGTTCATTGGTCTCAACGGAACGGATCTTTCCGTTTTTCATGCGGATCACCTTATCCGCGCACTGTGCGATGCCCGCATTGTGCGTTACCAGAATGACGGTCTTGTGCTGCTGTCTGCACAGAGTCTGCAAAAGTTCCAGCACGACCACACCGGTCTCAGAATCGAGTGCTCCGGTCGGCTCATCACCGAGCAGGATCTTCGGGTTCTTTGCCAGCGCACGCGCGATCGATACGCGCTGCTGCTCTCCACCGGACATCTGTGCCGGGAATTTGTCTTTGCAATGCTCCAGACCGACCAGCTTAAGCAGCTCGTTTGCATCCGCAGCATCTTTTACAATGCTCTTTACAAGCGCTACATTCTCGTATGCCGTAAGACTCGGAAGCAGATTGTAGAACTGGAAGATAAATCCGATCACGTCTGCACGGTATGCGCACATCTGCCTGTCATTCATCGCAGACACCTCATACCCTGCAACCTTTACCGTTCCTTCCGTTGGCTGATCCATGCCTCCAAGCATGTTTAATACCGTGGATTTTCCCGCTCCGGACTGACCTAAGATAACAACAAACTCTCCCTCATCAATCGTAAAGCTGACATGATCCACCGCCAACTGTGTACCTTCTCCCACACCATATTTCTTCACAACGTCTTTAAATTCAACGATCATCTTGATTCTCCTTATCTGAAATGACCTTTATAGTTAGTTTCAACTAACAATTATAGCATTGTACTATTTTTGTGTATAGATTGGTTGTTGATAATGTTTATCAATAGTATTTATCAAAAAAGCTGCAAACCAAACCGGCCTGCAGCTCTGCAATTACTGATATAAGATTTTATCCTTTGGAAGATATTTCTGTATGATGGTGCCAAGTTTTTGGATGTCAATCGGTTTTACGAGGTAGTCATCCATGCCGGCCGCAAGCAGCTGCTCGCGCACACCGGTGATTGCATCCGCCGTAGTTGCAACGATCGGTGTATGCCGGCCGGTCGTAACCTCCAGTTCCCGGATCAGCTTTGTTGCCTTTGCCCCATCCATGACCGGCATGTGGCTGTCCATAAAGATCAGGTCATAGGCGTTTTGCTTTGCCTTTTCTACCGCCTCTTTTCCGTTCTCCGCCTCGTCGATTGTCATCTGAAACGGCTCTAAGATTGCCTGCAATACACTGCGGTTGATCTCGTTATCGTCCGTGACTAAGATCCTCGCATCGCGCATCACAAAGCTTTGCACATTTTCCTGTGCGTTCTGCTGCTCTGCTTCGCATTCCTTTAATGAAATGATCTTCTGTGGGATGGAAAATGAAAAGGTGCTTCCCTTTCCATAGACACTCTCGACCGCAACGGTTCCATTCATCTTGTCCACAAACGTCTTACTGATGGCAAGCCCGATTCCCGTTCCTTCTTTCCCGTGATGCCTCTGTTCGTCAAACTGATTGTACATGGTAAAAAGCTTTGGAAGATTCTCCTCCTTGATCCCGTAACCGGTATCCTTCACCTTGTAGATGAGGTTGACAACGCCATCCCCTGCCTGCTCGCAGGAAAGAAACACATCGATCTGTCCGTTCTCGGTGTACTTGATCGCGTTAGAGGCATAATTTAACATAACCTGCTTGATTCTCACAGCGTCCCCCCCGCAGCGCCTGCGGCATATTCTCCTGCACATGGTAATAGACCGGCACCTTATGCTCAATATTTCTCGCATTGATCACCGCAATGGCATCATCCACCAGCGACTCCGTGGTATAATTCTCTTCAATAATGCTGACCTTTCCGGCTTCCACCTTAGACAGATCCAGAATGTCGTTGACGATCTCCAAAAGCCCTGTGGAGGAAGATTTGATGACCGTCAGATCCTTCCTTAAATCCTCGTCCATATCCCTTCGCAGCGCAACATCCGTCATGCCGATGATCGCATTCATCGGAGTGCGGATCTCATGTGACATATTGGAGAGAAATGTGCTCTTCATCCGGTTCTCGTAGGTGGCGTTGTTGCGCTCTTCCATCATGTTCTTCGCCCGCTTTACGATCAGATACAGGACACTGCCTACGATCACATACTCGATGGTAAAGCCAAGCGCATACGCGATAAAGATATGCGTGCGTGACATTCCCATAGCCACGACCTCGTATTTGCCTGCGGAGTTGATGTACAGTGCAATCAGCATAAAGATATAGGAAAAGATGCTGCTCTCCACGACCAGATACGGTTCAAAATACAGGCAGCTTAAAACAGGCACCAGAATATAGGTGATGTAAATTCCGATATGGTTGCTCGTCCCAAGGATACCGATAAATATCGCTGCCATCCCGAGCATATAGTATTTTAGGGCACCCTCCGGCAGAATGTAGCGCAGCACACTTGGGCTTATCGAAAGCAGAAGTCCCGCTATAAATACCGTTCTCGTATATTCCGTGCCAAATTCAAACACGCCATAATGCGAGCATACCACCATGATCAAAATCGGGATCGCACACATGGCAAAGATCCATGTCATCATCCGGTTGACTTGTTTTGTGTTCTTTTCAAGCATATCATTTCCTCAATTAACATGATGCGTGATCACAGGGATCAGGCTTCACCAACTGTAAACAGCCTCCCGTACAAACACGAGAGGCTGTCTGTTTACCTTATATCTGATTATAGCAATGACTTGTAAAGCTCTGCGATCTCCTCAACGCTTGTCTCGCGCGGATTACCCGGACGGCATGCATCGTCATAAGCAGACTGTGCAAGGAACGGAATGTCCTCCGGCTTTACGATTTCCTTTAAGTCAGCCGGGATTCCAACATCCTGTGAGAGCTGTCTTACGGCATCGATTGCTGCCTTTCTGTATTCTTCCTGTGTCATGTCATCGACACCCTTTACACCCATTGCTCTTGCGATCTCACGGTACTTCTCACCGGTAGCCGGAGCATTATACTCCATAACGGTCGGAAGGATGATCGCGTTGGCAATGCCGTGCGGCGTATCATACAGAGCACCTAGTGGATGTGCCATGGAGTGAACGATTCCAAGTCCTACGTTTGAGAAGCCCATTCCTGCAACATACTGTCCGAGTGCCATATCCGCTCTGCCCTCCGGTGTATTGGCAACAGCGCCGCGCAGGGAGCGCGCGATGATCTCGATTGCCTTTAAGTGGAACATATCGGAAAGCTCCCATGCTCCCGCGGTGATATATCCCTCGATCGCATGTGTGAGCGCGTCCATTCCGGTAGCAGCCGTAAGTCCCTTCGGCATGGAGGACATCATATCCGGGTCAACAAAAGCGACAACCGGGATATCCTTCGGATCTACGCACACCATCTTGCGGTTCTTCTCAACATCGGTGATAACATAATTGATCGTAACCTCTGCTGCTGTTCCGGCAGTTGTCGGTACTGCAAAGATTGGAACACATTTATTCTTGGTAGGAGCAACGCCCTCTAGGCTTCTTACGTCTGCAAAATCCGGATTATTGATGATGATGCCGATTGCCTTTGCGGTATCCATGGATGAACCGCCGCCGATCGCGATGATATAATCTGCGCCGGATGCCTTGTAGGCTGCCACTCCGGTCTGTACATTCTCGATGGTCGGGTTTGGCTTGATGTTGGAATATAGCTCATAATCAAGCTTTGCTGCCTCTAATACGTCGAGTACCTTCTTGGTCACTCCAAACTTCACAAGATCCGGATCAGAGCATACAAAAGCCTTCTTGAAGCTTCTTCCGATTGCCTCGTCTGCGATGCTTGCGATCGCTCCTGCGCCATGATAAGACGTCTCGTTCAGTACAAATCTGTTTGCCATAAAATTTACCCTCCTGCTTGTAGATAATAGTAATTTTATCTTATAGAAAAATCTGCTTCTCCGGCGGAAATTTTCTAGTCCTATTGTACCATATTTCACTCTGCATCACAACATTTAAATTCTAAAGAATATGTATCAAAAGCATGCACGTTGCGGTTCCAAGCAGAATGCTGACAAGGGTATTGTGCTTCCACTTGTAAGAGGCTGCTGTAGCGATCACACCGGCGATCTCCGGTATCCCGGTATGTACCCAGTCCGTCCGCACATCCTTTAGGCAATATACGATCAGAACCGCCATAATTGCCTGCGGAAGCAGCTTTCCCAGCCGTTCCAGCCAGCCCGGCATCCCATGTTCACCCCGAAAAGCAAGAAACGGTAATGCGCGCAGGAAAAATGTGATTGCTGCCGACAATGCGATCGCAGCAGCGATATATCCGTACTTACTCATGTGCCGCTCCCTTCTGCCCTGTCATGGCGATCAGGATTCCGGAGGTGACAAGCAGTGCCGGAAGCATGAAGGAGGATGCGCCAAAGATAAACAGACACACGATTCCCACGGCAAGCCCGATAAGTGCCGGTCTGTGTGAGGTATTTTTCTCCCACTGATCAATAAAAATGATCACAAACAGCGCCGTCATACAGAAGTCGATCCCCTCCATATCATACGGGATCAACTGTCCGAGCACGCCTCCAAGCACGGCTCCGAGCATCCAATAACCGCGTGAAAACAATGCAACATAAAACATCATATCCTGCCGCTCCTTTTTCGGCATATCCGCCTCCAAGGTCGTATTCACCGCAAAGGTTTCGTCCGTCATCGTGTGGATCATATACCATTTGCGCTTTCCCATCGCTTTAAATTCATCCAGAAACGCAAGGCTGTAAAAGCTCTGCCTGCTGTTCATCAAAAAAGCGGTCAGTGCGATCGTCACAAGCGATGCCCCGCCGCTTAAGAATGTAATAAGAACGAACTGGAAAGCCCCAGTGTAAACCGTCATGCTGACAAGCAAAGACAGATACCATGCAAACCCGGACTCCTCCATCATAATTCCATACGCCATTGCCACAAAGATATAACTGCACATGATCGGCAATGATTTGATAAATGCTCTTTTCTTCATACTTATACTCTCTTTTGCATCTCTATTTCTTTAAAAACTGTATGATGATGTCGTAATTCTCCGGCTGATGCGGGAATGTACAGTCTGTACAGACCTTGATCGTCCTTCCGTTCTTCTCCATGTAGCCTGGCTTGCCCGGACAGTGTTCCCTGTTGTACAGCGGGCAGTAGCAGAACAGGCAGTTAAAATCCGAAAGTCCCTTGTGGCACGGAAAATACTTGCATGCCCGGTTTTCAAAAAAGCGATACGAATTTTCCATATCCGCTTACTTCCTTTCCTTATGGTATTGTGCTGCGATCTCGACAATATGCGCCGCAAACGCCGGATTGGACGGATAGTAAAGATGCGGAAACCCGATAAACCACCGTGCATTTTTGTTCACGCACGCATAGGTTCTTCCCGTTACCGGCTTTAAAGCCACGCAGTCCGTTCCGTTTGCCTCACTGTCAAAATAGTGGAACTCATGTCCGCGGATATGTCCGTTCTCCGGCAGGAAAGCAGGCTCCTTCTCGGACAGCTCAATGTAGCCGAACCGGACCAATCTGCCCGTATCGTAGCATTTGGCATCCAGCACCCCAGCCATAGGATACGCCTTTCCATCCCTCGTTTCAAGAGACGTATGCAGATACATAAATCCGCCGCACTCCGCCACGACCGGCATACCGCCCTGTATCGCACGCCGGATCTCACACAGCATACTGCTGTTGGCACTAAGCTGTGCGGCGTACAGTTCCGGGTAGCCGCCTCCAAGCAGAAGGGCGTCACAGCCGTCCGGGAGCGCGCTGTCGTGGATCGGTGAGAAGAAGGCAAGCTCTGCTCCTGCCTCCTCCAACAGACGCAGATTATCCTCATAATAAAAGCAGAATGCCTCATCTTTCGCCACCGCGATAACCGGATGTTCTTTCTCCGTTATGGTAGGCGCAGCTTCTCTTAGACCGTTATCCAATGCTTCTGCACTTTGCGCGATCTTTGTAATTGCCGAAAGTGAAACCGTCTTTTGCAGCTCATCTGCAGTCTGCTTTAACTGCTGCTTTATGCCTGCGATCTCGTCCGGCAGCTTCAGTCCAAGGTGTCTGCTTTCGAGTTGAAGCTCCTTCTGCTCCGGGAAGTAACCTACCACTTCAATGTGCAGTTCCTCCTCCAGAAGCGGCTTTAAGGTCTCGTAATAGCCCTTTGACATCCGGTTGAGCAGAACCCCTTTGATCAGATGTTCCTTATCATACGCTAAAAAGCCCGCAATTGCAGCGATAACCGAGCGTCCCATTCCTTTCGCATCTACGACCAGAAGGATCGGTGTCCTTGTGATGGATGCCAGATGGTAGGAGGAGCCTTCCTTTCGGATTCCGCCCAGCCCGTCGTACAGCCCCATCACACCTTCTAAAACCGCAAAATCCTGCGGCGTGTAGTTCTGCAAAAAGAGCTGCTTCGTCTCCTCTTCCCCTGTAAAGAAAGTATCAAGGTTTTTGGAGGAAATATCAAGTATTTTTTTGTGGAACATCGGATCGATATAATCTGGACCGCATTTGTATGCAACCACCTGCTCTCCCGCATCCTTTAACGCCTGTAAGAGCGCGCAGGTGATCGTTGTTTTTCCGCTTCCGCTTTTTAGCGCGGCAATCATGATTCGATTACGTTTCATATCCTAACCTCATTTTCCTCTTGTTCGCAAAAGGTAAAAGCGCATACCCAGACCGGATTCTCCGCCTGCATCAGATGGTAACTTCCTGCCACCTTCGTCCTGCTGACCTGCATCTGCACCATCTCTTCGTGCTCTACAGGATACCGATGGAGCAGCTCCTGTACCTTGCAGATCGTCTCTACCGTGATCGCGTTGAGCACCACTCGCATCCCTGGATTGATCCGGTACAGGGTCTGTAAAATCTTCTCCAGATTACCGCCGCTGCCGCCAATAAATGCGTGTGTTGCCTTCGGAAGCTCCGCCAGCCCATCCGGTGCATCCGCCTGAATGATCTTAATATTTTCAAATCCAAAATGGGCTTTGTTCTCTTCAATTAAACAGACCGCTTCCGGCTTCTTTTCTATGGCAAACACCGTTACATCATCGGATAGGCCCGCTATCTCCACCGCGATCGATCCTGTTCCGCTTCCGATGTCATACACCACCGCGCCCCTGTAAAGTCCCAGCTTGCAGATACTGACTTCCCGCACTTCTTCTTTTGTCATAGGAACTTTCCCACGGATAAATGCCTCATCCGCCCATCCGTGCGTAAGGGCTTTTGGTCTTACGTTTGGGTTTTTGATCAGGCAGATATAAAGCCCTTCTTCCGTGACATCTCTGCACGCCTCCGGGGTCAATGTCTTAATTTCCTGCTGCGGATAAGAGAGCTGATATCCCACCATGACATCACAATCATTCAGTCCATGTTCGCACAAAAGTTCCCCAAGCTTTCTTACATCCTTTGCCCCCGACATCAACAGAAATACTTTCTGCTCCTGCCGGATCTTTTCTGCCAGATTTGGAAGTTTCTTTCCATGAATGCTGTATATCGCCGCATCCTGATAACTTTCCCTGGTACATGACGCGAAATATGCCACCGAAGAAATTCCCGGCAATACACAGATGGAAGCTCGCAGCCGTCCTGCAGTCACTTCATTCTGCAACGCCTGGCAGAGTGCCTGACAGCCGCTGTAGAATCCGCTGTCCCCAGAAAACAGGATGACAACATTTTTCATGTTTGTACAAACTTCCGTTTCCTGCAATTCCATCAAATATGGAATGATCCGGTCAGCAGAATAAAAAGGCCTTTTCTCCAGCCGCGGCTGATACGGTTCGATCAGTCTTGCCGCACCTAACAAAATGTCCGCACTCTCGATTGTTTCAAACACTTCTCTCGTAAGGCTTTCCCTGCTACCCATGCCAACGCCTGCCAGCACAATATGAAATTGTTGCTGTGCCATAATCTCTACGCCACAAATGCGTTCTATGCCCTTACATACCTCTGTAAAGGTGCTGCCCTCCGGCTCCTCTTCACGTCCGATGACAAGGACCGGAATATTTGCATTCTTTGCCGCTTCAAGCTTCTCCTGAAATCCCCCGGTTCTTCCGCTTTGTTTTGTGACCAGACATCCTATCTGATACTGCCGGATTATTGCCTCGTTCATCTCAGCGGTAAACGGTCCCTGCAATGCAAGGATCTGTTTTCCAGCAATCCCTTGTTCCATACAGATTCCAATGCTTTCAAGTCCCGGAAGTACGCGTACATACAGCCTGTCCTTCAGTTCCTTTATGCCTGCATACACCGGAAGCTCCTTGCTTCCCGTTGTCAGCAGGATATTTCCTGGAATGTGCTTTAATGCATCCGCGCACGCCTCATTACTTTCAAAGTAGGAGATATTTTCATAATCGCTTTTCTGACCAAACTCCCGCCGCAGGCGAAAATACGGGATGTCCATTCCCGAAAGGGCAGCCTTTATGTTGTCCGTTACTACCTTTGCATACGGGTGGGTGGCATCCACGACCGCCGCGTAGTCCCGCTCCTTCAAAAACGCATGGATTTCTTCCTGATCCATTCTTCCGCAGTGGACACTTACGAGCGGATGCTCCTTTTGCACGATCTCTCCATATTCCGTTGCGACGCATACTGTATGTCTGATGCCCACGTCCGCCAGACACTCAGAGAGTCGTCTGCCCTCCGTTGTCCCCGCAAATATCAGTATTTCCTTCAATGTCGTACCCTCTCTTTGTAATCAGCTTTCCATCGATCTGCTTTGAGCCGGAATTTCCGATGAACACGGTCGTAAACATATTGACCTCGGTATCCCGCAGTTCCGCTAACGTACAGGTGGCGGATCTCGTTCCCTCTCTTCCGATATTCTCCACATAGCCGCAGGCTCTCTGCGGCTCGATCACCCGAAGCAGGATGTCACAGGCACGCTTCAGATAATCCTTGCGCTTGTGGCTCGAAGGGTTGTAGATTGCAATAGCAAAATCTCCCTGCGCCGCTGCAAGCAGCCGCCGCTCGATCTTTTCCCACGGTGTGAGCAGATCGCTTAAGCTGATGACGCAGAAATCATGGTTTAACGGTGCACCAAGGACAGCCGCCCCGCTTGTCGCTGCCGTGATTCCCGCAATGACGACAAGCTCCGTATCCGGGTACTCCCTTCCGACCTCAAACATCAGGGACGCAAGCCCGTATACCCCGGCATCCCCGCTGCAGATAAGTGCTACCTTTTTTCCTTTTTGGGCTTCCTCAAAACACAGCTGGCACCGTTCGGTCTCCTGACGCATTGGTGTCGTTTTCATCTCTTTCTTTGCAAACCGTTCGCCCAAAAGCTTCACATAGACAGTATAGCCGACAATAACATCTGCCTGATCTAAGGCGTAAAGTGCCTCCTGCGTCATCATCGCTTCTTTCCCCGGTCCGATTCCCACAATGTATATCGTATTCTTCAAATGACACACTCCATTCTCTTTTTGCGATTGCGATCGTCATACCATCCCTCGCACACTTTGGCAGTACAAGCGCCGCATGTTCCCCACACGCCTTCAGCGCTGCCCGCTCACATACATTATCCACACCAACCTGTTCCTGTACAAAATCCGACGCGTGAATGCTTCCCGCAACTGCGTTAAGTTCTTCCGCCGTATAGGTTAAAAATGGAATATTCTCTTTCCTGCTCCAATCCAGAAAGCAGGCTTCATCCTTTTTCCGGTCGATCGAGGCAAGTGCCGCTACACATTCCTTTGCGATCCCCGCTTCGCCAAGCTTTTCCTCGATAAACTCTGTGACCGTCTGCGGTTCCTTTCCCCGCTTACAGCCCATTCCGATCGCATAAGCCTTCGGACACAGCCAGAGCTTTGCGCTGCCGTCTGCCGGCTTTTCCTCTGCGACTAAGACATCCACCGGTGCCTCCGGTGGATACGGAATAAGCACAACCTCTTCCGGTATCCTTGTCCCTTCAGCCAGATGCCCGGATGCAACCGACATGGTGATCCGCTCACCGGCAAGAACCTTTGCCGATACCTTTGCAATCCCATCCTTATTGACCACGGACAGGCGGTTTTTCTTTGCGAACAGGTCGATCGCCAGCCTGCCGTTTAGATCTGTTGCGGTCGTGATGACCGCCGTTGCTCCAAGCAGAGCTTCCACCTGCCTCGCAAGTGCATTCGCGCCGCCTAAATGACCGGAAAGGATCGGGATGACATAAGCCCCCATTTCATCCATGACAAGTACCGGACTGTCGCTTCGCTTATCTGCGATAAATGGGGCGATTGCCCTCACCGCAATGCCGCATGCACCGATGAAAATAAGGCCTTTTTTCTCCCGCATCTGCGCACCTGTCCAGTCTGCAAGGCTCTCTGTGATCCATTGGATCTCTCCGTGATCCCCGCTGTTTTTCAGCTGTGAACACTTCGTATAGAGTTGTAGCTGCTCTGTCTGCATCCGCTCTGCAAGACGCAGGGAAAGCTGCATCCCACGCTCCGTAAAACTGACAACACTTAGCTTCATCTTTCCGTTTCCTCAGCTTTCCTGTACTCCGTTGAAAAATCTGGTGCGTACAATCTGGATTTCTTGTAATTCTGATGTGCGATCACGTCCCCCACCAGAACCAACGCCGTCTTTTTGATCCCGTGCGCTCTTGCGACCTCCGGAAGTGTCTTTACTGTACATACATACGCTTCCTCCTCCGGCCAGGTTGCCTTATAGACAAGTGCAGCCGGTGTTTCCTCCCGGTATCCTCCGGCAATCAGACTCCTGCTTAACTCCTCAAGCATCCCGGTACTTAAGTAGATTGCCATCGATGCCTGATGTGCCGCAAAGCTCTCGATGCTTTCCTTTGGCGGAACCTTTGTCCTGCCCTCCATCCGGGTGATAATCAATGATTGGGAGATTTCTGGCAATGTATATTCCAGATTCAGCGAGGCTGCTGCCCCAAAGCATGCGCTAACCCCCGGACAACTCTCGTAAGCGATTTTAAGCTGCTCAAGTTCATCCATCTGCTCCCGCACGGCACCATATATACTCGGATCTCCCGTGTGCAGGCGGACGGTTGTGTTTCCCTTTTCTTCTGCTTCCTTTATGACTGCGATCACCTCATCCAGCGTCATCTTTGCGCTGTTATGGATTTCACAGCTTTGCTTCGCATATTCAAGCAGCTGTGGATTCACCAATGATCCCGCATAGATGATCACATCTGCTTTTTCAAGCAGTCTCATTCCCCGGACGGTGATCAGATCTGCTGCTCCTGTTCCTGCTCCAACAAAGTAAACCATTGTTCTGCCCCCCTGCTCTTTGCCAACTCTCCAAACTCATTTGCATACATAATACAATCAATCTGCAATTTCTGTTTTGCACGCTTTTGCAGATAGTAACAGATGCGTTCCATCGTATAATCCATGACTGCCTGCTGCAGCCCGCATTCCTTTAGTACCCGCACTGCCTCTTCCGTTGTGACGCACTCCATGATTTTTTTCAGTGTCTTGGAATCTGCGCCGAATTTCGCGGCAAACGCCGTAAGCAGCTCCATCCGGCAGTCGCCCTCCGAAGAGTGCGTATTCATGATCCCGCCGGAAAGCTTGACCAGCTTTCCGATATGCCCGGTCAGAAGCAGTCTCTGAAAGCCCAGCTCCACCGCCATATCGATCGTTGCGCCGATAAAATTGCTGCACTTTACGCTCCGGTCGAGATCGTATCCATAAGTGTTTTTCATATAGTCGAGTCCGTAATTTCCGGGTGCAACCGCAACATAGTCAAAGCCCAGCGATCTTCTCTGCCGCAATTCTACCCGGATGGTATCTAGGATTGCCTGATTGCTCATCGGCTCCACGATCCCGCTGGTTCCTAATATGGAAATTCCTCCTACGATTCCGAGTCTCGGATTAAAAGTCTGCGCTGCCAGCGATTCCCCGGCCGGCACAGAAATTACAACCAAAAGCCGCCCTTTATAATCAAACAGTTTACATACTTCAAGAACCTCTTTCGTGATCATCTCTCTTGGCACATGATTGATTGCAGCATTTCCGACAGGCTGGTCAAGCCCCGGCTTTGTTACCCGTCCGACGCCGTTCCCTCCGTCAATTACAATCTGCGCCTGCTCATCAGGCTCCTTCCTATCCGCTTCCTCAACAGACACCGTTGCGTAGATCAGTGCTCCTGTCGTAATGTCCGGGTCATCCCCACCATCTTTTTGCACGGCACAGCTTACACAGTTCTCTTTTCGGTCAATGTCTAAAACGGTTGCCGTAAAAGTAATTCCTTTTGGTGTCTGAATTGAAATCTCCTCTTTGCGATTTCCTGACAGCAGCATGTATGCCGCCGCCTTTGACGCTGCCGCCGCGCAGCTTCCTGTTGTAAAACCATAGCGCATTGTTTTGCTTCCTTAATCTCTTCCCAACTCATAAATAATAGCATTACAGATTGCCGCTGCGACATTGCTTCCGCCTTTTCTTCCGCGGTTGATGATATACGGCACATCGGTTTTTAAGATCAGCTCTTTTGCAGGCTCGACATTTACAAAGCCAACCGGTACACCGATGATAAACGCCGGAGTATACGTCCGATCCTGTATCATTTCATACAGGCGGATCAGTGCCGTAGGTGCATTGCCGATTGCAAAGATGACAGGCTTTGTCCGCTTTGCCGCCATCTCCATGCTGACTGCTGCGCGCGTGATGCCCCGTTCTTTTGCAATCTTCGCGACCATCTCATCTGCCATATAGCAATGAACCTCTCCACCATAGCGGGCAAGCATCTTTTTGTTGATGCCCGCAAGTGCCATATTGGTATCGGTCACAATATCTGCTCCCTGCAGGATGAGATCTTTTGCAATCTGCACTGCATGGTCTGAATAAGTGAGCGTATTTACATAATCAAAATCTGCACTTGTATGGATGACGCGCTTCGTGATAAGTGCCTCCTCCTCCGGCAGCTCGATCCCACGGCATTTTAACTCCTCCGCAATGATTGCAAAACTTCTTTTTTCAATTTCTTCCGGTCGTAACTGCTCGATTTCTTTCAATCCACTCACCTATCTCTGATAACAGCCTTTCATTTTCATTTCTGGTCCGAATCGCAATCCGGTAATATCCCTTTCCAAGTCCCCGGAAATTGGAACAATCACGGATAAGGAATCCCTTTTGTAATAGCTCTTCATATAGCGGTATCTCACTGTACAGCAGGATAAAATCTGCCTCACCCACAAAAACCTTTAAGCCGATTTCTTGCAAACCATCGGTCAAAAATTTTCTCTCCGTCCTCACATATGCAACTGATTCATCCAAATACTTCTTCTGTCCGATGCAGGCGATTCCTGCCTGTTGTGCAAAAGTCGAGAGGTTCCATTCCGGAAGCTGGCGTTTTATCCGCGTAAGCAGAGGTTGATTACAGCTTGCCAGGTATCCGAGTCTTACTCCGGGAATCGCATAAATCTTGGTAAAAGCTCGCACAACAATCAGGCTGTCATACATATCCAGCTCATTTATCATGGAAAAACTGTTCCCGCAGAACTCAATAAAACATTCGTCTAACACGACCCATATACTCTTCTGCCGACAGATCTGCAGAATTCTCCGCAGATACACCCCATCGAGTCTCTTTCCGGTCGGATTATTTGGATTTGCCAGAAAGAGAAGATCGATATCGTCCGTCAACCATTCAAGAAACGCCTCCCCAAGTTCCAAGTCTTCAGCTTCATTGCAGCGGTAAAACACAAGCTCACTTTCTGCCGCCTGCGCCGCGTATTCATATCCCAAAAAGGACGGAACCGGTATCAGGATCTTCTTTGGCTTTATTGCATGTACGATCGCCATAAATAGCTCGGACGCACCATTTCCAAAGAGCAAATATTCCTCCGGGATTTCGAGCATCACGCCGACAGACCGTCGTAACGCGGCATGTTCCGGATCCGGATATTCCGTGCAGTGCGCCACCGCTTCATGTAGTTTTTCGCTTACCTCCTTTGGCATTCCAAGCGGATTGCCATTGACAGAAAAGTCCACCTGCACCTGATTCCTATATATGTCACCACCGTGTACTGCTGCCATAGTTTACTCCTTATCCATTCATTCTGATGCAGTAGAAAGCGGTCAACAGTGCCAGACACATAAGCTCGCCCGCCCACGCCGTTATGTACATCAGACGGTTGACTCGCCGGATATCTTCCGTTTCTACGCCACGCAGGGCATCTCCAATATATGGCTTTTTTACGAGTTTTCCAAAGTAGCTTGCATCTCCCGCCAGACGGATTTTAAGTGCCCCCGCGCACGCCGATTCGGTCTGTGCAGAATTCGGGCTTGCATGATTCCGGTTGTCTCTTTTATATATCTTTGCAGCTTGTTTCCCGTCAAGGTCCCTGCCACCGATATATGCGGCAAAGATCATCACATACGCGCTGATCCGTGCAGGCAGGTAATTCATCACATCATCCAGCTTTGCTGCTGCTCTGCCGAAGTCCAGATACTTCTCATTCTTATAGCCTACCATAGAATCCATCGTATTCACAGCTTTATAAAAAAAACCAAGCACCGGTCCGCCGAGTGCGTCATAGAGCATCGGAGCGATCACACCGTCGGAGGTATTCTCCGCCACCGTCTCGATTGCAGCCTTCGCCACGCCCTCCTCATCGAGCACCTCTGTATCTCTTCCGACGATCATAGACACTGCTTTTCTTGCTGCCGCAAGATCTTCCTCTTTTAAACAGCGGTACACTTTCATACTCTCTACTTTTAAGCATTTTGCTGCCAATGTCTGGTATGTCATGACTGTTTCCACCGCTATTCCAAGCCACGGATGAACCATATATGCCAGCACCAGCAGCACCGCAGCTACACACACGGTCGTTCCCGTCACCGCCACGACAAGCAACCTGCCCTTTTTCCGCTTCTCCTGTGCTACGGCTTCTTTATCAAGCAATCGCTCTTCCAGCCTTGAAATCAGTGTCCCGATCAGTCTTATCGGGTGTGGCAGGCAATACGGATCACCCAATATCATATCTAAAATAAAACCCAATCCAAATGCAATTATGTGATACCCGACAATCCTCATCCGCATCACGCTCCTTTCCCTCTAGCCTGTATCTCTAGGCAATTACAAAATGCATTTTACCAACCAGCAAAAATGCGTCAATGTATTAAATAGTTGCAAATGTATTTCGTAATTGCCTAGTTAAAGTTTACGGAGGAGCTTAAGGGTGGTCTGCTGCGGAGTGCAATGGAGTTCGCACAGGTAGCCTGCTCCGTTTGGCACTTGATAGTCGAAATAATCTCCGCCACAGAAGTGGCTCATGATCGACATGATGGTGCCACCATGTACAAGCAGTCCGACCGTGATATCCGGTTCCGTATCCGAGAGCTGGTCAAGCATCTCATAAAAGCCCTGTCGGCAGCGCTTTTCAAACTGTGCCCGGCTCTCCCCGTTCGGAAACGGCAGAGTCCCGTTGCTGTCAATCCAAGTCTGATATCTCGGGTCATCCTTCAAATCCTGATAGTTCTTTCTTTCAAAATCACCAAAGGCCATCTCCCGCCAATCAGATATGACAATGGGAATCTGCCCGGGATATAAAAGTTTTCCGGTCGATATGCAACGCTTCATCGGGCTGGAAAACACGACATCCACATCAGGGTAAGTGCCGGAGGCTTTTGCCAGCAGCAGGGCTTCCCGCCCCTCCTGGCTTAAGTCCTCATCGGTGCTTCCCAGATAGCGGTGCTCCTTGTTTGCCGGGGTTGCACCGTGCCTGATAAGCGCGATTTTTATTTGATTTTCTGACCAATCCCACATATTATGCGCACCACCTCATCTGCCTGTTTTGCGATTTCTATCAGAATCCTTCCGGTTCGTTCCCGGTACTCCCGCTCTAGCGGGTCAATCGGGACAATTCCGTTTCCGATTTCGTCACAGATCACAATACAATTTTGATTTTTACGAAGGAAGGGAAACAGCAGCTGCTCCGGTTCCTTTCCTGCTGTAAGCATTTCCCTGATCCATTTGTGAAGATGATTAACCACAAGAATCCTGTTACTTTCTTCTGCCTCTTTTTGCTGTGTGTCATCCGGGAGACTCGCATCATATATCATGCAATCTGCTTCACCGGTCTTCTGTAAAACGTAACACAGTTTTCCCTGCGCATATCCACCAATTACCAATTTCATCTTCCGCTTCTACCTCACACAAACGTTCCATACGGCGGTCACAAGCACCATCATGCCTTCACAGAGCAGCACAAAATATCCTGCCGTGTCCCCTGTAATTCCACCGAGTTCCTTTTTGCTTCTGTAACTGTAATACCAAAAGGATGCTAGTGCTGCAACAACTGTCGCTATCCCTGCAAGTGGCGACTGCCACACCATAAAACAGGCACATAGGATGCTTTGCAGATACAATGCACCTTTTACGGTTCTCTTGTGTGCCCCAGATGCGAATGTATATAACATTCCATCTGTTTTTGCCGATGGAAGTGTCACTACACCGATTCCACTTAAACAGCGGCTTAAAGCAAATCCCGCGCACAGGATTTTTAACAGTTCTGGATTGCTTACCTCCGAAAGTGCCCCCACATACAACAAGCCATAACAGGCCAGCATGATTACTGCAAATGCACCGATGTGCGAGTCCTTAAGGATTTCGAGTTTGCGCTCCCTCGGTTGGTAGGAATGGAACGCATCCATCGTATCCATAAAGCCGTCCACATGAAATCCACCGGTGATAAGCAGCGGAATTGCTGCGCTAATCAATGTCCGACATAGATTGCCAACCTCAATCCTGACACATAGCAGATTCCACAAATAAATGCATGCTCCGATCACAACACCCACCCACGGAAAAAAGCACAACATATATCTCATATCCCTTTCTTCCCATTTGAATTGTGGCATCGGTATCTTTGAATACATGGAAAATGCTATGATGACTGCCTTTATTATCTGCATTGCCATGTCCTGCCCTTTCCCTTGATTTCTATCGGTATTCCAACAACAACTTCTATCACCTCATCTGCCATTGATGCCAGCTTCTCATTGATGCTGCCCATTGCCCTTAGGTATTCCATTGTTGTCTCGTCGTAGGTTATGCCGTCCTCAAACACGTTGTTGGTGACAATGACCAGATGGGTAAGCTGCTCGTTTAGCCGAGCGATACCTGCAATGATCTTCTTCGTCACCGCATCTTCCTGTAAGATTCCCTCCGGCATAAACATCTCATTCGCCGTAAGGTTTGACATACATTCAAGCAGTGCCGCATTGTTGCCGGATGGCTCCTGTATCTTCTCTGCAGCACACTCGATCTGCACCGGCTGTTCGATTGTATAAAAGCCCTTCCCTGCGCGCATTGTGCGGTGCTTTTCCACCTTTTTCCGTCCCTCTTCATCGTAGACCTGCATCGTTGCAATATAGTATTTTTGACACTGCTCCCCGATTCTTAGCAGATAATCTTCTGCAAAGGCCGATTTTCCGCTGCCGCTTCCTCCGGTGACGATTGTTAACATATTATCTAAAACCTCTCATATTGCTCTATTTTGCTGTTTGAAAACGTGGAACCGCTGTTATAAATTGCCAATGCCATATCCAAAAGCGGAAACAGCATAACAGCCCCCGTTCCTTCACCAAGTGCCATTCCAGCGTCAATGACCGGAGCCAGCCTTAACTCCTTTGTCAAAAGTTTTACCGCCGGCTCCTTGCCTTTATGAGACGGAATAAGGTATTCTCTTACTCCCGGGAACAGCCGCTCCGCGACAAGTGCCGCGACCATGCTGATCACACCATCCAGCACGATCGGCAGGTGGCAGATCGCGCCTCCGATGCAGACACCGGTAAGTCCTGCAATGTCAAGTCCTCCAACGGTCTTTAATATCTCAAACGCATCCACGTGATAAAGGTCGTATTTCTCTATCGCTGCCCGGATTACTTCCTGCTTTCTAATCAGCCCGGCATCGCTTAATCCTGCCCCTCGTCCGGTTACTTTTTGGGCATCACACTTTAATAAAGCGGCAGCAACAGCACTGCTTGTCGTTGTGTTGCCGATTCCCATCTCCCCGGTTGCAAGAATGCGATACCCTGCTTCCTTGCAGGAGAAAACAAGCTCAATGCCTGTTGCGATCGCTTTTACCGTCTGCTCCTCAGTCATCGCCGGTGCCTTGCTAAAGTTAGCTGTTCCGTTAGCAATGCGTCTGTTTTTCACACCTTTTAAATCTGTTACTGCGGAGTTGATCCCGATATCCACAGGAATAGTATCCACGCCTGCCACCTGCGCCATTTTTCCAACAGATGACAGGTCCTTTCCCATCAGCCCGGCAACAGCGGCAGTAACCTCCTGTCCGGTCTGGCTGACTCCTTCCTCCACAATTCCATTGTCCGCACACAAAATGATCACTGCACGTTTCGAAATATCAATCCTATCCGATCCGCAGATTGCGCCGATCCCGGCAATCATCTTTTCGAAACCTCCAAGTCCGTCAAGTGGTTTCGCAATCCTGTCCCAGTTTTGAATCACCTGCCTGCGGACCGCTTCATCCGGTATATCGATGGAAATGTGCTCTAATTCCTGCCTCGTATATTTATTCCAGATGGGCTTCTGTAAGCATCCCATAGATTTCCTCCATATTCAGATACAAACGCAGCGTCTCCGCGAGTTTGTCGTATTCTCTGTCCTTAAAGCTCTTATAGTCCATAAAAGCTGCGTCATCTAGTTGCACGCCCTTCTTTTTGGCAAGTGCCTGCACGATTGCATCTGCAATGCTTCCCTCGTCAAACAGTCCGTGAATATAAGAGCCGCATACGTTCGTATTGTCCTTCGCCTGCACCACCGATGGTAACTCCCCGTCTCTGCCATCCGCACATACCGTCTTTCCCATGTGGATCTCATACCCTGTGTAGGAGCAGCCGGATAGCTCTTTTAATGTTCCGTCTATGGATTCGAGCATACCGCTTGTCTGGCAGCGTCTCTTTTCCTTTTGCAGCACGGTGACGATCGGCAGAAGCTCCATGCCCCGCATAACGCCGCCTTCCTCAATGCCATCCGGATCGGAGATCTCGTTGCCAAGCATCTGGTATCCGCCGCAGATTCCGAATACCGGGATCTCCTCAGCCAGCTTTTTCACCGCACTCTCCAGCCCGTTCTGGCGCATCCACTTCAGATCTCCCATCGTGTTTTTGCTTCCCGGAAGGAATATCATATCCGGGGTCTGCAATTCGCTGATAGAGGTCACATAGCGCACTGATACCTCCGGGAACTGTTCAAACACGTTAAAATCCGTAAAGTTGGAAATTCTCGGATAGTGGATGACTGCAAGATCGATCAGCCCTTTTCCCCTGTGGTCAAACCGTTCCGAAAGGCTGTCCTCATCCTCAAGGGATAAGTTCATGTAAGGGACAACCCCTACCACCGGCACATTTCCCTTTTCCTCAAGCATCTCGATTCCCGGATCGAGAATAGATTTGTCTCCCCGGAATTTGTTGATGATAAGCCCTTTTACCCGGTTCTTCTCATCGTCGGTCAAAAGCATGAGCGTTCCGAGAAGCTGCGCGAACACGCCTCCCCGGTCAATGTCTCCCGCCAGAAGCACCGGAGCATCCACAAGCTCTGCAAGTCCCATGTTTACAATGTCATTCTCTTTTAGATTAATCTCCGCCGGGCTTCCTGCACCCTCGATCACGATGATGTCCGCATACTCCTCCAGCTTGCGAAATGCCTTTTTGATCTGCGGCACCAGCTGCTTTTTGTAGGAGAAATAGTCCCTCGCGCTCATATTGCCGAGCACCTCTCCGTTTACAATAACCTGTGAACCAGTGTGGTTTGTCGGCTTTAGCAGGATCGGGTTCATGCACACCATCGGCTCTATCCCGGCAGCCTCCGCCTGCATGACCTGCGCCCGCCCCATCTCCAGACCTTCCGCCGTAATGAATGAGTTGAGAGCCATATTCTGCGATTTAAACGGAGCTACCCGGTAGCCATCCTGCTTAAAAATCCGACACAGTCCAGCCACCAGAAGGCTTTTTCCGGCTCCAGACATCGTTCCCTGTATCATGATCACTTTTGCCATATCTTGATATCCTTTTCGCAGACTTTTGCATACTCCAAAAGCTGCTCATTGTATTTTTCCAAAGCTGCAAAATGCGCTTTCGTGCATATCACCTTTTCGCAGCTTCGTATGCTCTTCTTTGCTTCGTCCAACAGTGTATCTCTGACCGGCTCGAATGCCGCCGCCCCGATCACGCTTCCTGCCAGTGCCTTTGCCACCGGATAGTCCAGATCATTTTCGTACAATATCCCGGTTGCAAACGGAACGCACGCTCTCTGCAAGTAGCGGAATGCACGCCTTCCGGTGCCGCCACCGGCAATCACAAAGACCTTCGGGCTTCCTTCTGCCGCCTTTAGCTCCATGCCGGTCGTTGTCTCATCAAATGTCCCGGAAGTGATGTGGAACAGCTTCGATATGTAGCCCTCCTCAAAAATCTCCTCCGGTGTTCCGAAGCGCTCAACACACTTTCCGTTGATGCAGAGGATCTTGTCCGACACGCGCTCCGCCAGATCCAGCTCATGCAGCGACATGATCACCGTGATATTTTTTTGCTTGCGCAGCTCCTGCAGGATAGACAAAAACTCCAGCTTGTATTTCACATCCAGATAGGAGGTCGGCTCATCCAGCACGATGATATCCGGCTCCTGACACAGCCCTTTTGCAAGCATTACGCGCTGGCGCTGCCCGTCACTGATCTTGGAAAAATCCTGATCCCGCAATTCCGTGACGTGTACCAGTTCCATCGCTTCCTCCACCGCGCGGTGATCCTCCTTGGAAAGCACACCGAAACGTCCGGTATACGGATACCGCCCCGTCTCGATCACATCCTCACAGGTCATCAGCTCTGTCCGGATCTTATCGGTCAGCACCACGGACATTCTTTGGGAAAGCTGCTGCTTGGAGAACCCGGCAATATCCCGATTTTCCATATATGCCGCACCACCGAGCAGTTCAAGCTGCCGTGCAATGCTTTTTAAAATGGTCGATTTTCCTGCCCCGTTCGGTCCGATCAGAGTCAGGATCTCGCCCTTATTGATTCCAAATTCAATCTCTTCGACCAAGGGGCAGCCGTGATAGCCGACACTTAATTTTTCTGTCTTAAAATAGTATTCCATCATGCCACCTTATCCTTGTTGCGCTTCATCATAACCCACAAAACGACCGGTGCGCCAAATATCGCAGTCACTGTGCTGATGCTAAGCTCGGTCGGCGCACACAGCGTCCGCGCAAGCAGATCACAAAACAGGCAGAAAATGCTTCCTCCGAGAAAGCACGCCGGGATCATAAAGATCGGTCTTGTACTCCCCAGAAGCCTTTTTACCAGATGTGGCACCGCGATCCCCACAAAAGAGATCGGTCCTGCAAATGCGACGATGCAGGCGGACAGAATGCTCGAAAGCATAACCAGTGCCACCCGAAGCAGCCGGATATCCACACCCAAATTCCTTGCATACGCTTCTCCCAGCTGATAAGCGCTAAGCGGCTTTGCCAGCCCGAACACGATCACGCCCGTTACGGCTATGATCTCTGCCATGATCCGCACATTGTCCCATGTAATTCCGGAAAAGCTGCCCCTCGACCAGTTGTGCAGATTTACGATCTGCGCATCACTTGCAAATGTAATGACCAGCTCCGTAATCGCAGAGCAGATGTAGCCGATCATGATACCGCTTACAACCAGCGCCGACATGCTCTCGATCCGTCTCGATATGATAAGCACGACTCCCATCGCAAGCATCGCCCCCGCGAATGCCGCCGCGATCATCGTCCACGAACTGATCCTTTTCATCCGTTCTAAGAAAAATACCAAAAGAAGCGCCACCATCATCTTGGCTCCGGATGAAATGCCAAGCACAAATGGTCCTGCGATCGGATTATGGAAAAAGGTCTGTAACAGATACCCGGCAAGTCCAAGCGCGCCGCCTAAGATAATGGCAGCCAATGCCCGCGGCATACGGATGTCCCACAGGATCCTTGCATTTTCGATTTCTTTTCCACATAAAGAGCGACCGATATCCGAAAGCGAGATATTTACACTTCCGATACACACACTAAGCACAAGTAAAACGAGTATTCCTGCCAAGAGCAGGCAAAGTGTCACGATGCCCCTTCGTATTCTGTTCTTCTGCAACTTGTCTCCCTCTCTATTCCAGATGGAACAGATATTTCATATTGCTCTCATCTTTCCCTGTCAGCATCGCATGGAAATCCTGCAGCAGATAGCCGATTGCCATCGATTCCTGATACATATCATTGGTGGTACACCATACATTTCCATCCTGTACCGCCTTAAAATCTCTCAAGACCTCACACTTTTCCAGCAGTTCCTCCACTGACACAACTCCTCCGTCTATGGAACTGTTGTAAATCAGATAGTCTGCATCCTTCGCCCCATCATAAAATTCTTCGGCCTGCAGATTCATTGTGGAACGTGCCGAGTCGCCATCCTTTGCATCCTCAAAAATGTAGTGTCCTCCTGCAAGTTCAATCATTTTCGGTATATAGTCCGAGCTCTGGCGGATCTGCACCAATCCATTGGACGTAATATAGAAAAATGCTACCGTCTTCCCGGTATTTTCATTTGCGGATACTTGGTCAAGAATTGCCTCCTGCTCCTTAAATACCTGCTCTGCCAGCTCCTCTTTTCCAATTAATGCTCCGTAGAACTTTACCCACTCTACCCGCCCGAGTGGATGCGACTCATAGCTTGAATACTCGATCATCACCGGTATATCAAAGCTTTCCAGCATCTCCACGACTTCCGGTGAATGGGTGATCATGCGGTTTTCAATTGCAAGCGAACACCCTTCGGATACCAGAAGTTCATAATCCGGCATACTGTACTTACCTGCATACAGTATGTCTCCTGCCGCCATTGCATCCTTTGCCGCCTCTATATACCAATTCTCCTCCTTCTGTCCGGAAAACCGTATCGTATCTAGTGCATCCAGCGAGCAGAACATATCCATCGCCGCGGAGGCGACCAGATAGAGATTTTGCACCGGCTGCTGTATGACGATTATATCCTCCGGCAGATCTTCCGGCACGGCGGCGCCCTCCGGAACGACAAAAAGCTGTGTCGCATCCATTGTGGTAAGCAGCTTGTAGCCATCCTCGTATTCATCCACCGAAAAATTCTCAGCATACGAAAGTTCCATGCTTCCGGTATAGGTCAGATCTGCCCACGACACGCCGGAGGCAGCCTGATTCTGCTCCTGTGCGCTGTTTGGAGCAGAATCCATATAATCGGAAGAAGGACTGCCGCAGCTACACAGCCCCAGCAGTCCTATCAAAGATGCATATAACCATTTTTTGTGTCTGTTTCTTCCTGTCATGCGACGTTTCCCCTTAGTCCTCCACAGCGCTTAACGTTTCGGAATGCAGTGTGATCGTATATTCAATCTCATGCGGCGTGCTCATCGCAACCGTATCGCCCACTACATCGATCGGTTCATCGAAAACAGAGACAGGAATTTCAAAAACAGAGTTTCCCTCTGTATTTACCGGCAGATACTGCTCGCCGTCCACAAGCATGTAATCGTAATTCGGGCTGCTCCAGCAAACAGTTGCCGTCATAGTGCCGCCCTCGACCGTAAGCGTAAGCGGAGAGTCGATCGTTGCCCTTCCGCTGCCGCCCTCAAGCGTTGCCTCCACCGTGTATGTACCATCCGAAAGTGCTTCCGTACTCTCACTTGTTTTCGCGTCCTCTCCATACGGAGTCGGATTGGAAACCTTAACTTTGTGATCGTACCATTTCTCCTTTGTACCGATCAGTGCAAGGTCAAACTCCTCATCCAATACCGGCACCGGTACATCAAAGCCATAGACTTCGTCTGTTGTTCCATCGTCGTAGTAAACCTCATCGTTTGTCGGCTGAAGCAGATTGGCACCTTCCTTTGCCGCGTCCTCTGCCAGTCCCAAATAAAGGTTTACGATTTTCTTCGAGCCAAGCGTAATATGAATCGTCATCTGACCATTCTTGACGGTAAGAGTTCCCTTGCCATCACACGCTTCATTTACATGGAACATTGAGCTGTCAGTTGAAAAATCCGCAAGATATACGCCATCCTCCAGCGCACTCCCATTCTCCTCTTGTGCGCCCGTGGTGTCCTGCACATTCTCCGAAGTCTGCTCATTTGTGTCTGCACTCCTAGAACCGTCCGCTTTGCCACATGCTCCCAGCATAAGGGATGCCATCAAAAGCACACATCCCATTGCAGCCGAAATTCTTTTTTTCTTCATATTATCTGCCTTTCAGATCTTATTACTGATTGATAACAGCACCGGTATGTGCTACATAAATATCCTGGATTCCCGGAATTTCTCCAAGACCATATATCTGTGTATCCACGCTGTCAAAATTACCGCTTGCGGTAAACAGGCTAAGCCATGAATCGTCATCAGATCCTGCCATATCATTGTTGGCATGATCACCTGCTACTACCATGAGTGGACGAAGAACAACCTTCTTGTATCCTGCCTGTGCAATGGCATCGATTACTGCTTCGCAGGAAGTTTCTTCCGGCTCACCCTCAACGGTTCCGATAAATACGTTGTCATAGCCAAGGTCATTCATCTGTGACTGCATCTGACTATAAGAAATCTTTGCGGTGTGGGAAGTTCCGTGTCCCATGAATACGAATGCGACGCCATCCTCTTTTGCAGCATCAAGGCTGTCATATCCGGCCGTCTTAACTGTCTCTGCGGTAAGGATCTGTGCGACTGCCTGCTTGTCCTCATTGACAACAGCTGCGTCTGAACCAACTTCTCCGAGCAAAGGCTCTGCAACCTTAACACTCTCAAACTTATCTGCATATGCATTTACAGTTTCCATAAGTTCATCATACTCTGCACCATGCATAAGGTGTGTCGGCTGAACAACCAGATTCTTGACTCCGTTTGCCACTGCGCGCTCCATTGCCTGGTCCATGTTGTCGATATGCTCATCTTCTCTTGCCTGCACATGATTGATAATGATCTGTGCGGTAAAAGCTCTTCTTACAGACCAATCCGGATATGCTGCCTGGATTGCATCCTCGATTCCCTTGATATCTGCAACACGGCTATTGTTGAAGGAAGTACCAAAGCTTACTACAAGGATCTCGTTCTCTCCGATCTCATCCTGATTGCGGGGATCGTCCTTAGAGGCATCTCCTGTATCTCTTCCGAAGTAATCCGGATCTGCTTCTTCACCTTCTACCAATTCCTTCTGTTCGTCAGACAGAGCATCCCATGCTGCCTTTGCATCTGCGCACTGCTGGTCGGTCTCATCGGTTCTCTCCTGCACATAGATTGCATCGATCAACGCTGCAACCTCATCTGCTGCCTTCTGATCCGCATTTTCTGCTTCTTCACTTCCGGTCGCTTCCGCTGCACTGCTCTCTGTTGCTGCGCTGCCTGTATCACTGTTTCCGTTTCCACAGCCACTCAGGCATAACGTTCCCATCAATGCCGCCATCAATAATGCTACTACTTTTCTTTTCATTTTTTCCTCGTTTCTGCAGTATCTTATCTGCTTGTTTATTCTTAAATATGATGCTCTGCCGCAGAAACAATTTTTTCCACAAAAAGAAAAACCCTTTTTCATTTACTGATAAAGGGTTTGCGCACAAGAAAATAAGAGGAATACTCTGTAAGAGTCCTCACTTTCTCACGTACAACCAATTACTCGTGGTTTGAAACAACTGTTTCCGTACAGCAGTCAGGCAGGTCTCCCGGCTTAAAGATCTTCACATCGGCCATCTTCCCAGTTTCCCAGTGATATCGCGGCTTCTACTCCCTAATTACGGTGACGAGTTCGTACAGGATTTGCACCTGTTTCCCTTTTCACCGGAGCCAATCCCCTAAAAAGGACTGCTCCGACACCTGATTGCTACATATTCAATTCGATTATCAAGCGTAGGCGCTTGACAGATTTGTTATATCATGACGCGCGCCTTCGGCGCTTTCCGCTGCTTCGCAGCTGTCATGATCAAATTCGCCGTTCGCCAATCATGCAAGCATGTTGGCTCACTTGCGCTCATAATATCATATCTCTATGAACTAATCAATTACTTTTTGCCTGCTGCCACGGTCCCTTGCGGTAAAACCAGATGGATACCACAGTTGCCACACACCATCCGATCGGCCATGCACACCAGATTCCGGTTGCTCCGAGTGCAGTTTTGGAAAAGACGAATGCTAAAACGACACGCAGGATGAGATCCGTAAAGGTCGCTATCATAAACTTGCTCATCATTCCCGCTCCACGCAGGATTCCATCAGCTACCAGCTTTGCGGAAACCACAAAATAGAACGGAGACAAGATCCGTAAGAAGTTGATTCCGGTCTGCATTGCAAGCTCTGTCGGCTGATCCATAAAGAGCTTTAATACGATACTTCCGCCAAAGAAATAAAGTAAAAACAGTGGCAGGCTTAACATCCATACCATTTTTATACCGATGCGGAAGCCCTCCTTGATACGGGAAAGCTTCTTGGCACCAAGGTTCTGTGCTGTGTAATTGGAAATTCCGTTGCCAAGCGTTGTAAAGGATGTAATAACCAGATTATTAAGTTTTACTGCTGCAGAGTAACCTGCCATGACCGGTGCACCAAAACCGTTTATGATACTCTGGATCACGATATTGCCTAGTGAGATGAAACTCTGCTGCAAAGTACTTGGAATTGCAATTTCGACAATCTGCATAAGGATCTGTGTATCGAAGATTGCGGCTTTTTCCTTGCCTTCAATCTTTGCCAATCTACGGAACACTACAGCCATTGCAAGCACACAGCTGATTCCCTGACATAAGAAGGTCGCCCACGCAACGCCAGCAACGCCCATCTGGAATGCCTTTACAAACCAGATATCCACTGCAATATTGGCGGTTGAAGAAACTGCCAGAAAGTAGAACGGTGTCTTGGAATCTCCGAGTGCGGAGAAAATACCAGTCGCAATATTGTAAAAGAATACAAACGGAAGTCCCCATGCATAGATATCCAGATACAATTTTGAATCCGCAAAAACCTCGTCCGGAGTACGGATCAGGTGAAGCAGCGCTCCAGAGCCAGCGATACCGATCAGCATCAATACCGCGCATACAATTGCGCTGAAAATACACGCTGTGTAAACGGCTGTTTTCATCTTGTGATAATCCTTTGCTCCAAAGAGCTTGGATACAACAACGGAACAGCCCATATTGCAGCCAAATGCAAACGCGATAAAGATCAATGTGATCTCATAGCTGTTTCCGACTGCTGCAAGAGCATTCTCCCCGATAAACTTGCCGGCAACAAAGCTGTCTGCGATATTATATAGCTGCTGAAAAATAATGCTGCCAAACAATGGCATACAGAATCTCCACAAGACCGACTCCGGCTTGCCAACGGTCAAATCCTTATTCATTCCCTTTTTCCTCCATGTTCTTCAAACATTCCTTTATCACTCTGACACATCCGTCTATGCCCAGCTTGCTGCTTGACAGCATCAGATCATAGCTCTCCGGCTGTCCCCAGGATGTTTCGGAATAAAAATCAAAATACTGCTTTCTCATCCGGTCCATGTGCTTGATTCGGTGGATTGCTTCTTTTTCCCCGATCTGGTTTCTCCTCATAACACGCCGGATGCGGTCTTCTCTATCCGCATATATAAATATAGATAATATATTCTTCTTGTCAAGAATGTCCGAAGCGCAACGCCCGATCATCACGCAGGGACCATTCTGCGCCACCTTTTCAATGACCGCGCGCTCTGCATCATACGTTCTCTGGCTCTCTGAATAAAAGGCATTTCCAATTCCAGCAAAGTCCGCATACGGATTTCCGCTCAAAAACTGCAGGCTGTTGATTGGAGATTCCTCCGTCTTCTCAATAAAGCTCTCGCTAAGCCCTGAATCCATTGCCGCCTTCTTTATAAGAAGCTTGTCATAGCACGGGATCTCAAGCTCTCTTGATAACTTTTCGCCGATCTCACGTCCTCCGCTTCCATACTGTCTGCCGACACATACAATCTGTTTCATAACGCACACCTCTTTTTCTATAATCCGTTGTCTTTTTGCAACAGTCGTATTATAATTCAACAAAAGATATGTGTAAAATATGCGTTTTGTTGTATAGATATATCATTTTGATATAGGAGAACTTGTGATGAATATCAGCTATGACTATTACCGTGTGTTCTATTATGTTGCCAAATATAAGAGCTTTACCGCTGCCGCCAAGGTTCTTATGAACAACCAGCCCAACCTTACACGAATGATCAAAAAGCTCGAGTACGAACTGGGTTGTACCCTGTTCATCCGGCAGCGCCATGGAATCTCACTTACCCCGGAAGGGCAGAAGCTCTATGCACATGTAGCCGTTGCTTTCGAACATATCCAATGGGGTGAAGATGAGATTGCAAGGGAAAAGAGCCTGCAGTCCGGAACCGTCTCAGTCGCTTCCAGTGAGATTGCATTGCACTGCGTCCTTCTGCCTGCCTTAAAGACATTTCGAAGTTCCTACCCCGGCATCCGCCTGCGCATCTCCAACCTGTCCACACCACAAGCGATCGATGTACTAAAAAAAGGACTCGCCGATCTTGCAATCGTAACCGAGCCCTTTGAGCTTCCTTCCGACCTTTCCTGCATGGTCTTACAGCCCATCCAGGAAGTGCCTGTATGCAGTACCTCTTTTTCACTTGGGATTGGTACGTCCTTAAAGGCCGTCCTTCTGAAAAAGTATCCGGTCATCGGTCTGGAGGAGCAGACCGGTTCCTTTTCCTTTTTCTCCGATTTCTTCAATGAGATCGGCTTACCGTTCTCCCCGGATATTTCGGCGGCAACCGCGTACCAGATTCTTCCGATGGTCAAGTCCGACCTTGGTATCGGCTTTGTGCCGATAGAGTTTCTGAAGAAGGAGGATATGGCAGACCTTGTGATTCTCCAGATGGACCCGCCGATCCCTCCACGCAATATCTGCATTCTCAAGCGGCGGGATATGCCGCTTAGCGTTGCGGCAGGTGAGCTGGAGAAGGTCATTATGCAGAAAAAGTGAACCCTCTACAAGCTGCGGAAGCTTGTCTTGTTCGTGGACTCCCTTTCGATCACCGTCGGAAGGGTAATGTAAGACTGCATATAAAGATTGTTCTTCTTTATTTTCTGTATCACATATTTTCCTGCCTGTACGCCAATGTCGTATACATCGATATTGACGACGGTAAGCTGTGGCTTTAGGATCTTGGAAAATGGGAAATCATCAAAGGTGATCACACCGATCTCCTCCGGGATCTGCACGTTGTGGTGCAAAAGTGCCGTCACACAGCCATAAGCAATATAGTTGTTCGCACACACAACCGCATCCGGTCTGCTTTCCATCGCCAGAACATTCTCCATCATTGCATACGCGGCATCGCACTCCGACTCCCCGTGGAGCACATGCCCCTTCGGCAGGATTACATCATGTTCGCTTAATACCGATAATACGCCCTCTAAGCGATGCATGGAGATTTTATCCTCCGTCATACCACCAATAAATGCCAAAGACTGATACCCTTTCTCCAAAAGATGTTTTGCCGCGAGTTCTCCTGCCAGCCTATTATCTGTATCAATCCAGCAAAAATGACTGCTAAAATCGGGATTCCCGATTACCAGATGTGGAATTGCAAGTTCATAGATCAGTTCATCCAGACTTTTTGACAGCACCGAGGCATGAATTACAAAGCCGTCTGCCTGCCGTATCTCAAACGCCTGTCTTATAAACTCACATGCCTCCTGTGGCAGAACGCTCTTGACGATCAGCGAATAGCCTCTGGCTGTAAGCGTATTTTCCAAACCACACAATATTTCAAATATATGCGGATTGGAGAAGCCCATGTGCTCGCCCAGCTCTGCCACAAAGATAATCGTCTTAGTAGACTGATTTGCAAAATTTCTGGCTCTCTGGTTCGGCTGGTAATGCAATTCCTCCATCGCCCTTTTTACGCGTTCTGCGGTTTCTTCCGATATGGAATAGGAACCGTTCATCACCTTTGACACAGTTGCCGTCGAGGTTCCCGCACATCTTGCCACATCTTTAATTGTTACCGTCATCTTCTTATCCATTCTTTACGCTCTATCGTCTCCTGCTATAACAAATCCATAAGGCTGCAAAATTCCGTCACAATAGCCCTCTGATTTCCATACGCTGTAATGTTCCATATAAGGGGCAATCTGCGCCGCATCTCCCATATTTAAGAATACGCGCACGCTTTGATCCTCCGAAAAACGCTCAAATCCGTAGAGATAACTGTCCTTGACCGCGCACAGGGTTCGATAGCCGCCCTCTGTAAGCGTCTGTGTCTGCCTGCGCAGGCGGATCAGTTCTGCAAACAATTCATGCAGTTCATCCTGCTTTTTCCACGGCATCGGCTGACGGTACTCCTTCTCAAGGACACCTGTAACACCCAGCTCATCCCCATAAAAGACCGATGGAATTCCCGGAAAACACATCTGGAATACAACTGCAAGCTTATATTTTCTCCTGTCCTCTCCACAGACCGACAGAAACCGGCTGACATCATGGCTGTCCAGAATGTTAAGCTGCGCATATACCGTCTGCCTGCGGTATCGCATCCGCATGTCGGTGACACGCCCGTCAAATTTCTGTGCATCAATGCTTCGCTCAGCAAAAAATCTCTTACAGTGCTTGCGGAAATCATAGTTCATTGCAGAGTCAAACATCTTGCCATCCAGCCAGTGATTCGCGCTTTCCCAGACTTCCCCGATCAGGATCGCATCCGGATTCGCCTGCTTGACGGTATCGCGAAATGCCATCCAGAAAGCGTCATTTACCTCACTTGCCACGTCAAGCCGCCAGCCGTCTATATGGTATTTTTCCACCCAGTAACGCCCGACATTACAAAAATATTCCTGCACCTCTTTGTTTGCCGTATTGAGCTTCGGCATCAGGCGCTCATATCCAAAGCATTCATAATTCGGATAGTCCTCGCCGTTATCCGGGCGGATCACTGGAAACTGCAAGCCATAAAACCAATCTTTGTATTTCGAATTACTCCCGTTTCTGACTACATCATCAAAAGCAAAAAACTGCCAGCCGCAATGATTAAACACCCCATCGATCACGACGCGGATGCCATTTTCATGAAAGGTCTGCACCAGCTCGCCAAATTCCTCATTGGTTCCAAAGCAGGGATCAACATGGTAATAATCGATCAGATCATACTTATGATATTCTCCCGCAACAAATATTGGGTTGATGTAGATTGCATTGATTCCAAGGTCTTTTATATAAGAAACATTTTCCCTGATTCCACGAATTGTTCCACCTAATTTGCCCCGGACAATCTGTGTTTCATAGTATTTCTCACTTTCCTTTCCGGAAATATAGCCCTCTGCCGTTGCAAAACTGTCCGGAAAGATATTATAGATCACTGCATCCTTTGCCCACTTTGGCGGCCTTACAATATCGGCTCTGTGGTTGAACGGCAGCTGGTAATATTCAGATCGGTCATCCACCGGCTCTTTTGCGAATGTATCTCCATAATATAGCCACGTTTCCGTGTCCGACTCTAATTCAAAATAATAGCACAGTCTCTTGTATGGATTATTTAGTGTAACCTCATAATAATCAAACAAAGGGGTACTTGCAACCACCTGCATCGGCTCCTGAGAGAAAATAACAGGTGTCATCCTGCATGCCCGATCACCATAATGTAGTATACATTTTTTCAGATCACCTCTCCCCACCCTGATGCGGATCGTCACATGCTGTTCATCGGTTCCATACGCATATTGTGACATTGGAATATGCAATACAGCACTTTTATTCATAATCGCTCCTATCTTAACTGACCGCTACCCTTTTACACCTCCGGAGGTCAGTCCTGTTGTCATATTTTTTTGTAACGCAAAGAATACAATCAATATCGGTATGGACACAACGATCGATGCCGCCGCAAAAACAGGCCAGCTTCCGCTCATCTCGGTTGCCTGCAGGGAGTACAGTCCCGCCGCCAAGGTGTAAGTATCCGATCCGGTCATAAAATTAACCGCAAATATGTATTCGTTCCAGACATATACCAGTACCATCATAGCCGTGACCGCAATCGTCGGTTTTGCCAGTGGCAGCACGATCCTTAACACGATCTGCACCGGAGAAGCCCCATCAATCATTGCAGCCTCCTCTATCTCCGTCGGGATCGTATCAAAATATCCCTTCATATTCCAAAGTGCAAATACCGCCATCGTTCCGGTATAGACAATGATAAGACCGCTCTTGGTATTGATCAGTCCAAGCGGTGTCAAAAGCTTATACAACGCAGTCATCGAAAGCAGCGACGGAAATGCGTATAAAAGGATCAGCACCTTAAGGATCGCCTTCCGCCCCGGAAATCTTCTTCTGGAAAATTCGTATGCCGCCGGGATTCCCGTCCCCAACGAAATTGCAAGTGTTATAACCGCAAGGATCAGGCTGTTCTTAAGCCATAGCAGGATCGGTTCATCTACAAAAACAGCCCAGTAATTCGCAAAGGTAAGCTTCTCCGGCAAAAAGGAAAAATTGGAGCTTAACAGACTGTTCTCCGCGTTTAGCGACACCGACAAGGCGTACAGAACCGGAACAAGCACACAAAAGCAGATCACTATAAAAAAGAGGTTTACAAGGACGAGCAGTATATTTTCTTTTTGTCTCTTTTTCATGCCTGTTCCTCCTTGCTCTTTCGGTTCATTATGGTTGAAAATGCGATCAGTATCACAAAAATGACCATAGATACCGCTGAACTATATCCATAATTGTTCGTGATGAACGCTTTTTCATAAGCATACGTCAGTATCGTATGCACATTTGCACCTGTCTTTGCGCCCACCTGCTGCGTCAATAAGTAAATGACATCAAACTGTTTAAACGTCGTAAAGGTCGTGATGATAACGGACGGCGCAATGATCGGTCGGATCATCGGAATTGTTATGTACCAGGTTCTCTCAAACCAGTTTGCGCCGTCAAGCACGGCACTCTCATAGTAGCTTTTCTCGATACTCTGCAATGCCCCATCAATAATGGTGATCATAAACGGCAGCGCAAGCCATAGATTGACGACGGTACAGCTTACAAACGCAAGCACATTTGTATTCAGCCACCGCACCGGCTCCAGTCCCATTTTTTGCAGCCATTGATTCAATAGCCCAAACTGCGAATTGTACATTCCCGTTTTCCAGAGCAAAATGGAAACATATCCCGGCATTGCCCACGGAAAGATCAGCAAAGTCTTGTATACATTCCTGAGCCTTAACCGCTTGATATTCAGCAGCGATGCCAGAATAAATGCAATGACAAGCTGGAGCACCATATTAACGACTGTCCACAAAACCGTCACACCAAACGCGGTAATAAACCCATTGTCCAATACCAGAAGTGCTTCCTTATAATTTTTCAGACCTATGATCTCATAATCGTTCCAGTGGTATACATTCATATTGGTCAGGGAAATATACCCCGTATACACAATCGGAAAAACTACGATCAGCAGGATCAGTATCAAAGACGGAGCTGACCACCCGTATGCAGTTAAAGTTTCTCTGCGTTTTTTCTTATTCATCACTGCTTTTAAACCTTTCCTCAGCGCATATTTGAAATCAACTGTTCCGCTTCTTTTTGTGCGGACTGCGCACTTTCCTCAACATCTTTTCCGCTCATATTTACATCCGTCAAAAGATTTCCCATCACTGTCCACATGACATCCATCTCCGGGACATTCGGCATCGGGACAGCATGCTCAGCAGTCTCTTTCATTGCCATGACAATCTCATCGGACTGGATCTCCTCCATCTCATAGCAGGAATTAAGTGCCGGAGCGCAGCCGCTTGCCTTTGCAAGATCAATCTCAAGCTGCGGGTCCATAATCGCCCGAAGCACCTTTTCAACCGCATCCTTCTTTGTCTCTGCCGCATTCTTTAACACATGGATTCCCTGCACTCCCATATACGGAGAGATCTGTTGTCCACTCTCGTCGATCACCGGCATCTGCGCAACCCCGACGTCCATTCCAGATTCCCTTACCGTAGGGATCAGCCACGGACCGGCAATCGTTGCATGTGCCATTCCTTCTTTAAAAAGAGTATTTACTGTGGCATATTCCGTTTCACCCGGCATAAGATCAACGAACTTTTTATGATACTGTAACGCCTCGATGACCTCCTGTGAATCCAACTGTGGTGTGCCGTCCGCGGTGAGGACAGTTCCTCCGAAACCATTGATCCACCCAGCCGCATAATACGGTGTGCTATGCTGCTCGACAAAACCGTAATGTCCGCCCCTTGTGTTTTCCTGCATATAAGAATACAATTCTTCCGTCGTTGCCGGGACATCATCATCCTTCATATAGAGCCGGTTGTACAGGAAAAGTAACGTCTCATAGTAGACCGGAAGCTGATAGATCTCACCCTTATAGGTCGCAGCTTCAATCGTGTTGGTCATATAATCCTTCAGATCCTCTTTCGGAATAATGTCTGTTATCGGAGCCAAAATCCCCATCTCCGCATATACACCGATCTTATCATGCGCAAAAAAGTACATATCCGGAGCAGCCTTTGGGTTGTTGCCTACCATTTTCAGGCTTTCCGTCAGATCGCTTTTCTTTTCCAGCGTCACATGGATCTCCGGTTCAAGTGTCTCCAGCTTCTTTTGCAAAATCTCTGCCACTTCATCTTCCTTGTCATGCCAGATCACAATTTCTGTCACACCATCTTCCGTCTGTTCCGCTTTGCCCTGCTGGCATCCGGTCAGAAGTGATAAAGCCATTGTCAATGTTAAAAATGCTGCAACGATTTTTTTCATGCTGCGCCTCCCGCTATATCTCCTGTTGTGTCAATGTGGTCTGCCGCAAAGGCAGCAGACCAGCTAATCGTTTCCTTATTACTTCGTTTTCTTTTTCGATGCAACCACAACGCCTGCCACAATCACAACAACGATCACTACGATAACAATAGGAAGTACCATATTGTTCGTCTGTGTGTTTTCTGTCGCAGTCTCCGCTGCGTCGTCTGTCTGTGTATCTGCGGGCTCGGTATCTGTGACCGCATTTTCTGTATCTGTGGTCTCTGTATCCGCCGGTTCACTATCCGCTGTCGCATCATCCGCAGCGACTTCCGGTTCCTCGTAATATAGCTCATAATCCTCTGCGCTGCTTACGACCACCCAGACATCCTTCTCTGTCTCGATGGAAATATCGCTTGTCTGGACACTTCCGTCATTTCCATTTACAATGATTGAATTTACCCAGCCCGGAATCTCTTTTACAAGCCATGTGCCATCCTCGGTAAGCGCTTCTCCCGGCCACGCTGCAAAGGCGTTGGTTCCGTCTGGTGCTGACCATGCCCACAAGCTTGGTGCTGCCCAGTCATCCGGTGCGATTACATGAACTGTGACATTCGGGATTTCCGCCTTGTCCGGATCCTTGTAGCTAAAGTCTGCGGTTCCGTCAGCTTCTACGCTAACCCAGATCTCCGCCGGATCAATGGACAGATCCTCTGTCTGGACACTTCCCTCATTTGCATTTACGATAATAGAATTAACCCAGATTGGTGCCTTCACACTGTACCAGCCATTGTCATCCGCCTTCATTGCCTTGCCCGGCCATGCGTCAAAAGCATTGGTTCCGTCCGGCGCTGACCATGCCCACAGGCACGGGTTCTGCCAGCTCTCATCTACCTTTGCGTGTATTGTGAACTTCTCTACATAAGCCGGGATCTCACCGGTTGTGAGCGCATCATAAGATACCTCCGCGTTATCCGCATCGGAAACTGTGATCCACGCATCTTTTCCATCCAAAACAAGCTCCCCTGTCTGCACGGTTCCTTCATTTGCATTTACGATCACATGATTTGCCCACGCAGGCACCCATACATAATACCAGCCATCATTGTCCGGAGTGGCTTCGCACGCCTCTCCCGGCCACGCATCAAATGCATTGGTTCCATCTTCGCTCCACGCCCATACACACGGGTCCTGCCAGTCCTCCGGCACTTTGACACTTATTGCAACTCTTGTCTGATCTGCCTCTGCCGCATAAGTCATCGCCGGCACCATCATAACAAGCATAACCAGCATACATATCGCTGCATATACTCTCGCTATACATTTTTTCATGAATTTAGTCCTCCACATTGTTAATCACATTTTGTCCTTCTTCTCAATGAATGTGGCGCCCCATCCATTTGATGGTTTCATTATAGAAATCCACAAAAAGGCGGTCAACTTCATTTTAGGTAACCGTTTTCGTCTTTTGTTGTGTATTTTGTCATATTTACACTTACAGTTTTTATGCAGTATTACTATGTATTTTGTGATTTGAGAAACTTTCCTTTCTTTTTTGTGAAGTATTAACGAAAATTTTTCCTTAATTCAAAATCATTTTCCTACCTGTTTTGCCATGCGCTCCATATATTTACTTTGCTATCTATATCACGTATAAGTGATTTTAGCGCAACTATTTTTGTCACATTTGCGCTCAGTTGTATTTAACGCAGCGCTTTCGCTTTCGTCGTTTTATTGGTAATTGTTTACATTTTTTAATACATAAACATATACATCATGTACATTGACAACAAAGTTTTTACTTTGCTATACTCATTTCATAAGAACAATCGGTTGCGCAATTATTTGGGGTTTTGCGCAGTTTAAATGAGAATGGGAGGACAAAACAGGTGATGAAAAAAGTATTTGTGGGGTTTTTAGCAATGGTAACTGCCCTGTCAACATGTATTGGCTGGGGCAATCTTGGCAAGGCAGATAGCGTAGATGCCGCAACATCAATTTCCGGCGTTTCTACTGTTTCAAACATGCCAACCGATTTTGCAAGAGGTGTCGATATCTCTGAGGTAATCGCACTCGAAAACAGTGGGGCATCATACAAATATCTGGATGGTTCATCCGGAGATATCTTTGATATCCTCTCAGGTGCCGGTGTGAACTATGTTCGTATCCGTATCTGGAACAATCCATATGATTCTTCCTCCCCTTACAAGGGATACGGCGCCGGAAATTGTGACTTATACAATGCCAAGGTGCTTGGAAAGAGAGCTACCGATGCCGGTATGAAGGTATACATTGATTTCCATTACTCTGATTTCTGGGCTGACCCGGAAAAACAGTTTGCGCCAAAAGCATGGTCTGATTACAGCCTTGCTTACAAAAAGGATGCCGTATACAATTTCACATACGATTCTCTCAAAGAACTTCTCAACTCCGGTGTCAATGTTGGAATGGTCCAGATTGGCAACGAGACAAACGGATCCATGGCGGGTGTCGGTGGCTTATATGACAGTACCTGGGATCTTAGTTCCGGCGTCGCAGCACTTATGCAGCAGGGCTGCTATGCAGTTGACGATATTAACAGCGCATACAGTCTTTCTATTTTAAAAGTACTGCATTTTACCGATCTTCTGGAAAATGGTAAGTGGTATGCACAGTGTTTAAATGAGCAGGGTGTCGATTACGACGTATTTGCTACTTCCTTCTATCCGATGTGGCACGGCTCCACAGATGATCTTGCAAGCACGCTTACTTATATCGCAAAGACGTATAACAAAAGGGTACTCGTTGCGGAAACGGCTTATCCATATACCTATACCAACTATGATTCTGAAGGAAATAACGTGGGCAGTTCATCTGCTATGAATTATGCGAACTACAGTGTGAGTGTAAGCGGTCAGGCAAAAGCTCTCCGCGATGTTTTTGCAGCGGTTGCTTCCGTCAACTCCTCCAAGTCCGGATATGGTCTCGGCGCATTCTACTGGGCTCCGGAATGGATTGCTGTAAGCAGTTCTACCTGGGGCACCTACGGTTCCGGATGGGCCTCTTCCACTTCCGGAAACTATGAAAAACTATACAGTTCATCCGTAAATTATTATTCCACAACCGATCGCGGATCTTCCTGGGATAATATGACCTTATTTGACAGCAATGGTCAGGCAATGAAGTCCTTGTATGTGTTTAACGATATCTGCGGTGCCACAAGCACTACGTCATCCGCTAGTTCCAATAACAGTTCTTTGGATGGAACCTACTACATCAAGAGCTATTACAGCGGTTTGTATCTGGATGTTGTAAATGGATCCTCCTCCAACAATGCGAACATCCAGCAATGGACGTACAACGGCTGTGACGCGCAGAAGTTCAAACTCGTATCTGCTGGCGATGGCTACTATTATATCTATACCGGTGCCAGCGGATATTCCAAGGTCATTGACGTTGCTGGAAAAAGCAAAGCTGACGGAGCCAATATTCTCCAATATGCTTACAAGGGCACAACAAACCAGAAGTTCAAGCCGGTTGAAGTCTCTTCCGGGGTCTACGCAATCCAGACTGCAATTACCTCATGCGGATCCTGTCTGGATGTATACAATTGGAGTACTTCAGCAGGCGGCAATATCGCGCAGTGGACCTATTGGGGCGGTGCCTGCCAGCTGTGGTATTTAGAAACCACTAATTAACTTTATTGGTTTTAATATCCCCCTATATAAAAAGCACTCCATCACCGTGTTATTGATGATGGGGTGTTTTTATGTCATACTGTAAGGCTGCTCGCGCAACCACTTACACCTTTTTGCGCCCGCTTCTATTTAACGATCCGTCCCTGTTTTCGTTATTTTTCGTTAATTTTTTACATTATATGTGGCAAAAAGCTATGCATAATGTACATTGACAACAAAGCTTCCTGTTTGGTATACTCAATTCATAAAGAGCAAGCGGTTGCGCATTTAGATTTTGTATGTGCAGGCGTTTCGACAACAAGATCCTTGTATGTATATAACGATATTGGCGGTGCCAAAAGCACTACACTAACCGCCCGTTCCAGTAGAAGCTCTTTTGAGAAAACCTACTTCACCAAGAGTTCCTACGGCGGTTTGTATCCGAATGTTGTAAGCAAATCCTCCTCCAATAAGGCAAGCATTCAACAATGGACGTACATATCCCCCTACATAAGGAACGCCCCATCACCGAGTTATCGATGATGGAGTGTTTTTTTACCTTATAGGAAAATTCTTTATTTCAGCATATCCAGTAAAATCCTGCTCAGTGCCGTGCATTCCCTTAAATACATTCCTCTTCGCATTTCATCCGTTGCCGCATAATCCTGATGATTTGCAAAAATCCGGATGGCTTCCTCCACCGGAATCCATCGTGGTTCCATCCCAGCTTCTTTCTCTCTTTCGGTCAGATGTGTGTCTGCCCTGCCGACGATTCTACCGATAAAGTAGTAGTTGATCCACTTCCAGTCCTCGTAATACTCATCAATTTCAAGCTTACACTCCGAAACCTCAACACATGTGCCTGTTTCCTCCGCAACTTCGCGGATACAGCATTCCGGTTCACTTTCGCCTGCTTCCAGCCCGCCGCCCGGAATCATCCACTGGTCATTATTTTTCTCATAAGAAAGAAGTATCTTGCCATCCTCTATGATGATCGCCCTGCATGCCGCCCTAGCCTTCGTAAATGTCCCAAAATAATTATCGCCCACGATATCGAAGATCGATTTCTTCTCATGTTCCTTTAAATAGGCAAATAGATTTGGCGTGATCGCCGGGTAAGTAAGATTGTCCGGCAGTGTATCAAACGTTTTCACTTCCGCCATCTCGCTCTCCGGAATTGCATCCAGCCTCCGGATCTTCGCGCAAAAGACCATTCCGTTTGCGCCCTTGCTTTCGTCCTCTGTCCCCGCCCAATAGTCACAAAGAGGGACAATGTCATATTCAACAGCTCCCGATTCCTCATACAGTTCGCGTTTTGCTGCCTCAAATGGTGTCTCGCCCGCCTCGACATGTCCGCCCTGCGTCTCCCAGGTCGTTCTGTACTTATGACGGCTAAGCAACAGTTTTCCTTCGTAAAAGGAAAGTGTCACGACATATTTGTACTGCTTTAATATTCCTATCGGATAGGTTTTGCTTATCATAGAAATGACCTCCTCATAAGTTGAGAGATAAGCATAGCATTTTCCATATTCTTTGTAAAGGAATCATTCTACCAGTTTTCATCTGCGACCTTCATTCCAAAGGAAACCGGCACCACATATGGATACTTATCCCCATTCATAGCGATGCGGATCGTGTTGCTTCTCTGCAAAATATTTATGATTTCTTCCGTTGAAGTGATTTCTCTGTCTTTTCTGCGCATAACTGTTCCTCCTGAGAACCACGATCCATTTAGTCTCATTGTCATCATATCTGTGATATACTGCAATGACTTTTCCTATATATTCGGTAATAGCTGAACTTTCTCCCAAAAGATATACCCCCTGCTCCGCTCCATCACCGCCTTTTACTCCGGTGACATATCCATAGTTGATCGGATAGAACATATCCTGATGCCGAGGATGACAGATCCCCATAGGACGATCTATCTTTCCGCTTACCACCTGTCCGATAACAGCCTGATAGCGATCTGATATGTACCCTCCTTACTGGTTGTCCAGTAAAGAGGGTACATATCACAATATTCCAATGAGGTCGTATAATCACGCTTTCTGTTTAGGTACAAACTCAATCTTAAGAGCCATTCCCATACCATCCGCTAATCTTTTAAGCAAATTAACAGAAGGGTTTCGTGTTCCATTCTCAAGCTTGCTGATATCTGCCTGATTAATACCAGTACGTTCTGCAAGCTCCTTCTGCGTCATATTCTGAGAAGTACGAGCATCCACGATAGCTCTTATAACATCCATCTCAGGCTGAATAGCTTCATATTCTTTTCTGAACTCATCATCTTTCAACTGCTTAGAAAGCATATCATCAAATGTTCTCATCCTTCATCACCCTTTCTATGAAATCTTTTCTTCTATCCTTTGCAATCTGAATCTCCCCTTTAGGAGTTTTCTGTGTCTTTTTAACAAATCCGTTCGTCTGTACTTTCGTTGTCCCAATCCACCCCCAATACATTTCTGCCATTCATATATATAGGAAATTTAAACCGGAGACCTTTTAATATTCTGCCATCCTTTTGCTCTTCCTCATAGATAAATACATCAGACAGGAAGCTCTTCAAAAATGTCTTCTTTTCCAGATCTGTAAATTTATCATACAGCTTATCAAAGAATAAAAGGAACTGGTAAACATTATCTTCTGAGATTTTGTCCTGCCTGATATTATATAGTCTTGTTTCGACTTCATCCATGGCATTCTCAATATCCGTGATTTCATCATATAATTTATCTAACCGTTCCTGCATGTCATTATATTTTTTGTCATAATTCTTATCCGATACGGATAAATGATCCATCTGGTCAGCAAGCCTGTTTTTCGCCCCGGTTGTCTGGCTCGTCTAGAAATATCAATCTCTATTCCTTCATAAACTAATTTTGCACATAATTTTTCTTCTACTACCCACTTTGTGTTTTCAAAACCATCCAAAACTGACATAACAGCATTTAACAATTCATCCCCTCTTTCCTCAAGGGAAAGTAATAATAACTTAGCTATAATCCTACCTCCTCAATCATTTGCTTAAAATATTCTTCTAAGCATATTCCACGTTCATAAATTTCCTCAGCAGCCTCTTCTCCCACATAACGATAATGCCATGGTTCGTAGCTTGTCCCGGTAATTTTCTGTTTCCCTGGTGGATATCTCAAAACAAAACCATACTTATAAGCATTCTCAGCAAGCCACCCATAAACATCTTCATTG
>JALEKN010000041.1 GCA_022769125.1 Agathobacter sp.
CTCAAAATTAGGCAATAAAACTACTGTATCTAAACGTAAATAAATATTTTGTACCCAAATCGTACCCAACGCCATCTAAAAAATCCCTACAAAGCCCATAAATACAGGCTTTGTAGGGATTTACCTTTTTATTCAAACTCAATCGTCCCTGGTGGCTTACTCGTCAAATCATAGAATACCCGGTTCACCCCGCGGACTTCATTTATAATTCTGCTCATGACCGTCTGCAGTACCTCGAATGGAATTTCAGCGGCTTCCGCGGTCATGAAATCAACGGTGCGGACTGCGCGGACTGCGACTGCATAGTCGTAGGTACGCTCATCGCCCATGACACCGACGCTGCGCATATTGGTGAGTGCTGCGAAGTATTGGTTTGGCATCCAGGAAGGATCCTCTCCATGTTCTTCCTTGTAGGCAGCTGCCGCGCCCTCTACCTCCTCGCGGTAGATGAAGTCTGCGTCCTGCACGATACGAACCTTTTCGGCGGTTACTTCACCGATGATACGAATGCCAAGTCCTGGTCCCGGGAATGGCTGGCGGTATACAAGATAGTCCGGGAGTCCAAGCTCCAGACCTGCCTTGCGCACTTCATCCTTGAACAGATTCCGAAGTGGCTCGATAATTTCCTTGAAATCAACGTAATCCGGCAATCCTCCGACATTATGGTGGGACTTGATCACTGCGGATTCTCCGCCGAGTCCGGACTCAACAACATCCGGGTAGATGGTTCCCTGTGCCAAAAAGTCCACGGTTCCGATCTTCTTTGCCTCTTCCTCGAACACGCGGATAAATTCCTCGCCGATGATCTTACGCTTCTGTTCCGGTTCCGTCACACCTGCAAGTTTTGCATAGTAGCGCTCCTGCGCATTGACACGAACAAAGTTGATGTCAAAAGAGCCGTTCTTTCCGAAAACACCCTCTACTTCATCGCCCTCGTTCTTGCGGAGAAGTCCGTGGTCTACAAATACACAGGTAAGTTGTTTCCCGATTGCTTTTGCAAGAAGGGCTGCAAGCACGGAAGAATCTACGCCACCGGATAATGCCAAAAGCACTTTGCCATTGCCAACCTTCTCACGGATCTCGTGGATAGCGCTCTCAACGAATGAATCCATGCGCCAGGTTCCCGCACATCCGCACACGCCGCGCACGAAGTTGTGGAGCATCCTGCTTCCTTCCTGCGTGTGAAGTACTTCCGGATGGAACTGGATTGCATATAGATTTTTCTCGCGGTTCTGTGCGGTGGCAACCGGGCAGTCTGCCGTGTGTGCCACAACGGAAAATCCCGGTGCAACCTTACTGATATAATCAAAATGGCTCATCCAGCAAACCGTGTGATGGTCATCACTCTTATGGTCTTCCTTCATCTCCGGTGCAACATCAAGTACCGGGATGTCATTTCTGTCAACGCTTGTCCCTACTCCTTCAAAAAGTGGAGAGTCCGCATTCACATACACATCCGTCTTTCCATATTCACGGACAGGTGCTTTTTCAACCTTGCCACCCAGCACATGCATCATAAGCTGCGCACCATAGCAAAGTCCCAATACCGGGATACCAAGTTCAAACAGCTCCTTTGTGTAAGTTGGTGAATTTTCCTCGTAGCAGCTGTTCGGGCCGCCTGTCAGAATAATTCCCTTTGGGTTCATTGCCTTGATCTGCTCAATATCCGTGCGGTATGAATAAATCTCGCAATACACATTGCACTCACGGACACGGCGGGCAACTAACTGGTTATACTGTCCTCCAAAGTCAATAACAATGACTTTTTCCTGATCCATTCTGTCTTCCTCCATGTTTGAAAATCTTCTTGTAATTATATGCTACGGCGCAATCCTTCGCAAGTACTTATTCCAAATTATTGCGGAAAAAGGCACATTCATCGGAATTGCAGATACCTGCTGCCTCCATGCGGATATTACAGTGAAAAACATGATCCAGCGGCTTCTCCTCCGTGCCATATACCCGGAATGTATAATCGCAGCGCAGCTCCCTCAGCCTTGCAAGAAGCATCTGTGCCTGCACTGCATCTACCGTACTGTCATGGTTTGCTGTCATGATGAAGGTTGCTGGGAAATTCTCCGTAATATAAGGAAGCGGATTGATGCATTCGATTTCCTCCCTGCTTCCATGATGCTTTAGGACGTCGCGCATCAGCCGCTTATCGTTTTTGCACCCTGATGGTCCGAGATCGATATGATACACTCCGCAGTTTAATGCAACTGCTCGTGGTGATTTTCTTTGAGCATCCGGCAAAAATCCAAGCTTTTTCTCATAATCCGGATTTGTGCACATGGCTGAATACAGGCAGAGCAGATGCCCTCCTGCCGAATCTCCCACGCCAAAGATATTATCTGCATCAAATCCATACTCATTCGCATGCATCTGTACCCAATGGAATACCGCATCTGTATCCTCAACTGCTGCCGGAAATTTGAACTCCGGTGCCAGGCGATAGGTAAAATTGACAACAGCAAATCCCCTCTGGGCCAGGCTCATGCAGTAAAACTGATACACCTCTTTTGAGCCATATACCCATCCACCACCATGAACGCTGATGATAACCGGAAGCTTTTCAAGAGTACGCTCCCTGTTTTTCGGGCGGTAAACATCTAAAACCTGCCATTTTTTATCCGTCCCATATGCGATATCATCAAATCGCACAATATCATCCGGAGTGGTCAGCCCTGCATCCCGGGCGCAATCACTTTTATTAAAATAGTAACGAATCATTCTGCTTGTCCAAGACATAATATACTCCATTCCGATTTACAATGAAATCAAGCCAAACGTCTTATGCTAACACCTCTATCATAATATAATCCGCATTGCTTTTCCATAGACTTTTCGAGGAAAATATGTTAAATTATTATCGAGAAATCTACATTTTTCTATTCTATAACGATACTACGGAGAACATTTTTATTTTAGGGGGAAACAAAATGATTCGACGCAAGTACATGCGATCAAGACAATTGAAGCCCGGTATGAAAATCGATCAGGTTGTTGTCGACCGGATGGGACGAAATCTGGTAGAACGCGGCAGTATCCTTGACGAATACGTCATAGAATCTCTCATCAAGCTTGGTGTGATGGCAGTATATATTCAGGATGGCGAGTACGATCCGGATGACCCGGATAAGGTGCTTTCTGCTGCTGCGCGCAGAAATGTCGAGAGGCTTCGTACTGATGACCGCTCCAAGGTTACACTTTCGGATAGTGTAAGGAAGAGAGTTTCCGAAGGTATCCAATATATTTACAGCAATACCGGTTCCGAGGATCTGGCGAATGCTACGGACAGTATCGCCGATGAACTGATGGCCGCAATCGACAATAATGATGCGATTGCCATTGATATCAGTGCCCTTAAGACCAGCGATGAATATACTTTCAAGCACAGTGTCGATGTGGCAACAATTGCGATGATTCTCGCAAAACAGCAGGGACTGTCCAAGAAGGAGGTTTATGAAATTGGTGTATCAGGGCTTCTCCATGACATTGGCAAGACCAAGATTCCCAATGAGATTCTGAATAAACCGGGTAAACTTGACGACAAGGAATTTGCCATCATGCAGCAGCACTCCGTTTATGGTTATCACATGATATGTGAGCGGCCGGAGTTCAGCAGAGAGGTCTGCCTTGGAGTCCTTCAACACCATGAAAAAATGAACGGCAAGGGATATCCGCTCGGCGTAGGCGAATCCAGAATCTGTAAGTACGCACAGCTCCTATCTGTTGCCGATGTCTATGATGCGCTTGTTACCGAGCGTCCATACAAGTCTGCATTTTCCCAGCGGGATGCCGTTGAGATCATCATGTCCATGACAAGCGAACTGAACATGGCTGCCATGAAGAGCTTCCTTGAAAGCATGATCCTTTACCCGGTAGACTCCCTCGTAGATCTCAGCAACGGGGAACGTGCCCGCGTTGTCCGCAATAACCCACATTATATTCTCCGCCCGGTTGTGGTCGGCGTAGAAAGTGGCAGGGTTTACGACCTTGGTGAAGATCTAAAGTGTGCCAGCATCATTATCATGTAACGTGATTTTTCAGTTTCACCCGGGTTGCATCCATGCGTAACATTTTTCTTTACAGAAAAAGGATTTTCCTATAAGGAAAGGATATTCTTACCAGCTTTCCGGCAGGAATATCCTTTTTTGATATCTATATTTATTTCTTAAATACAAACTCTCGTTGAATCCAGTAACTTATAATAAATAAAAATACATCTACCACAATCTTAACCGCAAGCTCCGGCACCGCCGAAAGCAGGTAAACTCCAAGCGTGACAAGAGAGGCGCTGAGTGTCATCTGTATAACCGCCAGCAAGGCGTACTTTCCAAATGCTTTCCACTTGTTCTCCTCACTCTTAAACACAAGTGTATAATTGACTAGATAATTATAGGTTGCCGAGATTACACGCGCCGCAACTGCCGCAATCGTCACATAAAATACGGCATCGATTGGACGGAAGCACTTGCAGAACACCTGGAAAAGCGCCAGATCAATCACGGCTGATGAAAGTGAAGAAAGCAGGAATTTTAATAACATTTTTCCAAAGATCCGGTAGATACGTATAGAGTCTTTGACCGGGTCAAAATGTGTCTGATGATCCTCCTTTGAGTCGTAAATCGTGTGAATCTCGACCTCTAAAATCTCATATCTGTCTTTGCTTGCAATCAGCATATTCGTCTCAAATTCAAACCTCTCGCCGTCTACATTGAGAAGTTCTGCCATAAACGCTTTGGGGATCGCACGAAGTCCTGTCTGTGTATCGGAAACGGATACCCCGCAAAGCCATTTGCACACATTTCTCGTAATGGTGTTGCCATACACACTTTTCCAAGGCACTTCTTCCCTCGAGAATTTGCGGCAGCCCATGACCAGATGATCCGGATACCGTTCCAGTTCTTCCATACATTTTTGAATATCCTCCGGCACATGCTGTCCATCGGAATCCGCGGTCACACAACCGATCATGTCCGGAAACGCATTCAGGCAATAGTTAAACGCATCCTTCAGCCCGCGTCCCTTGCCCATGTTGCGATAGTGGCGCAAAAGCGTGCATCCGTACTCATTTTCTACCCGCGCAAATAGTTCCTGATAGGCATCTCCGCTGCCATCGTCAAGTACGACAATATTGGTAAATCCGGCAGATTTTAAATTCTGCAGTAAAGTGATCAGTCGGTCATCCGGCTCATAGGACGGGATGATCAAAGGTATCCGCTCGTTCTGCATTGATACTCTCCCTTTTCTCATTTGAATAGTAACTCACTTTTTATTAGTTTATCTTTCTTTTTCCGAATTGTAAAGCCTACTATTGGTTCTATATTTTTGTTGCATTTTGACCATTCCTATATGTTCAAATATATGTTATGATTGTTGTTAAACTTAGAAAAGTCTGTTGTGGCTTATTCAATTTTACGCAAAGGGGAACAAGATGTCGTCAGAGCATAACCACCAGAAGAAGATTGCCGTCATCAACGATCTGTCCGGCTTTGGCAAATGCTCGCTGGCTGTATCGCTGCCGATCATTTCACAATTAAAGATTCAGTGTTGTCCGCTTCCGACTTCCATCTTTTCGAATCATACGGGATTTGACAGCTTTTTCTTTGAAGATTTCACCGCCAGCATGGAGCCATATATCGCGGAATGGAAGAAGCTCGATCTTCATTTTTCCGGCATCAGCACAGGTTTTCTTGGATCTGCCGACCAGATCCGGATCGTGTCTGACTTCGTGAAAGATTTTAAGGGATCGGATACCATTGTCATCATCGATCCGGTCATGGGAGATTATGGAAGTCCCTACCCGACTTACACGGAAGATATGTGCCATCGCATGAAAGAGCTGGTGCGTTATGCGGATATTGTCACGCCGAATCTTACCGAGGCGTGCATCCTAACGGACACCCCGTACAAAGCCCATTGGAAGATTTCAGATGTGATCGAACTTGCCTGCCGGCTCGTTGCCGAGGGACCGTCAAAGATTGTCATAACCGGCATTCCACAAAAGAGCTATGTCTGTAACCTGTGTTATGAAAAGGGCTACGAGCCTTCTTTGATCAAGACGCAGAAGGTCGGCACGGAACGCTCCGGCACAGGTGATATTTTTTCTGCGATTATTTCCGCGGATGCGGTCAATGGTGTACCGTTTCAGGACTCTGTCCGGAAAGCATCGCATTTTATCAAGCGCTGTATTCTAAAAACAATCGAGCTTGACATTCCTCTGACAGACGGTGTTTGCTTTGAGGAAGTTTTGCATACACTTCATTAAATTTTTTGACCACTATTTTTATTTAAGAAAGGAAGTTTTAACCATGAAAAAATCAATGACCATTTTATATAAGGTACACAACAACTTATACATTAATCTGACCAACCGCTGCTCCAGCGCTTGTACCTTCTGTCTGCGTCAGACACGTGATCATATGGAGGATTCCGACTCCCTGTGGCTTGAACATGAACCTTCCGTTGAGGAAGTAAAGGAAGCCTTTAAACATGTGGATGTTTCCTCTTTTGACGAGATCGTATTCTGCGGTTTTGGCGAGCCGACCGAGCGTTTTGATACATTGATCGAGGTTGCCCGCTTCATAAAGGAAAACTACAACAAACCGATCCGTATCAACACCAATGGCCAGGGGGACCTGATCAACAACCGCCGGATTGCACCGGATATGAAGGGGCTGATCGACACAATCTCCATCAGCCTGAACACCCCGACTGCAGACAAGTATCACGCGATCGTCCGCAGCCAGTTCGGAGACAAGGCATTTGACGCAATGCTGGCTTTTGCAAAGGATGCCAAGGATTATGTACCTTCAGTCATTCTTTCTACCGTAGATACTACATTGACCAAAGAAGAGGAGGCAGAGTGCCAGGCGATCTGCGATCGTCTTGGTGTCACCTACCGTATCCGCCCTTGGGAGGACTAAACGGCTTCCCCGTGGTGCAGATATTTTTCCTTTGTTGCCATGCCGCCGCGGATATGGCGCTCTGCCTTGTTGACATCGAGTACTTTTCTTGTCTCCCGCGCTAGTGTCGGGTTGATTGCCGCAAGGCGGTCGGTAACGTCTTTATGTACCGTAGATTTTGATATGCCAAACGCTTTGGCGGTCTGCCGCACAGTGGCATTGTTTTCGATGATGTAGTTCGCGATTTCGATCGCGCGCTCTTCGATATATTTTCTCATAAAATAACCCCTGCATTACTGTGTTTGTACAGTTTATGCAGGGGTATTTTGTAATATGCAGAGGGGGAGTGTTAATCCAATATCGGCAAGTGATCCAGGCAAGGCGGCAGATGCATCATGTGATGTCCTGTCAAAGGAGTTAGAATCATCCCACCTCTCGTCAATCTTCCCCAAAATACCAGCAGCCATACCGAGCGGATGTCCGTGGTAACTCCACCTTCTTCGAGTATCCGCACAACCCATTCTTCCGGCACCATGGATTTGATCTGTTCCAATGTAAGTTTCCCTAAAATTTGTCTTGTATTCTTTCCGACTGCGATCATGTATTCCCGCAAACCATCTACATGAATGCCTTTGGCAAAGGCGATTGCCTCATCCAGTTCCAGCGCATTCCCTGTGTCCGTAATATTCGCGCCTATTTTCTTTTGCCACTTAGCATCAAATAGCTGCTCCTGATCTGCCATCAAAATATTGCTTACCAGATCTTCAATCCTGTATGTATGCCAGAACTGCCAGCACATCGGCACTGTATTTGTTCCGGCATAATGCAGATCTTCTTCCCAATTTTCCCGCGGCACAAGATCATTTTGATGTCCCTCCATCATGTAATCCAGCACATAATCCGCTATTGTTTTCTCTGCTTTTCCTGACACCTCCGCCGGGTGAACCATTGCATGAACATCCAATGCCAGTTTTCTTATATATTCAATGTCATCTCCCTGCAACGCACGTTCCAATTCCTTGTATCGTTCTTCAAATGAACTGATTAACGTTTCTTTCGTCATAGACCTTCCTCCTGATTTTCAAAGATGATACAGCATATTTGTCTTTGATATTTACAGCTATATTTTAGAGGATTACTGCGACAACTGTATGTCGTAATTAGATAAAAAATCTTGAGCAGTGTGTATCAGTTCCATCTTGTATTCTTCCGGTCCTACGACCTTCACTTTATTTCCAAAGCTTAACAGCAGCGCTTTCCATAATCGTTCCTTTGCGGGTACGTCAATGAACATACGCTTGGTATTTTTTGAAATCTGTTCCATCGGGCAGTCTGGGAAATATTCTTCCATCAGTGCTGTCTCTTCGTTAGCAAACTGCACCTCAATGGGAATGCATGTGCGGTAGTAATCCTGCTCCGAGGCATTCATCAGAGCTTTCACGTCGCCATAATCTATGTCAGAAACTTTCTCTGTCTCTTTCAAGTTCTGCATTCTGGCTACTTTATAGGTTCTGTATTGTTTTTTATCATCGGAATATGCAAAAAGATACCACGCATACCATTTGTAATGAGTTGCCAGTGGTTCAACCTCTGGTGCCGATTTTCTTCCGTCCGCATTGCAATATTCAAATAACACATACCGTTTCTGACCAATGGCTTGCTCCAACAACCGGTTTTTGCTCTGTACGTCGGCATTTTCCTTGGTTACACCAAAATCCCAAAACACTTTTTGACCGCCTTCTTTTTGAACAATCGCATTATACTTTTCAATCAAGGTCTTTAAGGTGTCATTGGTATAAGAGGTCGCCAGACTTTCCAATGCCTTTATGATCATCTGCTGCTCATCGCTTCGGATATCGCTGTTTTTAATCTTGTATGTTGGCAAAATGGAATAGCCGCCATTTTGCCCGCTTTCGGAATATACCGGTACTCCTATCGCAGAAATGCTTATCATGTCTCTTTGAATTGTCCGAACCGATACATGAAACCGCTCTGCAAGATAGCTCGCCGAAACATTATCGTGGTTCACTAAATAAATGATGATTCCCAATATCCGGTCTGTTTTCATTTGTGCGTTCCTTTCACATTATGCAGTGATATAACACTCAATAGTATGTTACTTCCTCCATCTATTAATATGCTCCATTACTCTTTCACTAGCATTGTTTATCAAACACTCCTTGACACCTACCCGATAGTGCCGTTGTTTCAGTTTCACTCCTTTTCCCATACTATTTTACTTTTTCATCATTCTATATTGTCACTACCGCATATACCAGAAATTTCGGTATGCCAAACGCTTTAGCAGCCTGCCAAGCAATGACACTGCTTTCGCTGATGTAATTCGCAGTTTTATTCGCGCTCTTCAATATATTTAATCATAAAATAACCCCTGCATTACTGTATTTGTGCAGTTTACGCAGGGATGTGAAAATCATATGCAGCACTTAGTGTTATGTCCTTTATCCTACTGCTACACTTACATCTTTTGCGGTATAAGGATAACTGTCAGCATACATTGTTTCCGGTGCAATATCAATGTCACCATTCATCCATGTCATCACCCCATGAAAAATTGTAAAGTCTGATAAAACTTTTTCATCTTTTAATGGCTCAAAAGCAGTTCCAGTCAGCAGTGTTGTATCAAACAGCCTTTGTTCTCCTGTTGAAAAAGTAATCAATATCATACCACCTCTCAGCACGGTAGCTTCTTTTACCTTAATATTTGGCGTTACTTCGCCTGCATAACACACATCATCAATAATATACATCCATAGTACCTCCTTACATAGGAGCGATTTTGTCAAAATGCTCGCCTCTAACAGCCAGATTCCATGCCCTATATGCTTCTTCTTCATGGAATGCCAACCAGCCGACCACCATTTTAAGCTGCTTCTTTGGAAGGGAGCCAGCCAACAGCTCACCGTCTATCCCGACTGCAGCCTCAAAGTCTCCATAATATACATGAACATGCGGCTTATTATGTTGATTAGTATCCATAAACAACATATAAATAACCATTCCTCCAAATCTACTAAGTTCCGGCATTATATCTCTCCTTCCACTCTCTATATCGGATATTATACTTCGTCTTAAAAGAAAGTACCACTAATTTATCATCTTTTTTAAACTACTTACTGTTCTTTTCCACCTATTGTCATTCAGTATGGGATGTGCATCAATACTTGAAGTCCACGCTCCCGCAAGGGGAGCGACAGCTGCGTGTTGCTGTTTACCTTTTCCGCTTTGTAATTTCAATCCACGCTCCCGCGAGGGGAGCGACGTAATAATGTAACTAGCGCAATCAATAATGCGATGTTCCTTGCAAATGATCTTTTAATAGTTGCTCTCTATCCCCATCAATATGCGCAATATACTTCATTTCCTCTCCTTTGTTCTGACTCATTCCCTTTGGCTTAATCATGCACGATAAACCCGATATCCGTAACACTCGCCCCTGCTTCGATGGTGCTATTGTAATCCACCGGTTCGATTGTAAGCATTTTCCCTTTTACAGTCATCTGACCGTTCCATCCGTTTTCTAAAGTTATATCTTCATTAAATTTAATAGTTACCATCCACTTTTCTAGTTTCTCTGAGGAGATATTGTCAATAGTCACTGTATACTGATGATATGTTTTTCCTTCCGTCTCCCATTCGTTGCTTACCGTCGCGGTCACAGTTATGTTCTGATTTACAGTGGCACTCACCACCCAATCATTGCTTGTTTTCGCATCCGAGTTTCCTTTTGAGCTGTTTGTTCTGGAGCTATTATTTGTTGTACTTTCGTCCTTCTTATTCTTGCGATTATCGCTATCTGTTTTACTTTGTTTTTCCTTGCCGGACTTGTCCGCCGTGGTGTCACGCTTTGCATTGTTTGGAGTTCCAATCGTATTCTTTTTATCCGTAAGCATATTATAGAGCCACTTGCCAGAATCACTCAGGTCAGAAGTTTTGAGATCCGATATTTTTGTACAGGAAGCGCTGATAATAGACGATGTTTCTTCCTTATTTGACAGGTTCCACGCCACATAACTGACACCATAATCATTCATTGTCTCAATCCAGCGGTTCGCCTCTGCCTCGTCAATGCTTCCGTTTCCGCTGGCATCGCAGATGCCGTATTCCGTTACAAACACCGGAAGCCCTTGATCAATCGCTTTTGTCATGGTATCCCTAAGCCACTCCTTGTGCGTTGCTGCGTAAAAATGAAGCGCATACATAATGTTATCATAGTCGCTGATCGAATCGTCTGCCGCCTGGTCAACATACTGCGACCAATTTGGCGTTCCAACGATTATGATCGCATCGCTATCATTTTTGCGTATAATTGGAATAATTTCATCAGCATATAACTTTATGTCGTTCCAACTTGTCTGTCCGTTCGGTTCATTACAGATCTCATAAAGTACGTTATCTGCGCCTGCAAATTCCTTTGACATTTCCTTGAAAAAGGCTTTTGCATCATCTATGTGTACATTCGGATCTCTATCATTTAAAACATGCCAGTCGATAATTACATACATATCATTGTCTGTCGCATACTTGACACCATTCTTCACGAGTTTCTTTAGCTCATCCTGATTCCCTCCGGCACAATACCCTCCGTTTTCGTCTGTATACATGGCAAGCCGCATGACGTTGACATTCCACTCATTGCGGAATTGCTCGAAAAGTGCATTGTTCACATATTCCGGGAACCATGCCAGACCGTGTGTGCTTATCCCGCGAAGTTGTACCGGATTACCGTTCTTGTCACATAATTGCGTGTCAATTACCTGTAAAGCCCCACTATTTGCCGGAGTGGCAAGCGGTTTTCCGCTCTCCGATTTTTTCCCTGCCTTTTCTGACACAGTCGGCTCCGTGGAGTCCTTTTGAGAATTATTCTTTTTGTTCCTCACTTTTCCAGCTTCTATCGTGCTTCCTGCAGCATCTCCGTTTTCCGTATTTATGTCCATTTCAGCTTTTGTTTCTGTACCTGCACCGCCTCCGGTTTCTGCTCCTGCTTTCGACTCTACTCCCGGTTCCACGTTGCTTTCCATCTCCGAACCACCTTCGGCTTTCGTCTCTGCAGCATCCTTCATCTCTTCTCCGGCATTCAGCTCCGAACCGGTCCCGGCTTCCATCCCCATTACGGTTCCCGGCTCCGCTCCGTTTCCTGCTTCTTCACCATTTTCTTTCTCTCCACCGTTTTCTATTTCAGTATCCGGGGCATCTTCTGTCCCCTTCTCTGTCTGTGCCTCCGCTGTACGAACATTACATGCACTCATAGATGATACAAGGCATACTGCTATCAATCCGATTGCAATTGTTTTTTTCCACTTCTTCACCATATCCATTCTCCTTGTCGTGTCAAAGGGCTCTCCTCGTGCCAAAGGGCTCTCCTCGTGCCAAAGGGCGGTGATTGTGTCAAAAGGAACGTCCCCACTCTCAATTATATCAAAAACACTCCCAAGTTACTACCTGAGAGTGTCTGTTTGCAAGATATTCGTTATGCCAAAGGGCGATCCATGTGCCAAATGGAACGTCCCTACTTGCAGATTGCATCAATACGATTCTGTACCTCTGCAAGGCTTTCTTCATTATTAATTCCACCGAGGATCGGTTCTCCGATAATATTGCCATTGCTGTCTACCAGAACAGTTGTCGGAAATGCCATGATGCTGGTTGCATACTCGCCCGCGTCACTGTCGGAGTCAAAGTAGATATTCTGGTAGGCTGCCCCCTGCTCCTCCAAAATCTTCTTTGCCTCGTCGATCATATCTGCATTTCCATCGAGCGTGTCCGTATTTATTCCGATAACTGCACCGCCCTTCTCTTTTAAGGCCTCATTCAGTTCATTCAATGTCGGAAGTTCCTCTACGCATGGAGAGCATCCGCTGAACCAGAAGTTGACAAGAGTTACGGTATTCTGGGAAAAAATGCTGCTGTCTACATCATTTCCGTCCAAATCCTTTCCTGCAAAGGCCGGAAATGGAGTGCTCGTTGTAGAAGCGTCTTCAATAATGTTTCCGTTTTCATCAACAGCTACCGACATACCTCCATCTATACTGCCATTCCCCACTGATTCCATTTGATCTGCAAGGTCAAACAATTGATCTTCAATCCTTTTAATTTCATCAATATCAGCATTCAGCAGACTAAGCTCATCATCCGTGAATTGATCTGTAATTTTGTTCAATTGTGTCTCCAGGAACGCACCGTAGTTCGACTCGGTTGAGTTCTTTGCCTCTTCCTTGTCAACATTGTTAAACACGGTATCCCACAGATCCTGATGTTCTGCAATAATGTCATTCTCCTTGTTTGACAATTCCAGAATCTGAGCCTGGATATCATCTGCATCCAGCTGTGTCTCTGTTGTTTCTGTATTCGCTGCCACATTCTTGCCCGTACTTCCTCCACAGGCAGTCAGTCCCAATATAAGTCCACTACTTAAAAGTATCACTACTAATTTCTTCATTATGATTGCTCTCCTTCATTCTCGTTGTTCTTTGTTTCTCCAAAGCCATATTTATAGCAGATGGCTTCTGTCGGGCATGCTTTCATACATGCCCCGCAGCGGATACACTCCGCATGATTTGGTTGTTTTGTCACATCAACATCCATTTTGCACACCCCTACACATTTTCCGCAGGAGATGCATTTACTCTTATCAACGCGTATCTGCAAAAGTGATACGCGATTGAGCAACGCATAAAATGCCCCCAGCGGGCAGATCCATTTACAAAACGGCCGATAGAACAAAACACTAAAAACGATAACAACAATCAGGATGCCAAGCTTCCATGTAAACAGCTTTCCCAATGCTGCCCGGATGCTTGTACTTGCAATTGAAAGCGGAATCGCGCCTTCTAATACTCCCTGGGGACAGAGATATTTACAGAAGAATGGATTACCCATCCCAAGATTGTTGGTGACAAAGACCGGCAAAAGTATGACCATGACAAGAAGAATCCCATACTTAATGAATCGTAATGGTTTCAGCCGTTTGGTTGAAAATTTCTTGCAAGGGATCTTGTGAAGCAGTTCCTGAAACCAGCCAAACGGGCACAAAAAGCCGCAGACAAACCTTCCCAGCAATACACCTACCAGAATCAAAAAGCCTGTTATGTAGTAAGAAAACTTAAACTTCGACGAGCCGACTACCGCCTGAAGAGCTCCAATTGGACATGCCCCCGATGCCGCCGGGCAGGAATAGCAGTTCAATCCAGGAACGCAAATAGTTTTCGCGTTGCCGCGGTAGATCTCTCCTTTAAAGAAATTCGGCAGATGAATGTTTGTCAGTAGTGTTGCTGCCGCCTGAATGAAACTCCGGAAGCGCGCAAGGATTTTCGACTTTGTACCATGCTTCTTATCCAATTCCGACACACTCCAAACATAATTTTATCGCCTTGGTAAGTACAGTATCAGCTTCTCCCCGCAGTGCTCCATAGCCAATCATAAGCACTGCCGATATAAGTAATATAACCTGTGCAATCGCCTTCTTATCAACTCTCATTGCTACTGTCCTTTCGTTTGCTTGCCATAGAGTAACAATCAATTGTGAAAATTCTGTGTAACAATTCCTAAGAAACTTTTAAGGTTAGTTTAAGTTCGGTTAGTTCGTTTCCCTTGATTCAAGTTCGTTTTCCTCGGTTCAATGGGCGATGCATGTGTCATTGAGCGCTCCATGTGTCAAAAGGAACGTCCCTACTTGCAAAAAAAAGCAACCGCAACCGCTCCAGGGCCGACATGCGTTCCGATTGTACTTCCAATCGTTGTATATTGGATCTTTTCAAGTCCTTTTTCCCAGACGGCCTTGCTGTCTGCAATATATTTCTGCAGAAGAGCATCGGAAAGTCCCGTGTAGCCAAGGAGAACCGGCTTGCTAAAATCCACACCGCCTGCTTTTTCAATTTCCTGCATCAAAAGATTATTCCCCATCTTTGAGCCACGCGCTTTTCCCAAAATATTGATCACACCATCCGTCAGAGAAATAACAGGTTTGATGTTTAAAACCGAGCCTGCAAAGGCAACTGTCTTTGAAATCCGGCCTCCCCTTTTTAAATACTCCAATGTGTCAACAAGTGCTACCACCACAATTTTTTTCTTTTCCTCTTCCAGATGCCTTGTAATCTCCTCCGCATTCATTCCCTCGTCCAGATAACGCAGGGCAAGTTCGACAAGGATTCCGCCGCCGATTGCAACGCTCGTGCTGTCGACCACATAGATATTGTCATAATCCTCTGCGGCAAGAACCGCGCTCTGGTATGTTCCGGAGAGCTTTGAGGCCAATGTGATTACCACCGCACTTTCCCCGGCTTCTCTTGCCTTATCATATTCCACTTCAAACGCAGATGGAACTGCCTGGCTAGTCGAAGGGAATACATCTGTCTCAACTAGTTTTTCATAAAATGTTTTATGGTCAATTGTTACACCATCGATAAATTCTTCATCTCCAAATCGCAACGTAAGCGGCACAACATGCACCTGTTCCTTAATTTCCGGCATAAGATCGGAAGTAGAATCCACAATAATTCTTGTTTTCATTCCATTAATCCTCATAAGACTTCCATAGGAAGTCCGAATATTACAGTCCAACTAGCATCATTTTAATTAATTCCATATATAATTTTCATTTCAAGAACAGATGTAGCAGTTTCTCATAAAATCTATTCTTATAAGGTTGATAACGCATCGGCAAATCTATCCAGGTCTTCTTATCGACAATCGATTTTGTATGCGAAAAAGCCGCAAACCCGGTTTTTCCGTGATAAGCCCCCATTCCGCTCTCACCTACACCTCCGAATCCCATCTCGCTGGTTGCGAGGTGGATCACCACATCATTGATACAACCGCCTCCATATGAAAGTCCTTCGGTCACTTGTTTTATATGCGCTTTATTTGAGGTAAAGAGATACAATGCCAATGGTTTTTGTTTCGCCTTGAGCGATTGGACCATTCTGTCAAAATCATCGTATGTCAATATTGGAAGTATCGGTCCGAAAATCTCCTCCCCCATAATTGCATCATTTTCGCATATCCTGTCCATGACCGTTGGCGCAATCTGACATGTCGCTTCATTCTTACTTCCGCCGAATGCAATCTTTTCTTTATCCATCAATCCGCAAAGGCGCTTAAAATGTTTCTCGTTGATGATCTTCCCATAATCCGGATTTGTCAGGGGATCATCCCCGAACTGAAGTCTGATCTGTTTTTTTATTTCGGTCAGCAATTCATCTTTGACTGTGGCCTCACACAATACATAATCCGGTGCCACGCAGGTCTGACCACAGTTTAAGTATTTTCCGAACACAATGCGCTTTGCAGCCAATCGTATATTGGCACTCGAATCAACAATACACGGACTCTTACCTCCAAGTTCAAGTACGACCGGTGTCAGATACTCTGCCGCATGACGCAGCACTTCCCTGCCTACTGCCTGACTTCCCGTAAAGAAAATAAAATCAAACTGCTGTTCCAGAAGTGCAGCATTTTCTTTTCTTCCACCTGTGACCACTGCCACATACTCCGGTGGAAAGCACTCTGCAAGTATTTTTTCAATGATAGCGCTTGTTGCAGGTGAATAGGCACTCGGCTTTACGATGGCGGTATTTCCTGCCGCAATGGCATCTGCAAGTGGATCAATTGTCAATAAGAATGGATAATTCCACGGACTCATGATCAGCGTATTTCCATATGGGACCGGCTGGCAATAGCTATGCGATGCAAATTGAGCAAGCGGCGTATGAACTGTTTTTCTTTTGGCAAGCCGCCTGATATTCCGGATCATGTAGGAAATTTCTGAAAGGGCAAGTCCACTCTCACACATAAAGCCCTCATAATGGCTCTTTCCGAGATCCTTCTTTAGTGCATCCCCAATCTCATCCTCATATTTCCTTACCGCAGTATAGAGCCTTTTTAACTGTTCAATCCGAAAGCCAATCGGGATTGTTGCACCACTCCTGTAATATGTCCGCTGGTCATCCAATAATCTTCGTATCTCCTGATCCGTCATACGGCTAAGCCCCCTTCTGCAATCTGCCCGTAAAATACTTCTAATTCCCTTTCCGTCATAAGTTTTGGAACCGGATATAATGGATTTGCTTCCTTTTCGGCATGATGTGCCATCATTGGGACATCTTGTTTTCGAATACCGGAAATCTTCGACGGAATCCCCATACTCTCATTGTACTCCTCAATTGCATCAATAAATTTCTTCGCCCCGGCTGCATCAGAGTCTGCTTCCGTACTTACCCCTGCCGCAATTCCAAGTTCATGAAGTTTTTTGTGTGCACTTTTTCCGTAGGTCTTCAAAACATATGGCATAACAACCGCATTTGCAAGACCGTGTGGGATTCCATACTGACCTCCAAGAGAATGAGCCACTGCATGGATATATCCTACATAGGATTTTGAAAAAGCAATCCCTGCTTTATACGCGGCATGCAGCATATTGTCACGCGCCTTTTTGTCCATCGGATTATTATATGCGCTTTTAATATTTTTAAAAACAAGAGTGGTTGCCTCGAGAGCAAGTTTTCTTGTCTCCCTTGTAGTGGAGCGGCCGATATAAGCTTCTACCGCATGTGTAAGTGCATCCATTCCTGTTGTTGCTGTCAAATGTGGCGGCAGCGAATACGTCATTTCCGCGTCAAGTACCGCATAGTGTGGAATCAGCGGAAAGCTCATTAACGCATATTTGTGATGCTTTTGGGGATCCGATATAACAGCTGCAAGTGTCACTTCACTTCCGGTTCCTGCCGTTGTCGGAATTGCTATGAGTGTTGGCAGCTTCCGCATTACCTTCAGTATACCTTTCATCTGTTCTACGCTGCGCCCCGGATATGCCAGTCTTGCTCCAAGTGCCTTTGCACAATCCATTGAAGATCCACCACCAATTGCGATCAGTCCATCACAATGTTTCTGTTTGTATAAGGCAAGCGCATCCTCAACATTTTCTACGGTTGGGTTCGGCTGTGTTCCATCATACACGGCATATGTGATACTTTTTTCTGATAAGACCTTCTCCAATGGCTTGGTAAGTCCATTATTTACAATTCCTTTATCTGTCACAATCAGAACTGACTTCAGTTTTTCTTTTTCAAAGACTTGCGGCAATCTGCTACAGGAATTAATAATCTTAGGCTCACGATACGGCAGGATTGGAAGTACGAGCCGAAATCCCATTTGAAAAATTCTGCAATATAGTGCTTTTATAAAGAACATAACTTTTCCCCCTATTGTTTTTCCAATTGCTGTACAATTGCATCAAGACGCTCGCTGATCAAAGACAGGCTTCGGTAAAAACGGACACGCTCATCTTCGCTTAGATCATCACTTACCTCATCAAGTACGTTCGCTATCTTATCGGAGATTTTTTCCCCAACTTCACGCCCTTTCTCCGTCAGGATAAACGTGCTTTTATACTTTTTCGCAGCCGTCGACTTACAGACCAGGTAGCCATTTTTTTCCAGATAGTCAAGTGCCCTGGAAATTGTTGCCTTGTCTTCCTCGCACCGCTCGCACAAGTCCGTTGCGGTCAGTCCCTCAATGGTATACAAATAGTACAGGCATGAAATATGTACACTCCTCAAATCGTATTCTGCCATTTTTGCATTTTTTATCTTTCGAATATTCCGGTTGATACGGTTGATCAGCACCGTAAATGTTTCAAAGCGTTCCTTCAAAACGACACCCCCTTTGTACTTGTTGATTTTTCAACAAGTACAAAGTTTAGCATATGCTTGTTGAGATGTCAACAAGTTGCATCATATAAAGAATTTTACCATAAAATAAAAAGGCTCTAACGGAGCCTTTTTACAAATATCCGTCAGAACCTTTTTCCTATTGTCTTTAAGATTATTAAATTATGTTTTAACTTTTTGTCTAAATACTGACTTCGTATATTACCCTTCCGTAGTTCCGTTATATCTACGATATAGGCGTTCGAATGCCGGAAGAGAACGTTTGATCATCTCCCCATCCACGCAGTACGAAATACGTACCCAGCCCGGACATCCAAATCCATTTGCAGAAACAACCAGCAGGTCTTCCTCTTTTGCCTTCTCACAGAATGCATCCGCATCCTCCTCCAAAGCCTGTACAAACAAATAGAACGCTCCCTGTGGTTTATGGCAATGGTATCCGATCTTCGTCAGTCCCTCGTAAATCAGATCACGGTTTGCACGGTATGCATCAATATCTCCGGTCTGGCCAATACACTTTACCAGCATCTTCTGCATGAGGCTCGGCGCGCAGACATATCCAAGTGCCCGTCCTGCCCCCGCGCACGCAGCATACACCATGCGGCTGTCACACACCTCATCCGGCACCAGCACCCATCCGATACGCTCTCCCGGAAGGGACAAGGACTTACTGTAAGAGTAGCATACTAATGTATTTGCATAATATTGGGTTACAAATGGCACCTTGGTATCATAGGCGATCTCGCGATACGGTTCATCGGCTATGAGGAAAATCTGTGTATGGTACTCCTCCTGTTTCCGGTTCAAAAGTTCTGCCAATTTCTGTATTGTCTCCTCTGAATAAATTGCTCCAGACGGATTGTTCGGGGAATTGATGACAACGCCCTTTGTATGTGGGTTGATTCTCTTTTCCAATTCATCGAAACGTATCTGAAACTCCTTCGTATCTGCCGGGACAATAACCGGAATTGCTCCCACAGCCTCAATGAACACCTTATACTCCGGGAAGAACGGAGCAATAATAATAAACTCGTCCTCATTGCTGCAGGTAAGTGCCTTAAAACAGATGGATAATGAAGCGGCAGCTCCCATCGTAATATAGAAATTATCCGCGCGAAAAGAAGTTCCATGTTCCTTATTCAGATATTCCGCGATTGCCTCTCTCGTCCCGACATCTCCCTGCGCAGATGTATATCCGTGGAGGGAAAGTGAATCCAGATGCTCTGTCAGATCACGGATTGTTTCATTGACACAATCCGGCGCGGGGATGCTCGGATTACCGATGGAAAAATCATACACATTTTCCACACCGACAACGGCTGCCCTTTGCTTTCCATACTCAAACAGTTCACGGATTGCAGAACGTTTGCTTCCCAATTCATACATTTTCTCTGATACTACCATGTCAGCCTCCTCATTGAATATTTAATCTTTTTTTAACTTTATCAAATCTATTGTTGCTTTCTGCTTTTCCACTCTTCGTAGGCATCTTTATGAATGCGTTCCATCGAGTCTTTAAGCTCGTTTGCAGCCATGCGGAGTGCCCCAAGGCTTAGTACTGTCTGCTGCTCCAGCCCATCGGAGGTGGCAACAGTCACCCGGTATTTATCCCGGAGTGCGTGCACCGTCCGCTCGATATACGCATCTGCCGTCTCATCCTGCTTGGTATAGACAACCTCGATGCCATTTTTTAAAGAATTGTCCTGTTCCTTTACCAGCTTATGGCTCCGTCCATCGTAAAACTCGCTGCGTCCGGGATTCCCCTTTGTCTTATAGGCATCAAACACCAGCAGCAGCCTGCACCGCTTGTATCCCTGATAATTGCACAGCTCATCCTTTAGCTTGTCCCTCGCTGCGTCCATATTGATCCGGGAAAGCTCATTTAATTCTTTCCAAGCGAAAATGATATTGTATCCATCCACAATGAGATATTCTTCCTGCGGTCCGCGCGACGGATAAATTGGATTGCCTTTCTTGTCATATTTTACATGCGCGGGCTTTGAGACCGCTTGCCCGTCTGCTCCTAAGACACGTTTTGAAGCCCATTTCCGCCGTTGCTGTTCTTCCATATCCTTATGGCTCATGCCAAACTCCCGCTCATAGACATCTTTAAGCTCCGCGTCCAGTTCTACCTCGCTCATTGATGCAACCGCTTTTGCCCAGCTTGTACGTCCTGCCGATTCCCCCATGTCCTGCGGTCCAAACGTCTTGCCTTCACTGTCATAAGAGAATCCGTCCTTCGCTGCCAGTCCTGCCGCCTTTAACGCCTCATCGGACAGATCTCCGTGGTACACAAACGGCAGATGCATATAATTTGGCACTTCATCCCACGGCACCACGAAACCGGAGCCATGCGCGCAGAACACCGAGCCGGTCGGGTTGCGGAAATCTGCCTCGCTGTCGTAGCCGATCTGTTCAATGACTTCTTTCGGGTTGTGACACACATCGTAGCCGGAAAGCTCCAATTGCAGATGTCCAAGTCCCTTGGAATAGGAATGTACCTCGCTCACATAATCCTGCAGGGTTGCTACCGGAGCACGTCCCCGGATACGGGTAAACTCTCTCCCATTCTGGCTTAAGAACTCCGGTGCCTCCATCTTCGCAAACCGCTGTTCCAGATCCGTCATTGCGCGTCCCACCTGATCGGTTGGGATCTCAAGCAGAAACGAGTAGAACGGCTCCAAGAGCACCGACTCTGTGGATTTAAGCCCCTGACGGATCGCCCGGTATGTCGCCTGCCGGAAGTCTCCACCCTCTGTATGCTTGATATGCGCCCGCCCTGTCAGTATCTTGACCTTTACATCGGTCAGTGCCGAACCGGTCAGCACACCCTTATGCTCCCGCTCCTCGACATGCGTTGCGATCAGCCTCTGCCAGTTGCGGTCAAGCACATCCTCGCTGCACACAGATTCCACAGTAATGCCACTCCCCGGCTCGCCCGGAGCCAGCAGCAGATGTACCTCCGCATAGTGGCGCAGTGGCTCAAAATGTCCGACACCCTCCACCGGTGCCGCAATCGTCTCCTTGTATACAATGCTTCCCGGTCCGAAACGCACCACAACTCCAAAACGGTCTTTGATCCGGCGCACCAGCACCTCCATCTGAACCAGTCCCATCAACTGTACATGGATCTCCCGCAGTTCTTCATTCCATACCACATAAAGCTGTGGGTCTTCTTCCTCCAGCAAGCGCATATTTTTTAGGAACTCTGCCAGATTGATTTCTTCCGGTAAAATTAATTTATAATTTAACACTGGTTCCAAAACTGGAGTATTGATCTGTTCGCGTTCTCCAAGCCCCATTCCGGGAAATGTTGCCGTAAGTCCTGTGACCGCACAGACCTCACCGGCATTTACCAGTTCTGCTGTCTCATACTTTTCCCCGGAGTACAGACGGATCTGGTCGATTTTTTCAATCAGCTCATTCTGCGGGTATGCGATCTTATCCCTCACCGCCAGAGTTCCACCCGTGATCTTAAGATAGGAGAGCCGCATTCCCCGCTCATCCCTGCCGATTTTGTACACTCTCGCCGAGAACTCTTCCGGATAAGTTCGTTCCTCTGTAAAGCGCTTCAATGTATACAAAAGCTCATCCACACCCTCCGCGCGCAATGCCGATCCATAATTGCACGGAAAAAGCTTCCTCTCCCGGATTGCCTGCCGAATAAGCTCATCCCCGATATGTCCACTTTCTGTATATGCGTCAAGCAGCACATCCTTGCACAATGCGATCTCCTCAAAGAAAGTCTCCTGCTCCTTCGCATCTACGCTGCCCTTCGACAACATCTGACGGCTATAACCCGTAAAATCAATACACACATCTGACAATTCACGCTTTAGTTCCTGCTGGAGCTTTCCTGCATCCGTCCCGTCCATATCCATCTTATTTATAAACAGAAATGTCGGAATATTATAGTGCTTAAGCAGTCTCCAGAGTGTTCTGGTATGTCCCTGCACGCCGTCTGTGCCGCTGATGACAAGTACCGCATAATCTAACACCGAGAGTGTCCGCTCCATTTCTGCCGAAAAGTCTACATGTCCCGGCGTATCCAAAAGCGTTACATTCCAATCCGGCTGTACGATCCTTGCCTGCTTGGAAAAGATCGTAATGCCGCGCTCCCGTTCCTGCACATCATTGTCCAGATAAGCATCCTGATGGTCTACTCTCCCCAATTGCCGGATCTGTCCGGTCTTATATAGTAACGCCTCGGAAAGCGTTGTTTTTCCTGCGTCTACGTGTGCTAAAATTCCAATAACCAAATTATAATCCTCCAAAAAAGCAATTTTATTCTATCACACATTGCATCTTTCGTGTATAATAAAACCTATGCTACCTAGAAATATTTTCGCACCAAAGGAGTACAACCATGAACAAAAAAGAAATTCTGGAATTAAAGCGCCGCTTCAAAAAAGAGAGCGTGACATTTACCCACCTATGCGGCTGCTATGTCGACTGCAATCACAATAAGATCTGCAAATGGGGCGGTAAATTTTTAAATTTGGAAGAAGATGAGTTTTTTAAATATCTGGAGATCGCAAACAAGGCACTTTCCGGCACACTTGGCAACAATCTGCTCGAACTGCATTTCCCGACAGAGGAGGAAGCAGTCGGCGGCCGCCAGCAGATTCTGATGGCACTCCGCGATACCAAGCTGGAGGACGAGACTCTGTTGGATCGTTACTATGACCTGATCATCGATACATACGACCATGCCGGCAACTATCTGATCCTTCTGTACCACGATGTGTATGATGTAATGAAGCGCACCAACGACAACATCAATCTGGATGAGTCCGAGGAAGCCTTTGAGTACCTGATCTGCGCGATCTGTCCGGTCGATCTGTCCAAGCCGGGACTTGGCTACCGCGAGGATGAGCAGCGGATCGGACCGCGTATCCGTGACTGGGTGGTCGGAGCACCGGACACCGCTTTTCTCTTCCCTGCCTTTAACGACAGAAGCACCGACATCCACTCCACACTTTTCTATACGAAAAATACCAAGGAGCCGCATTCTGAGTTTATGACCAACTGCCTCGGATGCCAAGTCGAGCGCACTGCCACAGAGCAGAAAATGGCATTTCATTCCATCGTCCGCAATGTTCTCGGACCGGATGACGAAGAAACAGACGGACTGCTCTTAGATATCCAGCAGAATCTAAGTGATATGGTGGATGAATACGCCGAGACCCACGATGAAGACGATGATCCGTTTGTGCTAGACTCCGGAGTTATTGAAAAAGTCCTTGCCGATAGCAAGATTGACGAGGACAAAGCCTCCCGCATCGGCAAATCCGTTGAGGAGGTATTTGGGGAAAAGCCGCCGGTAGCTGAGCATGTCATCGATGCAAAGGCGCTCGCAGCCAATGAGATCCGTGCAGAGAAAATGGCTTTAGAGGATCAGGTCGGCGATCTTACACTCCAGTTAAATGCCAAGGATGATGAATTGAAGGAGCGCACCTCCCAGCTCATCGAGAAGCAGGAGGAGATCGACAACTATATCGCAGAGACGAAGACCTACGATGTCGTCCTTCGCGTCAAACCGGAGAAGGCTTCACAGATCAAGTCCCAGATCATCGATGGCGAAAAATGCCTTGTCATCCCGATGAAGGACAACGAACACGCAACCATCAACGGTGTAAATACGACAGTTTAGATTTTTAAAGTCTTTACAGGAAAGCTCTGTTTTCGTTTCTACATAACATCAGATTTTTCCACAAAAAGAGGCTGTTTCCCGCTTTATAAGCAGGAAGCAGCCTCTTCCATTTCTTCCATTATGTGGATCAGGTCTCTTATGGAACCGCCCTCTCTTACGATCTGCTGAAGCTTCCGCTCAATCTGTAAGTAAGAGACTTTTCCCGGAATAAGATCATCCACGATTCCCGGATAGTTCTCGCGCAGATTATCCACCAGTGTCTTTACGATCTGCTTGTTGATCAGGTGATCGTAATTGTCGCTGCCGCATGAAAATACTGCATCTACCATCTGACAATACGCAGTTTCATCCACACGCTCACAGTTGCCTTCCAGAAGTACCTTATCATAAGATAATACGCGGTACGCTTTCGGGGCTAACTGTGTATTGTCCCGGATGCGGATGAGCGGGATCAGCTTTCCACTCGCCTTCGCAAGCTCCAGCCGCTTCTGATTGACATACCCGGTCTGCAGCCCCTGCGCGATGCAGGGAATCAGCTCCACGCCGCACTCCAGCAGCAACGGTTCTGCGATCAGATTGCTTCGGATCTCCGCATCGTCTGCAAAGCTTCCGTTCTCGACGACTTTTTCCTCCACGCCAAGCAATTCATTTGCCTTTATCCCAAGCACCTTACAGATATCACCCGCGAGCGCAAGATCCGGCATTCCGTTCCCCCGCTCCCATTTGCTGACCGCCTGCGGCGTCACTCCTAACCGATCCGCAAGCTCCTCCTGCGTCATTCCCGCAAGCTGTCTGTGCGTGCAGATTGTTTGGCCAATCCGGTTTGACATATACATCCTCCTTTTGTCTGCCCTTATGATTTCTTATTGTATGCCAAAAGGAGGATGATGTAAATCAACGCTTTGTTGCCCGGCGCTCAACCCTTACTTGCGCCGGCTGTCTATGTATTCTGCTATGATGCGGGTTGTCTCATCGAGTCCGAGCTTGCTGCTGTTAATCGACAAGTCATAGTTTCTGGAGTCTCCCCACTTGCCTTCGCTGTAATGGTTGTGGTAGGTCTTGCGCTTTTTATCCTGCTGTTCGATCAGCTTCTGCGCTTTTTCCCTTGAAATGTTGTTACGCTCCATCGTGCGGACGATCTTCTGCTCCATATCTCCCAGAATGAAAATACTGATCAGGTTCGGATTGCCCTTGAGCACACTCTCTGCACAACGTCCCACGATAACAAAGGACTCGCCTGCATCCGCTTTGCTCTTTAAATAGTCAAATTGCATTCGCGCAATATTCTCCTCCGGTGAGCTGCTATACCCGCGGACTGTTCTGGTAAAAAGTACATTTTTTGGGTTCTCATCATACTTTTGCAGCTTCTCCGCGTTCAGTTCCTTCTCCACGGCAACATCCCTCAACAGATTGGAATCATACAGCGGAATCTTGTATCGCTCTGCAAGCTGTTGCGCGATGATATGTCCGCCACTTCCAAATTCACGTCCCAAAGAAATAATTAGTTGTTTCTCCATACGACCACCTCTCCTGCCTGTATATTATATTCGTGCTTTTCTTATAAATTGTACACGTTTACATTCTGTTGTATGCGCCCTTGTTCTATCTGAATTTATATACATTATATATAATTTCTCTGACAATTTCAAGCAAATGCATTTGAATTTAGATACATTTTATAAATTAAAGCACCGGCAGAAACGATTACATTGACCAATGGATCGGCAACGATGTACGCCTCTCGCGGTATACAATTTCCTTACGCTTTCTTTCCTCTTAGCAGACCGCTTCCGATCAGGACAGCCCCGATCAGCCCTCCGGCAATCAGAACGATCACATAGACATTGGCATTGAAGGTAATATCCGCATTCCAATTTGCAAAATCTGCGTGGCTTATGGTCAGTTGCCATCTATGCTCAAGCAGCAGATTGCAGATGTCATTTGAAAATATCATCCATATACTGCATATCCATGTACTGATCCCAGCTTTGACGAGTCCGTTTACCGGCAAATACCGGATTGTAAAGAATACGAGCCATACTCCAAGCATCAGAACAAACGCGACAATGCATCCTGTTTTCATTCCTGCCATTCCGGAGTGATAGCAGACAATAAATATGGTAAGATACAGCCACAAAGTGTCCCAGATCATCGTAATGAGCGCCTTTTTATCTGCCAGCAGCGGCGGCAGATCGACGCTTCGTATCACAATCGGGAAGAATACAACCGACAAGCCAAACAGAGTCGGGATCGACCAGAGAAGAAACGCTCCGCCACCGTTCATGATATCTACAAAAAATAAGATCAGCAGCAAGGCAAAAACACTGCACAGAATACATTTTAGCAGCTTTTTTTCGGAAGATACCAACGGCACTACCGTGAGTGCCGCGACCAGCATCATTGATGCCGCAGCCACAGAGAACACGCCAAGCCCGCCTCCGCTTGCCATCGAAACGATAAAGGTAATAAGGATCGGCAGCAAAAGGATTCCTGCGATTGCAACGCCTGCCTTATACGCAGCATTTCTCTCCTTTTTTTCATGCCTTGCCAGCACGCCCCTCGTCACATTTACCATCATAGTGCTGCTGGTATCGTTGTTTAATTCTTCATATATTTTTTTGCAATCAGCGCATTCCGCTAGATGCTGTTCGACCAGCTTTCGGTCTTTCCAAAAATTGTTGCAATCTGCGAAAATGACAGCTCACCAAATACCCGAAGCTGGAACACCTCTTTATAAGGTTCCTGAAGTTCATGGAGTATGAGGTGGATCTGAATTGCCGTGTCCTTGTCCTCATAATTATCCGCAAGGTCGCCGGAGGCTTCCGAGTCCGTTTCATCGTAAGGCGCATATTTCGTATTTTTTCTACATTCATCAATCGCAAGGTTTTTCGCAATGCTGCAAAGCTAGGTAAATTCGCTGGATCTGCCCTCGTATGTATGCTTTGCGGTCATTGCCTTATAAAAACCGTTTTGTGTGATCTCTTCGGCAATCGTCTGATTTTTAACGATTGTCATCACGTATGAGAAAACCTGCAGGTAGTATGAATTGTACAATTTCTCATAATCCAGAACCATTCACCTCCTTTTTACATAGATTAGACGGTCAAAATATGATTTCGTTACAAGATTTTTCAAAATAATTGGAAATAAAATTGGGAAAAATATAAATTCCCGGAAGCGTGTATACTTCCGGGAATAAAAAGATTTTCTATTCTACATTTCTCCACCAAGCTAAACATTCAATAATAAAATAGCCACAATCACTAAGATATATCCCAGCCACTTCTGTTTGGTAAGCTGTTCTTTGAAGAAGAATACGCCCACCATTCCAACAATAAAAATGGTTCCTACGTTATAGACAGGGAAAACGATAATGGCATCAATTTCCTGCAATGCAAGAAGCAGAAACCTGGTAGCAAGATAATTGGGAACGCCAACCGCCGCACCCCATGCGATGTCGTTCCAGCTTGGTCGTTCCCGCTTAATCACAGCACATCCAAGACTTACGAAAGTGGCTGCCATGAAGGTACAAAGCAGATAGACATTCATGTGGCTTTCCTGCCCCAGCTCCTCATACACTTTGGCCCACACATCTGTAAATCCCCCGGCTATAAGTAAAAACGCCAGCCACATTTTTGCATTGGATCTCTGCTCCTGCTTTTCTACATAAATGAACAATATTGCGATTAATGCAATGACAAATCCAATTTTCTGGTATGTACCAGGCAGCTCTCCAAATACAAAGATGGAAAAAATGATTGGAATCAGCACCCCCAGTTTCATGAAGGTAGCAGCTAACACCACACCATTCTTTTCAATATTGTACTGCAAGAGCACAAAACTTACAAGATACATGATACCACTGACAATTCCAAAGCCCACATCAATGTGACTCACTTCAATGGATAACCGGTTTTCCAAAAGCAGAAAGAAAAGGGATAATAAAACATCCACAATATAGTTACTGGTAAACAACACCATTCTGTGTTCTGCACGTTTTTCCGACAAACGGAGAAGAACGGAAATTGCCACACTGCATAAAACAGCTAAGATTAAATGCTTCATTACATTTCCTACTTATTATCCAGGTCTGAAGGACTATGTCCTTTGAATGGAAGTCGGTTGTTCTCTGCCAATTTCCAAGGGACATCATCCACAAGCAGTTCATCTACATACTCATTATAGAAGCTGTATAGACCTTTAATCTTGATTACCTCAGGAATCGGATCCTGATAACTCCACAAGACATCCTCGTAGGTCTTTCCATTTACATCTGCGGTCCAGTATGAGGCAAATCCCTTATATGGGCATCTGGTCACACTGTCCGTCGCTGTAAACAGACCAAACCGGATGTCCTCCGCCGGCAGATAATATCTTGGAGTCAGGCCTGTCTCAAACAGAATGACCGGTCTAACACTATCCGCAACAATCTCGCCGTTCAACTTCACTACAACGTGTCTGGAACTTCCAATAGTGTCAATTCTTGTATATGGATCTCTTGCATGGACAAAAATCTCTTCTTCTTCCTCAAACCACTGGTCTGCCGATTTCCAATCAATCGCGACAAATCCTTTAAGCCCTGCACTGTCCTGATGCGGGTGTGGGTATCCCCAGATAGCGTCTTTAATTTCTCTGCCATCTACCACAATATCATAAAATTCTGCCTGTCCCTTATGCTCTGTGAACATAGTGCTTTCTGACTTACGAAGCAAACTCTGATCCAGATCTTCGATTGGAAAATAGTAAACTGGAAGCCTGCCTGCCTCATTGACAATAAGGGCATGCTTGCTATTGGCTAAGAAGTGGTCACCAACCTTCACACGCAGCCACTTTGGACTTTCCTCTATTAAAATCCACCATGGCTTCCCTTTTGCCTCTGGAACACATGATGCGCAAAAATTAGTTTCCTGTACCATATTATACCTCCTTACTCGCTATATGGATAAGCTGCCGTTGTCAAATCTTCTCCGAAATACTTAATGCTGATTTCTGATGCAGTCCCGTCTGCAATGACTTCTGCTAATGCCGCATTTACATCTGCCTGGAACTTTTCCGCGTCCTTGGCACCTCTGCTGATGAGGAAATACTCGTAACTTGGATCAATATACTGTCCTAAATCGTCCTGATCGATCAACTGTGCTCTTACATTAAAGCCATGTTCTTCTATCATTCCAATAGCTGAACCATAATCCGCAAAGATGATGGCCTCACCAGCCTCTGCCTGAGTAAATCTTGTAAAGTAATCTGTTTCAGCGTATTCAAGAATGATCTGCTTATCTGGATTTGCTTCGTTGTACTTTTCGACTGCGATTGACCAGATAGAACCACTTGTCACCGGAAGCTTTAATCCTGCAAGTTCTTCCAGCTTGCTGACATCTTCATGTTCTGCATCAGTAATGACTACAACCGGGTCATAGCTTACCGGGTCTGAGAAAAGGTACTTCTCTGCCCTCTCTTCACTGTAAAAGATGCACTCTGTGCTAATCTGATATAAGCCACTATCCAGACCGGTAAGTACCGCATCCCAGTCGTTTAGCTGAAACTCCAATTCGTACTGTGGAAGACGATCAAATACTGCTTCAATCAACTCGATATCGTATCCGACAAAGTTATCGTTTTCATCATTATACGCGTATGGATAAAATCCAGTTGTGGTTCCGCAGAGGATCTTGGTTACTTCCGGCGAACTGCCATCCCTGTTTTCTGCTGTCTGAGTTGTCGTGTTGCCTGCGTCTGCGCTGCCGCATCCAGCAAATGCACTCGCTGCAAGACCTGCGATCAATAAACTACTTAATACTTTCTTTTTCATATTGTCCTCCTGTTTAATATCCTATTGTCTTGATATGAATATATATGTTTTGTGTATAAATGTTCCTTATGCATATTCTAATGCCTGTGCGAGGTCCTGGATCAAATCCTCCACATCCTCAATGCCTACTGAGAGGCGAAGAGTTCCTTCGTATACCCCGGCCTTGGCACGTTCTTCAACAGTCTGGCTGAAGTGGGTAGATGATGCCGGATGAACAATCAGGGACTTTGCATCTCCTACATTTACCATGTAGCCAAATACCCTGACATGCTCAAGCACCTTAAGTGCCGCCGCTCTTCCCCCCTTAACATTGACGGACAGGATGGCACCTGGTCCCTTAGGAAAGTGTTTCCTAGCAAGTTCATGATACTTATTAGAAGGGAGTCCCGGATAGTTTACACTCTCAATCTTTGGGTGTTTCTCCAAAAATTCTGCGATTTTCTGGGCATTGCCGGTATGACGCTCCATACGAAGAGACAATGTCTCCATTCCCTGCATCAGATAAAAAGCAGTCTGCGGAGTCATGTGTGCTCCAAGATCTGTCAGGCAGCGGATACGAAGTCGCTTGGTAAAGATTTCTCTTTTCAGCTGTTCTGGCTCGATGTACTTCCTATACTCCTCGTAAAACTGCTCAAACTGCGGAAATCTTCCATTGAGATAATCAAATTTACCATTCTCCACCACAAGTCCCGCGATTGCAATTCCGTGCCCCGCCAGATATTTCGTTGCAGAATAGCAGGCAATATCAGCACCATACTCAAATGGGCGCAGAAGATACGGAGTTGCAAAGGTGTTGTCAATGACAAGTGGAATTCCATTGTCATGCGCCAGATCTGCAATCTTCTCAATATCCACGATATTCATGCCCGGATTGCCAAGACACTCCACATAAATTGCCTTTGTGTGCTCATTGATCTGCCTCTTGTAGGAATCCAGATCATCCTCATCGTCTACAAATCTACCCTTGACGCCATAGTCTGGAAGGATGTGGGAAAGCAAAGTTGTGCTTCCTCCGTACAAGGTCTGCACAGCCACAATTTCGTCTCCCTGATTACACAAGTTTAAGAAAGTATTGGAAATTGCAGCCATTCCAGATGCAAGGGATAATGCAGCAGAACCGCCTTCCAGTGATGCTATCCTTTTTTCCAGCACGGTATTGGTCGGGTTTGAAAACCGCACATAGGAATGCCCCTCCTCTGAGTAATCGAATAAACGAACACATCGATCGTAATCACCAAGCTCAAATACTGCGGTCTGATAAATTGGAACCGCCTTGGAACGATAATGCTCCGAAGGGTTGTATCCCGCGTGTAACTGTCTGGTCGTAAATCCTAAGGAATCATCCTTGTATGCTTCATAGCTCATTTTGTCCACCTCCGAGTTTTACTAATTCTAAAGCCTTCTTTTGGCATCCGCTGGCACATATGCCACAGCCCATACATTTATTTGTATCAAGTGCTATCTTATCTCTATATTTACATGTAAGTATTTCAGCAGTTTCGGAATCTGTGTAAATACAAGTTCTATGTCAAATAGTTTAACCACGGTTCTTTCTCCTTTTCTCCACTATTCCGCTAGGTTTTCTGTGTTTTATAGGCGTTATTTTAACCACACCCTAATGATTTGTCTAATATGTATCTATTATCGTTCGCCATCAATTTTGCTTATAACAAATTCTCTGTTCTTCCCATAGGTAATAAATAGCAAAGGCAGCTGTTTTTTCTGGTTCCACACGCTTGTCATAGTTTTTCCACTCCGCAAATCTGTGCACGCGCTTGTATGGGCCAAATCCTTCCTTTCGATAATCAGCTGCTGCAAAAATTGCTTCTGCGGAATCTAAAAGCGCAAGTACCTGGAAGGCTCTTGCCATTTCATGAGGGTTCCTGGCGTATATTTTAAGATGGTCGCGAAGTTCCGCCAGCTGCTCTCTTCCATGACGCACGCGTGCATCCGTAAGTGGAACTCCACCGAAGGTATTCACAATATCGCGAATTCTTGCCTCTGCATCCTGCCAGCGATCTCCTTCTGGCTCTTTAAAATGCTTCAACTGTGCAATTACTGCTTCAACTTGTGCCGCCTCAGCCGCGGTAACTCTGCCATCCGTTTTTCTGGCGGTCTCTACATAGTTGGAAGCCTGAAAGCCTGCCTCAATTCCAAATACTACTGCAACAGGTCCACTTCCAATGGCAAGTCCCATGGTATCTCCCGCTGCAAAAAGACCAGAAACGGTAGTCTCGGTTTTCTCATTCACCACAACACCGCTACAAGGTCCATTCATCGAAACCTTGTCATCATAGCGATATGGTATCTTCACATCTTTAAGGTCAATGCCTGCTTCCACTAAGTTGCGCAGCCATAGCCAACATCTTCCTTCATGGCCAAGTGTCCAACGGATATAATCCACTTCCTTTTGCGTTGCCTCTTCCAAATCCATATAGAGTTGCCGGCCATGCGCCAAAGCTGGAGACATTGCATAGAACTCATCCATGAATTCCTTCCACATTATGGTGTGCTTCTTTACATAATCCGGCTCATCTACCGGATAGTCATAGATGCGCTTTACAAACACCTCGTCATCATCGTCTACTACTCTTGCTGCCGGCCACCATGAGCTTCCAGGTGAACCCACTCTGGTAGAAAATCCCATATAGGACAATTCCCCGTGGGACAGGGTAAACTCCAGATTTGCCACCTGTGCGCCAGCTCCGATTGCAAGCGACACAGCACTGCCACTTCCACTGGCACTTGGTTTTTCCAAATGACGGTCTTCCCTATTACATGGAAAAGTAAGTTTAGACAGCCCGCCGGCTACCGCAAGGATTACCGCAGGTGCACTTACGACATAGACTAAGTCCTCTCTGGAAGAGACAGCGACGGCACCACTGGCTTTTCCCTCCGCATCCGTAAGTACCTTTACTACCTGGGCGTGGTTAATGATAGTCGCACCATACTTCCTCATGCCATCGGTAAGTTTTACCTTCAGATCTCTTCCCTCAAAGTTAATGGAAGTTGGCACATTCTGAAACTGTGGCACCATACGAAAGCCCTCTGGCAAATGAGAGTCTTCAAATCCGCGAAGTTTGAGTCCAAATTCCTCCAAAGAAAGAATGCGTTCATAACTTACATCCACGAAGTGATCCGTAATTCTACGATTTCCAAGACCTCTCCCAATAAAGCCTTCCGCAGTCTCATCCTTCATCATCTGTTTGGTATATCCGATTGCCTCATGAAATGGAGGTACATAAGAAGTTAAATGATCTATTCCGGATCCTGCACTTCCACTCCGATAGGTGTTGGCACGCTCCAACACCACGACCTTCTTTCCTCTCCTTGCAGCTTCGATTGCGGCAAGAGCCCCGGCAATACCACCCCCACATACAACAATGTCTGCTTCTATATGGTCAATCTGTATGTTGCTCATGTCTAAACCTCCTTCTTATTTACAAACATTGATCCGGCATTTATTTCATAACGCACGCGGATTGCCCCCACCGGGCAATCCATCTCACAGGCACCACACAGCCAGCACTCCTCTGGGTACTTCACATATACCTTCCCTTCTTCGTCCAATCCAAAGGATTCCTCCGGACATCTGTCATAACAGATCTTGCAATTAATGCACTTTGATTTGTCTATAATGGTTGCCATCTTCTGTCCTCTTTTCTTATACACTAGTATTTTATGTAGACATTATTATACTTTTAACCATTACGCATCGTCTATTACAGATAGTTTATGCCCGGCTATAAGTCTGCCTTATAACCGGGCCCATGAAATCAAAAACAAAAAGCATTTGTCAGTTACCTATGTGTTGCCTGTTAGTTACCGGAACATTTTTGTGTGTTTTGAGGGTGTCTGATAGATTTTCAGAATATAAAGAAAACCCCGAAAGTCTTGATCTTTCGGGGTTTGTTGAGCCATTTTGATATTCGCTTGAATTATCGCTTTGAGAACTGTGGTGCACGACGAGCTGCCTTTAAGCCGTACTTCTTTCTTTCCTTCATACGAGGATCTCTTGTTAAGAAGCCTGCGCTCTTAAGAGCTGGTCTGTAATCTGCATCAACCTGAAGTAATGCACGAGCGATACCATGACGGATTGCTCCAGCCTGTCCTGAGTATCCACCACCCTTAACGTTAACAAGAACGTCAAACTTATCAGCGTTCTCAGTTAATGTCAATGGCTGACGAACGATAACCTTTAAGGTCTCAAGTCCTAAATACTCATCGATGTCTCTTTTATTGATTGTAACCTTACCTGTACCTGGTACTAAGTATACTCTGGCAACAGATGATTTTCTTCTACCGGTTCCGTAATATTTTGTATTAGCCAATGTCCTTTACCTCCTTACGAATTAAAATGTCAGCTCTTCTGGCTTCTGAGCAGCATGCTTGTGCTCTGGTCCAGCATATACGAACAGCTTCTTGTACATTTCGCGTCCCAAAGGTCCCTTTGGAAGCATTCCCTTAACAGCGAACTCGATTACACGCTCTGGGTGCTTTGCTAACATTTCTCTTAATGTGGTCTCTTTCATACCACCAACATAATCAGAATGCTTGTAGTAGATCTTCTGGTCTAACTTCTTACCAGTAACCTTAACCTTCTCAGCATTAACAACGATTACATAATCACCGCAATCCATGTGTGGAGTAAAGATTGCCTTGTTCTTTCCTCTTAATACTTTTGCAACTTCAGATGCAAGACGTCCTAATGTCTTGCCTTCAGCGTCTACTACATACCATTTTCTATCGATGGTTGCAGGACTAGCCATAAATGTCTTCATCAGGTTATCCTCCTTGAAATAAATAAACAATGATCGGATCACATGTTCAGAACGCGCATGTCCGGGCGCCAACCTAATAATGCTTTCGCTATGGCAATATCACAAATCCGTTGAGAAATGGCTTCATTGTGGTATCCTCCAACAGCTATCCTTTTCTATTCATCAATGTCTTGCCGGGGCTTTGGCTTGACATGAGTCTACTTCACAGACTTACATATTATAATTCGCGAATCCGCTTGTGTCAAGCATTTTACGCTTAAAACTTTCCGGAATTGCCAATGTGTGTCGTTTCGTTCGCCTTGCTTTCCGTCTCCTGTGCTTTCTCCGTCTTATCCACATTCCTATATAAGAAACGTTCGCTTGAATTTGTGATCTTCAAGGAATTCTTCTTAACGTAGGCGCCGGCTGCATCCTGCTTCTTTACCGACTCCAGCTCGCCCTTCATCGCGATGATTGCGATCACTGCAACAATCAGGCTGATCACAAAGCACACGCCCAGCCGCCTTGCGAATGGAAACGGCTCTTTATAAGCCTTTCCAGCCTTCGTATCCGTTACAATACTGTCGCAGGAATCCGCAAAGGCGGTAAAAGCCGCCTCGTAATCCTCATCTGCCAGCGCAGACGCGACCTCATCTGAAATGAAAGCACGCGCCTCTTCGTTCAATGCAGATGTTCCATAGCCAACCGTAGTAAAGGCCCACTCACGTTCCTCCATGCTGATAAGAAGCAGTGCACCATCCTTATCGTTTCCATAGCCGTAGCCATTCTCATTGTAAATGTCATAAGCCGCCTCTTGTGCATCGCTTCCGCCTATGGACTCTCTCGTTGCGATTGCAACGTCAAACTGAAGCCTCTCGCTGATCTCATCCAGCGACTTCTCCAGGGCTGAAGCCTCATTTTCCGACAGCAGATTCGCCTCATCGGTCACCCTCGGCTGCTCAGATGCCATAACCGGCATTGCCACCGCAAGGCAAAGGAGCATCATCCATACAAAAGAAAACATTCTCTTCTTCATCTTACGCTCCTCCTTACAACAACCAGATCAGATAGGATGCGGCAAACAAGACCGCTGTTCCAATCATGGTGATACCCAAAAACCACTTGTTTCTTATACCTTTATCCACTGGAAGATTTCCAACCATCTTTCCTGATTGGGCATTCATTGCAAAATGATAATGCTGTCCTTTCCATGTTGTATTGAGAAGCCATACCGGACACAACACATATTTTGTTTTTCCATCGGAAAGACGAATACTGCTTGATTCCACATTTACCGTATCAAAATTTTTCACCGTATCGGCAAAAACCATCTCTGTGCTCTTTTTAATCCTCGCATTCGCGCGGTCCTTGCAGGCATCCTCATCCACATCGTACTTATCTGCGAGATATCCTGCCAGATATGCCGTCTGGAAATCCACTGCCTTTTTCATATCAAATGGCTCAATGGACTCCATCAGTTCATCTTCCATCTTTGATGAACCATCCACCGGGACATTCTCAAAGCTTAAAGTTCCACCCCGAAGTACTGAGTAGTAGCTTGTCTCCCGGTAATTGTAACGACTGTCACTCCATGAGCGTACTTTCGTTGCTTTATAACGCATGTTTGCGTCTGCATTTGCCTGGAACATCCAGAACGGTACATAGATTCCCTTAATTTCATCGATATGGTTCTGACTCTTAAAGACCTTCGGCAAAAGGCGTTTCCCCTGCACGTGCTTTTTGTAGGCTGCCATCGCCGCATCCTTATCCAGCTGGAACGGAATCACAAGATCCGGACGGAGTGTGCCTGCGAACTGCCCCTTCATGACAACATTGTTGCCGCAGTACGGGCAGGTCGTTGCGCCAAGATTCTCGTCTCCGATGATTTCCCCACCGCAGGACTTGCAGACATACAACCGCATTCCGTCTGTCTCACCGGCATTCCATTCCCCGCCGGCCTGCATATCCCATGCCATTTCGTCCGGCACATCATTCTTTAAGTCCTCGTCATAGCCCTTCAGAGCATCCATTTCAAACTCCGTCAGGCAATATGGGCATTTCATCTTTTGCACATCGCTGTTAAATTCCAGCTCCCCGCCGCAACACGGGCATTCGTACTCCTGTAATAATGCCATGCTTATTCCCTCTCTTTTGCATAATGTCCCTGCGCGTCCGCGTGACCACGCAAACGCGCTTTTAACACTATTCGTACTCCAATCCTATCATTGTAAGACCATGGGCCGGTGCCGTCGGTCCCGCCGCACCTCGGTCGCAGACCGCCAAAATATCATCAATCTCTGTTGGTCTGATATCGCCTGCACCAACCTTGATCAATGTTCCTGCAATGATGCGTACCATGTTATATAAAAAGCCGTTTCCTGTCACCCGGATCGTGATGATATCATCTGTTTTTGCTACCTTGCAGCTGTAAATCGTCCGAACCGAAGTCTCCGACTGCATATGGATGGAGGCAAAACTTTTAAAGTCATGCTCCCCCTCCAGGTGTGCCGCCGCCTCCTGCATTTTAGAAACATCCAGCACATGATGGTAAAAATATGTATCCAGCCGCCTGGTCGGGTCCGGGAATCTCCTGTTTAAAATACGATACTCATACGTCTTGCGGCTCTTCGAAAAACGCGGATGAAAATCCGCCGGAACCTCGCAGGAATCGATAACTACGATGTCATCCGGAAGCCTCTGATTGAGAGCATAGCTGATCTTCTCCGCCGGCATCCGCGCCTGCGTCTCAAACACGCAGACATTTCCAAGGGAGTGCACGCCTGCATCGGTGCGGCTTGCTCCGGACACACGGATCTCCTCGCCAAAAAGGGATTGCAGCGCCTGATTCAGCTTTTCTTCGATTGTCACGCCATTTGGCTGAATCTGCCAGCCACAATAATTCGTACCGTCATATGCCACGGTCAGTTTAACTCGTTTCATCATCCTTTTCCCTATATTGCATCAAAAATGAACCGCCCACGGACACTGCCAAGAAACGCTTCCGGTCATCGCTGTGAATTATCTCCATTTACTGTGGCCATGGGCAGAAAATGCGCGCAACAATGACTACAGCAAGAAAGACCAGCACACTTACATACGCCACACGATCGCGCGTCTGATAGCGAAGTGGTTTCATCTTTGTTCTTCCCTTGCCGCCGTTATAGCACCGGGCTTCCATCGCCATTGCAAGATCGTCAGCCCTGCGGAATGCCGATACAAAAAGTGGCACTAGGAGTGGAATCATATTCTTTGCTTTCTGGATCAGATTTCCGTTTTCAAAATCAGCTCCCCTTGCCATCTGTGCCTTCATGATCTTATCCGTCTCCTCGATCAGGATCGGAATAAAGCGAAGTGCGATTGACATCATCATAGCAATTGCGTGCACCGGGACATGGATCTTGTTAAGTGGCGCAAGTGAAGTTTCCAGACCATCTGTAAGCTGGTTCGGAGTCGTGGTAAGCGTCATTAACGATGTTCCTACGATCAGATAAATAAGGCGGATCATCATGGTAACAGCATTGACAATACCGGTATCCGTCAGTTTGAACGGTCCATACTGCCAATACACCGTATCGCCCGGTGTAAGCAGGAGATTAAAAATTGCGGTAATGATAAGAATTACAACAATTGCCTTTAATCCTTTTACAATAAATTTAAACGGCACTTTGGAAATGTGCACCACCGCAATAAGCGCCGCAGTGATGATCCCCCATGCCAGAATTCCTTTAAACGTAAACAGCGCAATGATATAGATCATTGTTGAAAATAATTTTACTCGTGGGTCCAGTTTATGAATGACAGAATCTGCCGGATAATACTGGCCTATCGTTATATCTCGTATCATAATTTTTTCCTTTTATTCTAAAGCTTCCAGTATAGTTTTTTCTGCCTCTTTTATCGTAGTGGCTTCCAGATTAACCGGTAAACCCTTTGCAGAAAGATCATGCATCAGATATGTTACCTGAGGAGCGGCAAGTCCGATCTTCTCAAGTTCCTTGTAATGAGAAAAGACTTCCTTCGGCGTTGCATCATACATAGCCTGTCCCTGATTCATGACAATAATACGATCCACATATTTTGCCACATCTTCCATACTGTGTGAGACAAGGATAATCGTGATTCCCAGTTCTTTGTGCATCTGCGCGATCAGGTCAAGGATCTCATCCCGCCCTGCAGGGTCAAGTCCTGCCGTTGGTTCATCTAAGATCAGCACCTCCGGTTTCATTGCAAGCACACCCGCTATCGCAACGCGCCGCTTCTGTCCTCCGGAAAGGTCAAACGGAGGCTGGTCATAAAGCTCCTCCGGGAAACGTACATTACGCAATGCTTCGTATGCGCGAAGTTCTACTGTTTTCCGGTCTAACTTTTGATTCTTCGGTCCAAAGCACACATCCTCAAATACCGTTGTCTCGAACAACTGATATTCCGGATATTGGAAAACAAGCCCCACCTTGCTGCGAAGCTTTGTCATATTGTAGTCCGCATCATATATATCTTCCCCATTCACGTAAATGTGTCCGGAAGTTGCCTTTAAAAGCCCATTCAGATGCTGGATAAGCGTTGATTTTCCAGAGCCGGTATGTCCGATAATTCCGATAAACTGCCCCTTTTCAATCGTAAGATTGATGTCCTTTAGTGCCTGGATTTTGTAAGCAGTTCCCTCACTATAGCAATAGTTTACATGATCAAGGAGAAGCGCCGGCGGTGCCGGTTGCTTTGGTGCTTTTTCCTCCATGAATGCCTGTGTCTGCTCCAGCTGCTCCTCGTTCATCTTCCGCTGCTGCACAACCTGTCTTGCCCAGAAACGCACATCTTCACGTGAGGTCATTTTAAGTATGGCATCCACAAGCTCTTCCCGCCTTAAAATTCCCTGCGGAATGTCTAAGCCGGCTTTGCGTAAACGGTCTGCCAGAAGTGTAATCTGCGGTACATCCAGCCGGTGTGACTTCAATTCGTCCACCTTAGAGAAGATCTGGTGCGGTGTTCCGTCCATAACGATCTGCCCCTTTTCCATGACATACACATAATCCGCGTCAACAACCTCTTCCATATAGTGTGTGATCAGAAGGATCGTAACACCCTTCTCCCGGTTGAGACGGTGTGCAGTCTCAAGGACTTCCTTCCGGCCGTTCGGGTCAAGCATTGCCGTCGGCTCGTCAAACACGATACATTTTGGCTCCATTGCAACTACGCCCGCAATTGCCACGCGTTGCTTCTGGCCTCCCGAAAGTTTATTCGGAGAATGATTGCGATACTTTGTCATGCCGACTGCAGCAAGGCTTTTATCTACACGCTCCCAGATTTCCTCTGTCGGTACTCCGATATTTTCCGGTCCGAATCCGACATCCTCCTCTACAACACTGGCAATAATCTGATTATCCGGGTTCTGGAACACCATGCCCGCACTCCTGCGGACGGGAATCGCATTTTCCTCCTTGGAAACATCCATTCCGTCTACCCAGATGGTTCCCTCACTCGGGGCCAGAAGCGCATTGATATGCTTTGCCAGAGTTGATTTTCCAGAGCCGTTATGTCCTAAAATTGCAATAAACTGCCCCGGCTGTACTTCAAAATTAACATGATCCAGCGCAGTAGTAATAGACTCCACATTGTTGTCCTCATCCCTGCGGATAAACTCATGTACTAGATTTGCTGCTTTAATTATACTCATTGATTACTCCCAACCACAGGTACATGCCATCCGGTCACATCCTGCCCTTTACTCTGTTGGTTACTCATCCCAACTCAATCGATGTAATTGTCCTTCCAATTTCATGTGGTCAAAATTGTTCTGGCGAAGTGCCTCGTACAGAACAATTGCCACTGAATTGGACAGGTTCAATGACCGTGTTTCTCCGATCATCGGAATGCGCACACAGGTATCCGGATTTGCCTTTAATATTTCCTCCGGAATGCCGGCGCTTTCTTTCCCAAACATGATAAAACAGTCCGGCTCATAATTTACATCCGAATATACATGTCTGGCTTTTGTGGTAGCGTAGTAGATTTTGGCCTGCGGATTCTTTGTACAAAAATCTGCCCAATCCTCATAAGTTGTGACATCCAGATCCTTCCAATAGTCCATCCCCGCTCGCTTTAGTGCCTTCTCGCTCAAGGAAAATCCAAGCGGTTCGATCAGGTGCAGGCGAGTGCCGGTAGCTACGCATGTACGCCCGATATTTCCCGTATTTGCCGGGATCTCCGGTTCATATAATACGATGTTTAAGGTTGCCATATCTTCCTCTACTTCTTCTCTCTCAAGTCATTTATAAATGTCTCAATGCGGTCCAATGCCGTCTTTAAATTCTCCAGGGAATATGCATAAGATATACGGATAAATCCCTCTCCGCAGTCACCGAATGCGGTTCCCGGAACAACTGCAACCTTCTCTTTCTTAAGAAGTGCTGTCACAAATTCATCGGAGGTCATGCCAAATTCCTTAATACATGGGAACATATAAAAGGCGCCAAACGGTTCAAAACACTCTAGTCCCATCTCCTTGAAACGGTGTAACAGATACCGCCGTCTGCCATTGTATTCCTCTCTCATTGCAACAACATCCGCATCACCGTTTTTCATTGCCTCAACCGCCGCATACTGGCTGGTTGTCGGTGCACACATGATTGCAAACTGATGAATTTTCAGCATCTGGGCTATCACTTCAGCCGGGCCACATGCATATCCGAGTCTCCAGCCCGTCATCGCATGGGACTTTGAAAATCCGTTGATCACGATCGTGCGTTCTTTCATTCCCGGAAGTGATGCAATAGATACATGACTGTTCTTTGTATAGGTAAGCTCGGAATAGATCTCGTCACTCAGCACAAAGATATCATGTCTGATAATCACTTCCGCAATTGCCTCAAGATCTTCCCTCTCCATGACCGCTCCGGTCGGGTTATTCGGAAACGGAAGCACCAGAAGCTTCGTATTCGGTGTAATGGCAGCCTCAAGCTGCTCTGCCGTCAGCCGGAATTCATTTTCTGCTTTCAGTTCAATGATCACCGGCGTACCATTTGCGAGAACTGCACAAGGAAGGTAGGAAACATAGCTTGGCTGCGGAATCAGTACTTCATCCCCCGGATCAAGCATGGCACGCATTGCATCGTCAATCGCTTCGCTGCCTCCAACGGTTACATAAATTTCTTTGTTCGGATCATACTCCAATCCGTATCTTCTCTTTAAGAAAAGTGTTATTTCGTATTTCAGTTCTTTCAATCCAGCGTTCGAGGTATAAAAAGTTCTTCCCATCTCCAAGGAGTGAATTCCCTCGTCACGTATATGCCACGGAGTATCAAAGTCCGGCTCCCCGACACCGAGAGAGATTGCATCATCCATCTCACTTACGATGTCAAAAAACTTGCGGATTCCCGATGGCTGTATCGTCTGTATCGTTTTTGATAACGGGTTTCTCATTATGCCATCATAATCCTTTCGGCGTTTGCAGGAGCGGCCCTAACTGTTCCATGGTCTTTGTATTTCTTAAGAATGAAATAGGTTTTTGTGCTAAGCACGGTATCGATTGTAGAAAGCTTATCGGAGACAAACTGGGAGACCTCGCGCAGCGTCTTGCCCTCGATTGTCACCATGATATCAAAGCCGCCGGAGATCAGATAAACAGAATTCACCTCCGGATATCTTGAAATACGTTCAGCCACCTTGTCAAATCCCATATCTCTCTGCGGTGTTACGCGAGCCTCAATCAGAGCAGTTACTTTTTCAATTCCTGCTTTGTCCCAATCGATCAAAGTTGGATAACCGCAGATAATGCGTTCATTCTCCATTGCCTCTAGTTCATTCATTATAGTAACTTCATCAGAACCAAGCAAAATCGCCAATTCACCAAGGTCGATCCGGCTGTTCTTTTCAATAAAGGTAAGAATTTTCTCTCTCATTTTTTTAGTCCTTTCTTGTTCTTTCTATGTGAAGCAATTCATCTGTCTGTGGAGTCTCCAAAAACCTGCGCTCCCCATCACAAAGCAGTACCCGGTCATTGCTGTCTGTTGCCTTTCCGATAACAGTTGCAGCAATTCCCTCTGCCGCAAGTGCGCTCGCTACTGCATTACCGTCTGCCGCCGCAATAAGCATTGCTCCCTGCGAAGCAAGTTTGTATGGGTTGATATCAAAGAATTCACAAATTTCTATTGTCTCCTGACGAATCGGAATCTTCTTAAGGTCAATTTGAAGTCCGACACCTGCTGCCTCAGCCATCTCCCAAAGTGCGCCGAAAATGCCGCCCTCAGAGGCATCATGCATTGCGCAGGCCCCGGACTTTGCGGCGACTGCAGCCTCCGGTACGACTGACATATGTAAGACATAGGCCTTAGCTTTATCTAAAAATGGCTGGGAATATCGGGCTCGAAGCAGTTCTTCCTGCTCAGAGGCAATGACTGCAGTTCCCTCAAGTCCGACCCATTTTGTCACAAGAATATCCATCCCCGGTCGAACATTCGATAATTGAAGGAGTGCATCCCTCTTTGCAACTCCAACTCCTGTTACCGTCAGAACCGGCTCCTGTACCGCGCGGGTTACTTCCGTATGTCCTCCGAGAATCTGTGCATGCATCTGCGCACATGTTTCATCCATTTCTTTTATGATTGCCCGCAGCTGTGTCTCGTTTGAAGAAGTCGGAAGTAAGATACTGCTTAGGACTCCCACCGGACTCGCCCCCATTGCTGCAACATCATTGAGCGCACTGCAGACCGCAATTTTCCCGATATGCACTCCGGATAGTGTAACCGGATCAACCGACAACACCTGTATCTCATCCGGTTCCACACGAATTGCACAGGCATCCGTACCAAATGCTGCTCCAAGGACCACCCTGTCATTTTTACTATGAAGTTGTTTTAAAACAGATCGGCAAAGCACCGATTGTGATAATTTTCCTGCTTTCATACATTACTCTCTATATAGGCTTTAAGGCCACCCCAATTTCTGGGGTAGCCTGCTCTTTCTCTATTCTGTTGCAGCATCTTCGGATGGCTCTTCATCCAAAACACTATCTTCAGACGTATTGTCTCCGCCTGTCGCCGCTTCGCTTGTTTCATCTGTCCCGTCTGTATCCGCGGCATTCTCAGAGTCTGTCTCTTCCTCCGGCTGTGCCGTCTGATCTTTCTTTGGCTTATCGGCAGTATCTTCCCCTGTGTTTTCATCCACCGTCTCAGATGGGGTCTCTGCCGGTACTTCATTTGCCGCGGCTACTGCTGCCTTCACCGTTGCCTCGTCACCATTCTTGATGGCAGCCTTTACGTTCTTAAGCCATTCCTCTGTTGCGTTTTTCGTGCCAATTGTCACTTCCTTCGGGCCCTCACGATAGCTGCTGTTGTTGAAGATCTCACGGCTTTCCTCAACGCCGTCCACCGTTACTACCTTCCACAGACGAGCCTCCATGCCCCGATGCTCGCTCTGCATTACTTTCCAATATCCCGCATCGAATTCATCTGACAATGTATATTCAACCTTCGGTTCGGATTCCGATATCACTTCACTCTCAAAGGAAATCTTGCGGTTCGACGGTCTTGTCTCCACGCCGTATACATTCATGGTGATAATACCGTTCGAGCAATAGCCTTCAATATAAATCGGATAGTCCATATTGTTTACAAACTGAAAATCCTTCAAGCCGCTTGCGATTGCGGCATCATCGGAAGGATCTACATAAGATACCAGCATGGAGTGATTGTAGCGCATCGTAACCTTGACCTCTGCACGGATGATCGCATTGTACAAAGTGGTGGAAACCTGACAGATTCCTCCTCCGATTGATTCTACAACCTTACCGCTTGCATATGCCGTTGCAAGTGCGTACCCATTCTCCTCGGTAAACGGACTGATGGTATCATATACAGAAAATGTATCACCCGGAAACAGCAGCGAACCGTTGATCTTGGAACAGCCGTTCTTAACATTTGTTGCACGCCCCGCCGTTGAAGAACTGAAATCCGTTGAAAAGGAGCCGATCAGATCCTTCACTTGTGCAAGTTCTTCTTTTGTTCCTCTCGGTTCGATCACATCAGTCACAAGCGCGATTTCGTTATTCGTTCCGTCCCATGTATGTGCAAGGTAATCATTGATTGCATACACGGATTCTACAATATTAACTTCTGTCCCGGTTTTTCCCTCCACAAAAGTAAAAGAATCATTTTCCCGGACCAGACCATTATCCACTGCTTCGATGTTGAGCTTGCCGATCTGTGCATAGATAAGCTGTGCGGTTGCCTGCTTATCAACCTCCGGATACAGATCCAGCACAATACTGTTCTGTTTTAAATCACTGATTTCTTTGTATCGGCTTATGAGATTGCCTCCCTGGGCAATCGTGAGCGCCTCTTGGATCGCATCTGTCGCATCCGCATGGACACCCATTTCCTCCGCGGTTGCCTCCATAGATCCATTCGGCCCCGTAAACGTAAAGGTTGTTTCCCTCAAGCTTTCCATATACGCATCGACAGCTTTTTCCGCCTCAGCCTCCGTCATTCCGCTTACGTTGACTTTGCCGATATAGATTCCATCTGCGATACGGTTTTCTTCTGTCTGTGCCGCATTTACGGTATCTTTTCCGCAGGTAGCCGGCATAAATGCCAGCATGATTGCAACCGCAAGCATCCATTGTCTGAATCGTCTCATATATATACCTCATTATTCCGGTGCATATATCACCCAAATCGCTATATTATCTGACCATTTTATCACAAACATCTGCTTTTTCAAGAAACAAATAAACCGGCCAAAATAGTTGTGAGCAAAAGCGCTCCTGCAAGAATCAGTCCGATTGTTCCGACAACTCTCTTGTTTTTTGGATTATTAAAATTGTACATGCTATTCACCTCTCGTTAAAAATCATATATAATAATAGAAAAAATTCCATAAAAAAGAAAGGATTTTTCTATGATTCCTGTATTTACCATATGCATGGTTGTCTTCGTTATTGTGCTTAAAATAAATATCAACAAAAATAAAATTGCCAAAGATACCGCATCTAGTGATTTCTGGGAACGGGAACACGAAGCAAACTTCGCCCGCCGTCAGGATATCAGCGGATTAGATTATATTAGCATACCGCTGGAAAAATTTCCACTCAACCTTAACACCGATTCTGAGCGGGTGCTCCGGCAGCTTTCCACCGAAAAGATATTAAACCTCACCGGTATATCCAATACGGATTTGAAATTGCAGTATGGTGTTGCCAATCTGGAAGCCCTGACTGCCTATGATGAAAACTTTACAAAGCTGGTAAAGGCATTGGCTTCCTACGGTCATGAGCTTATTGATGCCGGACAGCCGGATGAGGCACGCGTTGTGTTGGAATATGCAGTCTCTATCCACGCAGATGCAAAGGCAATCTATACCATGCTCGCCAATCTTTATCTCTCTTTGGGCGAAGCCGAGCGCATTGCCGGTCTGATTGCATCTGCTGATGCGTTAAACAGCATCTCCAAAAGTGGTATCATAGATGCCTTAAAGGAACTTCAGGAGCGCCCGAACTGTGCATAATACCGGTCCATGATCCGTGATGCCTCATTTCTGGTCAGCACCTCCCACGCAACAGGCTCTGTAATCTGATGTTTCTGCCGGAACTCCATTAGCTGTTTTATCTGGTGCTGTGTCGCGGGAGTCTGGCGCTTTGCCTTATACTGCAAAGCTTTCGGGGCAAGAATGCTTCTTGCCGTATCTTCTGTCATCGTTCCATCTGCAATTTTCTTTTCAATCTCTTCTTTTAATTTTTCAAACAAAATACCAGTTTCAATGCTGTCGTCCAACGCCCGGTGTGCATGTTCTCTTTTGATCTGGTAATACGTGCACAAATTTTCCAGCGTCTTTGACTCAGTTCCCGGCAGTACCTGTCTTGCAATCTTTAGCGTATCACACGCCATCATCTGAAGTGGTCGCTTTTTGTTGACAGCCCATTGTTTTAAAAAGCTATAGTCAAACACAACATTGTGTCCGGCAAGCACATCATCTCCGATAAAATCAATCAGCTCCGCAAGTGCATCGTCCTCCCGTATTCCGCTCTTCTGCACCATATTATCCGTGATTCCGGTCAGTTCTGTCACCTTCTGCGGAATCGGAGTATGCGGATTCACAAGTGTGGCATATGTTTCTGCCCGCACGCCGTTTCTAAAACGGGCTGCGCCGATTTCAATCACTTTATCACTCTTTGCGGACAATCCAGTCATTTCCAGATCAATCACTGTATAATCATTCGGCTCCATTTATTGTTTCCTCTTCCTATCCCGGAAATGCCATGTTCTCCAGATATATCTCTTCAAAATCCGGGTGATCTGCCAATATGAGTTCTGTTGTGCAGGCAACTGCCTTTGCCATCTGCACACCAGCTGTCTTCTCATCTTTCAGATACCGCACCAGCCCTTTCAGGCTGGTGTTTCCGACAGCATGCACTTTACTGCGGTCGACTTCCGGAAGCAAGCCGATCGCGATTGCATCCTCCGGGTTCATATAGTATCCCATCCCTCCGGCTAAATATATGTGATCCAGCTGTTGCCCGGTAATTCCGTATTCTTTAAGCAGAATGTCGATTCCCGTGCGAATCGCAGACTTTGCCATCTGAAACTCCCGGATCATCTCCTGTGTAATTCTTACCTGTCCCACCGGATACCCTTCCGTGAAATATGGCTCTGCCAGAAGTCCCGTTTCATCCATCACACGCAGTTTCCGCATCCGGTGCAGTGCTTCAAATATCCCGGAGGCATGAATTAGCAGTGCGGCCTCGCTCGCTTCAAATGCCGGACCTGCAGCAGTTGAAGTTGCAACAAATCCATTCTTTGTTCCCAGCACCATCTCGCCATTCGTCCCGAGATCGACGAGCAACACGGTTTCCTGCGCCCTATCCATATTCATTGCAAGCATTCCGCTAACAATATCGGCTCCGACAAATGTTGAAATACCGGGAAGCTCCACGACGGTATAATTCTCGCATACCTCCAGCCAATCCATACCAAGCTGTCTGCGCCATTCTATGGCATTCCATGTAGATAGTTCAAGTGTATGCGGCGTAAACGGTGCCCTTCCAAGCCCCACGCAATCCCATCCGTTTAGTATATGAAGCATTGTTGTATTGGCTGCGATCGCAATCTTTGCAGCCTCGATTTTCCGGCCCTGTGACATTGTCTGTAAAGCCTGGGTAAGTGTCTCCGACAGCTTATCCGCAAGAAGCCGCTGCATCTTTCGTTCATTTCCCGCCTCACTCTGTTTGATACGGCTCATCACATCCGCACCGTAAAGCCGTTGCGGATTGACAAAACCGCCGGAGCACTGTGCCCCCTTGTATTCGATTTTCCATGCCACCGTTGTTGTTCCGATATCAACGGCAATATACGCCATTTTATCATTGCTAGACGAAATACGTATGTAAGAATCTGAACCTACCGTATCAAATGAAGCCTGTTCTGTCAGCCGGACACGATACTCTCCCGGCAGCCGGAACTGGCAGGATTTTACTTTTCCAAAACGCTCTACGTATACGCTGCACAGTCCACAGGTTCCGTTGCCTCCGCAAGGTAGTTCCACCGGATGTCCCTGCCTGGTCAGCGCATCCCGCAGGCATTCGCCCTTTTTTATCGTAACAATGATTGTTTGTTCTTTCTGGTTCAAATCCGTTTGCTCTCTCCTGCAGCTAACTCAACACCCGCAAGTTACTCATCAAATTCCATCGTGACAAAGTAGCCTTTTTCTGTTTCCTTCACATCCACAACAACGCCTTCTCTGCTCTTTAAGCGCTCGCTGACCACATAATTACCGGACATTGCAATCGCATGCTCAATTGTATAATAGTAAGACGTTGGCAGCTTTCCCTCCGTGACAGTAAGATGCTCTCCTATCTTCGTCAGTCCGGGACGTTCCATTTTAAATTCCATCCGACGCATAGCCTATCCTCACACCTTGCAATTTATTCTTCCTTGTCATCGACGAACTCCACATCAATCGCTTCCTGACTCTTGCGATACTGCCGCTCCGTCTTAGATGAGGCAATTGCAATATAGATGTTGCTGATACCATTGTAAATAAGTGCAGCCCCAATAACCCAGAATGCAAGCTTTACCAAGCCAAATGCATTTACAATACACAAAATGCCAAACACAAGACTGACAATGGAAAAAATAATTCCGACACCCCAGTTAGTACCTCCGTACTTTTTGGTCTCAAGTGACTCCCGGAATCCGCGGATGCCATGTGCCAGCAATACTACTCCAATCAGAATCGGAATCAGCGTGACAACAATCTCCGGCTGAATCAGCACCCACACACCGAGTATCAGTACCACCGCTCCCAGCGCGGCCGAAATTCCATTGGATACCACATTCAGGAAATAACTGCACAGATAAACGATACCGATTGCAATCAATACAATTGCACATACCGTTCCAAGAATTCCGGATATTGTCTCCGGCCATACAAGAAATACGACACCAAGTGCGATACATAACAGAGAGGACAGTAAGAAATCTGCCCGGATACGTTTCATAAAGTCTTTCATTTTGATTCCCTCCACGTACATAATTATGCGATCAGGCAGCTGCGAATTATATCCACATCACCCAATATTGCGATATGGGAATTATAGCACGCCGGCTTTTATTCTTCAACTTTTACCTCGTTTGTGATATGATAGCTTCGATAAAATGCAAAAGGAGTTTTTTCATGGGAAAAGAAGTAAAAACGAATGCAGTCCGCATTCTCGATAAAAATAAAATATCATATGAACTGATCACTTATGAATGTGATGAATTTGTAGATGGCCTGCACACAGCAGAGCTTACAGGTGCTCCGGTAGAGCAGTCATACAAAACACTTGTCATGCAGGGCAAAAGCCGTCAGTACTATGTCTTTGTCGTGCCGATTGCCGCAGAAGTGGATTTAAAAGCAGCTGCGCGCGCTGTCTCCGAAAAGTCCGTAGAAATGATCCATGTAAAGGATCTTACCGCAATTACCGGATATGTCCGCGGTGGTTGCAGCCCTCTAGGTATGAAAAAGCAATTTCCTACCGTCATTGATGCAACCGCTGAGTCCTTTGACGAGATATACGTAAGCGGTGGCAGAGTCGGTACAACGATCCGCGTCGGCACGCAGGATCTCGCCAGAGTTATCCGGGCAATTTTTGCGGATGTGATTGTTTCCGCAACCGCGTGACATCCTGCCGGGTCCCTCACTTGTAAAGCCTCCCCCTTTGCTCATGGCCATATCTGATTACAAAAATACCGGCCTCCAATTGTCAGGTGTTTTCGTCTGACTTTTGAGGTCGGTACTTTTTTGCGGTTCGTTATCGTTTCTTTTTATTTTCTATTCTTCTGTATTACCGGTAAGCTCTATCAGTTTCTGTAACTCTGCGCCTTCTGCAGGTGCTTCTCCCAGCTGTAAATGTTTCCAGTCAGAAGTAACCTCCGCAAGGACACTGCCCTTTCCGGCTCTCTCGATTGTAAAGTATCTACCCTTTCCGGCATCCCTATCCCAGACAAAGAACACTCTGCGGCAGGCCCCGTCTTCCATATCTCTGTTTGGCATATCTACACGGATAATACAGATTTTCTCTGAGATATTGATAACCATGACGGAAAAATCTTCCGGGAGATACGGATACATACGCTTTTGCTGGTAAGATTCCTCAAAAAGCATATCTACATATTCTTCTTTCTTGTCACACAGCTCATTGATAAAAGCTTCTCCCTCGTCAAACAGTTTCTTTGGGAGGAAGCGGAATTCATACTGTCTGCGCTCAAACACCAGATACTGCTGCGCGGTAAGCTGCACGGCTTTCATCTTAGGTGCTGCTTTCTGTTTGTCAGCTGCCTCTCCGTTCGCAGCTGCCGCCCGCTGCTTGTCGACCGCGTCAATCTTCTGTACCAGTTCCCGCTTAAATACGAGATTGTTGGAAAATGGATTGATCACAACGCCTTCCACCTTAAGCTCCGGGTTCGCAGCCATCTTATTCACAGCTGTATACGGAAGATTCATGATCACCGGGCTCTTCGGCTCCTTCGGGATCTGCTTCTTGGATGTATAAAGCGGCACGAAAAGCTTGCCATCATTGTTGCGGATAAAGCAAGGCATCGGCTGCTTCTTGTCATTTAAGTTTGCCGGAACCAATACCCGGCAGCTATGCATGTGTGATACCAGCGCGTTCAGGCTCTCGGCGCTCTTTTCGCTGGCATAACGTACCAAAAGATTCTCAAGCTGGTCATTATTCAGCTCCATTGTCATATTCGGGTCGGTTGGTTTATGTTCTGCGCACATATAAAAAAGTCCTTTCGTCTATTTCATTTCATTAACGTTATTGTCAAAGGCTCCATCCATCATCATCCTGATAAAATAAGTATCCCGGTAGGTCCACGGCTGATTCATAAATGGCTCATTTCCGGCAATGATCTCCTCCGGTGTCGCCCATTCGAGATGATAGCCTTTTGCGATCTCGCTCTCCGTCATGTGTGTCTCACCGAGCTCATCCCTGGCATCGCAAAAGAAAAAGCAGGAATGACATACAAACTTCAGACCTTTCTTATAAAGATCCTCTCTCGCCTCTAGGATCTCACCTACCTCGCGGATCGTATCCTGCTTGATAATAAGCCCGGATTCCTCCTGCACTTCACGAAGCAGCGCATCCTCCAGACTCTCTCCGGCTTCCACACCACCGCCTAAGATCTTGTAATCTCCCGCGCTTCCCTTCTGTGTCGCAAGCCTTCCGTTTCGGATAATTACGCCTCTTACCGCATACTTTTCAAAAACAGGCATCTGGTCTGTATAGTCCTGGCGGTCAAACACCTTTAACAATTTCATAACGATTCCTCTTTTGTTTTCCATTCGTAATAGCGTTAAATTTATTTAATATAATAACCAATTCGCCACTACTTGGCAACTAAAAAATGAACCTGTGACGTGCTCAAAGCCAACCCTCACTCTGTAAAAAAGCTTATGATTTTTTCTTCTTATATGCCCAGGCAACGGCGATTCCTATGGATATCACCAGCTCCAAGAAGGTATCTGCCAACCTCCAGAAGATCCTCCTGCACTGTCTCTGCCAGCCGCCGCATCTCGTCATCCGCCGGCAATAGATCCGGCACCATGATCGGGCGCAGTTTGCCCGCATACGCCGCCCGTATTCCATTGTAGGAATCCTCGACCGCATACGCATTGTGCGGCGCTGCTCCAATACACTCACACGCTTTGAGGAAAATGTCCGGTGCCGGTTTGCTCCTTGCTACCATGTCCCCACATACCACCGCGTCAAAATAAGAAAGAATATTTGCATCGCGCAGCTGGTTCTCCACCGTCTGTCTTCTTGTGGAAGATGCAAGTGCGATCTTTTTGTCATTCTGTTTCAGCAATTCCAGCAGCTCCGTAACACCCTTTTTCATCGGCAGCCGCCCACCGTCATACCGTTCGTGATACATGACAGAAGCCTCTTTTGCATAGTTATCATACGGAAAATTCTCCCCGTACCGCTCCAGCATGATCTCCCTCGTCCGCGTCATCGTTGTGCCGGTACATGCAAGAACTGCCTGCTCAATATCCTTTATATCGTATTTTTCGGCAAGCGCGCTCCAGCAGTCCATCACCGCACGCTCGGAATCAAAGATGACTCCATCCATATCAAATACTACGGCTTCAAAATCTCTGTGTGACATTTTTTCTCCCTTTACTTTAATAACATGGCAAATGCGACTGCGATAACAAGCGTGATCGCTCCGGCTGCAACCGCAAGCAGCAGCTTCTGGTATGGTCGTTTGCCTTCCTCCCTCGCCTTTGCGATCTCGTCCAAACCTTCACCCTCCGCAAATGCGACGATTTCCTTGTATGTCTGGATGTTAAACTGCTTTTTCTTCTTTTCCACCAAAAGTGCGACATATAAGGTTGTCGCCGCAAATACCACCCAGATCGCGATTCCGATATAATTTAGGAAATGCACCAGTGGGATCGGCGTGATCATCATAGTCAGCAGCATAACCGCAAATACCTGACTGAGCCTTTCAAATTGTTTCTTGTCCTCGCTTCTTACTTCCTGCTTCATGATTTCAATATCTCCTTTGATCAGATTATCGATGGAGGTATGAAATACTTCACTCAAAAGTACGAGACTGTTTACATCCGGGTAGCTTTTATCATTCTCCCAATTGGAGATGGTCTGCCTTGAAACAAACACCCTTTCCGCTAAAGTGTCCTGTGACATAGATAACTCATTGCGGTATTTTTTAATCTGTCTCCCAAGTTCCATATCACTTCCTCCTTTCGCATTTCAATGTAATCAGATCTCGGAGTTTCGTCTATCAAAAGGGCTTTACATGTGCGGTTTTACCGTTATTTTGGGATGTCAAAAGGTTTTTACATATATGAAAATTGCAGCTTCTTCGCATTTACTGTCTACGCTGTCATAAACTTCCGCAGCATTCGCTGTACCTCTTCCTCGTCAATGATGCTGTCCTTCATCTTCTGATTGTATCTGCGCCGCTCGATCCCCAGAACGTGTGACTTGGGATCTTCGTTCTCAAACCATTTTTCAAACACAGGCAAAAAGTCGGGTGTCTCCTTCGCACTGCCATATACACCGATAAAGTACATCCGGCTTACGATTGCATCATAGTTGTCCTCATTGTGCCGGAAGTAATCCTGCGAGCGCTCATTGAACAAAAAGTAAAGGGACGACGGGTTCGCGCAGTACATCGGCACGATCAGGATCACCTTTTCATATTGTAGCATCCCGTCAAGCAGCGCATACATATCGTCCGCCCGGTATCTGCACACGCACTTGAAGCAGTCATACGCGCACTCACTGCAGGCATGTATCTTCAATTTCTTAAAATCAATAATTCTGTCCTCCGGCTGCGCGATAAACTCTGCTATATCCTTGCAGTTGCCGCTATCTCTACCCGAAAATGTAATTATCAGATTCATAGTTCACCTTAATATGTCACTAAATTTTGTCTTGAGGAAAAATCTGTACTCCGGATGTTCCGCGCTGTTTTCGTATTCTTCCAGCGTGATGCTTCTAAGCCATGCCTCTCTTTGTCTGTTCTGGATGAATGCATCATATCTTAGTATGGTGATCTTTCCTTCACGTTCCGCCTTAATAATTGCATCGTACGCATCCGGCACAATTTCACAGGAGTCAACCAATGTCTTTTGTGAGGAAACATACGCATTGGGTATTTTTATGTCAATTTCATCGTTCAACGTTATCTCATTGCAGGAATAGATGTACCCTTGCACGCCCTTGTAGGTATCTTCCAGTGCATTCGGATAATATTCTTCCAGCCGGAGCCGCCCGTCTTTTTCAAATCCATACGGTCCCCACTTGTACCATGATCCCGTGTGACTAAATCCCGCTTCCTTACACACTTTCTCGACGGCATTGCTCAGATATACCAGAACATTCTCCCGCTTATCCGAAAAGTATATCAGCGGGATGTCATGATTTGATATCCGCGGTTCTAATTCCGTTATTCCTTTTACTTGTGATGCGTGATAAAATGCCATGATGTTACCTCTGTCAATCACTATGTTTTATGGCTCCTATGTGATGGTTATTTCGTATTTTTTCAATTTTACACTATGCTTTATAGCTTTCATGTGATGGCTATTGGCATTTTTCTCAATTAACCATTACATTTTATCGCTTTCATGTGATGGCTATTAGCATTTTTCGCCATTAGCCATTACATCTTTCCTTTTTTATGTGATGGTTTTTGACACTTTTTGTCATTAGCCATTACATTTTCCATTTTCATGTGGTGGCTATTTCACATTTCATCCCTTTTCCACCACACAGACCGTCTCTATATGCCCCGTCATCGGGAAGCAGTCAAACGGTGTGCATTCCTTTGCGCGATACCCGTGTCGGATAAGGTACTTTAGGTCACGCGCCAGAGTGTCCGGTCCGCAGGAAACATACACGATCCGACCCGGTGAAAGCTTGACTACCGAAGATAGAAATGCCTCATTGCTTCCGGTTCGCGGCGGGTCCATGATAACAACGTCCGCATGCTCATTCTTTTCTGCCATCTCGACCATGAACTTTCCGGCATCCTCGCAGAAGAAACGGATATTATGTGCTTCGTTGCGCTTTGCGTTTTTGATTGCGTCCCGGATTGCGTCCTTGTTCAATTCCACGCCGATAACCTCCGCAGCATGGCGGCTTGCAATGATACCGATCGTTCCGGTGCCGCAGTATGCATCGATCACGCGCTCTTTGCCGGTGAGTCCCGCGCAGGCGATCGCCTTTTCATATAGAAGCTCCGTCTGCTTTGGATTTACCTGATAAAAGGACGATGGCGAAATACAAAACGTATTTCCGCAAAGTTCATCCTCGATATAGCCTTTTCCGTAAACGACAATATTGCGGTCGCCGAGCACCATGCTCGTCTTTTTGTTATTGACATTGACTACTACCGTGCTGATATTCGGATGTTTCTGGCGAAGCGCTTTCACGAAATTATTCTTTGACGGAAGGATCGGCGAACCAAGCACCAGAACCACCATGATCTGTCCCGTGTGATAGCCTTTGCGCACAAGCACATGCCGGAGCAATCCGTATCCGGTATCCTCGTCGTAAGTTTTGATGCGAAATGAGCGCAATAATCCCTTGATGTCGCGGATAATCTCGTCTGCTTCCGCATCCTCGATCATACAGGATTCTACATCCACGACCTCATGGGAGTTCTTGCGGTAAACGCCCGCAACGATCTGCCCTTTCGTCGTACAGTCGAATACTGCATGTACCTTGTGGCGGTAATGGTAGGGATCATCCATCCCAACGATCGGAGCCACCTTGCAAAATGGCTCCATCAGTTTCTTCATATACTGCTGCTTCTGTTGTAGCTGGTTCTCGTAAGCCATTCCCTGATAGTCACAGCCACCACACTTTTTTGCATACGGACACTCGTTACCATGTGTCTGCTTTCCCACATTTTTATTTTCTTTTGCAAACTTATGATTCTCTCTCTTATCTCTTCCTACTGCATTACGCTGCGCACCCATGCGATCTCCTTTGCATATCCTGCATCATCATTTGGTGTTTCAAGGATAAACGGCTTGCCCTGAAGTCTCGGATGGCGGATCACCGCCGCAAGCGCATCCTTGCCGATATGTCCCTCGCCTAGCAATTCGTGGCGATCCTTGTGGGCTTCAATCGGATTTTTGCTGTCGTTAAGATGAATTGCACGAAGCCGATCTGCCCCGACGATCTGGTCAAACAGCTCCAGCACCTCGTCCAGCTTTGTAACAATGTCATACCCGGCTTCCCACAAATGGCAGGTGTCCAGACAGACGCCAACCTTGTCCTTTAGCTCTACTTTGTCAATAATCGCGCGAAGCTCCTCGAAATTTCTGCCGATCTCACTTCCCTTACCAGCCATTCCTTCTAGCAGCACCATCGTCTTCATTTCCGGGAAAAGTACCTCGTTCATCGCCTCAACAATATAATCGATTCCCGTTTCCACGCCTTGTCCAACATGGGAACCCGGATGAAAATTGTAATAATTGCCCGGCAGATACTCCATCCGCTTCATATCATCCGCAAACATATCCTTTGCAAATTTGCGGATGTCCGCCTTGTCCGAGCACAGATTCATCGTGTACGGTGCGTGTGCCACAAGCGGTCCGAAATTGTGTTCATCCATAATCTGCTGCAATGCGGCAACATCCTTCTCATCAATGTCTTTTGCCTTTCCGCCACGCGGATTTCTTGTAAAAAACGCAAAGGTATCTGCGCCCAGCTTCAACGCTGTTTTTCCCATTTCAGCAAATCCGCCGCTTGCTGAGATATGACTTCCGATATAGATCATGTTTATTTCCTCCGATTATTTTTCCTGTGTTTTTCTCATTTCAATGTATTTTCTGACCACCGGTGCGATCGGGTCTGAAATCTCCGCCGGGATGTCCGCAAGTGCAAAAAAGCGCAGCTCCTCCACTTCCTCTTCCTGCCGTTTCAGCGTGCCGTGGTATTTCCTGCAAAGGTAAATGATCTCCACGTTATAGACCTCATCCCCATTCGGGTAAATGTAATGCACTTCCGGTCCGGAATTGACCATGAAAAATTCAAGCTCGTCTGCGATCAGTCCTGTCTCCTCAAAAAGCTCTCTTTTCGCACATTCTTCCACTGTCTCATTCAATTCGATTGAGCCGCCGGCGTACCCCCATTTGTGGTTATCCGTCCTTTTTCCTAAAAGGATCTCTCCGTTTTCATTCTCGATAATAACGCTTCCCGCACATTGGAGCAGCGGGGCATGTCCCACCACCTTGCGCAGATCCATAATATAGTTGCTCATGTGCTATTCCTCCTCGCTGCGTATCGCCCAGCGCATCTTTGTCGATCTTGCACGCCCGTTGCTCCGGCACTCCTCTGCGGATGGGCGGATGACCTCACGCGCGACCTCGCTGTAAATTCCCTGCTTACATAGTTCCTTAAATGAACGCTTTACCAGACGGTCTTCCCCGGAATGGAACGTCAAAATGGCAACACGCCCTCCCGGATTTAACACTCCCGGCAGCTTTTCCAGAAATGAATGCAGCACCTCAAACTCGCTGTTTACGTCGATGCGCAGCGCCTGAAACGTTCTCTGGCAGGACTTCTTGACCGCGTCCTGACGCTCAGCCTTCGGCAGATAGATCAGCGCCGCCTCTATCGCCTCGCGGAGCGCTGTTGTTGTATCCATAGGATTGCCCTGTCTCATGCGGAAAAATACCTTTTCCGCAATCTCCTCGGCATACGGTTCATCGGAATTTTCCACGAGCATTCCGACAAATTCCTCCTGCGTGATCTCATGCAGCCGCTCTGCTGCACTGCTGCCCTTCTGCGGATTCATGCGCAGATCCAGCGGTCCGTCGATCTTATAAGAAAACCCGCGCTCCGGGTTATCGATCTGCATGGATGACACGCCGAGATCTGCAAGCACAAAATCAAACTTGCCTGCCTCTTTTGCCACTTCATCGATATTTGCAAAGTTGATCAGCTTTACCGTCAGGATATCCTCGCCAAACCCAAGCTTGCGCAGGCGTTCTTTCGTCTTTTCCGACTCGATCGGGTCCACATCCAAGCCGTAGATGTGTCCTCTGCCCTCCAGCTTTTCCAGCATCCGCCGCGTATGTCCGCCGTATCCGAGGGTTGCGTCAAGTCCCCTTTGTCCCGGCTTGATCTGTAAAAAGTCAAGGATCTCGTCAACCATGATTGAGATGTGCATCCCCGCCGGCGTACTGCCCTTTTCGATCACATGTGCAACGGTGTCGGCATATTTTTCCGGGTTCTGCTCTTTGTATTTTTCCTCGAATTTCTTCGGGTACTTGCCGGAATAGTGGACTCTCCGCTTGTGCGGTGTCTGCTGATTCGGTGTCTGTTCCATGTATCTTTATCCTCCAAACTAAAATTTGAATTTTACGCCCCGACGCAATACTCCTTTATATACTCCGCAAAATAAGGTAACGCGAGTGAGATGTATCCCTGTCTTGAATTTAATATTCCTCTTTTTATCAGCCGGTCTCTATACATAGAGTAGCTTCCGGCGCGTTCTCCCATGAGCTTAAGCACTTCTTCACGCTTGTACTCTTCCTTTTCCGTCAGAAGACTCGCAAGGAAACGATCCAGTTCTGTCATTTCCTCCCATATTTTTTCGTAAGAATATGCAAACAATTCTGCTTTTAGCATCGGCAAAATATCTTCCAGAGTCTCTTCCGCTTTCTTCTTAAAGCACAGCACTCCCAGTTCCTGAAATGCATACGCATAGCCCTTTGTGATTTTCGCCATTTTCTGTGCCTGCTCGCCGTCTATATTCAGCTTACTTCTATACATTTCCGTCATTCTGATCATATTTAGCGGTTCCGTTTTAACGGTTGTCGCCCTTCGGAAAAATGTAAGGTTTTTGACATTGCTGAGTTCCTGAATATTTTCATATAACCCTGTGCATACAAAATACACCGGGTATCCTGCTCTGAGCCATCTGCCATACTCTGATGCAAACTTAACCATCTCTTCGGATTTTGAGACCTCATCTATTCCTATCAGTATCTTTTTGCCCTTTTTCTGAGCAGCTTGGATCATTGTCTCAACCTCTACTCCGATATCAAAGAAATCGTCATTTCTTGTATATCCAATTCCGCCACCCGTTCCGAGTATCGTTGCCGGGATACTTGCTCCCGAAAGCTTCTTATCATTTGAACCAAATCCCTCTTTTACAAGCATTGCAGCAATCTGTCCGAGTATATTTCTTGTCGGATTAACATCAAAAACAAGCCAATTTATATATTTATTCCCGTTACTCTTTAATTCCTCCTCCACCTTTGCCAAAATAACCGTTTTACCAGATCCTCTGACTCCGGTTATCTTATATACCAACTCGGATGGATTATCATACAGAAAATTTTCCAGTATCTCATCCGTTTTTTCAGTATGAATATATGTGTTTTCCGGCACCTTACTAAATGTTGTCGTAAACGGATTCTGCATATAACCACCTCTCTTTATACTTTTTATTTTTCTTTATGCTTCTTTATACATTTTTATACTTTTCATTTCATTTTATACATTTTTATACTTTTTTGCAATCCATATATTTGCGTTCTGCATCCGTATATAATAACATTTTAACACAAAAAACAATCCATGTTGCCACCATTACAGCGGAAACATGGATTGCTATGTTTTACTATCGATTGTCTATTTCTGATTCCACAATTTAAGCAGTTGCTCACGGATTGGTTCATAGTGATCCCCCATGATACCGAAGTCCATTTCTTTATAGGTCCATACGGCACTTCCAATCCCGAAATGGCGAAACACCGTATCCACATCCCGGAACCAGCGGAATGTATCTGCGATTGGTGCCTGATCTATCACACCAAATTCGCCACAATACAAGCTCACACCCGCATCTTTTGCCGCCGTTACTGCCTCCATGACCATTTCAGCAATAAACTCCGGTCCCATAACCTGTGAATGTGCTTTACAAACAGCTTCTCCCTGATAACCGATTGGAGTAGACTTTATACGATAATATTCCATTTCTTCCGGGTAGGAAATATCTTCCACATCTTTAATTGCCGGAACCCAATATGCCTTCTGGTGCGTAAATAATAACGGCTCATAAAAATGGAAGGTGAACATAATATTTTCATCTTTGGGCTTTTCTAAAAGTTTTAATGTCGCAACACTGTTCCACTGAATGCCTCCATATATGATGATCGTGTCTCTCGCAATCCGCCGGATTGCATCCACAGTCTCTGCAATCAGATGATTCCAAGCATCTGCATTTTCCTGTTCTACCACTTCATTTAGGAGTTCAAAAGCAACATTCGTGTCATTCGCATAGCGCTCTGCAATCTTAATCCACAGATCCACAAAACGCTTCTGAACCTTTTTGTCTGAAAACAGATTGTTCTTTTCTGTATCCCCAGCATAATTAAAATCATATCCGTATGCCTTGTGAAGATCCAACACAATATTCAGACCATGCCGTTTGCACCATTCCACAGTTCTGGTGACATAAGCAAAGCCTTCCTCTTTTGTCCTGCCCTGCTCGTCCTCCAAAACCTCATAATCGATTGCCAGGCGAACATGATCAAAGCCCATTCCCGCGATTTTATGAATGTCTTCCTCTTTCAAAAACGCATTATAATGTTCCGTTGTGTGCTCACACTGGGATAAATATCCGCCTAAATTGATACCTCTCATCAGTTTCATATAATTTTCCTCCCAAATCGTGCTTTTTTCTTTGCTATCTTAATTATGACATGATATGATTTCTATATATATCTTTTTTCTGCGTTTTTTATCGTTTTAATGTCATTTCAGACAGAAGGGAAACATTATGAATATCCCACAGGAGCTTTTCTATCAGCAATATGTACGCCGGGAAATCGAAGCCTACCGTGCTCCCTACGAACCCGAGTCAGAGTTTTATACCTATGTAATGCAGGGAAATCTGGAAAAAGTAGCCGAACTCTGCCAAGAGACATTTGCGAGCAAGAGCGGTCTTGGTTGTTTATCAAATGCTCCGCTCCAGAATCTAAAATATCACTTTGCTATTACAGCCGCACTTTTAGCCAGATACTGCATCGAAGGGGGATTGGAAGTTTCTGAATCCTATGATCTGAGTGATTACTATATCCATAAAGCAGACCAGATGCAATCATTGGAGTCTATTTCGGCGTTGCACCCTGTCATGTGTCTGGATTATGCATCCCGTATGAACCATCTGCGTCATAAAGGTGCCTATTCCCGTCCGGTCTGCCTGTGCTTAGAGTATATCTACGATCATCTCCATACCCGAATTACTGTTCCTGATCTGGCTGCACACACGGGGCTCTCTCCCAACTATCTAAGCCGTCTCTTTCACAAAGAAACCGGGAGCAGAATCAGCGAGTATATCCAAGACAAAAAAATAGAGACCGCCCGGAATATGCTTTGCTATTCCGATTATACGATCTCTACAATTGCCTCTACGCTGGCATTTCCAAGTCAAAGCTATTTTACAGAACTTTTTCACAAAAAGACAGGAAAAACCCCGCGTGAATACCGGATGGAATATTTCCGTACAACGCACGTTTCCACTATGTAAGAGCAAGTACCGCCTGCTCCATTCCTGTTACCACCGTTACAGTGGAAACATGGATTGCAAGTATTGAAATGCCATAGTCAGGTAGTATAATTATATTGTTATCTTTTTCTTTAAGGAGGATTCCTTTTATGGTTAAATTCCAAGATGATTTTTATGCAGACGTACGGATTGAGGATCGCAGCCGGACTACGATTTCATATAAAGCCGGCATTCCGGAAGAAATGAAAACGCGCGTGGAACGCCGTGCATTTCTGCGGGTATACGACGGTAAGATGTGGTATTACGCATCTGTGACCGATCTTGCGCACTTGCAAAAGACGCTGGACGGTCTATATGCTGCCGCCACACCGAATGCGCAAATTCTTGACGATCCCATCGTTCGCCGTTTTGAATGCAACAAAGACTCGGTAATGTGCTTTACAGACTGTTCTGTGCGGGATATTTCTTCCAAAGACAAGCAGGAACTCCTGCTGTCATATCTACCATTGCTCTCCGAGGATACCTGCGTTACTCTGCCGCAGGGTACTTACCTTGACCGCAATAGTGTGTTCCACTTCCAGTCCAGTCTCGGCGCAGATATTGTATATGATTACCAGACCTGCGGTCTGTCCTTCTCCTGCAGCATGACGGAGGGAGAGAAGAAATTCTCCGGACACTGGCAGAAAGGAGCTACCCACTTTGAGGAGTTAAAGGGGCTGGAGGAAGAGATCCGCGCCTCGATCACAGAGCAGGCAGCATTTATGCGTAACTCTGTGCCAGTCACTCCCGGAAAATATCCCGTGGTTCTTTCTCCTGAAGCGGCCGGTGTCTTTGCTCATGAGTCGTTCGGACACAAGTCCGAGTCCGATTTCATGCTCTCCGATAAATCAATGCGCGATGAGTGGCAGTTGGGAAAAACCGTTGGTTCACCTATCCTGTCCATCGCCGAATGTGGTTCTCTCCCCGGCTGCGGCTATGTTCCGTATGACGATGAGGGAACCCGTGCCCGCAAAAATTATTTAATCAAAAACGGCACACTGGCAGGACGGCTGCATAATGCGCAGACTGCCGCAGTTCTTGACGAAGCCCCGACCGGCAATGCACGCGCGATCGACTGCACCTTTGAACCGATCGTGCGCATGACCACCACATACATCGAGGGCGGAGATATGGATTTCGATCAGTTGATTGCACCAATCCAAAAAGGATATTTCATCAAGACGATCCGGCACGGCAGCGGCATGAGCACTTTTACCATAGCACCTCATCTCGCATACGAAATAGTCGATGGCAAACTCGGACGCCCTGTACAGATCAGCGTTCTGACAGGTTCTGTTTTTGAAACTCTTGGCTTGATCGATGGTCTGACACGCGACGTACATCTGTTGTCATTTGTGACAGGCGGCTGTGGCAAGATGGAACAGATGAATCTGCCAGTTGGTTTCGGCGGTCCTTATGTCCGCGTTTCTTCTACGAATGTACAGTGAGGTAAGAAATCATGGAAAAAGAATTTTTAACAAATACACACTATTCCGTCACGCTTAACGTCACTGACGGTAAAATTGATAGCTTCCGCGAACAGGAAGAGACAACAGGCACCGTCCGCGTATATGAAAATGGCTGTATCGGCGTAGCCGGCTGCCTCGGATCTCCGGACGAAAAAGCTTTGACAGAAAAAGCCACCGAGGCGTTGTCACTCGGCATCCCGTATCCTTGTATGCCGGATGGCGCACTAGAGCAGGAAATCATACATGATGAAGAAATCATTCCTGTTGCCAAACTGATCCCCACGATGCAGGATTTTCTTGATCGCCTGAATGAGGCATGTCCGCGTTTTGCTTTTTCAAATAAGATAAGCCTGAACTACAAGAGAAAAGAATATCACAACTCTCTTGGACGCCATCTGACAAGCTCCGGGCGCAATGTAGATATCCAGCTGCTCGCACAGAATCGCGGTTCCGGTAATCTTTTTGACACCGGTTTCAGTTATAACGGTAATCACTTTGATGCGGATGCACTGCTCTCGGAGTTCAAAAAAGAATACGATGCTTTTTACGCGCCTGCTGATTTCACTCCGGGACGCTATCCTGTTGTGATGGAAGCCTCCAGCCTGTTTGGGACATTTTTGCAGCAGTTCGTAGCGGAAATGTATGTCTCCGGCGCATCACTGCTCAGTGGCAGACTCGGACAAAAGGCATTTTCAGACAGACTCACTCTAAGAAATGATATGAACCCAGAGACAAATGCCGGTGCCTACTTCTTTGATGATGAGGGATGCGTGACATCCGATTTTCGCCCTACACTGATAGACAAGGGAACACTGACCGGGCTTTTGACCACCAAAAAATCCGCCGACACCTTTAAACTGCCGAATCTCGGAACCGCTGCATCCACTTACGATGGTGTACCATGTCTTGGTTTCAACCGCTTTTACGTTGAGCCGACCGCACCGACTTTGATGGCGCTTGTTCCCGGCAAAGCCGTGTACGTCGTCATGGCATCCGGCGGTGACACCACACCCGACGGGCATTTTGCCTCCCCAGTACAGATGTCCTACCTGATGGAAAACGGCAAACTCATCGGGCGTCTCCCGGATCTGAATATCAGCGGCAACTTCTATGATCTGTTAGGGAAGGACTACATTGGCGCCACCTGCGATGATCCATTGCCGGGCAGTATGCTATGCGCCGTAACCATGGATCTGACAAAATAATACGTCCTTTTCATAAGGGCAGAAAGAATGGTCGGAGTTCACATATTTTTTATGTGTCTCCGACCATGATTATGTCAATATATTTTATGTAGCTATTCCAGCAGAATATGCTTTGCACATATTCTTATAATTTCTTCATCATCCAATCCGCAGAAGCATACTCCCCATTTTTGTATTTCATATTATTGGGAAATGTCCCATACTTTACAAAGCCTAACTTTTCGTAGAGTGCGATTGCCTTCTTGTTATCCGATATAACCTCAAGTTCCGCCTGCTCAAAGCCTAGCCCCTTGGCAACCTCCAGCACCTGCTCCAGCATGATCCGTCCGATGCCACACCCACAAAATTCCTGATACAAAGCGATTGCGACGTCACATCTGTGCGCATATCTTTTGTAGCTTCCGATGGGATTTAAGGAGCAGTTCCCGATATGCTTTCCATTGATTATTGCAACCAGTAGCAGGGATTTGTCGGAATCCAGGCAACTATTTATAAATGCCGCCTCCTGTTCATGGGTTAACGTGACCTCCTCCGGCTCGCGGATCAGATACGTTGTTTCCGCCGTGGTTACCTTTAAATAATCAATCAGCGCATCCGCATCATCCGGTGTCGCACTTCGTAAAATGATCGTCCGGTCAAGTTTATCCTTTACTTCAATGGGATCGAATTTCATTGTTGGAACCCTCCTTTTTCCTCATGCTTCGTAGCTTTTCCGCGCCAAAATAATTGTCCTGTCAAACCTATAAACTTAGTTTTGATGCTTTCTATGACGATATAAACATTCCATATTCCTTTGGCACATTTAAAATTCCATTCGTGGTATTATTAATCAAAATCTCTTTTATGACTTGCTTCGGCACACCGTCTAATGAAGTCATACTTGAAAGAGAGTAAATATATTCCACCATATCATCTATATTGGTAACTGCCAATGAATCAATGTAGTCTAGCTTTTCGACTCTAGAAAAAGTTTTACTTAATATCTCATATCCATTTTGTAATGTAAAATTCTTATTTATATTACTCATAATTTACCTCATCAACCTCCAATTTTCCATTTCTTACTATTCTTTACCACATTTCTGTGATGGCTATTGCGCATTTTCTCGCTTAGCCATCACTCTTTACAGCGTTCATGTAATGGCTATCGCACATTTTCTCACTTAGCCATTACTCTTTTCTCATTTCATGTGATGGCTATTACACATTTTCACGCCTAGCCATCACACCTTACGTATTTTATGTGATGGTTATTGCTCATTTTCTCACCTAGCCATCATTCTTTACGCATTTCATGTGATAGCTATTGCACATTTTCTCACTTAGCCATCACTTTTTATGGCTTTCCTGCGATGGATAATTGTTCCATCTTCCCGTCCTTCGGGCAAGAAGCCCCTCGCTCTAAGGAGCCCGGTCAATTCCAACTCACCGTTCTATTTATTACAGCTTTTCCGCCACCCCGGCTCTTACTTCTCCTCAACCACCTGAAAAACCAGAAACTTCAAATAATAACTCTCATCTGCCGCCCACAGAATCGGGTGATCCTGCGCCTGCGTCCGGAACTCGATCTGGCGGAGGCGCTTATGCGCACTCTGCGCAGCCTGACCGATCACCTTTGTAAAAAGCTCCTGCGTCATAAAGTGGGAGCAGGAACAGGTTGCAAAATAGCCGCCATCCCTGACCAGCTTAAGTCCCTTGATGTTAATCTCACGATAACCCTTGATGGCGTTCTTGGTAGCTTCCCTCGATTTTGTAAATGCCGGCGGATCAAGGATTACCAGATCGAACTTCTCCCCTGCCGCAGCAAGTTTTGGAAGCTCGTCAAGTACGTTTGCCGCGCGAAAATGCACGCTATCCTGCAAGCCATTGCGCTGCGCATTGTCACTCGCCTGTGCCACCGCAAATTCAGAGATATCCAGCCCCGTAACATCGGTCGCCCCCGCAAGCCCGCAGTTAAGTGCAAATGTTCCCATGTGTGTAAAGCAGTCAAGTACCTTAAGCGTTCCAGCGCCTTTGATATTCTCCTCGCGTTGCAATACCCCTTTCACGATTCCCTGCATTGCCAGACGATTGTATTTCTGGTCAAGGAAAAAGCCTGTTTTCTGACCATTTTCCACATCGACAAGATAGCGAACACCGTTTTCAATGATTTCAACTTTGGTGTCAAACTCCTTGTAATTAAAAAATGCGCCGCTATTCGTGCTGTCGTCCGGCTTCGCGTCCGCGGTATTTCCGGCATTCTCCGGTATACCGTCCATATCAGCCGCATACAAAAATCCCTTGAACGGCTGCAAGCCCTCCTTCTTCCTGACCGGGGCATCTGAGCGCTCATAAATGCCGCGGATCTTGATGCCGTCCTGCGCCATCAGTTGAACAAGATTTGCAAGGATCGTTTCTTTTAATGCTTCCATTCCAAGGGCAAGGGATTCCACGACAAGTACATCATTGTATTTGTCGACCACCAGCCCCGGAAGCCAGTCCGCTTCGCCGAATATCACGCGGCAGCAATTCAGATCCGGACAATCGGTTGTTCCCACTCCCGGTATCTTTGTCATGTGGCTTTCATTGCCACCATGCATTACGCTCTTGCGGTAATCCCACGCACTTTTCACGCGCATGCGCAAAAAATCCTCATTGATGTCCACGTCCGTCTTTCGGCTTAACAGGCGCACTCTTATCTTGGAATTTTGATTGATAAAGCCCTGCCCCATCGGGTAGCCGTCAAAGTCGTGTACCGTTACGATCCCGCCATTCTTAAATGATCCGGTGATCGAATCGATCTCATTGTCAAATATCCAAAGTCCGCCGGATTTTATCCCGCGTCCCTCGCCCTTTTTTAATGTTATGATTGTATGGTTCTCCATATATGCCGTTCTCCTTATCCGTCGCTGCACCATCTGTCATGCCAGCGTTATCTGTTGTGCCAGCGTTATCTGTTGTGCCAGCGCTATCTGTTGTACCAGCGTTATCTGTTGTGTCAGTGCCATCTGTCATGCCAGCGTTATCGCGCAATTCCTGCTACTTATTAACAATATATATTCCGGCGCACACAAATGCAAGTGATACGATCGCGCCCGCGCCTAGGCTTTGCGACTCCTGCAGCAAAATTGCGGACAAGATCACACCAAATACCGGATTCATGAAGCCAAAGACCGCGACCTTGGAAACCGGATTGTATTTGAGCAAAATGCCCCACAGGGAATACGCCACAGCAGACACCACCGCAAGCCATAACAGCATTGCAACCGCCCTCGGACTGATCTGGGTAATCCTTCCGCCAAACAGCAGTCCACAGATCATCATGATCACGCCCCCGAGCAGGAACTGATAGCCGCTTAGCATGACCGGATCATGCTTCTTGGAATATGATTTTAAGAACACGGAGGAAAATGCGTAGGATACCGTAGAAAAGAAGATAAAGCCTTCCCCAAACAGCGATATTCCGCTCTCACCCGCAAACGGATTCTGCAGGACAAATCCCCCAGCAAAGCTTCCGCCTAGTATGTTTACTAAGATCACGCCGATAAATCCGATGACACAGCCGACCAACTTTTTCGTTGTGACCTTCTCCTGCCGGAAAAGATACCCTGCAACGAACACCGCAACAAATACGTTCATCCCCTCGATGATCGATGCTTTCACTCCCGTGGTATGCGCTAGTCCGACATAGAAGAAGAGATATTGCAGAACCGTCTGCAAAAAGGAAAGCCAGACAACCTTCGGCAGTGCCTCCCTTTCAGGGAACAAAAACCTCTTCTGCAAGACGCTTCCGATTGCGATTGCAAGTACCCCTGCAAGTGTGAACCGTATTCCCGCGTATAAGATCTGTGTTGCGGTATCTGATGCCCCGATCTGCATCCACTTATATCCCAGCTTAATGCACGGGAATGCACTGCCCCATAGCGCACAGCAGATCAGTGCTCCCGCCCATACAACAATTGTTTTCTGTAAAAAAATTTCTTTCTTTTGCGTTTCCATGTTCTTTCCTTCTAATTTTGATTATTTGAATCTGTCACCATGGTGATTCTACGCTCTAATACATTTCCATGTCAATGAAGATATGCTGTTGCTTGCAAAATTGCGCAGAAAGGGTAAAATCAAATATAAGATATGAAAGGAGTTTTCTATGATTACTATCAGCTTATGTATGATCGTAAAAAACGAAGAGAAGGTTCTGGCCCGGTGTCTGGATTCCCTAAAAGGTCTCATGGATGAAATTATCATCGTAGATACCGGCTCTACCGATAATACAAAGAAAATTGCCAGACAGTATACGGATCTTGTATATGACTTCTCATGGTGTGAAGATTTTGCCGCGGCGCGCAATTTCTCGTTTTCCAAGGCGACGATGGAATATATCTATGCACCGGATGCAGATGAGTATATTGATGAGTTAAACCGCAAGCGTTTTGCCATGCTAAAAGCTGCTCTGCTTCCGGAGATCGAGATCGTGCAGATGCCATACATCACACCGGCAGAATACAATACCGTGCAGAATGCTTCCAAAGAGCTTCGGCCAAAGCTATTCCGCCGCCTTCGCACATTCACATGGATCAATCCGGTACATGAGACGGTCCGGCTTGACCCGGTTGTATACGATAGCGATATAGAAATTCTCCATCAGCCACAGACTCTCCACGGCAAACGTGATTTTTCCATCTTCCGGCACTCCTTCTCCAAGAATGGTTTTTTGCCGAAAAACATTATTACCATGTATGCCAAAGAGCTTTTAAAATGCGGTACTCCTGAAGACTTTGCAGATGCGGCTCCGATCTTTGAAGGCATGTACCGCGCCGGAGCATCGGAAGAGACCATCTGCGTCCTCGCACGCTATTACCGGCAGATCAGTGACGGAAATCACTTTTTCTCCGTTGCGCTCAAGAATGTCGCAGAGGATAGCTACAGCGAAGTATGCTGCGAGCTTGGTTTCTATTATAAAGATCAAAAGGACTATGAGGAGGCAATTCTGTGGTTCCGCAAGGCAGTCTATGAGGCACATCCTGTCCTCGATATTGAGACAGGAGGGTGCATTCCACTCCATGCGCTTGCCGAATGCTATGACAAATGGGCCGACGAAAAAGAGGACGCGCTAAATGCCCTTCCCCCTGCTGCCCGCTTGAAGCTTACCGCAGATACCGAGTGTATTGCGGACTATCGGGAGCAGGCGGAAAGTTTTAAAAAGCAGGCAATGGAATGGACCATGCCGGAGACCTTGTAATCTTTGCCGCAACACTTGTGTTGCAGCTTTTCCCATGCTACAATCAATAGGGTTGATTTCAGATTATTGGTCTGTTTCACCCGATTGTTTTGTCTATCACATATATCAAAAACGCATCTTACCGATGCGACACATAAAGGAGGCACTATGAGTTTTTTAGAAGAGTATAAGCAGAAACTTGTCTCAGCCGATGAAGCTGTAAAGCTTGTAAAGTCCGGCGACTGGGTAGACTACGGCTGGTGCAACGGCACCCCTGATGTTCTCGACAAGGCTCTTGCCAGGAGAACCGATGAACTTAAGGACGTTAAGCTGCGCGGTGGTATCCTGTTAAAGCCACTTGCTATCTTTGAACGCGAGGATTCACCGGAGCATTTCACATGGAATTCCTGGCATATGTCCGGCATTGAACGCAAGCTGATCGCAAGAGGCTGCGCATTCTATTCACCAATCCGCTATTCAGAGCTTCCACGCTATTACCGTGACGGAGCAGCAACTACTGATGTTGCCATGTTCCAGGTAGCACCGATGGATGCACATGGTTACTTTAATTTTGGTCCGAACGCATCTCACCTTGGAGCAATGTGCGAAGGCGCAAAGAAGATCATTGTTGAAGTCAACGAGAATATGCCTCGCTGCCATGGCGGTTCCGAGACAGGTATTCATATCTCAAAAGTCACCTATATTGTTGAAGGAGATAACGCCCCGATCGGTGAACTTGGTGTAGGTGGTCCTGCAACGGAAGTTGACAAAAAGGTTGCCCAGCTCATTGTTGATCAGATTCCAAACGGAGCATGCTTACAGCTTGGAATCGGTGGAATGCCAAACGCAGTCGGCTCCCTGATTGCAGAGTCTGACCTGAAGGATCTTGGTGTTCATACCGAAATGTACGTAGATGCTTTTGTCGACATTGCAAAGGCCGGAAAAATCACCGGAGCACACAAGTCTATTGACCGCTATCGCCAGACCTACGGCTTTGGTGCCGGAACCAAGAAAATGTACGATTACATGGATGAGAACCCAGAGCTTATGAGCGCGCCGGTAAGCTACACGAACGATATCCGCTCTATCGCTGCCCTGGACAACTTTATTTCCATCAACAACTGTGTTGATTTAGACCTGTTCGGACAGATCAGCTCAGAATCCTCAGGGACCAAGCACATCAGTGGTGCGGGCGGACAGCTTGACTTCGTACTTGGCGCTTATCTGTCTAACGGCGGCAAGAGTTTTATCTGCTGCTCTTCTACTTTTACAGACAAGTCAGGCGTTATGCACTCCCGCATCCGTCCGACTCTGGCAGAAGGCTCCATCGTCACCGACACGCGTGCCAACACCCACTACATCGTCACCGAGTATGGTATGGTCAATGTAAAGGGCTTATCTACCTGGCAGAAAGCGGAAGCGATCATCAGTATCGCACATCCGGACTTCCGGGATGAACTGATCAAAGAGGCAGAGGCTATGCATATCTGGAGACGTTCCAACCGCTAACCGCGCAGCTTCGTCTGCCACAATCGGTTTTGATAAATAAGAGGATAACATCTGTATGAAGAACACACACACCCATGTGCTCAGTGACGGTACTATTGTCGAGCATACTCATGATGAAAAGCTGCATGATGAGCATCACGGTCATCACCATGAAAATACAAAGGCTGTGATCAACCGCATGAACCGTGCAATCGGGCACATGGAATCCATCAAAACGATGATTGAACATGACAGAGACTGTACTGAGGTATTGATCCAGATTGCGGCTGTCCGCTCTGCGATCAATAACATCGGAAAAATCATTCTCGAAGATCATATCAATCACTGTATTATTGATGCTTTGGAAACCGGCGATCAAAAGGCGCTCGATGATCTAAGCGAAGCCATCAATAAATTCGTCAAGTAGCAAAAAGGGAGCACACCGCAATTGGTATGCTCCCTTCTTTATTACAGTTTTCGAATATTCACTTTATTGTTCTGTTGATTCTGATGCCTCTTCCGGCGCGTTTCCAAATACTACTTCATTGGAGTCACGAAATCTGGTACTGTTTGATCCCACCTGGCTGACAACAATGGTATCTCCGTCTTCTACGCTTGACTTTGCGATGCGAAGGCATGTGTCGGAAAGATATGTTGTTGATACTTTTTCATCGTTTACATATACTTTGCTCCACTTGGTAAAGTTACTTCCATAAATATATACGAACGGTCGTGTCTCCATGGCAAGCACTTTGCCGATTACCACATCATCAATACCCATCACGATATCTGTTGCAGGGTATGCATCCTCACCGTCATAGCAATAGCGTGAACCATACAAAATGTCATACTGCAGGTTCTCAAGTCCGCTTAAGTATTCATCAGAGACCGCATAGTCCATTGCCTGATGGTATCCAAGGATTGTTCCCTCATGTATACCAACAGACTCTGTCGTCTTTGCCATAAGCTGATATGCATACAGATCTGCATCCTCTTTTGCAAGTCCCATGTTATTCCATGTAATATACTTCGTCTTATAAATATCACCGGAACGCATATCTTCGTTGGTAAGTCCAAGTGTTGGAAGATGATCCCCAAACATGACCACAATCGTATCCTCATCTCTCTCAGATAGCTTCTCGATCAGGTTTGCAATAAACTTGTCCGTCTCCGCAAGCTGGTGAACGTAATACTCCCACTGATTGTTTGCAGCATCATCTGCCGCACCGCTTACCACATACTCCGGATTCTCAAAAAGCGACTCCGTAGGATAATCTCCATGTGTTCCTACCGTGATCGTATAGGTAAAATCCGGCTGATCCGGTGTTGCATCCAGCGTCTTAATCGTCTCATCTACCAGAATATCATCGGTTGCCCAGCTTCCATTCGGTGTAATCTGGGTGATATTCATCAGCTCCTTGCTGGTAAATGTATCAAATCCCATCATTGAGAATGCATTCACACGGCTATAGAAGTTACCTCCATTGTTGTGAACCGCATGGGTTGCATACCCAATAGAGGCGAGATCCGATGCACTGCTCTCGCAATCCGTTTTTTTCAGGATTGTCTTATATGGATATTCCCCTGGCCCGAAATACTGCATGCTCATACCTGTAAGGACTTCAAATTCTGAGTTTGCAGTTCCTGCACCTACTACCGGAACCGTCAGATAACCGGTTGAGAAATTTTCCTCCAGATAGTGGAAAGTCGGAATCGGATCCTTATTTACTTTCAGGAAGTTGATTTCATCCGGATCACAGAAAGATTCCAAAAGTACACAGATGATGTTCGGTTTTTTCTCCGCTGTTGTTGTATTCTCGTCCTGCTTCTGTGCGACATCTGCCTCAATCTGATCGATTGTTTCCTCAGAATATGCAGTTGGCTTGCTCATACCTGTTGCGACAACGCTGGAAGAAAAGCCATAGATAAATCCATAATTTTCATAGCCCTGTGCAATATTAGAGAAATAGCTTTCCACTACATGTGTACTCTGTGCTGCATCCGTTGTGAGCGGAATGCCGATGAACATCAGCGCAAGAATTGCAACCGGTCCTGCGATCATGCGGCGTTTTCCGGCATAACGCGGTCCCTTAATGAACAGAACAACGCAGCAAAGAACAAACGCCCCTATGCCAAATACTGTCATAGCAGCCTGTTCTGCCGTAAAATAATTGGTATTCTTCATTGCGAATAGATCCGGAATACACTTCAGGTCCGTGTAACCGAACGGAGTAACCCGGTTGGAAAGCACACACCCGTTGATGATTCCCAGAATCGTCCAGAATCCGCAGATGATCACACGTGCAAAAGCACGTCTGCGAAACAGATATACCAGTGTAAGTGATGCAAACACAATAAAAGCATTATAAAAGAATGCCAGCGTATGTAAATTCAAAAAGGCGCAGGCTGAAACAAAGCTTCTTCTTGAAATTACCTCCACACAAAAAACAATTCCGCAGGAAAGCAGTGCATGGAATACTAATGAATATTTATTTAAAAAATCAATTCTCTTATAATATTTATCGGAATGCTGTTTTTCTTTTTTTGTGAAAAGTATTTCTTTCACTTTCTTAAAAAATGCGTTCATTTTTACCCTCCATCTTAACAAGCGATAGTTTAATGCACAGATTGCACAAAAGCAAGAGGTAAAATTTATGAAAAAACTCCATAAAAAGGAAGTGAATTAGAAATAATATCCAAAAAAATACTCCTTGCAACAAGGGTTGCAAAGAGCATTTTGATGTTAATCATCTATAAGCTTTGAATCGCCTCAACGGCCTTATCCAGGTATGGATTTTCAATGTTGTAAAAGTCTTCTGCATCCGCCTGCTTCGCGTAATCCGGATCAAGCGGGAGCTTGCCGAGCACCTTAATTCCCATCTGGGCTGCTGTCTCATCCACATGGCTTTCACCGAAGAGCTTGATCTCTTTTCCACAATCCGGGCACTTTAAGTAACTGAAATTCTCTACAACACCCAGAACCGGAATATGCATCATCTCTGCCATGTTGTACGCCTTCTTCACGATCATCTGCACAAGTTCCTGTGGAGAAGTTACAATTACGATCCCGTCAACCGGAAGAGACTGGAATACGGTAAGCGGAACATCACCGGTTCCCGGAGGCATATCTACGAATAGATAGTCAATATCTCCCCATACAGTTTCATTCCAGAACTGCTTTACAACACCTGCAATGACAGGTCCTCTCCACACTACTGGAGCCTCTTCATCTTCCATCAGAAGATTGATGGACATGATCTTGATTCCATCCTTAGACTCAAGCGGAGCCATTCCTTTTTCATCTCCGACAACATTCCCGTGGACTCCAAACATCTTAGGGATGGACGGTCCAGTAATGTCTGCATCAAGAATTCCAACCTTGTATCCGGCTTTTGCCATCAGCACTGCAAGCGAAGATGTAACAAAGGATTTACCAACACCGCCCTTTCCGCTCACCACGCCAATGACATGGCGAATATTTGAATACTCGTTCATTTTCTCCAAAAAACTTTGCGGATTGCTCTTGCTTGGGCAACCCTCGCAGCTGGATTTTGAGCACGTTGATGCTCCGCTGCAATTTGCATTCTCCGGCATATTTATACCCTCCATAAAATTTCATCGCCTTACGACCATCTGCGGCTAGCGCAGACTCTTTATGTGATCAAACGGATAGTAGATAAATTCTGCTTTTCCGATAATCTCATCCTTTGTAACGTATGTGTTTATCCAATACCGGGCGTCCCTCGAATCATTCCGGTTATCCCCAAGCACCAGATAGCATCCCTCAGGGACATTGAATTCAAACCCATCGTTCGCTACAACCCATTCTTCCTTCAGATAGGATTCGTCAAGCGGCTGCTCGGAATCATTAATATAAATTTTGGCATCACGGATAACCACCCGTTCCCCCGGAAGGCCGATGATACGCTTGATAAATTTCTGCGATTCGTCATCCGGGAACTTAAAGATAACGATATCTCCGCGCTGCGGCTCGGAAACCGCGTAAGACAGACGGAATCCCAACAGATCATCCTCCGGCATAATGGTGTTTTCCATGGAACCGGTCGGAACCGTTGCATTGATAATCACAAAATTCTTCAATAACAGCGCTGCCCCTATTGCTATCGCAAATGTCAGGATCCAGCTAAGCAGCTCTCTCTGCCACGACACAGGCTGCTGTGCCTTTGAGGAATTGTTGTCTGCATTTTTCTTTTCATCCGCAGTTTTATTTTCCGTATCCTGCGCGTCGTTCAAATCCAATATTTCCATTCTTATTATCCTACCTTTGTCCTTGACACACTGTTTTGTCATTATATGCCTTTTTTTGTTTTCAAACAACCCTGTTCGTTCTTCTGTTCCTCAAAAAGCACAATATTGACGTAATTGTCCTCTTTCTTTTGACCGCCATTTTGACTGTCCATGCCGCTTACCTTGGCATATACCACCAGCTGATAAATTCCTCCTTGTGAAAAACAAGCCCCTCCAGCCCATATTCCACCAGTTCTTCCATTGTCAGCTTTTCCCGGATAAATTCATTCAACGATACTGCAAAATCATCCTCCAGACACCAGATGGACTGCACGGTAATTGCATTTTCCGAAGTCCATTCGTCAATAAATGATCCACCGAAATCAATCAGTTTATCCCATGATTTTTTGGAATTGATGATACGCTGCTTAATGTTTTCGATTATAACCTCTTTCAAGTTGGCAACCTTCGGATGCCCGGACGCCCGCTCGAGCATCAATGCATTGCGGTTATTCTCATTCAAAATGATCTGCAATGGTCCCGTCTGTTCGTTTGTTGCAAAGCAAAACAGAACATCGTCCACAAGCTGCGGGGGGTGAAGCCGGACAGACTTGCGGTATGGGGAGATATTCTTTTTCATCCGGATATCTGCCACCAATTCCGTATAGACCAGCCCCGGTATCTCTGAGATCACATACTGCTGCACCTTAAGGTATGGGGTCAGAAACTGTGTAAACATATCCCGGTTTTTTTCGAATACGATCAGCTGGTATCTGCCAAGGAATGCCTTAAAGTCAACCGAGAAATTATCCTGGAAATATCCGAACAGCTTATGGGAAATATATGCGATGCGGATTTCCTTACCTAAAAAACCGTTAAGCACCGTATCTATAAGCAGCTCGATGTCCTGGTCCTTCAGATATACATGAATATATGCAGCCTGCTGTACTACCTGCATCTCAGCCTCATACTCCGAAAGTATATTCCTTTGTCCATCCTCGAGATATTGTCCAAGGCTGAGCGGATTCTTCTGGAAGTATCCGATAACCAGCTGCCCGACTGCCTCTCTCAGCTTTTTAAAGTTCTCATCCTGTGCCACGCCATCTCTCGTCATCTTCAAATTCAGCATGCGCTTCTTGAGATTGATCCGAAGCATCATATGACGTAGCCACTCCGGCTTTAGCATCCGGATTGCACGGTCATCCAAAATCCGAAAATACTGCTGGTACAGCTCGCTCTCCCCGATCAGAGACTTGTGCTTGGAGTTGTACAAAGTCAGATACCCCTCCATCCACTCATTGTCGACATGCAAAGTGGTAATTCCTCTCACATACGCAAATGAGTCCATCTCCAGATGCGTTTGAAACAGCACTTCCTTTTTCTTGTCAAAATAGATCTCTATCGGGATCGGCTGGCATGCCATAAATTGTCCTACCGCATTTACCAGATAGGATAGCGTCATATTCATCGCATACTTCGGCTGCAAAGCGAGTGTAACGCGGGTTCCCGAAAAAGCACGGTTTGAATTAATGTATTCAATATCATCCGCGCCATTAAACCATTTTGCCGCGATTGGCTCTAGGGACTGTTTATTCATCACATTCCACGCGGTATTGATTGTCTTGTCCTTCTTGGATTCGATCAGTATTGCCCTTGAAACACGAAAGCACGAACACAGCCCGATTCCAAATTGGGAAACCGGTTCATACTTCAACCGTTGGTTTTTAAACTCATCACTTGTATAGTAACTGCTTCCCACATGCGCTACAAACTTGGTCAGATCGGATTCATTCATTCCGATTCCGTTGTCCTCCACAAAGAGCATTCCGTTGGCAGAATTGTAGGATACTACGATTTTGCCTTCATATGGGCGCCGCACCGAATTAACTCTCTCCGCATCTTCCAATTCGAGAAACTCTGTCCCCCAGCTCCATTCAAGTGCCTGCCTTGTATAACAGGCATCATACGCATTCTGTAACAATTCCCGCAGGAAAATGTCCGGTGAATCATAAAACTGCTCACTAGTCAGAAGCGATATTAGATTTTTATGATCTGTATCAATCTTAACTGTCTTCATAGATTAAAACTCATCATTGAGCAATACTGCCTGCACCAGAAATCTCTCATCGGATTGATCCGTGCAGGTTGATAGTGTAATGATATGATTTGCCGTTGTGACCTCCACATCACTTCTGATGTAACCTCCCAAAGGAGCATCAGCACTTATTTTTTCAAGGTAGGAAGCAAATCCCTGCTCCGTCCTAAGGTCGTATGTATTTAAAATGTGCTCATCGCCGGTATTATATGCCGCAAATATTTCATAGACAAGCACCCCGTTTTCCGTATAAATATAGAAATAAGGATTGTTATAGAAAAATTCCTCATTCTGATAATAATGTAATGTCCGGAACATCGTTCCGTCTTTCATATTGTGCCCATACAGCACCGTATTATAGTCATCAAAATTCCTGCTATTAAGCAGCTGTGAAAAAATACACCCGGGATATCCGTAGCTGCCATCTAAATTATGCATCAGATAGTATTCATCATCATCTGCATTCTGAAGTACCGGATAGTCAACATTTGTCTCCGGAATATAAATCCATGCATATATATCTTCATTTGTTGCTCTTAATTGATCCCAATCCAGATTTTTTTCCGGTATTTCGATTCCGTTTCCCGAAAGAAAGTCCTCTTCCGTTGAAACTTCTTCTGTTTCTGTATCAATCATCTCTGTATCCGGGTTCTCAACAGTAACCGTTGGCGGTGCAGAATTGACCTGTGACTGAAGATTCTGGTATATATCTCCCGCTTTGTTCTGCGTATAATTCCTATATGCCATTATTGCAATAACGATCACAAGAATAACGATCAATACTGCACATAGTATCTTATAAAAATTAAGCTTCTTCTGCATCTTTCCCTGTTTATCCCTTCATAAAAATTGCATATCCCCCATGCCCACTCAGGCATGGGACAGATATGCAAACCACATGTTTGCTATAGATTCGAATCTACCTTTAAATTAAAGGTTGCGCGCTTTTTTTCCGCAAACTGCAATGCCCATTACGGCAAATACTGCAATTATTGGCAGAACCGGAACAGATGATCCGGTCTTTGGAGAAGTTGTGGAAGTGGATGCTCCGGCCTTTGCGGAACCACTGCCGCTTCCGTCTACGTTAACCGTGACGGTCTGCGTATTCTTATTGCTGTTGTCCACCTTGGCAGATTGTGTCGTTGTGACAGACTTCTTGGAAGTATCCTTTTTAGAAGTATCTTTCTTAGAGGTATTCTTCTTTGTAGTCTTTTTGGAATCTGATTTCTTGGTGGATGCTGACTTGCTGGTCGTATTCTTCTTCGTCGTTGCAGTATTGTTGTTCGTTGTGCTTGACGTAGAATTATTCGAATTTGTCATATTGCTGGTTGACGGATTATTCGAATTGGTGCTATTGCTCGTCGTAGCATTGTTTGAGTTTGTATTGTTGTACGTATTGCTTGTTGCATGACTGTCTGAAGTCGTATTGTTATACGTGTCTCCGGTCGCATGACTGTCTGAAGTTGTATTGTTATACGTGTTATTTGTCGTATAATAATTATTTATGACAGTAGATGAATCTACGCTTCCATCATTGCTAGATGGTGTAGAATCATACTTTACAATAAAAAATGGCGACAACGAATCAAAACTTGCGATTACGTAACCATTTCCGACAAATGGGGTCTTAATCTCCCAGCCGGAAGCAGTCTTGTGATAAATACGAACATTGCTTGTTCCCTGTGAGAGTCCTGATACATGGAATGTAACCTGAACACCACCTGACGGAAGTGCTGCTGCAGACGAAAGCTCTACTGCTGCAAGTACACTAAATCCGGTGTCTTTTCCCACCTTCCCTGCCACATAATCATACGCAGCGGTCAGGTCCGTTGTAGCAACTGCCTTCGTGGTAATAGCTACAGAATCGGAACCGGATTCAACTGTAGTTACAAGTGCCTCTGCTTCTTTCTGCAGATCAGAGTCCTTATCCGCAGACGGGGCTGCAAACACAGGTGTTCCCATGGTAAGAACCATAAGTGCGGCAAGTAATCCTGCTAATTTCTTCTTCATTGGCTTCTCCTCCTTTCCTTTGTATTTTACATGTGGTTTATATCAAGCACATCCTGTGCAAGATACCATAGTCATAGCGGAAAATCCGCACCGGAAGTCCTGCCGCTATCTCGCGTCAACTTCCTCATAAAAAATCCGGATGATCAGATCATAAAAAGCCTCTTCATCCACATAAAACTCCTCATGTCCATCAGACCCAACCTGTGATTCCCCCGGAACCGTATACATATCGTCCTCCGAATAATCGAAGTTCAACAGTGTATCCATCAATTTTGTGAAATCAACATCCGTCACTGTATAATCGCTGATTGCGCTATACACCTCCGTCAATGCTGTCTTTCGGTCGTCACACTGTTTTAGCTTTGCAAGAAAAGCACTGATATATTGCTCCTGCCTGCGGAGGCGCTCTGTCGCACTGTCAAAATCATTTATGTCTCTGCCACGCAGATAGCAGTATGCCTCAGCACCATTTAGGTTAACTGTTTCCCCTGCTTTTAAGCTGACACCCTTATCCGCATAGTCCAGGTCGTCCATCACATCCACGGTCACGCCTCCAACCGCATCGTTCATTCCCGGAATGGCTCCCATATTCATGGAAAAATAGCCATGTATCGGTATATTGTAAAACAAATTGGCAATTGCCGTCTCCACGCGGGTACAACTTAACTTCTTGCCATCTCCATATGCATGCTGGACACAGATCTGGGAATTTGCTTTTCCCATACTTACACCGTTTCCGGTAAAACGTTCAATCTCGGTCATGGTATTCCGGTTGATCGTGATCACGGATAATTTCTGATTCATGCTATCCGCAACAATCAGGAAAATAGCATCGGACTGGTAGCCGGTATCCTTTGTGTCCATATTGTACACAGCCTCGTTCGTATCGATTCCCATGAACAGATATGTCTTCAAACGGCTGTTGTAGCGGTAATACCGGTCACCGTACACAATCGTGCCTTCCTGCCACTTCTCAACCGCAGTAGTCTCCTGCGCAGTTTCCTCCACCGGTTGCCCATCCGTATCCGGATAATCCGATGGCTGCGTATTTTGTGCCTTTGTCTGTACCCCGATCACCAGGATGATCACGATGACAACGGACATTACTCCCGACAAAAAATACAGGACATTATTCAGTTTTTGAGAAACATTTGCCCTGCCTCGTTTTTTCATGCTTCGGCGTTGTCTTCCTTTCCGTAATAGCTGCCGTAATAGCTGCCATAGTAACTGTTCTTTTTCATCTTAACCTTATTAAGAACCGCTCCCAGAATTTTGACTCCGGAAGCCTCAAGCTGCTTCTTTACATTAAGAATCAGCCGGGCGCTTGCCATTCCCTGCGCTACGACCAGAATAGCTCCGTCACACTGCTTTGCCACAACAGCCGCATCAATTGCCGCGCCAATCGGCGCACAGTCTAAAATAATATAATTAAAATGTTCCCGACCGAATTGCAATAGTTCCGAAAAATAGCGTTTCTCAAGAATCTCAGTCGGATTCGGTACGGATGGCCCTGCAAATATCATAAACAGGCGCGGAATCTCCGTTCCGTAAAGTACATCTTCCAGTTTCTTCTGCCCGGACAGGTAATGCGAAAGTCCACAGATTTCTCCTCCGGAGGAGGATGCCGCCCTAAGACGCCCAATAAAGACGGATTTACGCATATCCGTGTCAATCAGGAGCACCCGCTTACCGGATTCCGTAAGAGAACGTGCCAGATCCATCGCCACAGTGCTCTTTCCCTCATTCGGAACCGCGCTTGTGATCAGAATCGTCTTGACATCATCCCCACAGAACTGGATGTTAGTCTTCAGTGCACGGAGGGATTCTTTCATCGTATAACTTTGATTTTTCATTTTTCCGAATCTAATAACTTCCATATTCGTTTAAAAATCCTTTCTACGCACTCTTCGTCCCGGACGATGCCCTTCTTTTCCGGTTCTTTGAGTTTCTCCTGTCTCCGTCATCTTCGCTTTCCTCCAGAGGAAGCGTACCAAGCACATTCATTCCGAGTTTCTTCTCGATGTCCTCCGGTCCCATAATGGAATCATTGAAGAGATATGCTATCACAACAATGGCAATCGCAAGCATTGCGCCAGCCAGACCGCCAAGTATGGTATTCTTCTGGATATTGGGGCTGACCGGGGCTCCATCCGAGTATCCGTATTGGACGACTTCCGGTGGATCCTGAACTAATTTCTGTGATATAAATGCTGACCCGACATCTGCAATCTCATCCGCAATCCTCTTTGCCCGTGCCGGATCAACGTCGCTTACCGTAATATCAAGCAGGCGGGAATTTGATGGATTATTTACAGATACCTTATCCCGAAGTGTCTTATAGTCCTCCTCCAGTCCCAGATTGTCGATTACCTGCTCCAGCACCGGGCGTCCTTTTATGACAACAATATAATCGTTTGTCAGGCTTGTACTTGTCTGAATATCTGAAAGGCTTGTAAATGCCGTGCTTTTCGTAAGAACATATAGTTCGGAAGTTGATTCATATACCGGCACCATCATAAACTCACTGACTGCAAATCCGATAACCGCCGCAAGTACCGCCGCAAGGGCGATCAATTTCCAATATGCCAGAAGCTCCAGCAGCAGATCTTTCAGATCTATCTCTATTTCATTATCTGAATCAAACTGGTTTCCCATGAATTATTCCTCTCTTTGTGCCACCGTTGCTTCTCTTACCGCTTATCCAATATCTGTGCAGGATTATCGTAAAATAGTTTCTGCGCTGTCTTTCCGCCATATTTCTTTGTCACATACTCGCAGCACTTTTTCAGATTGCAGGGACGCTTATCTACTCCATGACTGTCACTTGCAATAAGATCTGCCAAATCTTCCTTTAGTATCCACTTGCACAGCTTCTTTGCGCTGCGTCCATCTAGTCCGAGCACAGCATCCGCATTGATCTGGATCAACGCTCCCATGTCTCTCAGTTCCTCCAGAATGTCCGGTTCTTCCATCACAAAGCCATATCTCTCTGCATGTGCGATCACCGGAATATAGCCGTAGCGAACTGCCTCCGCCGTCATCTGCTTTGCCATTTCAGGTCTTGTGTCATGTGAATACTCCGTGAGAATGTACCGGGTATCCGCAAGCGAATGACAACTTCCCTTGGAAAAATTCTCCATCATCTGGCTGTCCACATGATACTCGGTGCCTAAATATACAGCAATCCCCAATTCTCTTGCATATTTGTGGACAATCTCATAGTGTGCCTCGATTGCATCCTTCGGATAAGGAAACATTCCATGACGCCAATGTGGAGTCAGGATGATGGCATGTATCCCCTGTTTTGCAGCTTCCTTTAGCATTGCAACAGCTTCTTCCATTGTTCCCGGTCCGTCATCCACTCCATACAACAGATGACAGTGCATATCGATCATTTCTTGCTCTCCTTCATTTGGGCGCACTTCTACTTATAATTAATATTTATTATACTATATCGGCTGTTTGAATGCAAATTGTTACTGTTGTTTGTCCCAGGCATAACTCCAGAGTCTATTATAACAAAAAAATATCCCCAACCTTCTTGCATCAAAGATTGGGGATACTGTACTATGATATTTCTTTAACGATAACTTACTTTCCTTCTCTCATGTACTTGAATACATTGATGGACTCCATCGGATTTCCATTGAAATCGAAGAATGCCTGATTATCCCAAGCAGATCCACCATAGTATTTTCCTGCCTGATCCGGGTCATAGTCAGATGCATAGCTGCTTGCCCAGCCGCTTCCGTACTCTTCCCAGATTGGGGAATTGTCAGCAGTTGCCGGTCCAACCGGAATCCATGCACCTTCCCAATAGAAGATTCCAAGTCCGCCAACTTCATTGACCGCTGCGCAGATGTCATGGATCGTGCTCGCCTGTCCTTCGACGGTTGCAGGATATCCGTCTACCACATCACTCTCGGAAGCGAAGCTGTTACTGTTTCCGTCCCCATCTTCAAGTGTGTAGGCATAAGAGGTCTCCGCAAGGAACACCTTCTTGTTGTATCTTTCCCGAATCAGCTCAAGCACACGCTTCATGTTGTCCATGCTGCCATCCCAGAATGAGTAGTAGGACATTCCGATCATGTCAAAATCCAGCTCACTGTCAACCAGCTTTGACACAAGATCCAGCACATTTGCCTTGTCGACAATTCTTGTATAATGTACTGCGATATCAATGTCTTTTCCATATTCCTCTGATACTTCACGGACAGCCTTGCTTCCTGACTTTAAAAGGGTTATGACATTATCCAGCTTTGTCTCGCCGCACATGCCATAGTTGATCTCATTTCCGATCTGAACCATTCCGACATCCACGCCCTCATCCAAAAGGGTTTTTAAAGATTCCTTCGTATATTGGTACAAAGCATCACTCTTCGTATCAAGATCCATGTCTGCCCATGCTTTTGGCGCATACTGTCTGTTCGGGTCAGCCCAGAAGTCTGAATAGTGGAAATCTATAAATACGCGCATTCCGTATTCTGTGGCACGTTTTCCAAGTGTGATAGCAGTGGCAAGGTCGTTGTTTCCACCTCCATAGCCATTTCCATTTTCATCATACGGATCATTCCATACACGAAATCTCGCATAATTAACTCCAGCATCCGCAAAGGTCTTAAAGACATCCTGCTCCTCGCCATCGAAATTATAGAACTTTACGCCGCTGTTCTCCTCAACCAGAACAGTCGACAGATCCACACCCATCATAAAATCGTCCGACAGCCCATCAATTGCATCCGTCCATGAGCACTTCTGCTCCTCGGTCTCTGTTTCTGCATTTGAATCATTCTCTGCGGCTGTTTTCTCTTCTGTTCCGCTCTCCTCTGTGGATATACCCTCAGTCTGTGTTTCGGTTCCTGCATTTTGATCCTGGGAAGCTGCATTCCCGCAACCGGTCATCATCGTAAATGCAACAAGTCCACAGAGCAGGCTTTTTCCGATGTTTCTCTTATTCATCATAGTTACTCTCTCCATTCGTTCGATATTTTGCCGCTGCCTGCGATTCCGCCCGCAAGCAACAGCAGATTCTTTATATGTATACTAATTTTATCAACATCTCTCTTCCAACAGAATGGATAAAGTTGTACAATATATGCACATTCTTATCATGGAGGTTTTAATATGTTCTTAAACTATGGTGATTCTGAGCATAGCCAGTCAATCGGATATATGAATAAAAATGTCGACTTGGAGATTAATAGCTGTGGAATGTACCGGCTCGACCCCGGCAACGACCTAGAGGCATGCCGTCCCGGCGGTCGTAATGACTATCAGCTTATATATATCGCTTCCGGAAAAGGATATTTTTATTTTGATTCTTTGAAAAATCCGTTGGAAGTCGCCGCAGGAAATATGGTGCTCTACCCTCCACATGCACTCCAAAAATATGAATATCACGGAAACGACTGTGCCACAATCTATTGGATTCACTTCACGGGTGCAAAAATTGATGGACTGTTTCAAAAATTCGATCTTGATCCCGATAGCCACACTATTTTCTCCGGCACAGAAAGCTACTATGCCCTTGCCTTTGAACAGATCATTCTGGAACTCCAGCTCCAGAAAAAATTCTACAAAGAGAGCACCCAAATGCTTTTTACCCACATTATTGCGCTGGTCGGACGGCATCAGCAGGAGCTGACACAAAACAGGGCTTTTTCCCAAAATGAAGTTACGCAGTGCATGTATTATCTGCGCGAACACTACCGCGACAATATAAATATAGAAAGCTATGTTAAAGGCAGAGGGTACAGCACCAGTTCGTTCTTTCGAAAGTTCAAGTCGCACACCGGAATGACACCATTACAGTATCTTTTGGAGATACGTTTGTCTTATGCGTCAAAGCTGCTCGAATCTACCAATCTGCAGATCAACGAAATATCAGAGCTGATCGGATACGACAATGCCTTGTATTTCAGCCGCCTGTTCCATCGCCACATAGGAGAAAGCCCACGCGAATACCGGGAACGTTTTCGAAAGGAATAGGCTATTTGCATTCTGCCGTGATCTCTTTGATATTGTTCAGGACGATTTCCATCTCCATTTTGGTTCCGATGGTGATCCGGATATAATCCTTTACTTTTTCCTCATCATAGTGCCGAACCAGTATCCCCCGGTCACGCAGTTCCTCAGTCATTTTCTTCGCGCTTATTCCCTTCGGTTTGAAGAAGGTAAAGTTGGTCGTTGTACGGATTACTTCAAATCCCAGCCCGGTAAGTTCATCCTCGAACTCTTCCCGGATTCTTATCACCTCGGCAACACACTTGTGGAAATACTCCTGATCTTTGATGGCTGCCGTCCCGCCTGCAATTGCAAGGGAGCTCATATTAAATGGATTGAATGTAAATTTTATCTTGTTCATATCGTCAATGATTCCCTTGGATGAAATTGCGAATCCAATACGTGCCCCCGGCATATTACGGGATTTTGAAAATGTCTGGACAACAACCAGATTATCATATTTCTGTACCAGCGGAACGCATGACTCATTTCCGTAGTCCACATAAGCTTCGTCAATAATCACCATGCGATGTGGATTCTTTGCCACAATCCGTTCGATCTCAGACACCGGCAGACTAAGCCCTGTCGGGTTGTTCGGGTTTGCCAGGATCACATCACGATCTGTATTGATATAATCTTCCACATCCAGAGTCATATCCTCCTTGATCGGGAATTGCTCATAATCCAGCCGGTATGTCTTGGCATACGTCCGATAAAAGTCATAGGTGATATCCGGAAAGCATACTTTCATTCCCGGTTTAAAAAATGCAAGCATGCAGAAGCCAAGGACCTCGTCTGCTCCATTTCCTACAAACACCTGATCATATCCAAAACCGAAAGCCGCACCGATGGCTTTACGAAGTTCTGTGCAATGCGGATCCGAGTAGTGTGACATCCCATTAATCTGAGCAATCGACATCGCCTCCATTACCTTTGGTGAAGGTGGCAGCGAGGACTCATTTGCATTCAATTTAATATATTGGCGGTCCTTCGGCTGTTCTCCCGGAACGTATGCCTCCATGTTTTTGTATTCATCCAAAAAGAAATAACTCATTGCTTTATACTCCCTTCTTTAATTTCTCGTTCTTCCATTGCTGCATCCAGCACACTTGTGCTTAATATTGGGTACAAAAAAAAAGAAATGCTATGCCCCATTGCAATTCATCTAAAATAATCCAGATATAATACAATGTTGACACAACATTTCTTTTCAATTCTATGGCTGATTTAATTACAACACTTTCTTCAGGAAGGATATAAGGCGCTCCGATTTCGGAGTCTCAAATATCTCCTTAGGTGTTCCTTCCTCGATAATCTGTCCCTGATCCATAAAAATAATCCGGTCAGCAACCTCGCGTGCAAATCCCATCTCATGTGTTACCACGACCATGGTCATGCCCTGCTTCGCTAGTTCCTTCATTACATCAAGCACTTCTCCTACCATTTCCGGGTCGAGTGCGGAAGTCGGTTCATCAAATAACATAATCTCAGGGTTCATGCAAAGTGCCCTTACAATCGCAATTCTTTGTTTCTGCCCTCCGGATAACTGACTCGGATACGCCTCTGCGCGATCTGCAAGATTCACACGTTCCAAAAGCTCCATTGCCATTTTATCCGCATCTTCCTGCTTCATCTTCAACAGCTTTGTAGGGGCAATCGTCAGATTTTTTAAAATATTCATATTGGGGAACAGATTAAAATGCTGGAATACCATTCCCATTTTCTGCCTATGCAGATTGATATTTGTCTTACTGTCGGTAATGTCATTTCCATCAACGAATATCTTACCATCTGTCGGAAGCTCCAAAAGATTTAAGGAGCGAAGAAGTGTCGACTTTCCGGAACCAGATGGTCCAATGATGACCACGACTTCCCCCTTAGTGATTTCCAGAGATATGTCATCCAATGCTTTGATGCTTCCACCTTTATAATGCTTTTTCAGGTGTTCTACCCGAATGATTTTTTCATCGCTCATTGGTACGCAATCTCCTCTCTAACACTCCGACAAGGCTGGTCAGAACCACAACCAACGCTAAATAAATGGCTGCCACGCCCAACAATGGAAGCATTGCCTCGAATGTTCTTCCACGGATCAGGTCTCCTGCTTTGGTCAGATCGTTTACTCCCACATAACCCGCAACCGAAGTTTCCTTGATCAGAACAATGAACTCGTTGCACAGTGCCGGAAGTACGCTCTTAAACACCTGTGGAACAATTACATATCTCATTGTCTGAATGTAGTTAAAACCGAGTGAACGGCTCGCCTCAAACTGTCCAGTCGGGATCGACATAATTCCTCCGCGTAGGATCTCCGCAACATAGGCTCCTGAGTTTATTCCGAAAGCAAAAATTGCTACAGGGACACCGTTTGTCGCGGATTCAAATATGACGAAATATGCAATCAACAGCTGTACTACAGTTGGTGTTCCACGTATCACTGTCAGATATAGTTTGGCGATTATATTTAATATGGTCCAAAGGACAAGCGCTGGTCCCCTTTTCCTTTTCAGGACTTCCACATTCTTATCATACGTTGACCGGATAGTGGCAATCACAACGCCGATAACAATACCTATGATAAGTGCAAAAAAGGTAATCTCCAGCGTTATCAGCAATCCGTTAAAAATCTGCTTATACCTATCGCCCTCTATAAATACAAAGTGAAATTTATCGCAGAGTTCTATAAACCATTTCATATCTCTTCCCCAATGACGTTATGCTTTATTTGATGTACTTTGCAACAATCGTATCGATTGTTCCGTCTTCCTTCAGTTCTTTCAATGCATCATTAATCTTTCCTAATAATTCGTCATTGCCTTTCTTGACGCAGATTGCGTATTCCTCTTCGGCGTATGATGTATCCAGGATTTTCAGGCCGCCGTTAGCTGCGACATAAGATTTAGCCGGTTCATTATCAATAATGACACAATCAACCTTTCCGGATACCAAAGCCTGTACAGCATCTGTTCCTGCTTTAAATCTTGTCACAGAATCCTCGCCGTAGTCGTCGGTAGAATAAATATCTCCTGTTGTATCCTGCTGTACACCAATCTTGTTTGCAGAAGAAATATCGTCAACCGATTGAATTTCGGAATCTTCCCTAACAATAACAGATTGGATTCCGATTGCATATGTGTCAGAGAAATCTACGCTCTGCTTTCTCTCATCCGTAACTGTCATTCCTGCCATTCCCATATCGAATTTGCCGCTCTGTACGCCTGCAATGATAGAGCCAAATTCTACATCCCTGATGTCAAGCTCCATTCCAAGCTTATCTGCGATCGCCTGCGCAACCTCAACATCAATTCCCTTATACGCATCCCCATCCACATACTCGTACGGTGGGAAAGTTGCGTTTGTTGCCATTACCAGCTTGTCCTCGGACTTTGATCCGCCGCAAGCGGTAAAAACAGAAACCACAAATGCTCCAACGAGTGCCATTGTTAAAATCTTTGCCAACTTCTTCATAACTCTGTTCTCCTTTTCTCTTCACACTATGAATAAAACAGATATGGAAAAAGGTGCCTACGCCAAAGCGTATGCACCTTCGCATATCCACTATATTCTTTATGTTTTATTATGATTGCGATTATAGCAGTATGGCATGGGGAAGTCAACATCTGAATTATTCATTGGCAAAAAAATAGGGACATGCAAGTAAACTTGCAGTCCCTATTTTTATTGCCTTACTCGGCACTTATCTCGTTGCTTACGCGAATCTTACTCGATAACGGTTGCAACACGGCCTGAACCTACAGTACGTCCACCCTCACGATTTTATCTTTTCGTTATTTATGATTTTCTACTTATTTTCCTATGGTTTTCAATCTCCTATTTCCAATATTTCGCCAAATTATCATTGCTTTTAAAATTTTTAGAACCATTATAGAACCGAAGTCCTTATTTCATAGTAATCCTTTATTTTTGCGAAATATAATTCATTTCAATCTTCCTTAGCATGAAAATATTATTCCGATAAT
>JALEKN010000062.1 GCA_022769125.1 Agathobacter sp.
TTATGATTTAGCCACAGCCTATCAGTCTGTGCACGTCAACTATTGAAACCGCCGTGTACCGAACGGTACGCACGGTGGTGTGAGAGGACGGCGGTTAGGCACCGCCTCCTACTCGATTGACAATTATGTAGCTAAAGCTTACAGCAATTGGATACCGGCTGCCTCACAGGCGCGTACTGTCTCCTCCGGCCAGATGGAGCACTGGACTTCTCCGATATGTGCTTTGCGAAGGAAGAACATACAGATACGGGACTGGCCGATTCCACCACCGATGGTAAGTGGAAGTGTATCCTCAATGATGCCCTTCTGGAAATCAAGCTCGGCACGCTCCGGACATCCTGCCTTCTTAAGCTGGGAGAGAAGTGCATCCTTGTCTACACGGATACCCATGGAAGAAAGCTCAAGTGCAATATCAAGAACCGGATAGTAGACAATGATATCAGCGTTTAAGCTCCAATCATCGTAGTCCGGGGCACGGCCGTCATGTGGCTCACCGGAAGCAAGCTTATCACCGATCTGCATAAGGCATACGGCACCTTTCTCCTTGGTGATAAAATACTCGCGCTCCTTTGGAGTGTTATCCGGATACATATCTTCCAATTCCTGTGTTGTAATAAAGAAGATATCCTTTGGAAGGATCAGGTCAATATAGTCATATTGGATCGCCATGTACTGTTCCGTTTTGCGTAGGCATTTGTATACGGTTCGAACGGTGTCCATAAGATAATCCATGTTGCGCTCTTCACGCTTCATGATCTTTTCCCAATCCCACTGATCTACGAAGATGGAGTGGATATTGTCAGTTGTCTCATCGCGGCGGATGGCATTCATATCAGTGTAAATGCCCTCCCCATAGGAAAAACCGTATTTACCGAGTGCGTAGCGCTTCCATTTCGCGAGAGAGTGAACAACTTCGGCTTCCCTGTGGTTCTGCTCTAAAATGTCAAAATTGACCGGACGTTCATAACCATTTAAGTTGTCATTGAGTCCGGTATGTGGGTCGACAAAGAGCGGAGCGGAGACGCGGCTTAAGTTCAGGCGCTGTGCTAAAAGCTGCTGGAAAAAGTCCTTTACTTGTTTGATTCCGGTCTGGGTATCGTGAAGACTAAGCTCTGATTTGTAGTTTTCTGGAATAATAAGTGAGCCCATAGGATAACCTCTTTCGTGTTTATTTTTTTCTAGTATAAAATGAATGGAACATAATTACAATAGAACATTTTAATCAGTTTTTCTCATACTCTCGTATACGTTGTATATGATCGAAGAGATGAAAACGATAACTGCTCCGGCAAAGCTCATTGCGCTGATGGTTTCACCGTAAAAAATTGCAACCAGGATCGGATTTAAGATCGGTTCGATCATGGATGCAAGCGCTGCCCCGATTGGGGAGACAACGGTAAGTCCCTGCTCCAAAAAGATGTATGCAAAGCCAATCTGGATCACACCGAGCAGCACAACGCTGATGATGTTGGTCTGGCTGATCGTGGTCTCCTGCAGCATGAACGGGATTCCGATAACGAAGTTGAGCGCAAAGGAAAGCAGCGCCGAGGATGCGAAGTCGGAGCCGGGGATTTTCTTGGTCATAAAAACAATCGCATACAAAAAGCCGGAGACAAGTGCAACGATGTTTCCAATCATTCCGGTAGTGGATATGCTGTCAAAGAAAAAGAAACAGATCCCCGCAAAGGATAAAAGAGCGGAAATGACAGATATTTTATCCGGTTTCTTCTTAAAAAATATCCATGTCAGAAGCAGAATGTAGATCGGGAGCGTAAATTGCAGGACGATCGCATTTGCAGCAGTTGTCAGCTTGTTGGCAATGACGAATGTAGTACACATTCCGGTGTTCGCAAGCGCACAGAAGAATACTGACCTATTAAAGTGGAATTTGTGGCCGATTTTCCGGTAAAATATATAGAGAACAGGAATTGCAAAAAGAGAACGCACCCCACTGATGGTCATAGGAGACCAGCTGTTAATTTTGATCAGTATGCCGCCCGTGGCAAAACAGATTGCAGATAATACGATAAAAAGGTATCCTTTTTTTGATGGGGTCATATCAGAAACTCCTCGATTTATAATAAAAAATGATAATTTATGCCAAAATGTAACAAAAAGGCCGCATGGCAACATACCTATTATGGAATAAAATACAAAAAATGCAAGTGGTGTTTTACGAAAAAAGAAGAGTATGGTATAGTTTGTTAGGAAATACTTTTGATGGAGGTCTTCGATGGGTAAATTACGAGTGGAACAAAAGTCCAATATGAAAAACAGCATCAGCCGAATGATCTTTGTCGGTCTGTCTGTTCTTTTACAAGTGCTATGGTTTTTGCTACTTGTTTTCAGACTGAGCCAGTATTCAGCCGTTATTTCACTTATTTCAAGTGTTGCGGCACTTTTTATTACGCTATGGATGTTTGGCAGGCATATCAATGCCGAGATTAAGATATCATGGATCGTGATCATTCTTGCATTTCCGGTACTTGGAGTCAACCTGTATCTGCTTTTCGGAAGACCGGGAACAAGCAAGCATAATAAGGTTGTGTTTGACCTTTGCGGGCGAAAGGTCCGAGTGGCAGTTCCGAAGGAGGCGGATGCCTTAGTGGAACTTGAGACCGATAACAAACGTGTGGCGAACCAGTTCCGCTATCTGCAGAATTATGCACATTACCCTGTCTATTCAAATACAGATATCACATATTATAGTGATACAAATAAGGCGTTGGAGGCACAGAAGGAGGCTTTGCGGCGTGCAGAGCACTTTATTTTTCTGGAATATTTCGCAATCGAAAAGGCAGAGGCGTTTGATGGCATTTTGGAGATCCTTTTGCAAAAGGTATCGCAGGGGGTCAAAGTGCGCATTCTTTATGACGACGTCGGAAGTGTCGGATTTATAAACCCGGCATTTATCAAACAGATGCGTGAAGCGGGAATCGAGTGCCGGGTGTTCAATCCGATGGTGCCGTTTCTGCGTATGTTTATGAACCACAGGGATCACCGCAAGATCACGATCGTGGATGGCATTGTGGGATTTACCGGCGGCTATAATCTTGCAAACGAATATTTTAATATTGTCCAGCCATATGGCCATTGGAAGGATGCCGGAATCCGCATAGAGGGTGAGGCGGTAAGAAACTTTACGGTGATGTTCCTTGAAATGTGGAATGGAATCAAGGCGGATGATACCGATTATGCACCGTATTTTAAGACGCGGCAGTATCAGGCAAAGGAGCACTGCTATGTGCAGCCGTATGCGGACAGTCCGCTCGACGAGGAGCGTGTCGGGGAGAACGCTTATCTTGACATGATTGAGAATGCCGAGCACTATGTCTACATTATGACGCCGTACCTGATCATTTCATCTGACATGAACCGGGCAATCTGCCTTGCCGCCAAAAGAGGCGTGGATGTGCGCATCGTCATACCGGCGATCCCGGATAAGAAGATCGTCTATCAGGTAACCTGCTCGTATCTTACCGCTTTGGCACGTGCCGGAGTGCGGTTATACAAATACACACCGGGATTCTGCCATGCCAAACTGTGCGTTGTGGATGACAAGACAGCGATTGTCGGAACGATTAACTTTGACTACCGGAGTCTGTTCCACCATTTTGAGGACGCCTGCCTGTTTTACAAAGCATCTGCGGTACTAGATGTGCGGGATGACTTTGAGGAGACTTTCCCACAGTGTGAGGAGATTACCGAACAATGCAAGGTAAAGTCACCGGCACTTCGGACCGGACAGTGCATTCTGCGATTTATTGCGCCATTATTGTGAGGTTTGTTATGAAATATGTGTTGTATTTGATAAGCGGAATCAAAAAGTTTCAGAAAAGCGCGGTGTCGGCCTATGCAGGGCAGGCATCCTTTTTCCTGATTCTGTCTTTTTTCCCGTTTTTGATGTTTTTCTTTGCCCTTTTAGACCTGACGCCTCTTTCTGAGGCAGATTTTCTCATGTGGGCATCGACGTTTGTGCCAGATGCCTTCCATGATCTTCTGATGGGATTTTCTAATGAAATTTATTCCGGAAGTTCCGGTGGAAGAATATCTATTACGGTTCTTACGGCAATCTATCTGAGTTCGCGTGCCTTTCTGGCATTTCAACAGGGGCTAAACTCCATGTACCAGGTAAAAGAATCAAGAAATGTGATCATAATCCGCCTGTATTCTGTACTTTATAGTATTGTGCTGGCGGTGGTCATGCTTCTGATGCTTGGCATTATGGTATTTGGCCACCGGATCGGCGAGTTTTTTGCCCTTCGCATTCCATGGCTGGAAGGAGGCTTTGAGATTATTCTTAAATTCCGCATCCTTATTTGTATCCCGGTACTGTTTTTGATGTTCTGGGTACTATATTACTTTCTTCCGAATCAGAAACAAAGATGGCGTGACCAGATCCCGGGGGCTGTATTTTCTGCGGTAGGCTGGGTTGCGTTATCGGTATTCTTCTCGCTGTATGTCAACCGGCATAGCAATTACACTTCCTTTTATGGGACGATGACAACGATTGCGTTTTTGCTGCTCTGGGTGTACGGCTGCATGTATGTATTGTTTCTCGGCGGTATTGTAAACAGCGCAAAAATGGATGTAAAAGACATACTTTAAAAGGGAGGACAAAGCATTGTCGGTAATCACAAATGTCAACAACTTTTTGAATGGAATCGTATGGGGACCGGTCGGTCTGGCCTTGCTGTTCTTTGCAGGCCTGTGGATGACCATACGGACCAACGCATTCCAGATCGTTCATTTTCATCATTGGATGAAACGCACGATCGGAGCCATTTTTACGAACAAGCATGTTACAAAACACACCCACAAGGAAGATCGGGCGATCAGTCAGTTTCAGAGTCTGTGCACAGCACTTGCTGCGACAATCGGAACCGGTAATATCGTCGGTGTATCAACTGCAATCATCAGTGGTGGGCCGGGCGCTATCTTCTGGATGTGGATCATGGCTCTTCTTGGAATGATGACAAATTATTCGGAAAATGTTCTTGGCATTTACTATCGCCGCAAGAATAACAAAGGTGAATGGAGCGGCGGGGCAATGTATTATCTGTCCGAGGGACTTGGTGCGAAGAAGAACTGCAAGATCATCGGAAAGGTACTTGCAATTCTATTCAGCCTGTTTTGCGTGCTTGCAAGTTTTGGCATTGGAAACATCGCTCAGGTCAATTCAATCGCCGGCAATATGCAGAGTGCGTTCTCAATTCCAACCTGGGCAACAGGAATCGCACTTGTCATCATTGGGGGACTTGTTATCGTTGGCGGAATCAAGCGTATCGCTTCTGTGACGGAAAAGCTGGTACCGTTTATGGCGGTAATATACATAGTTGGAGCTTTGGTGGTGGTATTTGCACATGGCTCCGCAATCCCGGCAGCGTTTGCCTCAATCTTCCGTGGTGCATTTGCCGCAAAGGCGGTCGGCGGAGGTATCGTCGGATATGGGATCAAATCCGCAATCACTTGGGGCTTTAAGCGTGGTGCATTTTCAAATGAAGCGGGACTGGGATCTTCTGTCATGGTTCACTCCAGCTCAAATGTCAAGGAGCCGGTGCAGCAGGGAATGTGGGGAATCTTTGAAGTGTTCATGGATACCATTATTGTATGTACTCTGACGGCACTTGTTGTCCTGACAAGCGGAATGGTCAATCTCGACACCGGAGCCATGGCCTCTGATGTGCCGGGCTCTGCGCTTGTCGGTCAGGCATTCGGGGCTGTATTTGGCAATGTCGGCCCGATGTTTATCGCTGTTGCAATCCTGTTATTCGCATTCTCAACCGTTCTTGGGTGGAGTCATTATGGAACAAAGAGCATTGAGTACCTGTTCGGTGAAAAAATCGTTGTTCCGTATCGCCTGATCTTTGTATGTATGAGTTTCTTTAGTGCGACAATGGATCTGACACTAGCGTGGGATTTATCAGATACATTCAATGGACTTATGATGATCCCGAACCTGATCGGAGTGCTTGCACTTTCCGGTACCGTTGTCAAGATCACACATAACTATATTAACCGTACCTTCCATGGAAGCACGGAGGAACCAATGCTTTCTGCATATGCGGATATCCAGAAGATGCAGGAGCAGGCAAAAGAAAAGTAAATGGACAAAATACTTATTTTTACAACCCGGCAGATGTGCTACGACAGTGCCGGGTTCTTTGCAAAAAAACTGGCAGTTAACCTAGAAGAGCTTGGCGTGGAATGCGAGATGTGTATGTTCGCGGAGGAGGAGATCGGGAGCCGTCCGACTTTGTTTGCCCAGCCGGTGTCTGTGTCTGACGGTTTACAGATACAGCCACATGCGGAAGAAATGCTATCGCGCTATGTCGGGAAAAAATATCTGGCTGTAATCGATTTCAATTCCAAACTTCCGCGCATTGCCATGGAGGATGGCTCTTTGTTCCTGGATAACATTGATGCACCATTTATCAATTATATTCTGGATCATCCGCTGTATCATCATTCTATGCTAGCAAGCCCTTTAAAGGATTATCATGTCATTACCCCGGACGAAAACCATGCGGCATATATACGGGAGTATTATCCAAATATAAAGTCAGTGGAGATGTTACCGCTTGGGGCATCCGAGGTACGAAATGTACCGGAATGGGAGGCTAAGGAGCCATATGTGCTTTTTATGGGGACTTATCACGATCCGCAGACTTATTATGAAAAAATCCTGCAGCTGCCAAGGGAAGAGGGACTCCCGGCAAAAGAGGATGTGCTTTGGATGATTGAGTATATGGAGGCAGATTCCACGGTCACGGTGGAAGTGGCGGTAAAGAAGCTGTTTACAGAGCACTACGAACTTGATCCGGGCGAACATAAGGAGCAGCTTAAGCTGTGGTTAAACCGTTGCTATCTTGCGGAAATCTATCTGCGGAATGTGGCAAGAAAACAGGCGGTGGAGGCCTTGCTAAAAGCAGATATTCCGGTTAAGACGATCGGGGACTGGTGGGACAGACTTCCAATAGCACAGGCGGCAAATCTGCGGATGGAGGAGGGGGTGGCTTTCTCAAAGTCATATCGCTGCATTGCCCAAAATCGTGTGCTGCTTGATTCGTCTCCATTTTTTTACGGAGGTATGCATGACCGTATTCCGGCTGCAATGGCAAATAAAACCCTGCTTCTGACCGATGATAATCCGTACCTGAGAACACAGTTTGATGGCGAGGACTGTATGTACCGCTATACTTTGACCGGGCAATGTGAAGGACTGATCGATATGGCGGAGCGGGCGCTGTGGGATGCGGAAACAAGCAAAAAATACATAAAACGCGCGTATGAACTGTACCAAATGAGATACACATGGTTACAGACCGCACAAAACGTGTTAAAATACATAGCGAGTTTTTCTGATAAATAAAGGGATTAAGTGCTCAAAAGGGGAGAGGGCATATATCTCTTAAAAAGATATGGGAGGGATAACAATATGAATCGTGTAGAGATATTGGATGTAAAGAAAACAATCCTTGAAGATAATAATGCGGATGCTGATTTACTCCGTGAACAATTGAAAGAAGACGGAATTTTTTATGTGAATGTGATGTCCTCACCGGGAGCCGGCAAGACAACAACACTTCTGGCAACGATCAAGAGACTGAAGGACAGGTATTCTATCGGGGTCATGGAAGCGGATATTGATTCTGATGTGGATGCACTTGCCATTGCAGATGCCGGAGTAAAAGCGATACAGCTTCACACGGGAGGCATGTGTCATCTGGATGCAGAAATGTCCAGACAGGGAATGTTTGCACTCGGAACAGAGAACCTGGAACTGGTTATTCTTGAAAATGTTGGCAATCTTGTCTGCCCGGCAGAATTTGATACAGGAGCCGTTATAAATGTTGCAATTCTTTCGGCTCCGGAGGGACACGACAAGCCTTTGAAATACCCATTAATGTTTGAACTTTGTGATACAGTGCTTATCAACAAGATTGATGCAATGCCGGCATTTGACTTTGATATGGAAGAGGCAAAGCGCGTGATTTTACAGAGAAATCCGAAAGCGATGATTTTCCCGGTCTCCGCCAAAACAGGGGAAGGCATTGATGCATGGTGCGAATGGCTGTCACAGCAGATTGCAGCTTTTGGTGTGAAGGAGGCATAAGAAATGGCAAAGGTAATTACAGTAAATCATAATGTTTTTGCTGCAAATGATGCGATTGCGGGAGAGATACGTGCGAAGCTGAAGAAGGACGAGACATTTATGATCAATCTGATGGCTTCACCGGGAGCCGGCAAGACAACTCTTTTGCTCCGGACAATTGAGGCTTTGAAAGAAAGATATGCAATCGGCGTTATGGAGGCGGATATCGAGGCAACGGTTGATGCTGAAAAGATTGAGGCGGCAGGGGTGCGCTCTATTCAGGTACATACCGGTGGGGAGTGTGCAATGGATGCAGAGATGACCTTACAGGCTATGGAAGAATTTGATACGAAGAATCTTGACCTTGTTTTTTTGGAAAATGTGGGAAATCTTGTATGCCCGGCGGAGACGGATACAGGAGCCTCCAGGAATGTAGCAATTTTGTCTGTTCCGGAAGGAGACGATAAGCCACTTAAGTATCCGCTTATGTTTACCGTGTGCGATGTGATCCTTATCAGCAAGATAGATACAAAAGAATTTTTTGCGTTTGATGATGCAGCGGTTGTGGAGCGTATTCATAAGTTAAACCCAAAGGCACAGGTATTTTTCCTTTCTGCGAAAAAGAATGAAGGGATGGAACCATGGCTGCAGTGGATCGAAGAAAATATACGGGAATGGAAGATGCAGGACGCGGAGGCGTAGCAAGTTGAGCAATCTAGTAGAATACTACAATAAGTTTAATGAGGAAAAACGCCTTGACAGCAGACATGGGCAGGTGGAGTTTTTAACTTCCATGAAGTATATTCATGAAGAAATTAAGGCACACTATCCGGGACGTAAAAAGGCGGAAATCCGCCTGCTGGATGTCGGGGCGGGAACCGGAAGATACAGTGTTCCTCTTGCGGAGGAAGGGTTTGACGTCACCGCAGTGGAATTTGTCCGGCATAATCTTGGAAGATTAAAGCAGAAGACAGACAAGGTTAAGGCATACGAGGGAGATGCCAGAAGGCTCAAGCGTTTTGCGGATGAGAGTTTTGATGTGGTCCTTCTGTTCGGTCCGATGTACCACCTGCATGCATGGGAGGATAAGATACAGGCTCTCTCGGAAGCAAAGCGTGTAGTAAAAAAGAGCGGACTGATTTTTGTAGCATATATTATGAATGAGTACAGTGTTTTGACTTATGCATTCAAGGAGCGGCATATCTTGGAAGCGATGGAGCAGAAGATGCTCGACGAAAGCTTTCACTGTCAGGCAAATGCCAATGAACTGTACAGCTTTGTCCGTCTGGAGGACATTGCAAGACTGAACGAAGAAGTAGGTCTGGAGCGCAAAAAGATCATTGCTGCGGATGGAGCCGCAAATTATATGCGTCCTTTTCTGAATGCTCTGACCGAAGAAGAATTTGCATATTTTATAGAATATCATATGGCGACCTGTGAACGGGGGGATCTGCTGGGAGCCAGCGCACATACAGTTGATATCTTGATGAGATAGGGCAGATATATTTTTATAATGCCATACATAAGAAAACAGGTAAAAGAGGTATAAATAATTATGAGACAATTTTGGAATCGCAAGGAGCACATTTATATTCCGGATTCGGGAGTGAATGAACCGGGATCCACTGCAATTCAAAATGTAGAGGCTGATCATCTGCTGAAGCCATTGGATGAGATCAATGGTTATAAGGTCAGACCGGGATATTACCGAATGGAGGGGGCACATGTGACCCCGAATGGCGTGAGCTTTACGATCAGTTCACATGGGGCAACCAAGTGTACCCTGTTGTTGTTTCATCCACAGCAGTCCGAACCGTTTGTAGAACTTCCGTATCCGGAGGCATACCACATCGGTGATACCTATGCAATGCTGGTGTTTGGACTTAAGATAGAAGAGTTTGAGTACGCATTTCGCCTGGATGGCCCTTACATCCCGGAGAAGGGACTGCTGTTTAACAAAGAAAATATCCTTCTTGATCCATACGCTAAGGCTGTTACCGGTCAGAGAAACTGGGGAGAAAAGCCGGAGGGCGGCAAGGATTTTGTTTATAAGGCAAGAGTTGTGCGCAATGATTTCGATTGGGGAGATTTAAAGCAGCTGGAATATCCTTATGAAGATCTTGTTATTTATGAGACTCATGTGCGCGGGTTTACAAAGGATAAGTCATCCGGCGTTAAAGAGGCCGGAACATATGAGGGTCTCCGCAAGAAGATCCCATATCTTAAGGACCTTGGAATCAATGCAGTAGAACTGATGCCGATCTTTGAATTTGACGAGATGGAAAGTGCCCGTGTGGTGGATGGGGTGCAGCTATTCAACTATTGGGGATATAATACAGTCTGCTTTTGCGCCCCGAACACAGGATACAATTATGCAGTCGAGCATAATCATGAAGGGGATGAATTAAAGCGCCTGATTTATGACTTAAAACAGAATGGAATCGAGGTCATTCTCGATGTTGTATTCAATCATACGGCAGAGGGAAATGAGATGGGACCAAGCTTCTCATTTAAAGGAATCGATAACAATATTTATTATATGTTGACACCGGATGCCCATTATTACAATTTCAGTGGCTGCGGAAATGTCATGAACTGCAATCATCCGGTTGTCCGGCACTTTATTATTGATTGCCTGCGCAACTGGGTAATTGAGTACCGTGTGGATGGATTCCGTTTTGATCTTGCATCCATTCTTGGCAGGGATCAGAATGGTGCACCGATGGCGAATCCACCTATTCTTGAAGGATTGGCGTTTGATTCCGTGCTCGGAAAAGTAAAGCTGATCGCCGAGGCATGGGATGCGGGCGGATTGTACCAGGTCGGAAGCTTCCCATCATGGAACCGCTGGGCTGAGTGGAATGGACGTTACCGCGATGATATGCGCAGGTTCTTAAAGGGAGATGCAGGAACTGCCGGAGGCGCGATCGAGCGTATTACCGGCTCAAAGGATCTGTATCATCCGGATGGGCGCGGACATAGCGCATCTGTCAATTTCCTGACCTGCCATGATGGATTTACATTGTATGATCTGTATTCATATAACGAGAAACACAATGAGAAGAACGGCTGGAACAATACAGACGGTGATAACAACGGAAACAGCTGGAACTGCGGTGCCGAAGGAGAGACGGATGATCCTCAGATCAACGGACTGCGCCGCAGGCTGGTCAAGAATGCATTTGCCGCGCTATTGTGCAGCAGAGGACCGGCAATGTTTTTCGCGGGCGATGAATTCTGTAATACGCAGTTCGGTAATAACAATGCATACTGTCAGGATAACATCATTTCATGGCTGGATTGGAACCGGTTGGAGGAATTCAAGGAAATCCATGATTTCGCACGTTTTATGATTCATTTCCGTGCGGCGCATCCAATCCTTCGGAACCGTACTGCGCCGGCAGCCTGCCAGCTTCCGGAGATCAGTATCCACAATGGATATCCGTTTAACAGCAGGACCGATTATGACACGCACCTTATCGGCATCATGTATGCAGGGCGTAATATGAGCGATACGGGAGACGACATTGTATTCTATGCGATGAACTCCTATTGGGAGCCGTTGACGATGCAGCTTCCGGTTCTGACGAACGGAATGGCATGGCATGTGGAGGTAAATACAAACTGCGAATATGAAGATGGAAGAGACTTTGCTTCCATGACAGAAATATTTGGACCGAATACCATCCGTGTCCCTGCGAGAACGACAATTATTCTGGTCGCAAAATAAAGGGAATAGTATAGAATTGTGAAAGAAAAGCGTATGCGCTGTATCTCGGAAAATCCGGGTGCAGGACATACGCTATTTATGTTGGAATATCAAAAATCAGATTGCGGAATGTCTTTCTCCAAAAGTCTGGTCAGGAAACAATTTCATCGGAATAAAGCTTATCAGGGGTTGCCTTTAATCCCAGAAGATAGTCCAAGGAAACATTCAGTGCGGTCGCAATCGCAACAAGATCAGCAACATTGGGGCTTCTGCGTCCGACACGGTAACCGGTAATAGCGGAAGGAGAAATAAAGAGTTGTTCGGATAATTCCTTGCAGCTGACTCCTCTGATCGTCATTGCATGAACCATGCGTTCACCAAAGAATCCAAACTTATAGTTTCCTTTTGAATCCGCTTTGCTTTTGAAATTGGTAAGATTAGTTAAGGTTTCTACATTATCATTTGCTTTCATACCCTAATATTACCGAACTCTGAAGTTGAGAAAATAGGGTAGCGCGATACGCGTATTTATTCTTGATTTTAAAGAAAATGATCAAAACAGAAACCCGAAAAACGAGAATGGCGAATTTAAACCCATCCGCCATCAAGTGTGATGACCTGTCCGTTTAAATAGTCATTACCGGTTGCAAGGGAGAGGGCAAGCGCTGCAACCTCGTCCGGTCTGCCAAAACGCCCGGCAGGGATCTCCTCGCATAGCTGTGCGATATCTTCCTTTTCCAGACAGGCATTCATCCGTGTATCAATGCAGCCACAGGCGATGGCGTTCACCTGTATATTGCTTGGGGCAAGCTCCTTGCCGAGCGCCTTGGTAAAGGAATTGATCCCGCCCTTGCAGGCAGAATAGGCTACCTCGCAGGATGCACCGACGTTTCCCCACACGGAGGAGATATTGATGATCTTACCCTGATGCCGTTGTACCATGGAAGGGACAATGCATTTGCAGGTGTGAAAAACAGAGCTTAAGTTGACCGCAACCAGATGGTTCCATTCCTCCACACTCATATCGGTAAGAAGCCCGATGTGCGCGATGCCCGCATTGTTGATAAGGACATCAATCTGCCCGAAGCGTGTGAGAGTATCTTTTGCCATTTCCTGAACGAAGGAAAAATCCCCAACATCCCCAACATACGTCAGCACATCGGTCTGATATTGCGACTGAATCTGTGCGGCAACGTCAGCCAGACGTTCCCCGGATCTGTTGCAGCAGATGCTAAGGCGATAGCCCGCAGCGGCAAAAGTATATGCGATTGCCTCCCCGATTCCGTAAGAAGCACCTGTGATAAGTACAATTGGTTTCATAAGCCCTCCACATGAATGTGTAAAGTTAAAATGTGATATTTGAGCAGATAAAAGAATCTTTTGTAAAAGTAAAAAAAGATGGCTTAAAGCCATCTCTTTCTGCAAAAGTATCAATTACTCTGCCCCTGCCAAGGATTCTCTCACCTATGTACCGGAATCCTTTGAATAATCGGCGTGACAAGATTCGAACTTGCGGCCTCTACGTCCCGAACGTAGCGCTCTACCAAACTGAGCCACACGCCGTTTTTCAACGAACACTAGTGTATCATAGGAATTTTAAAAAGTCAACGATAAAATGTGAGAATTGTTTCAAAAATTCATTAAAATTTGTTCCCCGGCAAAGGTAACATTATTTATTTAAAACCCAGTTCCATGCGGTCTGCTGGTTTTCATCCTCGTATACACTCAACGTATAGGATGCAGATGTAAAGCCATACTTGGTTTTGTTTTTGTTGACAAGCTTGAGCTTGATCGGCTTATCGTTTGGACCATATCCGCAGTGCTCCATTAAATAGTCAACGTAGGTGCCGTCCTTGAAAAGCTTCAGTGCCTTCTTTAAATAAAATGAATCTGCTTCGGTAGCTTTTCCTTTGGTGATCCAATTATATACAGGCTTTATTTGGCTCTCTTTTCGAGTGGATGGGTACTCACAGCAATGGGAGTATATACTAGAAGTGGTACTTGCAGGTCGGAATGTTGTGCCATCTACATCAAAATAATCCCATTCGCTACTTGAATTTTTTGCCGCTATTGCTCCAAATGGAGAGCCTGCAATGCCAAAGCTATATCGATCAGGCACAATAGCTTTCATATCAGTTGACAGATAATATGCAAGACCTACCCAAGTGCTAAAAGCAGAACGACGATTTTGGACATCATCGGTGTCCGACGGACACATAACAGCCTTTCCTCTTGCAAGATCATATAAACTTCTTTTCGTTTCCTGTGCTGAATCATAACTCATGGTAAATAGCTGCGCCTTGGATACTCCGTACAGAAGAACCTGTACCCGCACAGAGTCACTCTGTTTTTTTAACTCTGCCTTTGTGTATTGCTTTACAGGAACATCTTTTAGCATTTCAGTAATATTGATAATTCCGTTTGTCGTATCTACCTTTATCCGTTTGCCCCCATTATAGGTATCGAGATAGGAAAATTGCTCTCTTGCAACAATTTTATCAAAGTAATTTCCTAGATATTCACATTTTCCTTCTGTCGCCTTATAAGCCTTTTTACAAATTGTATTCATGTTCACATAATCGCTTACGTAACGTGGGGTAAATAATTCATAACATCCTGAGGAAATCCTTTTGAGATCGGGATCGGAAGAAGTAGGTAAAACGCCGTATGTATTGGCTTTTAATTTTTGGTATTTTTTTAACCATTGTACTAATTTCTCTTTTGCGATTTCTTCATTGGCTTCGTTTATATCTACTTGTATTACATTTACATACCGGTTGCCGTCAACTTTATATTTCTTAACATCGTTTTTGTACCCTTTTTTACTAGTAATATCGATAGTCAGTTGAAGCTCCTGCGTACTAGATGCCTTCATCTTACGGAGCTTTTTCTCCGCTGCTGCAGGGCTGGTCTTACTGATATTGATGGTATATACATCATCAGCTGCCTTACTTTCCGTTGGTCGGACAAACAGTATACAACATAAGATCAGCAGTCCCCAAAGAATTCTTTTCTTTTTCATAATCATATCCTCCGTTACTACTTAAAACCAAAAAAGAAACGAGCAAACCGCCTGCGCAATAGCTGTACGCTGGTAAAACTCGTCCCTTTAATAAATAGCACAATATTAAGAAAAATACAATGATATGATGGACAAAAGAGTTTATGTGGTCGAACTGTCGTCGGATGAGGTCGCCGCATCACTTGGAGCCTGCCCATCGGACGGAGGTGTCATGTCGCTCGGAGCCTGCCCATCGGACGGAGGCGTCATATCGCTTGGAGCCTGCCCATCAGACGGAGGTGTCATATCATCCGGCTTCTGGTGGTCGCCCGGACCGCCTCCGAAGCCGCCCATCTGGCTGCCGGTGCCGTATACGAGGCTGGTCATCTCTACGGTGGATGTCTCATCTGCACAGTTTAAGGTATAGGTCGCTCCCTCGGTGATGTCAGCGGTGCTTAGCATGACACAACTGTATGTCTTGGATGGCGTGTAGGTAAATAACGTGCTGCCATCGGCATCCAGAAGGACTACATCACCGCTTATCATGGAGTCGAGTGTGACAAGCATGGCACCCTGCGTACATTCATCGCTGAATGCCTCCGCCATAGAGCTGGAGCCTACCGCGATAAGGGTACCGCCGTTGACGTAGATGTTTCCACCACAGTCGAGCGGCGCATCGCCGCCGGAAACAGGACCATCCACAGAGATCTGTCCGTCGTTTATGATCAGGTCACCGTTGGAGTCAATGCCGTCGCCACTTGCATTTACATATAAGGTTCCGCCGTTGATCACGATCTGGTTCTGCTCACAGTATTCATCCATTCCACCGCCGAGGTCACCAAAAACTCCAAGTCCTCCGGGACCACCAAAGCCTCCAGACTTGCCATTGTTTGAGTCTGAATCTGCCTTTGGTGCATCGGATGTGTCAGAGCTTGTTGCAACTGCGGAATCAGATACTGCCTCCGCCGTGTCATTGGAACTGTCAGAATCCGTCCCGCTGTTGGCTGTTTCATCCTCGTAATCCCCGGCAGCATTCAGCCCGTCATCGCTCGCATAGAGTGAGATATCGCCATCATTTATCGTAATGGTCACGCCTTCAAGACCTTCGTAGCTCTTTGCAATCGAAATCGTTCCACCGTTTATGATCAGATTGGTATCCGAATGAACGCCGTCGTCGCCGGAGGACAGTGCATAGCTGCCATCGGCAAGGTTGATATCGCCGCCGGCGTGCAGGGAATCATCGGCAGAATCAATGGTGATCGAGCCGCCAAAGATGGTGAGGGCAGAATCGGATTTGATGCCCTTGGTGCTTGCGGTGTTGTCGGACGACTGGGAGCGCCGCTTGTCCGGAGCATTGCTGCTTCCACCGCCGGAGGTGATAGAGATAGTTCCGCTGTCGATCTGTACAACGGAGGATGCATCCATGCCATCGCCGTCACTTGTGATAGTAATTGTGCCATCCGCGATATAGATAAAGCCTTTGTCGCTGCTGTCCGTATTTTCGCTGTGAATGCCGTCCTTGCCGGAGGTAAGTGTGAGCGTACCATCCGCAATCCGGACGGAATCCTTGCCGCTTAAGGCGTGGGAGGTTGCTGTAATGTCGTAGATTCCCCCGGTAATCCTAAGATCATCCTTGGAGACAATTCCGTGCCCGCTGGCACAGCTTACGGTAAGCTCGCCGCTTCCGTTGAGTGTGAGGTCGGACTTGGAAAAAATCGCTGCGTCGATGTTGTTGTCGTCGATCGCAACAAATTCTCCGGTAGTTGCAATCGTATTGCTGCTTTTGTCTGCAAGTGTGACAAAAACCTTGTCCGCCGCTTTGACGTAGATCGCGGCGCTTGAGGTATTGGTGATGGACGCATTATCAAGCACAAGCTGTACTTTCTTGCCATCGGAATCAATAATGATCTGACCATCGGAGAGCGTTCCGGATAGTATGTATACGCCCTCACCGGAGATTGTAATGGTATTGCCGGATATGGCTACCTGACCGGAATCGGAAGAGCTTCCGTTATCGGACAGGGTGATGGCTGCGGCTTCTGACGCATCATATCCGCCGGAAAGATCGCGGTCGGTAAACATATCGGAGGTATCGACCAGATCAGCTGCTTCTGCCGTGATACCGGTAGAGGAGGCAATACTGTCGGAAGATGTTGTATTATCGGTAGCTGTGCTGTTATTTTGTCCGCAGGAGGGCAGACTGATAGCCAGAAGCGACGCGCACAGCACAGCGGTCACTTTTTTATAATTCATTATAGTTTACCTCCTGACGGGAAATCGCGATCTCAAGATTGCCGTTGCGGCAGCGGAGCGCATCAATAAATTCTTTCTCTTTTGCGGCATCTTTTAGGCAGATGTGGTAGGTGAGCTTAAAGAGGCTGCCCATGTTGGCAGTTTTTACGGATACGACCTCACAGCTTGAGGTATATTCGTTAAAAAGATCGTCAAACAGCTCGGTATAATTCAGATCCTCCGGAATGGTGATGCGCAGCGTCTTTTCAGATTCCGGTTGCTTGCGGAAGCCGAGCCCGGTGCGGGTAAATACGAACATGGCAAATCCAAGGATCACAGAGAACAAAACTGCGTAGCCGAGATAGCCCATACCGGTGACGAGTCCTGCACCCATCGCGAGAAACAGCATACCAATCTCCTTGGCGGTTCCCGGCACGGAGCGGAAGCGGACAAGACTGAAAGCACCTGCAACGGCAACTCCGGCACCGACATTTCCGTTGACCATCATGATAACGACACAGACGATCGCCGGTAGCAGGGCAAGCGTGATCACGAAGCTCTGGGAACTGCGGCTCTTGTAGGAGAACAGGAAGGCGAAAAAGACGCCGATCAAAAGTGAGACTGCAATGCACAGGATAAAATGTGAAATGGTAATGGTAGCAGCGGTTGTATCAAAAATTCCTTGAAAAATTGTATTAAGCATATTTATAATTTCCTCCGTTTACGATTGAGATAGATTCTGGGTTAAAGTCTGCCGGGACGTTCTGGCGTCTTGGCAGTGTCTGGTGGTTGTTTTCAAACATGGTCTGGTATGCGGTGCCATATTTCGAAAAAGAAGTTCTCTGAATGCCAAGCCCGCTGAGTGTATGTACCAGCCAAAGGGGAATTGCTGTCCCCGTCTTGACTTCGAGAAGCGTCTGATCTGCGTTAAGCAGTGGCGTTCCGTAGATGCCGCTGCACAGGGACAGATCCTCTGTGCGCCAAAGGATGTTTTCGTCAAAAGTCATCCGGAAATCGCAGTCGTTTTTGTCATAGTATGCCTCCCGGTCATAGGAGAGCAGGACTGCGGGTGCAATGTCTGGATAGCGCTTCATGGCGAAGTCGATCTCGCGCATGATCTGTGTGTCCTTACATGGAATACCGGAAGAAAGATAGCCCTCCAGAGCGGATTCGCTCATGCTCTCCCTGCGCTTGTAGACCACAGAATCGTATTTTTTCTTGAGCTCGATGAACACCTCCGTGTCCCTTCCGGCAACGCCGTAGCTTCTGAGGCGCAGCTTCTCTTTATATAGAGGTTTCTCGGAAGATCTTCTTACCAGAAGGTAGTCCGGTGTGTCGAGATAGAGACTTAGGATCGTGCTTTTGCCGTGAACATCTGCAACCATGTGTGCATCAATTTCCTGCTGCATCATAAGCCGTTGCTCTTTGGTAAGCATATATTTGAGTTCGTACCGTTTAAAGACCATTTGGTCGCCCATAATGTGTGTACTCCTTTCTTCAAAATGCAATTACAAGGTCTTGTAATCACTTCTTGAAGTAACAATAACAAGTCAACCTTAAATCAACTTTAAAAGAAATCCACTTATTTTTTACAATATGACAGTAAAGCGAATGGAATGTCCATCCTCGCTTTTGGCGGTGATCCTGCCCTTGTGCGCAAGGACGATCGCCTTTACAACGGAAAGTCCGATCCCATGACCGCCGGTTGCACTGTTTCTGGAAGCATCCGGGCGGTAAAAACGCTCAAAAAGTTCATCATGTCTGCCCGGTTCAATGCTATCAACCGTATTCCAGATGGTGAGCACCTTATTCTTGCCGGAGACAGAAAAGGAAAGACGGACCGCTCCATTTTCCGAAGCATATTTCATAGCATTGTCAAGAAGGAGTGAGACGAGCTGACGGATCGTAGACTCATCGCCGGTATAGCTGACGTTCGGCTCAATCTCACACACGAAAGTACGACCGGATGCAGCAGCGACTGCTTCAAATGGCTGTGCCGCTTCCGAGATGGCATCGGACAAGGAGAAATCAAGCATGATGAGCTTGGTGGCTTCCTCGTCCATGCGTGACAGAAAGACCAATTTGTTGGTCAGATCGGTAAGACGCTTGATCTGATTGCGGATACTGGTTGTCCACTCGCTCTCGCCGTTTTCCATCTCAAGAACTTCCGTGTTGGCATCGATGATGGTAAGTGGAGTCTTGATCTCATGGCTTGCGTCCGTGATGAAGTGCTTCTGCTTCTCATAGCTTTCTGCAATCGGGCGGACGATCAGCTTGGAAAAAAATACGACCAGAAGAAAGACTAACAGAAGTCCAATCAGACTGATTGACACGCTGGCAGTCAGAAAAGACCGGAATGTATCGGTCTCTCTGCGGCAGTCGAGAAATATGTACATGGTCTCTCCAGCGGTGTCTGTTGTGGCTGAAGTGTAACGATAGTTGCTGATGTAGCCGGAGGTTTTGCCCTTTTCAAACAAAGTCATGGCATAGGAGATGGCATCATCGGAGCTGATCGCTGCAATATTGTCGGTCGAGGAATCAACGACCGTACCGGAGGTATCCAGCGTTACTGTAAAATACCGTGTGTCGAAAGCACTCTCCTCCGATATGCCGTGGAGCGTCAGCTCCTTCGGTGTGGGCGCGTCGTCCATTGCAGGCTTTTCCGGCGGAACGTCATCCGCGGAGGGAGAATTGGCAGGTCCCATAAAATCCTGCGGAAATACGCCATCGTTGCCGGCAAGGATCGTAAGCCGCATATCGAGTGAACACTTGATATTGTTGTAGTTGATGATGTTTACGCTTCCGATGATCAGAAGCAGAACCATAAAGATAGAGAGCATTGCAATCGCAATGAAGCGATGCTGTAATTTTTTAATCATGAAGTTCCTCCAATGTATAGCCGAGTCCGCGTACTGCCTTGATCCCGATGTTCGCCTGCAGCGCAGTCAGCTTTTTCCTAAGATAAGAGATGTATACCCATACGATATTCTGTTCAGCATCACTGTCATAGCCCCAGATCTTGTCCATAAACTGTTCTGTGGAAATAACCTGTCCGGGATTGGCAAGAAGCATCTCAAGCATCTGAAATTCTTTGCTGGCAAGCCGCAGGCTCTCGGTCTTGGAGGAGAGCATATAGGTGCCGCGGTCGAGCGTGATGTTGCCGTAGGAAAGTGTCGTATCCGCTGCGGTCGTCTGACGTCTTGTCATGGCGCGGAGACGGGCAAGCAGCTCCTTCATGGAGAAAGGCTTGGTCAGATAGTCATCGGCACCGCAGTCCAGTCCGAGCACACGGTCATCAATCTCCGCCTTGGCAGTCAGCATCAGGATCGGGATCTGGTTGCCGCTTGCGCGCACCTTTTTTAATACGGTGATCCCATCCATTTTCGGTATCATGATATCTAAGATCGCACCGTCATAATTGCCCATATTGATATAGTCGAGTGCATCCTGCCCATTGTATACCGCATCCACGGAATAATTGTTGTGGAGCAGTACGGTGACAAGTGCGTGGGAAAGCTCTTTCTCATCTTCTGCAAGTAATAAACGCATGATCGTACCTCTTTTCCTCTGTTATGCTTATTATACGATAGAAATGTTAGCGGAAATACCTTAAATATACTTTAAAAAAGCATGTAAAATCTACATATAAATCTAGCATGAAGGCGTTAAAAATGCAAAGAAAGACAGGCAGGACGGTTGACAGTTATTTCTTTTCGATTTAAAATGAACGAGGCGCATGGAAATAAAGAAGTGTGCGCATAATAAATTTAACGTAGCAGAGGTGACAATATGGACAGTTGCGATAGTCATGGGCGAAGTAGATACCGCGATGGAGGATATGGAAATATGACTGGACGCAACCGTATTGCTTGTTAGTGTGCGCGTTACTTCATAGAGGATATGTTTTCCACCGCGGGGATCTTACGCGGTGTTTTTTAATGCCATAAGGTAAGCCCTAGGCGTAATACTACGACACCGTACCAAAAGAAAGGAGACGAAGAAGTGGAAAACGAAATCTTAACCGAACAGAACTATGTAGAAGAATTGCTGGCATTGATCCGGAGTGATGCGACAGATGAGCAGATCCGCGAGACTCTGGATGAATACCATGAGAATGATATAGCGGGCGCTTTCGAGCAGTTGAACGAGAGCGAACGTAAGAAAATGTACCGGATATTAACGCCGGAACAGTTGTCTGAGATTTTTGCCTACATTGAGGATGCCGGTGAGCATATTGCTGAGATGCCTGCCGAGATGGCTGCGGAAGTCATCGGTAACATGGACTCTGACGAGGCGGTTGAAGTCCTTGAGGATATGGATGATGAGGCTCAGAAGAAAAAGCTTGTCAGCTTGCTCGATGAGGAACACAGCGCAGATATCCGTTTGATCCAGTCCTACGATGAGGACCAGATCGGTAGCCGCATGACTACTAATTTTATCGAGATCAAGCGGACACTTACTGTAAAGCAGGCAATGAGAGAGCTGGTGGCACAGGCGGAGGACAATGACAATATCTCAATCCTGTATGTTACCAACGAGGACGGATCATTTTACGGAGCGTTGGACTTAAAAGACCTGATCGTTGCGCGCAACAATGTGGATCTGGAGGATCTGATCAGTACCTCCTTCCCATACGTACGTGACCATGAGCTGATCAGCGATTGTATTGAGCGAATCAAGGACTATGCGGAGGATTCCATCCCTGTATTGGACGATAACAACCAGATCCTCGGTGTAATCACCGCGCAGGACATTGTAGAGGTTGTCGATGATGAGATGGGCGATGACTACGCAAAGCTGGCTGGTTTGATTGCGGAGGAGGATATCAAGGAGCCGCTTCGGGAGAGCATCAAGAAGAGACTTCCATGGCTGATCGCGCTACTGCTTTTAGGGCTGGTCGTATCAAGTATCGTCGGAATTTTTGAGGGAGTTGTCTCCCAGGTAGCAATCATCGTCTGTTTCCAATCACTGATTCTGGATATGGCGGGAAATGTCGGAACACAGTCTCTGGCTGTGACAATCCGTGTGCTTATGGATGAGCAGCTTAAAGCAGGACAGAAGATAAAGCTCGCGCTGAAGGAAATGCGTGTCGGATTATGCAATGGCGCGCTGCTGGGGGTCTTATCCTTTGTGTTTGTTGGATTATACATTTTCCTTCTGAAGGGCTATCCGGCGGGAACGGCGTTTGTGATTTCCGGATGCGTTGGATTTTCCCTTATGATCGCGATGCTGATCGCAAGTCTTGTAGGAACCATCGTGCCGATGTTCTTCCACAAGTTTGGTGTTGATCCGGCGGTTGCATCCGGTCCGCTTATTACAACGATCAATGATATGATTGCGGTTGTTACTTATTACGGACTTGCATGGCTGTTTTTGATTCATTTGCTACAGATCGCATAACCGTCCAAAAGGAGGACGCAGATGCATAGCAGGTGATCGGGAAAACAAAAAATGGTCCTGCTATGTATGGATGAGGTAGTACATGAAAAAAATGATAAGGTATGCGGTCGGCGTACTTGTCTGCATTGCGGCGATGGCAGATACAGAGCCGGGAAGCCAGGAGGATTTTCTGACGGACGGCGGGCAGATATGGAATTCGGAGGTAAACGAGGAAACCGGGGTTATTGGGGATAACGAAGTAAATGGGGATACCGCGATAACCGGGGATCCTGAAGTGGATAGCGGGACGGAGGCTTTGCCGGACGTGAGGACTGTCACAATCTCAGCAGTCGGCGACTGCGCGCTTGGCCCGGTTCAGACTAAGGGATATGATGGCTCCTTTTATGAATATTACGATCTGTATGGTGCAGATTATTTTTTCTCTGGCGTAAAAGCTATATTTGAAGCAGATGACTTTACCCTGGTGAATCTGGAATGCGTTCTTACCAACGAGACCGAACGCGTTGAGAAGCAGTGGAACATCAAAGGGTATCCGGAATACACAGATATTTTATTGGATGGCAGTGTTGAGGGATGCAGCCTTGGCAATAACCATACATTTGATTATGGAGAAAAGAGCCACACCGATACAGAGAATGCACTGACGGATGCCGGAATTTTGTTCGCCTTTAATGAGAAAACGGCAGTCTATACCACGGAAAACGGCATTACGATCGGCTTCGTTTCCGCAAATACGCTGGATAGCCATGCACAGGCAGAAGCGTATATAAAAGATGGAATAGAGCAATTGAAAGAGGCAGGCGTGGATCTTGTGGTGGCCTGCTGCCATTGGGGAATCGAAACGAAACATGATGCAACCTCTTATCAGGAAGAGGCGGCACACAGGATCATCGACTGGGGCGCGGATCTCGTCATTGGCAATCACCCGCATGTACTGCAGGGAATAGAAATATATAATGGCAAAGTGATCTGTTACAGTCTTGGAAATTTTTGTTTTGGAGCAAACAGCAACCCATCCGACAAGGACACGCTGATCTACCAGCAGACCTTTACTTTTATGGACGGAGCGCTGATGCCGGACATTACGGCAAGCATTATTCCTTGCAGGATAAGCACAGTAACCGCGTACAACGATTATCAGCCAACAGTATTGGAGGGTGACGGAAAACAGTCGATCATTGATAAGATGAATCGTTATTCGCAGTCATATGAGGGAATAACGTTTGATGAAACCGGAACTCTTTGCATTGGAGGAGAATAAAACAGGCGGAGGCCGGAAAACGCAACAGCATAGTAAAAGAGGAAATATGAAAGCAATATTATTTGATTTAGACGGAACACTTATTGATTCCTTTGAGGGAATTGCAAAATCTGCACAGTATGCACTGCGCAGATTCGGAATTAACGAAGAAGATTTACAGAAACTTCGCCCGTTTGTCGGACCGCCGCTTGTAGAGTCATTTCAAAAACTGTACGGATTATCCAAGGAGCAGGCGGTAGAAGCAACAGAGATTTACCGGGAGCGCTACAGACCAATCGGTATTTTGGAATGCAGTCTGTATCCGGGGGTAGAAGAATGTATAAAGATACTCAGAGCAGACGGTTATCTGATCGGAATGGCATCCTCAAAGCCGGAAGAGTTCTGCCGCAGGATATTGGATCATTTCGGATTATTGGAGCTGTTTGATGATGTTGTCGGAGCAACTTTTGACAGAAGAATTGACACAAAGGAAGAGGTGTTGAATGAAGTGCTCCGCAGATGGAAGGATATCCCCAAAGACCAGATGTGCCTTGTCGGCGATACGATGTTTGACCTCGAGGGTGCAAAGAAGATTGGAATTGACTGCATTGCAGTTTCTTATGGCTTCGGAGATGCAAAGGAAATGCTGCAAAACGGTGCTATCGCTATCTGCGATGGGATGGCAGAGCTGCCTAAGCTGATCCATGAACTGAAAAGAGAATAAGGTGAGATCATTCATATAAGGGAAGATCGGACTGCACATGCATGCGGTTTGGTCTTCTTTTATATTTTACATGTTCTTTACATATGCAGGCCTTTTTCTTTTACATCTTCCTTGTACATTATAGAAAAAGGAACAAAGGAGGAAGAGATTATGAGCAGATTGTGGAACATGTGTGAGCACAAGACAAATGTCTTTCTTTTCTGGAATATATTAGCAGGAATGCTGTATGGCTTGTGTATATGGAGTGTAATAAGCCTGTTTGCATTAAAGAGTGTAGTATGGATGCTCTGCTTTGCAGGATATGGAGCCTTTTTCTTCGGATTTCTGGGAGGAATCTGGTTCGTATGGGAGCATACAACAAGAAAGAGTTTGTGGGATGAAAAATAATAATAAAGAACAAAAAGAAGAGAAGTATGAAGAAAGAAACAGCGATACAGCAGAGTGGGATATGAGTCTTTCTCCGGAAGAATTATGGAATCTCCCGGAATTCCAGAAGGCGGGAAGCCAGGCAAGATGCAAAGTTCAGGAATATCTGATGGAATTGGATCTGCGCTATCAGGCTAAGACGGGAAATTCATTTATCCGTCTGATCGAGTCGAGAATGAAATCTATTGAAAGCATTGAACGCAAGCTCGAACGCAAAAAACTTGATGTAAATACGGAGAATATGTTGGGCAGCCTGCATGATATTTCCGGGGTTCGGGTAATCTGCTTTGATATCAAACAGATTTATTGGATTGCCCGTAAGATTGCGGATGATGGACGCTATGAGATCGTAAAGGTGAAGGATTACGTCCGCAAACCGAAAAAGAATGGTTACGAGAGTTATCATGTTGTCTGTAGGGCGCCGGTGACCGTTGAGAACAAAACGTACTTCATGGAGGTTGAAATCCAGATACGGACGATCCTCATGGACGCATGGGCATCCCTTGATACAAAACTAAGATATAAAAAGAACGAACCTCTGCCGGATGAGATGGAGCTTCAGATCCGCAAATATGCAAAATGGAGCCGGCGGCTGGATAAAATGGTACGTAATATTATGGAGCTTTCGCAGGAGAACGACTTTGGCAATTAGCCGAAGTCGTTTTCGCTTTTGGGGGCAAAGAGGTGGGGAAGAACAACCGGATTTTCTTCATTCTGTTTTCACATAGTTTTTACAGACAAATGATTTTGCACTTTACATTCGGTTGATAGGATATGCGATGTAAACAAAAAGAAAACAGAAAGAAAGCAGTTACTTATAAAAAGGTAGTTGCAGGAGAGGAAAAAAGAATGAAAAACAAGTTTGTGAAAATGGTAGCAACAGCAGCCGTATGTGGAATGGTTGCAGCAAGCATGGCAGGATGCCAGAGCAATGGAACAAATGACAGTGCAAATGACAACACTGCAAATGGAACAGCAGATAACAGCGCAGCAGATAACAGCACAGATAACGGAGCTGCAGATGCAGCAACCACAGATCCGGCAGAGCTTAGCGGAACCGTTACACTTGCAGGAAGCACTTCAATGGAAAAGGTTTGTGAGGCACTTTCTGAGGCATTTATGGAGGAGTACCCGAACATCACCGTAACCGTAGAGTATACAGGATCCGGTGCAGGACTTGAGGCTCTTACAGCAGGAAGCGTAGATATCGGCGATTCTTCAAGAACATTAAAGGATGAAGAGATTGCGGCAGGTGCAGTCGAGAACATCGTGGCAATTGACGGAATTGCAGTAATTACGGATCCGGCGAACACGGTGCTTGATATCACTTCTGATGATCTTACAAAGATCTATACCGGAGAGTATACAAACTGGAGCGAACTTGGAGGAGCAGATGAAGCTATCGTAGTAATCGGACGTGAGGCTGGTTCCGGTACAAGAGGAGCATTTGAGGAGCTGTTAAAGGTTGAGGATGCATGTGCATACGCACAGGAGCTTGATACCACAGGCGCAGTTCTTGCAAAGGTAGCATCCACGCCGGGAGCAATCGGATATGTCTCTCTTGATGTAGTAGATGACAGCGTGAATGCGCTTGCGCTTGACGGTGTAGCAGCAACCGAAGAGAACATCTTAGCAGGCGGATACCTTCTCTCCCGTCCATTCGTAATGGCAACAAAGGGCGAGATCGCTGACCAGAACGAGCTTGTAAAGACCTGGTTTGACTTTATCGCATCTGACGCAGGACAGACTGTAATCTCTAACGTCGGACTGATTCTCCCACAGTAAAAGGAGCAAAAGATGAACGAATACGCATCCATACATAGCAAAGGCGTTTCCAAGTCGGTCGTCGAACTGATTGCCAAGATTATTTTCCTGATCTGCGCCATCATCGCTATCTTTGCGGTTTGCTCCATCACAGTCTATATGTTTATGAAGGGAACCCCGGCATTGAAAAGCGTCGGGGTTACTGACTTGTTTTTCAAAACTGAATGGAAACCAACCGCAAGTGAACCGTCTTACGGAATTTTATATATTATCTTATCCTCTATCATAGGAACTGCAGCAGCAGTTGCGATCGGTGTTCCGATCGGACTTCTCACCGCTGTATTTTTAACAGAAGTATCGAACAAGAAGCTGGCAGCGATCGTGCAGCCGGCGGTCGAACTTCTGGCAGCAATCCCATCTGTAATCTACGGATTGCTCGGACTTATGCTTTTGAATCCGTTTTTATATAAGCTGGAGAAATTGATATTCAAGGGCTCGGCAACACATCAGTTTACCGGTGGTGCAAATCTGCTCGCAGCGGTGATCGTGCTTGCTATCATGATCCTTCCGACCGTGATCAATATCAGTGCTTCCTCCATCCGTGCGGTGCCGGATTATCTGAGATCCGCATCACTCGCACTCGGAGCAACCAAGATCCAGACCATTTTTAAAGTCACGATCCCGGCGGCAAAATCCGGAATCATGACAGGCGTGGTGCTTGGTATCGGCAGGGCGCTCGGAGAGGCAATGGCAATCAATATGGTAGCTGGTGGCGCAGTCAACTTCCCGCTTCCGTTCAATTCCGTCCGTTTCCTTACCACACAGATCGTCAGTGAGATGGGATACGCCGGAGGAGTCCACAGACAGGTACTTTTTACCGTCGGACTTGTCCTCTACATATTTATTATGATTGTCAATCTCATATTGCTGAAGATGAAGAAGAAAGGAGAGAAGGACCTTGCATAATACAGATACAAATATAGGAACATCCCTCCAGAAAAGCAAACGGCACCCGGGCGATGTAGCATGGAACACCCTGATCTATATCTGTGCAGCATTTTCCGTTGCCCTGTTGGCAACCATCATCCTGTATGTCTGCGCGAAAGGAATCCGCGCGGTCAACTGGAGCTTCCTTACTTCAGTAACTTCGGTGCTCCGCGGCACAGTGGGAATCGCCGGAAATATCGTAAATACGCTGTATATTATTGTCATCACGATGGTGATCGCAACACCGATCGGAGTCGGCGCAGCCGTATACTTAAATGAATACGCAAAACCGGGTAAGCTGGTTACGGTCATCGAATTTGCAACGGAGACGCTTGCCGGAATCCCGTCCATCATCTTTGGATTGTTCGGAAGTCTGTTCTTTGGTGTGACGTTAAACATGGGATACTCATTGCTGACCGGTTCGTTTACCCTGATCCTGATGGTACTGCCCCTGATAACAAGAAATACACAGGAAGCATTAAAGACAGTTCCGGACAGCTATCGGAATGGCGCGATCGGACTAGGCACAGGAAAATGGTATATGATACGAACTATTCTTCTGCCGTCCGCAATGCCGGGAATCATAACGGGAGCGATCCTTGCAATCGGACGTATTGTAGGCGAGTCGGCAGCGCTTTTGTTTACGGCAGGAAGCGCAAAGCTTTTGCCAAAGGCACTTGACGGATATCTGAAAAAGCCGATGCAGTCCGGCGGAACACTCACGATCCAGTTGTACTTGAGCGCGACGAGCGAGGGTGACTTTACCACAGCCTTCGGTATTGCAGTAGTTCTTCTGGTCATTGTGCTTATCATCAATCTGGCAACCAAGCGTCTCGCAGCAAAATTTGACGTACACCGCATCGATTAAGCAACAGAAAGCAGGGAAAGATATATGAGTGAAATTGCATTTACAGTAAAAGATCTGCACTTGTACTACGGTGATAACCACGCGCTCAAGGGCGTGAACATGCAGATCAAGAAAAACGCCGTCACGGCGTTTATCGGACCGTCCGGATGCGGAAAGTCCACTTTTTTAAAGACGCTCAACCGCATGAATGATCTGGTAGACAATGTGCGTATTGAGGGAACCGTCCTTTTAGACGGCGAGGATATCTACGCTGAGGGCGTCGATACAACGATCCTTAGGAAAAAAGTCGGAATGGTATTCCAGCAGCCGAATCCGTTCCCAATGAGCATTTATGACAATATTGCGTATGGACCGAGAGTCCACGGAATCAAGGATAAGCGTAAACTTGACGAGATCGTGGAAGAGAGCCTGCGCGGGGCAGCAATCTTTGACGAGGTCAAGGACCGCCTGAAAAAATCAGCGCTTGGTCTGTCTGGTGGGCAGCAGCAGAGAATCTGTATCGCGCGTGCGCTTGCGGTTCAGCCGGAGGTGCTTTTGATGGATGAGCCGACTTCGGCACTTGACCCGATATCTACCTCCAAGATCGAGGATCTGATGGAGGAACTCAAGAAAAAGTATACGGTAGTCGTTGTTACACATAATATGCAGCAGGCAGTACGTGTTTCCGATGATACAGCCTTCTTCCTGGTAGGTGAGATGGTAGAATTCGGTGAGACAAAGAATGTATTCGCGTATCCGAGGGATAAGCGGACAGAAGATTATATCACAGGGAGGTTTGGTTAATGAGATCCAAATTCGACGAGCAGCTTAATCAGCTCAATGAAGAAATGATGCGGATGGGAACCATGATCGAGGATTCCATCGAAAAAGCGATTGATGCGTTAGTCAACCAGAATGTAACACTTGCGGAAGAAATCATGGCAAGAGATGAGGAGATCGACCGCCAGCAGAAGAAGATCGAGAGCATCTGCTTTAATCTTCTGATGCAGCAGCAGCCGGTAGCACGCGATCTGCGCACCATCTCAGCGGCAATGAAGATGGTTACGGATATGGAGCGAATCGGAGATCATGCCGCAGATATTTCAGAGATCACTGTTATGCTGGGAAATCAGCCGTATCCGTTTACACTTGATCTGATCAAGAAGATGGCAACCGAGACCATGATCATGCTCATCCGAAGCATTGAGGCATATGTGGAGAAAGATATCGAGAAGGCACAGTCGGTAATAAAGCATGATGATATCATCGATGCGCTGTTTGATGAGGTAAAGCAGAAACTGATTTCCCTGATCCATGAGGCTCCGGACAACGGCGAGCAGGCAACTGATTTTCTGATGATCGCGAAGTATTTTGAGCGTATCGGCGATCATGCAACGAACATTTCCGAGTGGGTTATCTTTGCATTTAGCGCTCAAACAGAGAATTAAATAGGTAAATGGTGCTGATTTTACATAGATTTTACATAAATGTCCATGTAGATTTTACATACGGTTTGTAATATGGGAAATGTGAAAAATAAAAGAAGAGTATGTAAAAAGAAGGAGACTATATGGACATATTTGGTGTACTTACGTTAATCGGCGGTCTTGCAATGTTTCTGTTCGGAATGAATGTCATGGGGGATGGGCTTGCGAAGCTATCTGGTGGCAGAATGGAGCAGATCTTAGAAAAGCTGACACAGAAGCGGATTATGGCGGTATTGCTCGGTGCAGCAGTTACTGCGGTAATCCAGTCATCTTCCGCAACGACCGTTATGGTAGTAGGCTTTGTAAATTCCGGCATCATGCAGCTTTCACAGGCAGCCGGGATTATTATGGGCGCGAATATCGGAACGACCGTAACCTCCTGGTTGCTTTCTTTGACTGGAATTGAGAGCGCCAATGTATGGGTGCAGCTCTTAAAACCGTCATCCTTTGCGCCGGTTCTTGCGGCGATCGGTATCATTTTTACGATGACCGAGAAGGAAAATACCAAAAAGCGTGAAATCGGAAGTATCCTGCTTGGTTTTGCAGTGCTGATGTTCGGAATGGAAACGATGAGTGGTGCGGTTGCGCCACTTGCGGATGATGAGGGCTTTACAGGTATCCTTACCGCTTTTTCAAATCCGATACTTGGAATGCTTGCCGGAACAATCCTTACGGCAATCATCCAAAGTTCTTCCGCATCGGTCGGAATCCTGCAGGCACTGTGTGTCACCGGTGCAGTAAGCTATGCAACGGCACTCCCGATCATCATGGGACAGAATATTGGAACGTGTGTGACAGCGATTATTTCCTCAATCGGAGCGAGTAAGAATGCAAAACGTGCATCCATGGTGCATCTGTTTTTCAACCTGATCGGAACGATCCTGTTCATGGTCGTATTCTATACGCTCAACAGCTTTGTACACTTTGCATTTTTGGGAGAATCGGCAAAAGCTGCGGGAATCGCCGTGATCCACAGTCTGTTCAATATCGGCTGTACGATCGTGCTCTTTCCGTTTGCAAAGCAATTGGAGAAGCTTGCAACGCTTGCTATCCCGGAGCATATCGGGAACCACACCGAGGAGAAAAGGGAAAGTGCCCCGATCCTCGACGAGCGTTTCCTGGAGCAGCCGGGATTTGCGATTGAGCTGTGCAAGAATGCGGCCATAGACATGGGCTACAAGGCCAAAGATGCAATTTCGCTTGCGCTTACCTGCATACAGGATTATTCTAGAGAAAAGCGGGATCGGGTGATCGCGCTGGAGCAGGAGATCGACCATTACGAGGATGTGCTCGGAAGTTATCTTGTCAAGTTAAGCAGCAAGGATCTATCCCAGAAGGACAGCCGGACACTTTCTGTTCTTTTGCACTGCATCAGCGACTATGAGCGGATCTCGGACCATGCGATCAACATCACGGATTCCATTGACGAGATGAGGGAGCGTGACCTGAAATTCTCGGATCGGGCAGAGGAAGAACTTGGTGTATACATGCATGCGGTCAATGATATTGTTGATCGGACGGTGGATGTGTTCAAACGGTGGGATCTGGACGATGCCAGGCACATCGAGCCTTTGGAGCAGGTTATTGACGAACTGAATCTGCAGCTTCGCCAGCGCCATATCAAGCGGCTGCGCAAGGGTAAATGTACGATTGAACTTGGATTGATCCTTGAAGACATCATAAGAAATATGGAGCGTGTCGCAGATCATTGCTCCAATGTTGCGGTCTGTATGATCGAGGTCAGTGTGGATGAGTTTGATACCCACGAATATCTTGAAGAACTGACAACAGAAGAAAATTATGCATTTCATCAGGAAGTTGGGGTACTCAGAGAGAAGTATCTGCTTCCGGAGAAAATAAAAAAAGAAAAGAGTAGGTAGAAGATGGCACTGATATATATTGTCGAGGATGACGAGAGCATCCGCGAGATCGAGACGATCGCATTAAAAAATAGCAATTATATGGTCTATGCGTTTGAAAAGGCAAAAGACTTTTACCGAAAGCTGGATGAGATCGTACCGGATCTTGTACTGCTTGACATCATGCTTCCGGACGAAAATGGATATGATATAGTGAAGAAGCTTCGTAAGAACCCGGCAACCAAACGACTGCCGATCATCATGGTGACGGCAAAATCAACCGAGATGGATATGATCAAGGGTTTAGATGACGGTGCGGATGATTATATCAAGAAGCCGTTTTCTGTTATGGAGCTGATCACCAGGGTAAAGGCGCTGCTTCGGAGAACAGAAGGGGAAGAAGTCAAGTTCCATGTACTCGATAACATTATGATGGATCATGAACGTCATATGGTATACGTATCGGAGAAACCGGTGGAGCTTACCTTTAAAGAGTATGAACTTCTGCGTTTTTTGATGACAAACCAGAATGTGGTATTGTCACGCGAGACGATCATGCGTCATGTCTGGGGTACGGATTTTGAGGGTGAGTCAAGAACCGTAGATGTACATATCAAAACCCTGCGGCAGAAGCTTGGGGAAGGTGGTAATCATATCCGGACCGTCCGCAATGTCGGATATGTGATTGAATAGGGATGACGGATAAAATCACAGCAAACAGACAGGAAGCTTAGATACTATGAAGAAAAAGATCAATTCAAGACTGATTGCGATCGCTGTACTTGCCGTTGTGGCGACCGCGCTTGGCATTACGATGATCTACTACGGACTTTTTCAAAGACAGGTGCAGTCGGATCTGCAGATGTGTGCGGAGGCTCTTCGCGACACAGGGATCTTCCAGAAGGAGAACAGGCAGACGATACTTGCCAATTATACAAACAGCCAATCACAGCAGAACTCGATACCGGATCTGCGTATCACCTGGGTGGATTCCGATGGCACGGTTCTCTACGATAAGGATATGAATGCTGCGAAGATGGAGAACCATGCAGACCGTCCGGAAATCCGCGATGCGTTTGAGAACGGAACGGGGGCGATCGTGCGGGAGTCGGACACGATGAATATGAGTACCTTTTACTATGCGATTCGTCTGAAGGATGGAACGGTACTTCGTGTTTCTACCGAGGCGCGCAGCATGGTGAGTGTGTTCGTGACCGTCGCACCGGCGATTGCCCTGATCCTTGCAGTCATTATTGTCGTGTGTGTATTTCTGGCACACTTACTGACCAAACAGCTATTGCAACCGATCGAGAAAATGGCACAGAATCTGGAGGACACCTCCGATGGAGCGGAATACAAGGAGCTGGTTCCGTTTATGAATACTATACGGATGCAGCATGAGAATATCCTTGCGGCAGCGAAAAGCCGTCAGGATTTTACAGCGAATGTGTCTCACGAATTAAAGACTCCGCTTACGGCAATTTCTGGGTATGCGGAGTTGATTGAAAATCATATGGTGGATGTTTCTCAGGAAGAACATATTGCCAAGGAAATCCGCAGAAATGCGGATCGCCTTGTCACTCTTATTAATGATATCATACGTTTATCGGAGCTTGATCACAGCCAGGAACAGCAGGGATTTGAACTGTTGGATCTGTATGAGGTTGCTTCGGAGTGTACGGAAGCACTTGTAATGAACGCCCAGAAGCGCAATATCAGCCTCACCCTTACCGGAACCTCCTGCATGGTGCGTGCAAACCGGGAGATGATACGGGAGCTTATGGATAATCTTTGCCAGAATGCAATCCGCTATAATAATGAGGGTGGTTATGTTCATGTGACGATTGCAAAGGAAAATGACAAACCAATGCTGATTGTACAGGACAATGGAATCGGTATTCCGAAGAACCAGCAGGAGCGTGTGTTCGAACGTTTCTATCGTGTAGACAAGAGCCGCTCAAGGGAGACCGGGGGAACGGGACTCGGACTTGCAATCGTAAAGCATATCGTAGAGCTGCATGATGCGAAACTCTATCTTGACAGTGAGGTTGGAGAAGGAACGACAATCCGCGTTGAATTTTAATTTTATAATGTTAAATATGTGCCGGCTGTGCCTAAGAGAAGGAACAGCCGGTATTCTTTTATTTTACAACAAAATTCTTCGGAAAATGCGGCAAATATTTGAACTTCCCGAGAAATCGAGCTATAATAAAAAGAAGTATGCTTATCGACAGGAGATTAAGCAGAGCCAATGTAAGGAAAGAAAGGATACAGAATGAAACTTAGAAGAGCAGAAATCAGCGACATTGGGCGCATCAAGGAGCTTTTGTATCAGGTGCACAAGGTGCATTCAGATGGAAGACCGGATATTTTCCGCCCGGGCGCAAAGAAGTATACAGAAGGAGAACTCTTAGAAATCATTCAGGATGATGCCAGACCGGTATATGTAGCGGAAAATACGAATGGTATTGTGAGCGGTTATGCGTTTTGTCTGCTTCAGGAGGTCAAGGATGATAAGAGCTGCCAGGATATGAAGACACTTTATATAGATGATCTGTGCGTGGATGAGAAGAGCAGGGGAGAGCACATTGGTTCTGCTTTGTACCATTATGTATGTGACGAGGCAAAAAGATTAGGATGCTATCACATCACCCTTAACGTATGGGAACTCAATCCATCTGCGAGAAAGTTCTATGAGGCAATGGGACTTAAACCGCTTAAAACGACATTGGAGCACATTTTGTAATAATAGGTAACGCAGGTGGATTATGGAAAAACACACAGCCTCCTTTTTGAGAATATATGCAATGACGCACAAGGCATTTCCGATTCCGCCGGATCCTATGTATGTCCCGATTCAGGTAGGAAGTGCGACGAATGCGCCGCTTGGCTATTTAAGAGATGATACCGGTGATAATATTTCGGACAGAAACTGCTATTATAGTGAATTGACGGGTTTGTACTGGGTTTGGAAGAATGTTGCAGATGTGGAATATGTAGGTACCTGCCATTACAGGAGATATCTCATTGATGAGCGGGAGCAGATATATACCGAGCAGCAGTACCGGGCTCTTTTGCGGGAATACGATCTGATCACGACGCGTAAGGTGCATCTGAACAATTCCTATCATTTCGGGTTTGCAGCAAACCATAATATAAAGGCACTTGATATGACCGGAGAGGTCATACGGGAGCTATATCCGGAATATCATGGGACATTTGTGCGGCTGGTTAACGGACCGGACACCTATTTTGGCAATATGTTTGTGACTTCGAAGAAAAACTATGATGCGTATTGCAAGTGGTTGTTTTCCATTTTCTTTGAGGTTGCAAAACGGATCGATCTCGACACGGACGAGGATTCCTACCACAAGCGCGTATTCGGCTTTATATCGGAATTTTTGCTTCTGGTGTGGGTGACGGTTAACAAATTGTCCGTGTACGAGTGCAAAGTCGGAATGCTTGGCGAAAAGGTGGAGACGCGGGAGATAAAGGAGCGCCTCGCAGAGTATTTTGCGGCGGAGGACATCGCCGGGGCGAAGGATTATTTTATGAAGAAGCACGCCGAGCGGCCGGATGTACTGATGGAGGCATCGGACATAACCGGGGAGCTGCGGCTGGCAATGCAGGTGATCGCAACGGCGGACGAGGAGAAGCGGCGCGGTGAGGCAAATATCCTGCAGAAGGAACATGATTTTAGAGCATTGATGCAATTATTTACAAGGATCAACCATATTGCGGCGGGTGACTGCGCGAGGGAAGCTGATCCACGGATCTCGGATACGGCGCTAGAAATCGCACGGCTGATCCGCCCATCCGGCACACAATCATAGAAAAGAAGGATACAAAGGAGAAATGACATGGTAAATCCGGCAGCAATCATGAAACTGATGGGAGCAAAGAACCAATTTGAAAAGACACACCCCAAATTTGCGGCATTTTTTCAGACAGTTTTTACACAGGGAGTTGAGGAGGGCAGCGTGATCGAGATCACGGTCACAAAACCGGACGGGACACCGACGACCGCGAACATGCGGGTACAAAGATCCGACATAGAACTTGTACAAGAGCTTAAGAATCTTGCGGCAAGCCAGAAATAAAAAGGGCAGATACACACAAAATGGCACGGAAATTTTAATCCTCCATTCACGGTGGGAAGATTACAGAAAGGAGAACACAGCAGACGTAGGGATATATCTGCTGTGAAAATGATTTATGTATCAGGAAATTGCACAGCTTTTGATGTATGGAGATCTTGAGAAGGATAGCATTCTTTATCAGCTTGGTGAACTTTTTGGAAAATACGAAAGTGGTACATACAACAGGACAGAATTGGTGCGTGATATCAATACACAGGTAAAGCACTTATTGAAGGTGGCGACCGATTACGGATTTGATGATAATCTGTGGCACAACTATCTTACCTTTTTCCTTATGATGAGCGAGAATCCGTTCTCACTGACCTGCGAGAAGGTGGGAGCAAGTGACGGAACGGTCAATGAACTTGTACAGAATGACTTTCGAATCGTAAAAGCACTTTTTGATTATGATTTCGGGCCGATCGAGCATGATCTTGGAATCAACTGCTTTAGCAGATTGTCTGACTATCATGCGATTCATAAGAAGGAGCTGATGTATAATAAAAACGTCAGCGAAAAGGTGCGTGCTTTAAGCAAAAAGTTAGAGGACGCAAAGGATGAAAAAGAGTTTTTTGATGCGGTAACAGATTTTTATAAAGCATACGGCGTTGGCATGTTCGGTCTGAACAAGGCATTCCGTATCGATGAGAAGGCAGACGGCGGTATCCGGTTTCGGGCTATCAACAATATGGATGCGGTACTGCTGGATGATCTGATCGGATATGAGATCCAGAAACAGAAGCTGGTTGAGAATACTGAGGCGTTTGTGCAGGGCAAAAAAGCGAACAACGTGCTTTTGTTTGGCGACAGCGGAACCGGAAAGTCAACAAGCATCAAGGCGATTGTTAACCAGTACTATGATGATGGACTGCGCATGATCGAAATTTATAAGCATCAGTTTAAGCATCTGTCTTCCATTATTTCGGAGATCAAGAATCGTAATTACCGTTTTATCATTTATATGGATGATCTGTCCTTTGAGGAACATGAGATCGAATACAAGTTCTTAAAGGCGGTCATCGAGGGTGGTGTTGAGACCAGACCGGATAATATTTTGATCTATGCAACTTCAAACCGCAGACATCTGATCAAGGAAAGCTGGAATGACCGCAACGATCAGGACAATGCCAACGATAAGCACCATTCTGATACCATTGAGGAGAAACTTTCTTTAGTCAACCGCTTCGGTGTGACGATCAGCTACTCCAAGCCGACACAGAAGGAATACTTTGCGATTGTGACCAATCTGGCACATCGCGCCGGTATTACGATGTCCGACGAGGAACTTTGCGCTGGAGCAAACCGGTGGGAATTAAGCCATGGAGGAATTTCCGGGCGAACAGCACAACAGTATATCAATTATCTTCTGGGAGCAGATGAGATATAGTCCGCTGCTCTTTCACATGAAGAGATACTGCCAGAAAGACAAGAGGAATATTTATGTTATACCAAATCAGCAATGGCGCAGTCGCATTTGCCGATGACGTCATTTTGCATGACATTTACTTTGAGATAAGAAATAATGAGAAGATTGCAGTTGTCGGACGCAACGGATGTGGAAAGACAACGCTGCTCAAATTGATTTCCGGGGAAGTGGAGCTTGAAAAATGGGATGGGGAGGAATCCTCCATCGCTAAGGCTGGCAACCCGGAGATTGGGTATTTAAAACAGATTGCATTTGAAAATCCTGACATTACTTTAGAGGAGGAAATCCGTAAGGTATTTGCACCGATGATCCGCCGCAAGGAGGAGCTTGAGCGCGCGGCAGCGGAACTCGAACATGATTATTCGGATGAAAAAGTAGCACGCTACACTGCAATGGAAGAATCCTTTAAAGAGGATGGTGGGTATTACTTTGAGAAGGAGTATGAAGTACTGATCCGCAAGTTTGGTTTCTCCGAGGAGGAGCGCAAGAAACCGCTTCGCGATTTTTCCGGTGGGCAGCAGACAAAAATCGCATTTATCAAGCTGCTTTTGTCAAAGCCGGATATTTTACTTCTTGACGAACCGACAAATCACCTGGATGTCACAACAATCGAGTGGCTGGAGGGTTATTTGAAGTCATATCCGAAAGCTGTTGTTGTCGTATCCCATGACCGAATGTTCCTCGACAATGTGGTTGATGTGGTCTACGAGATCGAATACGGAACAGCAAAGCGCTATCCGGGTAACTATACCGCTTTCGTGGCACGCAAGAAGGAAAATTATGAGAAGCAGATGAAGGATCACATTGCGCAGCAGAAGGAGATCGAACGCCTGCAGCGCATGGTAGACCGCTTCAAGAACAAGCCGACAAAAGTTTCCATGGCAAGATCCAAGCAGAAAGCAATCGAGCACATGGTGATCATCGAGGCTCCGGACAAGTACGATAACAAGACGTTCCATGCCAATTTCCAACCTGAGATTGAGACCGGCAATGATGTGCTTTCCGTAAGCAACCTTGCAATCGGGTATGACCATGTACTCTCAACCGTCTCTCTTGACTTAAAGAAGGGAGAAAAGCTTGGAATCCTTGGTGGAAACGGGCTCGGAAAATCAACTTTCCTGAAGACGATTGTTGACAAGATACCGGCGCTGGGGGGAGAGTATCACTATGGAACGAATGTCCGCATCGGGTATTTTGACCAGCAGATGGCGATGTATTCCAGCAACAAGACAGTTCTTGCAGACTATTGGGATGAATTTCCGAACCTGACGGAGACGGAGGTGCGCAATGCACTCGGCGCTTTCCTCTTCAGTGGGGAGGATGTATTTAAGAACATTGATATGCTCTCCGGTGGGGAGAAGGTACGTCTGGCACTTTGTAAGATCTTAAAGCGGCGGCCGAACGTCCTGATTCTCGATGAGCCGACCAACCACATGGATATTGTCGGAAAAGAAACGCTGGAATCCATGCTGAAGGATTTTAAGGGAACACTGATCTTTGTTTCTCATGACCGGTATTTCGTAAAGAAGGTTGCAGATAAGCTGCTGGTATTTGAGGATGGTACGACGCATATGTATCAATTCGGCTACGCGGAGTATCAGGAAAAGCTCGACCGTGAGATGGCAGAATCCTTAAACGGATACAAGAGCAATCCTGTGCTGGGTGGTGCAATCAGCCAGAATGGCGCAACAGTCGGGACTACGGAGAAGACGCCGGCTGCAGGAGGCTCCACAGAGACGGCCGCAAAGGGTTACTACAATCCGGGAAAGGAGCGCTCCAAGCTGGAGAAAAAAGTGCAGCGCGCAGAGGAGGAATTGGCAGAAAAGGAAAGCCGCCTGGATGAACTTAAGGCTGAACTGTTACGTCCGGAGTATCAATCCAGCTATTCAAAACTGACCGAGATCCAGAAGGAGATCGATGCGATGGAGGAGGAGATCGCGCGGGATATGGAGACCTGGGAAGAGCTGTCCTCCCAATTGGAAGCCCTACAGCAGCCGTAATTCAAAAAATAGTTTGACAATTTTAAAAAATGTATAAAATTGAGCAAAAACAGATTGCTTTTTTGTGCAGTTGTGATATAATCTTCTCATAAGCAACTTACATACCATTACATCATGTGAGACGCTTGAATTTATAGTAAAGGGGTTGTGGACATCATGAGAATTACAATTACTGGAAGAAACATTGAACTTACCGATGGACTCAAGGGGGCTGTTGAGGAGAAGCTTTCCAAGTTGGAGAAATACTTTACTCCCGACACAGATGTCTATGTTACACTTAGTGTAGAGAAAGAACGTCAGAAGATTGAGGTAACCATTCCTGTGAAGGGACACATTATCCGTTCCGAGCAGGTAAGCAATGATATGTATGTATCTATTGATCTGGTCGAAGAAGTTATTGAGCGTCAGCTTAGAAAATACCGCACAAAGTTAGTTGCCAAGAAGCAGACTGCAGAAGCGTATTTCCAGCCGGAGTTTATCGAGGCTGAGGATGATACCGATGAGGCGATCAAGATCGTCCGTACCAAGAAGTTCGGTATGAAGCCGATGTACCCGGAGGATGCATGCATCCAGATGGAATTGTCAGGACATGATTTCTTCGTATTCCGCAATGCAGAGACCGATGAGGTCAATGTGGTATACAAGAGAAAGGGCAATACCTTCGGTCTGATCGAGCCGGAGTGCTAAGAACAAGATAATAAGTTGAACTAGCAAAACGCCAAGTCTTTAGACTTGGCGTTTTGCTTTCTTAAATACTTCTATTTATTTGTGGTGTCTAAGTTCCAATCCGCTCCATTTTCTGACCGGTACACCAAAGCCTCTCTGCCGTCAGGCAGTACCTTGGATATGGTGAGCGTCCATTGCCTGTTTTCCCACTCAATGTGCTCTCCCTCGACATAGGAGATTACTTCATTGCTAAAATCATCCACTGTAAGATCGCTCCAGCTATTTCCGCCATCTACCGTCTGATAGGCATACTGGTCGTAACCATGATAATCTGTGGTTATGATTCCGGTGCTTTCATCGGAAAAAGCCATATCCGTAGGATAGTTGTGGGTATCAGGCTCTGAGGCAAGCTTGTAGCTGTTCCATCCATCGGTTGTCTTAAAGAGGTATTTTGACATCTGCGAGAGACCGGGACTGCTACAACACAGAATGTATCCGGTATCCGTATCGACCATGCTGATAAACGCGCAGTTGACATCACAGTATTCCCGGAATGCAAGTGCATGTTCTTCCACGACATCGGTTCCCTTTGTCTGGACGATGCGAAGCGTCTCGCCGTCCTTGGCATAATAGATGAGCCAATTATCCTCACCCAGCGCGCAGGAATCGCTCCAGCCATCGGCGGAATCCTCTGCCTCACTTAAGACTTCCTCATAGCGTGAGTGGGACTTGGATGCGCTCTCCGCTGATGCATCATCCGGCTGATTTACAGAACATCCGGAAACTGCCGATACAGTCAGCAGCGCCAGCAGGCAGTATACTGCTTTTTTCATTTGACACCTCCATAGACCTTTTTATATCGAAAAAAAGGTTACAGCATCATGCTGTAACCTTTAAGCAGTCCGTACGGGAATCGAACCCGTGTTTCCGCCGTGAGAGGGCGGCGTCTTAACCGCTTGACCAACGAACCGTTTATTAGGATACCATACGGATTACAGAAAATCAAGGAAAAGTTTGTTGTAATTATGCACAAAAAATAGCTTTAAATTTTGTGAAGTTTGTGCACACTTCTTTGCGGAATCATGATACTATAATTCACGTAAAAACCCCCCAATACATTATATAGTTTTTGCTATACCCCATAGTAAAAATACCTTCTCCTAAAAAGACAGCGTTCGAAGCTGTCTTTTTTACTATGCATAAATTGATTGCAAAATACTCTTATTTCCCTAATTGTAAAATCTATAACGTTTGAGTGCAAGTCTTTCTGCCACGGACAGTCGGGCGGGGAGTGTCAAAGCCAACAAAAGACACAACCTTATCACCGCAGGATCGGTTGAAAGAATTTCTACAATTTTTGTGGAATCGCTTTTCTACAAAGGGGAGCACGCAAAAACGATGAAGTATTACATAAAAATGAAATAAAAGTATTTTGCAATTATGGAGTATGCGTTATAATGCAAGAAAACGAGAGGAGCGGAAGTTATGGCGGCAACACGCGATATGACAGAGGGCAATATCACAAAGTCTATTTTATTCTTTGCACTTCCTATATTTATAGGAAACATTTTTCAGCAATTGTATAACGTGGTAGATACTGCAATCATCGGAAATGTGCTCGGAGATACCTCCCTTGCAGCGGTCGGGGCATCGTCCTCGCTGTACGGTCTTGTGATCGGCTTTGCAAATGGTTTCAGTAACGGATTCTCGGTTGTGCTCGCGAAATACTTCGGAGCAAGGGACGAAAAGCAGATGAAAAAAGCAGTTGCACTTATCTATATGCTTTCGTTTACAATCGCGGTGGCACTTACGGTCATCAGCCAGATATATCTGCGTCCAGTGCTGGTATGGCTCAAAACGCCAGATACGATCATTGACCAGACGGATGCTTATATGCGTGTGATTTTATTGTTCGTGATCGTAACGGTCTTTTACAATATGTTCTCCGCGATACTGCGTGCAATCGGGAACAGCAGCACGCCGCTATACTTTTTGATCTTATCTTCCCTGATCAATGTGGTGCTCGATATCTGGTTCGTAAAATACCTAAACATGGGTGTGCGGGGAGCCGGAATCGCAACCGTGATTTCACAGGTGGTATCTGTGGTGCTGTGCATTGTCTATATCTATCGTAAATGCCCGATCCTTACCTTGTCTATAAAGGATATGAGACCAGAGAGCAGGATGACAAAGGATCTGCTGTCGATGGGATTCTCCATGATGCTTATGATCGAGGTTGTACAGATCGGGTCGGTTGCGCTCCAGAGTGCGGTCAACTCGCTTGGAGAGGAAATCATTGCCGCACATACGGCGGGCAGAAAGGTTGACGAGATCTTCATGATGCCGTTTGGTGCGCTGACAACCGCCTGCTCAACCTTCACCGGACAGAATTATGGTGCAGGGAACCATGAGCGGATCCAGAAGGGAATTAAGAGTGGAATCGGAATTGCATTGTGCTGGGCATTTTTCTGCATTGTTTGTGCATTCTGTTTCGGACTTCCGATTATTCGGTTTATATCAGGCAGCCACAACGAACAGCTGCTGGCGACGGCGCTCCGTTACCTGCGCATCAATATCGCATTTTTCCCGGTGCTGTGCTTTCTCCTGATCTTAAGAAGCTGTCTGCAGGGTGTCGGACACAAGATCGTGCCGGTATGCGGAAGTATTGTAGAGATGGCACTTAAATTTGTTGCAGCAGGCTTTTTGACAGCAAAACTTGGTTATCTGGGTGTATGCATCATCGAACCGGTCACCTGGTGCATCTGTGCGGTAATGGTTATCGTTGACTTTGGCTTTTTCTTAAAGAGCATGCGAAAAGGGCAGATGTATGCAGCATAGTCCGAATCTCTAGCTGGCATAGCGCTCATGCTCGATCATATCTAAGAGCAGTGTGCAGGTATGTATGATCAGGATGTCGGTGCATTCATTCTCGGACATATTGCGCAGCTTTTCTTTTAGAAAACATAATTGTAAAGACAGATTTGAGATAAGAACATGATCCGGAGCTTTTGAGAACGGCAGCCGAATGACGCCGGGAATGCTCCGGATTTTTTTATAGAAGTCATAATTTTTAATATAGACTGCCCCGATCAATTCAGCTGCGGCACCACGGTCAAAGGACCACGACTGCAGAAGATGATGGATGTTCATCAGGTCATGGATGATGTCGAGATACTTTGCAACATTTCCGTAATTGCATTGAAGCTCAAGTGCCTGGATGCTTTCGTTTAGTTCGGTATTTAGTGTCTGTGTATAATTCATTACTTATCTCCCGTTTTTTGACATATGCTGTTTCTGATAGAAAAATAGCAGGTTTTGCGTGGGAGATTTTGTCGAAAAGGAAAAATAAGGGAAAGCAAAAGAGGTTACCATCATTCCTGATGGCAGCCTCTTTCTTTGCATAGATATTTCATTTCGGGATCTGTTGGGTCCCAGGTATGGTCGGCATCCAATGTTAATTCCTCCGGTGTTCCGAGTGGCCCCGGATTTGGATCATCATAGATGGTAACCTGCGTGCGACGTGAACAGTTGTCGTAGATCCATTTGGTATTTTCACAGTTAAGACGTATGCAGCCTGCGGAAGCGGGAGTTCCAAGCTTGTTAAACTCGATGACATCCAGCGAGTTTGCATCCTTGTTAGTAAGGTAATATACGGAGTGGAACAGTATGCTTCCGGTGATCCGGGTACACCATTGCCCATAGACATTGTGGTACAGTGGATGCCAGCGGTATTTGTCCGTTGTGCGGAAAGTGCCGGCAGGTGTTGCTTTTCCGGTAGAACACAGGAACGCCTTTACGGGGATGAGACAATCTTTCTTATCTGGATCAGCTGCATACACCGTAACAGTATCTGTGGTGCGGTTGATCTGGATCGTGTAGGATTTCTGCGGACCGATGATGGCTTCCACATTTGTGATCAGATCCCCGGAGGCATCATAGTAAAGCTTGTAGCCATTCTGATATCTGGCTTCATAATAGAGCTTTTCTTTGCAAGACTCGCTTAAGGTTCCCCTTTGTTTGGTGCCATCATCAGACAACCAGTAAGCCCGGATGGCAAAACTGTAAGTTTTCTTATAAGTAAGCCCCGGAATGGTACAATGATTGGTGGCATATGCGGCAACCGTTTTGACTTTCTTCCATTTACCATCGACTTTCTGGTAGACAATGTATCCGTCTGCATCTTCGACCAGATCCCATTTGATGGAAAATGAACTGTCGGAAACAGGCATAAGCTGGGTGATGACAGGTGCCTCGGCTTTGAAGGCACACTTGGCTGCTTGGCTGTAATCACTTAAAAGTCTGCCATTTTCCGTGTCTTTGTAAGCCCGTATTGCATATTCATAGGTAACACCATAGGTAACGTCATCATCCACATATTTCATTTTCTTAGATCGTGGAAATGTCTTTAATTCCTGCCAGCTATCAGATTTTGCACTACGGCGGTATAGGATATAGCCATCCACGGACTTTTTCTTGGACCAGGTGACGATAATTTCACGTGCATCCACTGCGGCAGTTACGGAAGCAGGTGCCTTTGGAAAAATCGTATAGTTTTTGGTGATTGTTCCTTCATAATTGCCAAGCCCGCTGATTGTGACAGAAGCTGTTCCGATTTGGACATTGTTTGCATAGGCTACGGTGTAGTCCCTGTTCTTTTTAAGTTTTTTCTTCCCGGAGTACACGCTGATAGCAGGTTTTTTCTCTTTGCCGGTGTAGTTATATACCGTTTTGGAAAGTGAGATCTTGCAATCTGACAGGGAGATGGACTGCTCAGAAACGGCATCGGTGTCATCCACGGAGGTTACGGCGGCATCAGATTCTGCAGATACATCTGCTGTGCTGCCGGCATCGGCAAAGCTGGTCTCCTGCTGGGTAACCTCTGCAGCCAATGCATTTGTTTTAAGCGGTGCGCACAGAACCGCACACGCACAGATGGCAATAAGTGCATATTTTATGTAATGTTTCATTGGTTTTTCCTTTCGTTTCTATTAATATGTAAGTTCGATTATAACACGTTTCGAGTACCTTGTCTTTATTATTTTGTAAGCCGTTGTTTGCCGGAGTGTCTGTGGACAGGAACATTTTTTTGAGTATTTATGCACAGCAAACGGAAAAGTCTTGCTTTTTCATGGGAAAAGCTGTATGATTTTGACAAATCTTAGGGGTGAATGCAATGGAAAAGAGAATCAACGAAGTAACCGATATGACAGAAAAGAAGGGACTTGAGGAGATCGATCAGAGCGTAGAGATGCTCGACCTCCATCAGATGGGAGACCTTCGTCAGGACGTTGAGATCCTGCGGGAGCGGTTGATGAATAATCACCGTATTGATCAGGATCTTTACGTGGAATACGATGTAAAGAGAGGACTTAGAGATTCCTCCGGAAAAGGCGTTTTAACAGGACTTACCGAGATTTCTGATGTGTGCGCATATCGTATGGAGGGTGGACAGAAGATCCCTTCCGACGGGGAACTGTACTATCAGGGAGTAAATGTCATTGATCTTGTGGAAGGACTTTCTGATCGTAAGTTTGGATTTGAGGAGACAATATATCTTCTGATGTTTGGAAAGCTTCCAAATCAGAAGGAGCTGGATATGTTCTTGCATGTCATGTTTGAGATGCAGGATCTTGGAGGAAGATTCGTTCGGGATGTTATCATGAAGGCCTCCAATGCCAATATCATGAATGCGTTGCAGAGATGTGTCCTTACTTTATATACATATGATTCTAATCCGGATGACATCACACCACAGAATGTGCTGAGGCAGTCTCTGGAGCTGATCAATAAACTTCCGTTGATTGCTGTATATTCTTACAATTCCTACATGCATTTCCGTAGAAATGAGACACTTATGATCCGCAATCCGAAAAAGGGGTTGTCCATGGCAGAGAATATTCTTCTGATGCTCCGACCGGATGGACGTTACACAGACCTTGAAGCCAAGGTACTTGATGTTGCATTGATTCTGCATGCAGAGCATGGTGGCGGTAATAACTCAACCTTTACCACGCATGTTGTCACATCGTCCGGTACAGACACTTACTCATCTACTGCGGCCTCTATCGCATCCCTTAAGGGACCGAGACATGGCGGCGCGAACCTAAAGGTTCAGAATATGTTTAAGGATATCAAGGAGAACGTTAAGGATTGGACGGATGAGGCTGCAATCACAGAATATTTGAAGAAGATTTTGAATAAGGAAGCATTTGATCATTCCGGTCTGATCTATGGAATGGGACATGCTGTTTATACATTGTCAGATCCGAGAGAGGTAATCCTGAAGAAATACGCGAGAAAGCTTGCCGAGGAGAAGAACTTGCTGGAAGAATTCCATCTTTATGAGTCTGTGGAGCGCATTGCAGCACGATTGATCATGGAGCGCAAGCGTGTATTTAAGAATGTCTGTGCGAATGTCGACTTTTACAGCGGATTTGTATATACGATGCTTGGTATTCCGGAAGAACTCTTTACGCCGATCTTTGCGATTGCCCGTATCCCAGGCTGGAGTGCACACCGGCTGGAAGAGCTGCTTAACGCGAGCAAAATCATCCGCCCGGCATATATGTACGTTGGAAACCATGTGCCATATCAGCCGATCGAAGACAGATAACCCAAATAAAGGAAGGCAGCCCGCTTACACATATGTGAGAGCGGGCTTTTTAAGTTGTACTTGTGCGACCGCACGCAATAATCTGATTGGAGGGGATAGAATGAATATGTACGACAGACTATATAATGCCATGAAAAAGGCAGTAGAGGAAGGAATGGTTTCCGGGGTAAACTTTCTTGCGCAGAAGGGAGAATACGGCTGGAATGGCTGGCTTGGGACTTATTTTTCTAATGAGCCATCCTGTGGAATCACGACCCTGATGGGAATCCAGCGCATCGGCGGGGACACAGGAACCCTTGCAAGGAAACTAAAGAACATCGTCATGTGCGAGGCAATGTAGCAGAAAACGAAGAATCGTAGTATAATAGAAGCAGAAAATATAAAGGAGGGTAACACAATGGCAAAGCATGAAATTCAGGTAAATACACAGGCTGATCCGATACACATCACCCCGTATGAGCGCAGGGCGCAGTATCATGAGACCGACCAGATGGGCATTATCCATCACTCAAATTATGTAAAGTGGATGGAAGAAGCAAGAATCAATCTGATGGATCAGATCGGATTAAGTTACAAGCAGATGGAAGAGATGGAGATCATCAGCCCGGTGTTATCCATTGAAGTTAATTACCGCAGTATGGTGCATTTTGACGATATTGTGGTTATTGAACCGCGCCTTGTAAAATACGACGGCATCCGCATGGAGATTGAGTACAATATGTACGATAAGAAAAACGGTGAGATCCGGTGCACGGCAAAGAGCAGTCATTGCTTTTTAAATAGAAGCGGCAAGCCGATCTCCTTAAAGCGGTCTTATCCGGAAATCGATACCAAATTCTTTGAGACGATGGAGGACGAGCGTTAGCATGGAATTATACATCATCCGGCATGGACAGACTGTCTGGAACGCCGAGAAGAGATTACAGGGGCGAAGAGATATTGAACTGAATGCATACGGCAGGCAATTGGCAGGGGAGTTGGGCGAAAAGCTGGAAAACATTCCCTTTGACTGTATCTATGCATCACCGCTGATCCGGGCGTATGAGACAGCGTGTCTGATCCGTGGACACCGCAATATCCCGATCATACGGGATGGACGTTTGAAGGAGATGTCATTCGGTGTTATGGAAGGGGCGCGTGTGGAAGAATGGCTTGCAGAGGATTGTCCATATCGCTTTTTCTTTGACGCGCCGGATCGATACATACCGCCGGAGGGTGGAGAGAGCATTGACGATGTTATGGCGCGCACCTCGGATTTTTTGCAGCAAGTGATCGAGCCGCAGTACAAGACGGCAGCACGGATTATGGTCGTGGCACACGGAGCACTGAACAAAGGGCTTATGTGCCGCATTGAGAGTAACGACAAAGCCCATTTCTGGGGGAAAGGGCTGCAAAAGAATTGTGAAGCTGATATTTTTCACTATGATGGTATAAGATGGCACGCGGGGCCTGAAGCGATATGACGCACGTGGACTTTTATACGGGCGGTGTGGGAATGCTGCCTGCAAAAATAGATTGACAGAGGATTTGACACTATGCGCTACCAGATTATAGATGGGACAGTGTCCGCAGGAGGACAGACGATTTTATCCCATATCCGGTTTGAAATCAAGGGGACGGAGAAGATTGCCGTCGTAGGGAAAAACGGCGCAGGAAAGACCACTCTGCTGCGCCTGATTGCAGGTGAATTGGAGCTGGACCGGGATGACAAGCGGCAGGGTGTCGGGATTGTGACGGACCGCAGGCTCACGGTAGGGATGCTCCGGCAGAACAGCACGGCGGATCTGGACAAAACGGTAGAAGAATTGCTCTTGGAGGGCTGTCCACAGAAGGATGGATTTTCCAAAGAGCGTTTTTTGTATGAGATGGAATATGATCGTTTGTTTACGGGATTCGGGCTGGAAAAAGAACGTAAGCACTGCAAATTGTCCTCTTTTTCCGGAGGAGAACAGACGAAGATTTCACTGATCCGGCTGCTTTTGGAAAAGCCGGATATTTTGTTATTGGATGAGCCGACCAACCACCTGGATATCGCCACGGTGGAATGGTTGGAGCAGTACATGAAAACATACGACTATGCGGTTGTTTTTGTGTCGCATGACCGTTTCTTTATGGATCAGGTTGTAGAGACCGTATACGAATTGCAGGATAAGCATCTGCAGCGCTATGCAGGCAATTATACTGCGTATCGTGCACAAAAACAAAAGAATATTGCACTGCAGACCAAGGCGTATGAGCGGCAGCAGGAAGAAATCTGGCACTTAAATGAGCTGATCACAAAGTTTAAGAACAAGCCGACAAAAGCCTCCTTTGCACGTTCCCGTAAGACGATGCTCGAACGGATGGAACGGATCGAACGACCCAGCGAGGGTGAGGCACATATATTTACCGGAGAGATCACGCCACTTACGCCGGGGAGCAAGAGTGTATTTGAGGCAGAGCATTTAAAAATTGGCTATGACCGGGCTTTGCTTGAACTTTCGCTTCGTGTGCGCCGCGGGCAGAAAATCGGTATCATCGGGGAAAACGGAACCGGAAAAAGTACGTTTCTGAAGACAGTTGCAGGGCTTATTCCACCGGTTGAGGGGAAAGCGGAGCTTGGAAACAATATTCTGATGGGATATTTTGACCAGCAGTCAGCGTCTGTTGAATCAGATAAGCAGGTGATCAACCATTTCCATGATCTGTTTCCGGCGATGACGGAGAAGGACGCCAGGCAGATACTTGGATCGTATCTATTTGGCGGAGCTGCCGCGGCAAAGCGAGTCAGTGACCTGTCTGGTGGTGAGAAGGCAAGACTTGTTCTGGCAGAGCTTTTGTGCAGCAGACCGAACCTTTTGATCCTGGATGAGCCGACGAACCACATGGATATTCCGGCGAAGGAGACATTGGAATCTGCATTCCGCGCGTATACGGGAACAATCCTGTTTGTCTCCCATGACCGGTATTTTATCGAGCAGGTAGCAGATTCTTTGCTGGTTTTTGAGAACGGCCGTGCACTATATTATCCGTTTGGCTATGCACATTATATCGAGCGTGCGAAGCGGGAAGACGGTGCAGATCTTTCTGCGATGGTTCTGGCGGAAAATCAGGCGCTGGTGGCAGATCTTAAGGCAGTGCCGAAGGCAGAACGCCACAGACTCCGGGAGATCAATACCGAGGAGGCATATGTGGACTGGAGGTTACGGCTGGCGGCAGAACCAGTGGAGGCTGCAAAGCAGCAGTATGCAAAAGTATATGAGATCTGGAAGAGACTATACAGCGAGCATGAGCTGGAAAGCTGGAGAAGCGAAGTGGAAAAACTGCTGGCAGATGCGGCTGCGCAGGGGCAGAATGCGGATTCAGGCAATCAAAGAGGCAGGATACAGGAACCGCCGGAAGAATCGTGGGAAGAGAGACACACGGAAATAACAAAGGAATTAGAACAGGCGGCAGAAGCGCTGGAACAGGCGCAGCAGGCATGGACAGATAGCTGTATTGCCTGGTACGACCTGTTCCTGTCATTGCAGATTTAATCTTCGGATGCAGCGATATCCTTGGTGGCAACGATCGCAACTCCGGTTCCTGCGGCATCGGCAAGAAGAACATCCCCGATGCTCACAGGGGCTGGAACACAGATTGTCTTTAGCGCATCGATCACATCAAAAATCTTATTCTTTGGAATATCGTGCTCGGTCTTGCAGGAGACCGTCGGGGATTTACCGCCGGATACGGACACAGTACTGGTAACAATCCGGGTAGGGTTAGTTACTTCCTTTCTGGCGTAGGCATCTCCGCGGGGACAGGTATTTCCCGTAACCTCAGTCACAGAACCATTTTCTATCGTAACAGATAGGCTGCAGCCTAACGGGCAGCCGATACAGGTTAATTCTCTTTTTTCCATATCAAGGCACCTCCAATTCATGATTCTTCAATACAGATGCGGATCTTTGACAGGCCCGGATACTTGGCAAGGACTTCTTTGTTTAGGATAACCTGCTCCATCTCACCGGGAGCCATGACCGGGCGCTTGCGGCGGGAGATCTGGACATCATCACAGTAGGTGACAATGGAGCAGTTTTTATAGACGGAACCGACGCGGAAACGCACCGTAAGGGTATCTTCCATCTCCGTAGGCCGGATATATTTCGGTACAGTATAGCGGATTCCGCCCTCCGGGACAATTTCTGCTACAGCAGCCTCTGTGTTTTTACCATGTAAGATATAATGAGCCGCATGCTTGCCGGCAGCCGCAGCCTCCTGTGAAACATAATCGACAAGGTCATGTACGTGAAGAACATTTCCGCAGGCAAAAATGCCATCAATATTGGTTTCAAGATTGTCACTGACAACCGGACCGGAGGTGACAGGGGAAAGCGCAATCCCGGCACTGCGGCTAAGCTCATTTTCAGGGAGAAGCCCGCAGGAGAGCAGCAGTGTGTCACACTCATAGCGTATTTCTGTTCCCGGGATCGGTTTGCGGTCAGGACCGACTTCGGCAATCGTAACAGCCTCTACGCGTTCTTTGCCTTCGATGTTTACAACGGTGTGGCTGAGCATAAGTGGAATATCAAAATCGTTCAGACATTGCACAATGTTGCGCTTGAGACCGCCGGAGTATGGCATCAGCTCTGCAACCACCTCGACCTTGGCTCCTTCGAGCGTCATACGGCGGGCCATGATCAGCCCGATGTCACCGGAACCTAGGATGACTACACGTTTACCTGGCATAAAGCCTTCCATATTGACAAGACGCTGGGCTGTTCCGGCGGAGTAGATTCCGGCAGGGCGATAGCCTGGCAGATTGAGTGCTCCGCGGCTTCTTTCCCGGCAGCCCATGGCGAGAACAATGGCTTTTGCCTGAATCTGGAACATTCCATCCTCATGGTTCATTGCCGTGACAATCTTTTCATGGGAAATATCCATTACCATGGTGTTCAGCTTGTAGTTGATCTTCCGGTCATATACCTGTCTGGAAAAACGTGCGGCATATTCCGGACCGGTGAGCTCTTCTTTAAATGTATGAAGACCGAATCCGTTGTGGATACATTGGTTTAAAATGCCGCCCAGCTCCTTGTCACGCTCTATGATCAAAATGTCAGAGATTCCGTTGTCATGTGCACTAACTGCTGCGGCAAGACCGGCGGGACCACCGCCGATGATTACTAAGTCATAAGTTAACATACCGATTCTCCTCCTTTGAATTCTTTGTTTATACCAACCACAAGAGCGGAACTACCGCCACATTTGGTTACTTCGAACATGGACATCGGAACTTCCCGGGTCAGAATTTCCATCGTTCTCGGGGAACAAAAGCCGGATTGGCAACGCCCCATGCCGGCACGTGTACGCCGCTTGACGGCATCAAGCGAGCGGGCTCCGAGTGGGCGGTGAATTGCATCAAGGATTTCGCCCTCGGAAATCATTTCACAGCGGCAGATGATATTGCCGTATGCAGGATTTTCCCTGATAAGATTATTGCGGTCTTCTATGGAAAGCGTATCGGGACGGAGGATACCCTTACGTGTTCCGACAAAGTCCGGGTTTGGTGAGAGTTGTAATTTCTCTGCAACCATTTTGGCGACCATCTCACCAATTGCAGGCGCGGAAGAAAGTCCGGGGGATTCAATTCCGGCGGCATCAAAGAAGCCCTTGGCATCTTCAACCTCACCGATTACGAAATCGCCGCCATCTTCGTGGGCACGGAGACCGGCAAACGATGTGATGACCTGACGGAAAGGAATGTCCTTAACACTGCAGGAAGCTGTTTCTGCCAGAAAATCAAGCCCCTTTGCGGTCGTGTTGGTGCCATCCTTATCCTCGGTATCTATGGATGTCGGACCTACGAGAAGGTTCCCGTGTACGGTAGGTGTTACGAGTACACCCTTTCCCATTTTGCCGGGAAGCTGGAAAATGGTGTGACTGACGTGGCCTCCGGCTGACTTGTCAAGCAGCATGTACTCGCCCTTCCGAGCGGTGATGTGGAGCTTACTTGTACTGACCATATTATGGAATACGTCCGCATAGACTCCTGCAGCGTTTACGATCGTGCGGGCTTCAATCACGCCGGATTCCGGAGCCTGCGTTGCATGGAGATCGGATTTGGCGGTATTTTTTACAGAAATCCGGAAGCCTTCATCAATCTTTGCAATGGTGGTAACCTCGGTGTTAAGATAAAAGGTTACACCATTTGTACATGCATTCTCAGCGAATGCGATTGTCAGATGAAATGGACAGACAATCGCACCGGTTGGGGCGTACAGGGCGCATGTCACATCATCTGCGATGTTTGGCTCGATAGAAAGCAATTCTTCCCGGTCGAGAATGCGAAGACCGGGAACCCCGTTTGCCTTTCCTCTGGCAAGCAGCGTTTCAAGACCTTCACGATCCTGACCCTTTGTGCATACGACAAGGGAACCGTTTCTGGAAAATGGAACATCAAGTTCTCTGGAAATGGTATCCATCATTTCGTTGCCACGTACATTCAGGCGTGCTTTTAATGTACCGGGCTGTGCATCATATCCGGCATGGATTATGGCGCTGTTGGCCTTGGAGGTCCCACAGCAGACATCTTCTTCGCGCTCAATTACGCAGGCATTCACCCGGTATCTGGAAAGCTCTCTTGCGATGGCGCTTCCCACGACGCCTGCACCGATAATTGCTACATCATACATGTTGTTTTCTCCTTTTTTGAATAAAAAAAGAGCAAACATAACCAGACGAATTGCTTCGTCTGAATTACCTTTGCTCATAGTCTCTCGGTAGCTTTTTAAGTTAATAATATTGTATCACGGATATGCCGGTGCTGCAACCGTTAAATTCGCTTTTGGCAGATATCATTTAGTACACAGCGGTCACAGTATGGTGCAGTACGCGCAGTACAGATGGCACGCCCATGGTCTACAAAACGGTGGCACAGCTGATTGCCTTCTTCCGGTGGAACCAGTTTCCACAAGGCCATTTCCACCTTTTTTGGATCCTTTTGATTATCGACAAGTCCAATGCGGTTGGAAAGACGGATGCAATGGGTATCTGTTACAATGGCAGGCTTTCCAAAGACGTCACCCATGATCAGGTTAGCGCTTTTCCGGCCGACACCGGGGAGCGAGAGCAGTGCATCGAAATCATCCGGCACCTGATCGTGGTAAGTATCATGCAGGACCTTCATGCAGGCACTGATATCGCGTGCCTTGCTTTTCCCCAATCCGCAGGGATGGACGATGGCCTCTATCTCATTGACATCGGCTGCTGCAAGTGAGGCAATGTCAGGGAAACGGGCATACAGATCTTCCACTACGATATTTACGCGGGCATCTGTACATTGCGCCGCCAGTCTTACGGAGACAAGCAGCTTCCATGCTTCATCATAGGCAAGAGAGCAGCCGGAATCCGGATAGGCCTCTTTTAGCCGCTTGATTACTTCAAGAGTTAATTGCTTTTTAGTCATAGATTAATTTCCAATCATTTTGCTGCGTTCGGCCTCCGAATCCTTGCGGGCCTGCTGTGTTTCTTCATTGATGCTCGAAAGGGTGTAGCTAAGATAAGGGGGCTTGGTCAGGTCGACAAGTGTTCCACTTTCGGTGCGGACAATCGGACGGAGATTGTGAATGCCGGAGTTCCCATAGATGATGCCCTTCTGGCCATCAGACAGAAGAACTTCTGTACCCTTTGGAAAAAGGGGAACGTAAGTTAAAAGCATCTTGACAGATTCCAGATCAAAAAGTGTCCCGCAATTGGCCATAAGATATTCCGCGGCGTCAAATGGGGAGTAAGGTTTTTTGTAAGGACGCTTGGAAACCAATGCATCATATACGTCTGCGACATGCAAGACCCTTGTAAAAAGCGTAAGGCTCTCGCCGGTGATTCCTTGCGGATAACCGCTTCCGTCCATATTTTCATGGTGATATAAAACAGCTGTCTTGATGGATGGGGAGATGTCCCATCTGTCCTGGATCAGTTCATAGGAGATCCTGGGATGTGTTTTCATTATCTGAAATTCTTCCGGAGTAAGTCTTGTTGGCTTGTTTAGTATGTTGCCCGGAATGGATAACTTACCAAGGTCGTGAATAAGGGCTGCCGTGATCATACAGGTAAGTTCCTCTTCATCCATTCCAAAACCAAGTCCCATAACTCCGCACAGAACTGCAACATTTACAGAGTGTGCGTAGGTGTAATCATCAAAAGAGCGGAGGTTGACGAGATCGATCGGAAGGGCGCCCTTTTGCAGGATCTCTTCTACCATCATGCGCGCAATCTCCATACAACGGTCAATATCAGCGTTCCGGATGCAATCCATTCCTTCTGCGCGAAGCTGTGGGGAAATAACGTCCTTAATCTCGATATCTTTGGATAATTCATCTTCAACGTAGATACCGTCAAAACCATATTCAAATAGCTTTTCTATAAAGCTTTCGGTTAATTCGCTTCCCTGCCCGATCAAGGTGCGCCCGGACGAGTCAAACAGGTCATTGGCGAGGCGCATGCCGGGGGAAACTTCTTCTAATATAAGATACCTCATGTAATAAGTAATTCCCTTTACAGTTCGTGAGTATATAGTTAATAATAACCCATCTAACTTTATCAGTATGCAGAAAAAAAGTCAATTTTATTAAGTCCTTTTCGTATTTTTTGATGAAATTGCATGAAAAAGCAATACATTGTTGAATAGATATTGTATGATGTACGCGAAGGGTTTTCTTGCCTTTTTCGCAACTGTTAAGAAGAAGCTACGGAGGATTTATATATGGAACAAAATTTACAGGATATCTCAGATGGAAGACTTTATGAGTGGAATGACATGGCAAAGGTTGGCTGCCACGATTGTACAGGCTGTAGTGCATGCTGCCGGGATATGGGACAATCCATTCTGCTTGATCCGCATGACGTGTTCCATTTATCTTCAAATCTTGGAAAAGCATTTGAAGAACTTTTACAGGGACCGGTGGAACTGCATGCAGAGGAGGGGCTTATTTTGCCGAACCTTCGTATGGCGGCAGATGGAGCATGCTCCTTTTTAGATAGCAATGGGCGATGCAGCATTCATGCTTTCCGACCGGGAATCTGCCGGTTATTTCCACTGGGGCGTAACTATACGCCGGAACATCTGAACTATTTTCTGCTGTTGGATGCGTGCCCTGTAAAAAATAAGACAAAGATGAAAGTAGGAAAGTGGCTTGACTGTGACAATCGGAAAGTATATCAACAGTTCCTGCTGGATTGGCATAACCTCACAAAACAGGTGCGTGCACAAGTGACCGGATGTCTGGATGCGCCGGAAATGAGCCGGAAGATCACCATGGCATTTTTGCAGCTATTCTATATTAAACCATATAATAAAGCAGATTTTTACACAGAATTCTACGAGCGGGTAAAGCAGATTTCAGAATAATAGTGTTGACGTCGTACAGATAATGTGCTAATTTTACTATGACAGTCGTACTATGTCAGACGTAGTAACGATTGACGTAGTATAGGGAAAGCGAGGATATGGAATGGTAAGCATCAGCAGTGATGTGATCCGGGGATATAATGATACAATGATCTTATACCTATTGATGCAGGGTCCATCGTATGGATACGAGATTACAAAAAGAATCAAACGTATGACAGATGAAAAATATGTCATGAAAGAGACTACTCTGTACTCTGCATTTGCAAGGATGGAAAAGAATGGATATATTTCCTCTTTTTCCTCCGATGAGGTAAACGGCAAAAAACGGACATATTATAGGATTACCGATGTGGGAAAAGAATATTACCGTACAAAATGCGAGGAATGGATCTTAACAAAAGAAGTTGTAGAAAAATTTATCCTGGACAATGATGCTTAAGGGAGGATGTCTGTTATGGAAACGTTAAAGAATTATCTGGAGACAATGTTTATGAATCTGCCGAACACGCCGGAGGTGCGGCGTGCTAAGGACGAACTCTGGCAGATGATGGAAGACAAATATGCGGAACTGATCGCGGAAGGCCATACCGAGAACGAAGTGATTGGAACGATCATTTCAGAGTTTGGAAATCTGAGTGAGATTGCGGAGGAACTTGGAATCGAGGAAGTTGTTACACCACGGGATTATACAGATGTGCAGCCGGGGCCGGAACAGGGACAGGAATACACGAAGCAGAACGCGTGCAGGATGATCACGATGGACGAGGCAAAGGATTATCTGAAAGATAGCGCGGGCAGCGCTCTTTGCATTGCGCTCGGAGTTATGCTTTGCGTTCTCAGTGTGACCGGACCGATCGTTATGGACGCCATTTGCCTGGACAGTACATACGGCGCGATCGGAATGATCATTATGATTGCGGCTGCGGTTGTGATTTTCGTTGCAAACGGAGTGCGCATGCAGAGATGGGATTTTATGAAAAAACAGGCATGTGCGATTGACTTTGCAACAAATCAGGTGGTGAGTGAGCGAAGAGAGCGTTACCGTGTGATCTACACGCTGCTTCTGGCAATCGGGATCATGCTCTGTGTGATCTGTATCATACCACCGATCATTACGGATGAGATAAATCCGGTTCCGGGAATCCTGGATATGGGAGAACTTGGTGCAGCAGGAATGTTTGTGCTGGGTGCAATCGGTGTGTTCATGATTGTTCTTGCATCCTGCACGCAGTCCGGGTACAAGACACTTTTGCTGCTTAACAATACAAGCACCATGGCAGGAAATTATCAGAAGAATGTGGAAAAAACTTATAAAGTTTCTTTGATTGAAAAATTGATGTCCGTTTATTGGCCTACGGTAACCTGCATCTATCTGTGCTGGAGTTTTTTGACTTTTGAATGGTGGAGAACCTGGATCATCTGGCCGGCAGCAGCAATCGCAGGCGTTATTATCGATGCTGTTTTTAAAGAATAGGAGGATGGAAAATGAAAAGGACAATATATCTGACAATCCTTACTGTTATAACCATAGCATGTATTCTGATCGGCGTTGCAATAAATGTTGCTGGGTCTGGCAAATGGTTTCATATCAATAAATCATATACAACAAACGCAAAAGCAGTCAGCTTTACGAATGAGCTGGAGGCATTTGATACTTTAAATGTTGATCTTTCTGCTGCGAAGCTTATCATCAGGACAGGAGATGGATACAGCATCGGCTATGAGGGCGCAGATGTGCTTCAGCCGGAGTATTCGCTGAAGAACAATGTACTCGACATAAAGTCGCCATCGACAAAGATCTCATGGAAAACCAACTGGGACTGTACGCTGACCATCACGGTACCGGAAGGGACAAATCTGACAGAATCCGTGATTGATATCGATGCTGGGAATGTGGAGTGTACCGGCGTATCAGCGGAAAAACTTGAAATTGATGTCGATGCGGGCAATGTAGAACTGTATGATGCGGTATATGGAACTGCTGACGTGGATGTCGATGCGGGAAATGTCTCTTTTAACGATTGTAAGGTCAGCTCGATCACAGCGGATTCCGATATGGGAAATATTGAATTGGAACATTGCGCATTTGACCGGCTGGAAGCAAATGCTGATATGGGAAATGTGACCATACATAGCAGCAGGGATTTAAGTGACTACAGCGTAGAGATGAATGCGGATTTTGGAAATATAAGCATCAATGGACAGGATCTGACCGGCAGCTATCGGGTAAATGGGGATAAGGAGCATTATATCAGAATAGAAGTAAGCATGGGAAATGCGGAGCTATTCTATTAATTAAGAGAAAACAAATGAAACAGGTAGTTATTTTTATAAAAAATGAAACAGTATTGTTTGTAGCGTGGACTTTGGCATTTATATCTGCAGTTTTTGTAAAACCATCCGGAGCGTACTTCGACTACATTGATTTCCGGTCACTCGGAATTTTATGGAGCCTGATGGTGATCATGCAGGGGCTTAAGCAAAACGGCGTATTCTCATTTGTGGGAATGCGCCTGCTGGCGAAGACAAAGCGGGTGTGGCAGTTGGCGGCAGTGCTGATTTTTTTGTGCTTTTTCTGCAGCATGTTCATCACAAATGATGTTGCACTGATCACGTTTGTGCCATTTGCGGTCATGATGCTCCAGGCATGTAAAAAAGAAGGATTGATGATACCGGTGATTGTCCTGCAGACGGTTGCGGCGAATCTTGGAAGTATGCTTACGCCGATCGGGAATCCACAGAATCTGTATTTGTTTGGAATATCCCAAATGAGTGTTGTGGAGTTTATATGCTGGATGCTGCCATATACGATTTTTTCCGGAATACTTCTTATGGGATGTATCTGCTTCCTGAAAGGAAAGTCGGATCCTGTTGTCCCGGCTATAAGTGAGCGCAATCTGTTGACAAATGAAAATGGAAGAGTAAGAAAGGCTTGTGTGTACATGGGTCTTTTTGTGCTTTCGCTTTTGGTGGTAGGGCGTGTGCTGGCATACGGATATATGGTGGTGATTGTCTTTGTGATTGTGTTTATCATGGAGAAAGAGACGATTTTTCACGTGGATTACAGCCTGCTTCTTACGTTTGTTGGTTTTTTTATTTTCACCGGGAATATGGGAAAGATACCGGCAGTCAGCAGCCTTTTGCAGCAGATGATACAGGGAAGGGAAGTGTTCCTTGGTGTGCTCATCAGTCAGTGTATCAGCAATGTTCCGGCAACTCTTTTACTGGCCGGATTTACAGAGGAGTATAAGAACCTGCTGCTCGGAGTCAACATTGGAGGCCTGGGGACACTGATTGCATCCATGGCGAGCCTGATTTCATATAAAATATTTGCAAATACCTGTAGTAAAGAAAAAGGGCGTTATTTTATGCATTTTACAGTGGTAAATGTTTTATTCCTGATTGCCCTTCTGCTGCTCTATGCTGTCTGTAAAACAGAAAATTAAAAAAAGAACACAGATTCACAGGAAGAAGACATCCGGAAAGGGAGAAAACGATGCCGAAAGCACCGAAGCAAAAACAAAAACTGTTATATATTGCAAAATATCTGACGGAGCATACAGACGAGCATCACTGTGTGTCGGCTCCGAAGCTTATTGCATATCTGCAAGCAAATGACATCAAGGCGGAGCGCAAGAGCATCTATGACGATATTGCAACGCTTTGTGATTTCGGATATGACATTGTCCGTCAGGAAGGACCGAAGGGGGGATATTTTCTGGCGAGCCGTGATTTTGAACTGGCGGAGGTCAAGCTTCTTGTGGATCTGGTGCAGTCATCCAAATTTATTACGACCAAAAAGTCAAGGGAGCTGATCAAAAAACTGGAACGTCAGGTCAGCAGGAATGATGCAACGGCACTGCAACGTCAGGTGGTCGTGGCAGACAGGAATAAGACCGCAAACGAAAATATTTATTATAGTGTCGATGTTATCTATGAGGCGATTGCAAAGAATGTCCGTGTGCGTTATCAATATTTTGACTGGGATGTCAATAAGCAGATGAAGCTGCGCAAAGAGGGCACCTATTATGAGGTGAGCCCGTGGCTGCTCACATGGGATGATGAGAACTACTATCTTGTTGCGTATGATGAGACTGCTGGGATCATGAAGCACTATCGTGTGGATAAGATGCTGCACATAGAACTTCTTGATAGTCAAAGACAGGGGGCAGAGGCATTTGCAGCAATGGATGTTGCTGCCTTTTCGAAGAAAACCTTTGGAATGTTTGCGGGGCAGGAGAAAACCGTCCGGCTGCTCTGTGATAATACACTGACAGGCGTTGTGGTGGACCGCTTTGGACAGCAGGTAGCGCTTCGCTCTTATGACGAAGCGCATATTCTTGCCAGAGCGGATGTGCAGATAAGTCCACAGTTCTTCGGGTGGCTGGCAGGACTTGGAAATAAGATCCGTGTGGAGTCCCCGCAGGAGGTTGCCGATGAATATAAAGAATATCTAAGAAAGATTCTGGAGAGTTATCAATAATTACTATTTCTTTTTGCACAATTTGATTGTAGAATAGTTGTCGTGGGGACGTTCCTTTTGACACGCGGTGTGAAAGGCGGGCGTCCACATAAATACTTGCTAGGGGATATTAGAATTTATGGGAAACAAGGCTGATAAACAAGACGAATATTGGGACATATATGACAGCAACAAGAAGAGAACCGGGCGTACCATGAAGCGCAACGACTGGATCTTAAAGGATGGAGAGTACCATCTGTCTGTGCTTGGTGTGATCCGCAGAAGCGACGGCAGATTCCTGATCACACAGCGCGTCATGACGAAGTCGTGGGCACCGGGCTGGTGGGAAGTGTCCGGAGGCGGTGTCCAGGCGGGCGAGGAGTCCTTTGAGGCAGTCTGCCGTGAGGTAAAGGAAGAGACTGGACTTGATGTCACAAACGCAAAGGGCGGGCTTGTGTATACTTACCACAGAGAGAATCCGGGCGAGGGTGACAATTATTTTGTGGATGTATATCGGTTTGACATGGATTTTACGGAGGCGGATGTCAATATCCAGAAGGAGGAGGCGCTTTCCTTCCGTATCGCCACGCTCGATGAGATCAAAGAATTAGCCTCGCAGGGTATTTTCCTGCATTATGACAGTATTAAGCAGGTATTTGAGGATTAGGAGGAAGAAGCGATGAATTTACCGAAAGATCCGGTTATGCTGCTTAGTGCAGTTAATATGCAGTTGCGGGATCATTATCCTTCATTGGATGAACTTGCAAAAGCATATATGATTGATGCACAGGAGATCGTTGAGAAGCTGGCTGCGATCAATTATGTGTATGATGAAAAGACAAATCAGTTTCGTTAATGGAGAGTAAGACATGGCAGAAGAAAAAGACTGGCTGGACGATGATAATCTGGATGAAGTATTTGATGAAGGTCCGGGTATCGACCAGAATGTATTCAATACTTTTTTTAAAGAAAATTACTGTGAGGTTGAGTATTCCAACGTGCGCAACGATTTTTTAGAGATTGCGGAGCGTGGCATGGAAGAATTATTTACGGACAACACGGATTTTTCCAAGCTCACCCGCAAGAATTTTATTCTATATCTGCGCAGTGAGACATATTGTGAATTTGAGGCAGTCGTTGAGGAGGCGTTTGATTCCATCAACCCGGAGATCGCGGATGCTGTCATGGATGTCAGCACCACGATGGAGAAGGAGGATGAGATCACGGAGGTGTACTGGGAGACCTGCCATAAGCTGTTAAACGATTTCCTTGGAATGCTCTACGAGGAGAAGCTCCGTGGGGACATTCCTTCTGACACGGGAAGCGCCCATTGACACAAGGAGCGCCCATTGGCACGAGAAGAAAGGAGTCTTTATATATGCAGACAAATTGTGATTTTTGTGCATATAACGAATATGATGAGGAGGACGAGGCATATTATTGTTCCGTTAATATGGATGAGGATGATATGGTTCGTTTTATGCAGAGCAGCTATAAGAGCTGCCCATATTATAAATCAGGGGATGAGTATAAGGTGGTACGCCACCAGATGTAGGGGACAATATGAAACAATTAATACAAAAGAAGATGAATGAAGAGGCGATGTCGTTTTATCGCGCGCTCATTGCGATCGTCCTTCCAATCGCGATACAGAATTTTATCACATCCGCAGTCGGATCTGCGGATGTTTTGATGTTGGGCTATGTCGGACAATCGGAGCTTTCGGCGGTCTCTCTGGCGAACCAGTATCAGTTTATCCTATCGGGCTTTTTCTTCGGAATCAGCTCGGGAATTACCATAATGGGTTCCCAATATTGGGGGAAAAAGGATACAAGAGCCGTTCAGGCAATCATGGGAATTGCATTAAAGATCAGCCTTGTTGTCTGCGCGGTCGTTGCACTTGCGGCGCTTTTATTCCCAAGACAGCTAATGCTCATATATACGAACGATATGGAATTGGTTGAGATCGGAGTCGGATATCTTCGAATCACGGCGGTTGCGTATTTGTTTTCCGGCATCTCGCAGGTATATTTAAGCACGCTGCGCGCAATGGAACGTGCGAAGCTGTCAACGATCATAAGCGGCACGGCACTTTTTATAAACATCGCATTGAACGCGACCTTTATCTTTGGACTGTTCGGCGCGCCGAAACTGGGAGTGATTGGTGTTGCAATGGCAACCTCGTTCTCGCGTATTGTGGAGGTGGCTCTCTGCCTGATCGATTACAGCCGTGGAAAATTTATGAAGCCGGATCTTAAGGTCGTATTCGGACATCATAAGGAGCTGTTTCAGGATTATCTGAAATATTCCATTCCGGCGTTGTTAAACGATCTGTCGTGGACGGTGGCTTTTTCAAGTTATTCCATTATCATGGGACACCTGAACGCGGACGTGGTAGCAGCCAATTCGGTAGTTACGACCGTCCGTGACCTGTGTACGATCCTGTGCTATGGTCTGTCATCCGGTGGTTCTGTTGTGCTCGGTATTCAGATTGGCGAGGGGAAAATGGAAGAAACAAAGCGGAATGCTTCACGTCTTTGCAAAGTGACATTTCTATGTGGAATACTTACTGGTGTTATCGTAATTGCGATCCGTCCGCTGGTTTTCCTTTGCTTTACACTCACGGAGCGTGCATACGGCTATCTGAATTTTATGATGTGGATCAGTGGATATTATGTCATTGGTCAGGTTATGAATACGGTGCTGATCGCTGGAGTATTCCGCGCGGGCGGAGATTCAAAGTTCGGTTTTATCTGTGATACGATCACGATGTGGTGCATCAGCGTACCACTCGGATTTTTGAGCGCCTTCGTGCTCAAACTGCCGCCGATGGCAGTCTACTTTATCCTCTGTCTGGATGAGTTCTGGAAGATCCCGGTGGTGTACAAGCATTACAAGGGATATAAGTGGCTGAACAACATTACGAGGGAAAATGCAGCATAAAGAGAGGAGCGGCATGTCATGAAGCTTACAACATTATGTTATATCGAGACGGACGATAAGTATCTGATGCTCCATCGCGTGAAAAAGAAAAACGATCTGAACCATGATAAGTGGGTAGGAGTCGGCGGCAAGTTCGAGGGTGAGGAGACACCGGAGGAATGCCTGCTGCGCGAGGTCTGGGAGGAGACCGGGCTTACACTCACGAAGTATCGCTTCCGTGGGATTGTCACATTCCTGTCGGATGAGTGGGAAGGCGAGTACATGCATCTGTACACCGCAACGGAATACACCGGCGAGCTGACTGACTGCAATGAGGGGACGCTGGAATGGGTGCCAAAATCTGAAATCTATAAGCTTCCGATGTGGGAGGGCGACAAAGTGTTCTTTGACCTGCTGGATGAGGATGTGCCGTTCTTCTCCTTGAAACTCCGCTATGAGGGGGACAAGCTGGTGGAGACGGATGTGTGCCGGTACGGTATGGGAAAATAAAATCTGCTGCACTATGAATATGGGCTATGAAGTAATATTTGTTGGACTCTTTCAATACGGAAACGGCACTCAAACGGAATTTCGACGCTTACTTTAATCGGAGTGAATTGTGCCCCTCTTTACGAGACTAGAATGTCAGGTAAGGAGGGGCATTTTTTGTGAAAGAAATATTATTATCTTACAATCTTGCTGGCCGCTGAAATAAATCCACGAAACAGTGGGTGTGGGCGGTTCGGTCTGGACTTAAGCTCCGGGTGAGCCTGCGTTGCGATGAACCATGGGTGATCCGGATTCTCGATCATCTCAACGATCCGTTTGTCCGGTGAGAGACCACAGAGCATGAGACCATTTTCGGTGAGAACACTTCTAAAGTCGTTGTTGACTTCATAGCGGTGGCGATGGCGCTCATGGATCTCGATGCTGCCGTACTCCTTATATGCCTGAGAGTTCTCATCGAGAACGCAAGGATAGGAGCCGAGACGGAGTGTGCCGCCGATATCCTCAATGCCGTTTTTGTCCGGAAGAAGTGCGATAACCGGATAGGTAGTGTTCGGGTCGATCTCGATACTGTTGGCATCAGAAAGTCCGCACACATTGCGGGCAAATTCGATGATCGCGATCTGCATTCCAAGGCAGAGACCAAGATAAGGGATCTTGTGTTCCCGGGCATACTTAGCAGCGACAATCATACCCTCGATACCCCGGCTTCCGAATCCGCCTGGAACAATGATTCCCTGCATCTGTCCGAGCAGGCTGTCTGCGGTTTCTTCGGTCAGATCTTCGGACTCAATCCAGTTGATATCCACGGTCACATGCTCCGGAATGCCACCATGCTTTAGGGCTTCGACAACAGAGATGTATGCATCGTGCAGTGCGGTATATTTGCCAACGAGCGCAATCTTTACTTCCTTGGTCGGATGGCGAAGATCTTCCACCATCTGCTTCCAATCGGTAAGATCCGGCTCCGGGCAAGGAAGATTTAAGCATTCACATGCTACTTTGGCAAGGTTCTCCTTTTCCATTGCAAGCGGCGCTTCGTATAAGTATTCGACATCCAGATTCTGCAGAACATGGGAGCTTGGAACATTGCAGAAAAGTGCGATCTTGTCCTTGATGCCCTGATCCAGCTCATGTTCGGAGCGGCATACGATGATATCCGGCTGGATACCCATTCCTTGCAATTCCTTGACGCTTGCCTGCGTCGGCTTCGTCTTGAGTTCACCGGATGCTTTTAAGTATGGGATCAATGTTACATGACACAGGATCGCATTCTCATGTCCGACTTCATGCTGGAACTGGCGGATTGCCTCTAAAAATGGCTGGCTTTCGATATCTCCGACGGTTCCGCCGACCTCGATGATGGCAACATGCATATCATCGGAGGTATAGTTGCGGTAGAAGCGGCTCTTGATCTCATTGGTAATGTGCGGGATGACCTGAACAGTGCCTCCGCCGTAATCGCCGCGGCGCTCTTTCTGTAAGACGGACCAATAGATCTTACCGGTTGTCACGTTGGAATTCTGCGTCAGGCTCTCATCGATGAAACGCTCGTAATGTCCAAGATCAAGGTCAGTCTCAGCACCGTCGTCCGTGACAAACACCTCGCCGTGCTGGATCGGATTCATCGTACCCGGATCAATATTGATATATGGATCAAACTTCTGCATGGTTACTTTGTAGCCGCGTGCTTTGAGCAGACGGCCGAGAGAGGCTGCGGTAATTCCCTTTCCGAGTCCGGAAACAACACCTCCTGTTACAAAAACGTATTTCACTGACATAACTGCTTCCTCCTTATAAAATAAAAATAAGTAAAAAAGGGCAAAGATCCCCTTGTGGGGGCGCCTTTGCCCTAAATTGACACTATATATAACAAATTATACCACGTTCTTTACTTGTGGTAAAGAGATTGATTCTGGTAAGTTGGCTCACAGGTCAGATTAATTCCGAGCTTGCGGAATGTATTGATATCAACCTGGGAGAGAATTACGCTGGAATGCACCTCAGAGCCCTTGAGATTCTGAAGCTGGTCGATTGCGCGCCTTGCCTGCTCATCGGTGGATGCACAGATAGAAAGTGCAATCAGTACTTCATCCGTGTGAAGGCGTGGATTCTTGTTGCCAAGATGATTAACCTTCAATGTCTGGATTGGTCCGATGGTATCCGGTGAGATGAGCTGTACGCCATCCTCAATGCCTGCCATTGCCTTTAATGCGTTCAAAAGCATTGCGGAAGATGCACCAAGCAATGCACTGGTCTTACCTGTAATGATGCGCCCATCCGGGAGCTCAATTGCGGCTGCCGGCTCTCCGGTCATCTCTGCCTTGACATTGGCAGCAGTTACAACAGGACGATCAGCGATGGAAGTTCCGGCCTGCTTCATGAGAAGCTCGATTTTGTAAATCTGATCATCGTCTGCAATTCCCTGACGCTTTTGGCAAAGCGTATTGTAATATCGGCGGATGATCTCCTGCTTGGATGCTTCGCGGGTTGCTTCATCATCAATGATGGCATAGCCTGCCATATTGACACCCATATCGGTTGGAGACTTGTAAGGGCATTCCCCCATGATCTTTTCAAACATTGCAGACAGAACCGGGAAGATCTCAACATCACGATTGTAATTGATTGTTGTCTCACCGTATGCTTCCAGATGGAATGGATCGATCATGTTGACATCGTTAAGATCTGCGGTAGCAGCCTCATATGCGAGGTTGACCGGATGCTTGAGCGGAAGGTTCCAGATCGGGAACGTCTCGTATTTTGCATATCCGGCTTTGATGCCGCGTTTGTATTCATGGTAGAGCTGGGAAAGACAGGTAGCCATCTTGCCGCTTCCCGGTCCAGGCGCCGTGATAACCACAAGCGAGCGGGAGGTTTCAATGTATTCGTTCTTTCCGTATCCCTCATCACTTACGATGAATGGAATATTGGATGGATATCCCGGAATAGAATAGTGCCGGTACACTTTCATACCGAGAGATTCCAGCTTCTTCTGATAGGCAATCGCACTTGGCTGCCCGGCAAAACGTGTCATGCAGACACTGCCAACATACAGGCCATAGCTGCGGAATGCATCAATCAGGCGGAGAACGTCGAGATCATAGGTAATACCCAGATCCGAGCGAACCTTGTTCTTTTCAATATCGGAAGCATTGATGACAATGACAATCTCAGCTTCGTCCTTAAGCTGGGAAAGCATGTTAATTTTCGAATCCGGCTTGAATCCCGGAAGAACACGTGAAGCATGATAATCATCAAACAGTTTGCCGCCGAATTCCAGATAGAGCTTACCGCCGAATGCGGCAATACGCTCCTTGATTTTTTCTGATTGGAGCTTTAGATATTTATCATTATCAAATCCGATGCGAGACATAAGTAATTTTTTTAACCTTTCCAAATCTCATACTTAAAAAAATAAAATACACTCACTATCATACAAAAAAGAAAAAAGAAAAGCAACAAAAAAATAACCAAAATTAAATAGGGCATTTTATAAAAAGTTTAGAAAACACAGCAAAAGTTCACGAACATTCTGTTGCTTTTGGAAGTCTTTTTACATATAATAAGGATATTGTACGAAAAGACAAATGGAGGACTTATGGATAATCAAGGACCGAACAATTATAATAATAACCCATACAATAACGGAAACAACAATTCCGGTAACAATGGTGGCAATAACGGTAACAATAATGGAGACAACGGAAAGCGGAACAATCACAATGGACAGATGATCATGAGCATGATCATGATCTCGCTGATTGCGCTTTTCATTGTATCGCTGTTTTCAAACCGGTTTTCGGAGATGAGCTCCAAGGAGACTACCTATACAGAGTTTCTTCAGCAGTTGGATGCACAGAATGTTAAAACGGTAGAATTTGGCAATTATGAGATCAACTATACGCTGGTAAAGGATACTGCGCGGTATGAGATTACCTATTATACCGGAGCAATCAACGATCCGGATCTGATCGCGCAGCTTAAGAATTCCACGACCTCAGCAGGACAGCCGGTTGAGATCCGCGCAACGGTGCCGGATAACACCTCGACCTGGATCATGAATATTTTGAGTTTTATCATTCCACTCATTTTCCTCTGGATATTGTTTGGATTTCTGATGAAACGCATGGGCGGCGGCGCTATGGGAATGGGCAAGTCCACTGCCAAAGTCTATACGGAAAAGACGACAGGTGTTACCTTTAAGGATGTAGCGGGACAGGATGAGGCGAAGGAATCCTTACAGGAGGTTGTAGATTTCCTTCACAATCCGAAGAAATACCGTGACATTGGAGCGAAGCTTCCAAAGGGCGCACTTCTTGTCGGACCTCCGGGAACCGGTAAGACGCTTCTTGCCAAGGCAGTAGCAGGAGAGGCACATGTACCGTTCTTATCTCTTGCCGGATCTGACTTCGTTGAGATGTTCGTCGGTGTCGGAGCTTCCCGCGTGCGTGACCTTTTCAAGGATGCAGAGAAGATGGCTCCGTGTATCATCTTTATTGATGAGATTGATGCAATCGGAAAGAGCCGTGACAGCCGTTTCGGCGGTGGCAATGATGAGCGTGAGCAGACGTTAAACCAGCTTCTGGCTGAGATGGACGGATTTGATTCCTCCAAGGGTATCCTTATGATCGCGGCAACGAACCGGCCGGAGGTACTAGACAAGGCATTGCTCCGTCCGGGGCGTTTTGATCGACGGATCATTGTTGACAAGCCGGATCTGAAAGGCCGTCTGGAGACGCTTAAGGTGCATTCAAAGGACGTTCACATGGATGAGACCGTTGATCTGGACGCACTTGCACTTGCAACAGCCGGGCTTGTCGGATCAGATCTTGCCAATATGATCAATGAAGCTGCTATTATTGCCGTAAAGAACGGCAGACAGTTTGTAAATCAGTCGGATCTGTTTGAAGCTTTTGAGCTTGTTGCAGTAGGCGGCAAGGAGAAAAAAGACCGTATCATGAGCGATAAAGAACGCAAGATCGTATCTTACCATGAAGTCGGACATGCACTTGTTTCTGCTTTGCAGAAGAATAGTGAACCGGTTCAGAAGATCACAATCGTTCCGAGAACCATGGGCGCGCTTGGTTATACGTTACAGACTCCGGAAGAGGAGAAGTATCTCCAGACAAAGGACGAACTGATTGCAAAGATCAATACCTACATGGCAGGACGGGCAGCTGAAGTGCTGGTATTTCATTCTGCAACAAGCGGTGCTGCCAATGATATTGAGAATGCAACGAAGATCGCCCGAGCGATGGTTACGATGTACGGAATGTCTGACAAGTTTGGCATGATGTGCCTGGCAACCGTAGAAAATCAGTATCTTGACGGAAGAGCCGGTCTGATCTGCGGCGAGGAGACCTCCGCAGAGATCGATAAGGAAGTTCTTTCCATTATCAATAAGGCATACGAAGATGCAACGAACATGCTGATCGAGAACCGTGCAATCCTTGACCGGATCGCAGAGTACCTCTACGAGAAGGAGACGATCACCGGTAAGGAATTTATGAAGATGTACCGTGAGATGAAGGGCTTGCCGGATGAGGACGAGAAGCCGGAGGAAAGCAAGGTGCAGGAAGATACAAAGAAAGCACCGGAATCCGAGGCACAGCAGGCACCGGAGAATGAGGTTACATCAACGGCGCAGCCGGTATCTGACAATGCCGAAGCATCAGAGACAAGTGCAACGGAAGTCTCCGATGAAGATATTTTTGAAGAGTAGTATTGAATAAGTAAGTTGTGGAGGCCCTATGTTTGACCTGCAAGACGAATTAAGTAAACTCCCGGATCAACCGGGAGTTTATATTATGCATGACAAAAGTGACGCAATTATATATATAGGAAAGGCTGTCAGCCTGCGCAAGCGTGTACATCAGTATTTCCAGCCGAGCCATGATGAGGGGATCAAAAAGAAACAGATGGTGGAGCATATCGCGTGGTTTGAGTATGTGATCACGGACTCAGAGCTGGAAGCACTGATCTTAGAGTGTAATCTGATCAAGGAACACCGCCCGAAGTACAACACCATGCTGCGTGATGACAAGACATATCCGTATATCCGAGTCACGGTAAATGAGGCATATCCGCGCATATTGTTTTCGCGCGAGCTGAAAAAAGACCGCTCCAAGTATTTCGGACCATACACTAGCGCAGGGGCAGTCAAGGATACGATCGAATTATTGAATAAAATTTATCATTTGCGAACCTGCAACCGTAGGCTGCCGGAGGATACCGGAAAGGATCGCCCGTGCTTAAACTATCACATCCACCAGTGCGCAGCACCTTGTCAGGGCTATATCAGCCGCGAGGAATACCGCAAGCAGGTGGACGGGGCGTTGGAGTTCTTAAACGGCAACTATGCTCCGGTGATCCGGGACTTGACAACACGCATGACGGAGGCTTCCGATGCGATGGAGTTTGAGAAAGCGATCGAGATCCGTGAACTGCTTAACAGTGTAAAACAGATTGCACAGAAACAGAAGATTACAAACAGTGATGCGGAGGACCGGGATATTATTGCAATCGCTAACGATGATATTGATGCAGTTGTGTCCGTGTTCTTTGTAAGAAGCGGCAAGATCATAGGAAGAGATCATTTTCATGTGCGCGTCGGAACGGAGGAGGAAAAGTCAAAGATCCTTACCGATTTTGTGAAACAGTTCTATTCCGGAACACCATTCATTCCGCGCGAGATCATGCTGCAGGAATCGATCGACGACATGGAGGTCCTTGAAGAGTGGCTGAGCAGCAAGAGGGGACGCAAGGTAAATATCTGCATCCCACAGAAAGGGATGAAAGAGCGCCTGGTGGAGCTTGCCGCAAAGAATTCCGACATGATCCTAAGCCACGATAAGGAGAAGATCAAACGTGAAGAGAGCCGCACGATCGGCGCGGTAAAAGAGCTTGAGAGCATCTTAGGATTAAAGGGCTTGAACCGCATGGAGGCGTATGATATTTCCAACATCAACGGATTTGAGACAGTTGGTTCCATGATCGTATTTGAGAAAGGAAAGGCTAAGCGCAGCGATTACCGCAAGTTCAAGCTGAAAACGATCACGGGACCAGATGACTATGCATCCATGCATGAGGTGCTGACACGGCGCTTCCAGCATGGCCTTAGGGAGCAGGAAGAACTGAAAGAACGCAATCTGCCGGAAAATACAGGCAGCTTTAACCGTTTTCCGGATATCATACTGATGGATGGAGGCCGAGGTCAGGTCAATATCTGCCTTCAGGTACTGGAAGAGTTACATATCAATATTCCGGTATGTGGTATGGTAAAGGATGACAATCATAATACCAGAGGTCTTTATTATAATAATGTTGAACTTCCAATTGACCGGCACAGTGAGGGATTTAAACTGATCACACGGATTCAGGATGAAGCGCACCGGTTTGCGATCGAGTTCCACCGGTCGCTACGCTCCAAGTCGCAGGTACATTCTGTTCTGGATGATATTGAGGGAATCGGACCGGCAAGGCGTAAGGCACTCATGCGCAGCTTTGCATCAATCGAGGACATCCGCAACGCTTCGGTGGAGGAGCTTGCAGCGGTAGATACCATGAATGCGCTTGCGGCGGAAGCGGTTTATCAATTTTTTCACAAGCCGGATTGAGTTTATTTGAATATCGAGTATAATATGTGATAGAAGGCAGATTTTTTGCTGCCGGCCAAAAGATTGGGGGAACGCTATGAGTACACCGGAAGTAAGTGTTGCAAAGATTGCAGAACTATTGGATTTAAAGAACTTTACATCGGATATCGACCTTAAGAAACACAAGATCCGAAGCAGTGATGTCAATCGTCCAGGAATGCAGATTGCAGGATATTTTGAGCATTTCGAGGAGTCGCGTGTTGAGATCATCGGCAATGTAGAGTATTACTACATTAAGAATATGAGCGAGCAGGACCGCCTGCAGCGCTACCAACAGTTCTTAACATATGATATTCCATGTATTATTTACTGCAGGGATCTTGAACCGGATGAGATGATGCTGCGGATGGCAGATGAGAAGCAGATCCCGATCCTTGGGACAGGACGTCCGACTTCGGAGTTTACGGCGGAACTGATATATTGTCTGGGTGAGCAGCTTGCTCCTTGTATTACCATACACGGCGTACTTGTTGATGTATATGGAGAGGGACTTCTGATCACGGGCGAGAGTGGAATCGGAAAGAGCGAGGCTGCATTGGAGCTTATCCGAAGAGGCCACAGACTCGTTACCGATGATGTTGTTGAGATCCGCAAAGTTAATGAACATACACTGATCGGAACCTCGCCGGAGATCACAAGACATTTTATTGAGCTTCGAGGCATCGGAATCATTGATGTAAAGACACTGTATGGTGTTGAATGTGTAAAGGAGAAGCAGCAGATCGACCTGGTTATCAAGCTGGAGGATTGGCGTAAGGAAGCAGAGTATGATCGTCTGGGATTGGAAGAGGAGTATATCGAGTACCTTGGCAACAAGGTAGTCTGTCATTCGCTGCCGATCCGCCCGGGACGTAATCTTGCGGTTATCTGTGAGGCGGCTGCGGTCAACCACAGACAGAAAAAAATGGGCTACAATGCGGCACAGGAACTGTATCGCAGGGTACAGGCAAATCTTGCAAAGGGCAATGAGGATGATGAGGCGTAGTACGCGGTAATAAGAAGCGCGGCTACGGCACAATAATCTAATATATTACAGGAAACGGAGACTAAAAATGGAAAGAAAAAATGCATGGGAAAAATACCCGGAAGGAAAAAAGAGAGACGAAGTTTTTGCTTTTGCGGAGGATTACCGCAAGTTTATTTCAAAATGCAAGACAGAACGTGAGTGTACCGCAGAACTTTATGCGCAGGCACTTGAGGCCGGGTTTGTAGATTTTGACAAGGCAGTAGAGGCAAAGAAAGCACTAAAGCCGGGAGCAAAGATCGTTGCCAACAATATGGGAAAGGGGCTTGCACTTTTTGTTATCGGAAAGCAGCCGCTTGAAGCCGGAATGAACATCCTTGGTGCTCATATCGACTCCCCGCGTATGGATTTAAAGCAGGTTCCGCTCTATGAGGATACAGAGTTTGCAATGCTTGACACCCACTATTACGGTGGTATCAAGAAGTATCAGTGGGTAACACTTCCACTTGCATTCCATGGTGTAATCTGCAAGAAGGATGGAACAACAGTTACCGTTAATATCGGCGACAAGCCGGAAGACCCGGTATTTGGTGTGTCTGATCTTTTGATCCATCTGTCAGCAGACCAGATGGAGAAGAAGGGGGCAAAGGTCATCGAGGGTGAGAACTTAGACCTTCTGATCGGAAGCATCCCGGCAGAGAAGAAAGAGGACGATGTGAAGGAACGCGTAAAGGCAAACATCCTTACGATTCTTGAGAAAACTTATGACATAGAGGAGGAAGATTTCCTTTCAGCAGAAATCGAGGTTGTACCAGCAGGTGATGCGAGAGATTACGGCTTTGATCGCAGCATGATCATGGGATACGGACATGATGACCGCGTATGCGCTTACCCATCTTACCGCGCAATGCTCGAGGTTAAGAAGCCGGAGTACACCAGCGTATGCCTTCTTGTAGATAAGGAAGAGATCGGTTCTGTCGGCGCAAGCGGAATGCAGTCCAGATTCTTTGAAAACTGTGTTGCAGAACTTGTTAACTTGACAGATGATTACAGCGAACTTAAGGTGAGAAGGGCACTTAAGAATTCTAAGGTGCTCTCATCCGATGTTTCAGCAGCATTCGATCCGAATTACCCATCTGTTATGGAGAAGAGAAACGCTGCATATTTTGGAAAGGGACTTGTATTCAACAAGTATACCGGATCAAGAGGAAAGTCCGGTTCCAATGATGCAAATGCGGAATATATCGCAAAGCTGCGCAATATTATGGATAAAAACGAGGTATCCTTCCAGACAGCAGAACTTGGAAAGGTAGACCAGGGCGGCGGCGGAACAATCGCATACATTTTGGCAAATTACGACATGAACGTAATCGACAGTGGTGTTCCTGTACTCAACATGCATGCACCTTGGGAGATTATCAGTAAAGTCGATCTGTATGAAGCATTAAAGGGATATGTGGCATTCTTAAAGGAAGCATAATGAATCAATTATTTTATCAGGAATTACTGCAGAGCATTCCAAATCTTCAGATTTTTGTGAATGAACCGATGAAAAAGCATACGACATTCCGGATCGGAGGAGAGGCAGATTATCTGATTACACCGGACAAAGAGCAGCTGCCGGTTGTACTGCAGCTGGCAAAGAAGCATGATGTTCCGGTTACCGTGATTGGTAATGGGAGCAATCTGCTTGTCAGTGACCGTGGTGTGCGGGGCGTAGTGTTAGAAATCTCAAAATGCATGTCTGAAGTGACTGTAGATGGCAATTATATTGAGGCACAGGCAGGAGCTTTGCTTTCCAAAGTGGCTGCCGCCGCTGCGGAACATGGTCTGTCAGGGCTTGAATTCGCAGCCGGAATTCCGGGAAGTATCGGGGGAGCGGTCGTGATGAATGCGGGAGCCTATGGCGGAGAGCTGAAGGATGTATTGGTTTCGGTAAGTGTTCTGACACCAGAGGGCTGCCTCCTTACAATCCCGGTAGAAGATATGGAACTGTCATATCGTCATAGCTGTGTTCCGGAAAAAAGGTATATTGTTCTTGCTGCGCGCATCGCACTCCATCCGGCGGCAAAAGAGGAGATACGTGCAAAGATGGCGGAGCTTAGAGAGAAGAGAGTTGAAAAGCAGCCGCTCGGGTTTGCAAGTGCCGGCAGTACCTTCAAGCGGCCGGAGGGATATTTTGCGGGAAAACTCATTATGGATGCAGGACTTCGAGGGTACCGAATCGGGGATGCACAGGTATCCGAAAAACACTGTGGTTTTGTTATAAACCGGGGAAATGCGACGGCAACAGAGGTCATGCAGCTGGTCCGTGACGTGCAGCAAAGAGTACGGGAACAGTTTCAGGTTGAACTCGAACCGGAGATTAAACAGATAGGAGAGTGGGAGTTATGAAGCTTGTGATTGTGACCGGTATGTCCGGTGCAGGAAGAAGTACAGCGATGAAGATGATCGAGGATATGGGCTTTTTCTGCATTGACAATCTTCCAATCCCACTTCTGGATAAGCTGGTAGAGCTGTCAGTAAATCTGGCAGAATTGCAGAAGGTGGCAATCGGTATCGATGTCCGAAATGGCAAAGGACTCAGCGGAATTAAGGATACCTTAGACCAGATGGATGCCAAGGGCATTGCATATGAGATTCTGTATATGGACGCGGAGGATGAGGTTCTTTTAAAGCGCTACAAGGAGACAAGAAGAAATCATCCGCTTGCCGCCGGAGAGAGGATTGATAAGGGCATTCAGGAGGAGCGTAAGGAGCTTTCCTATCTGAAAAGCCGTGCAAAATATATCATCGATACAAGCCGGCTGCTGACGCGCGAGCTGAAGGTGGAATTAGAGAAGATCTTTGTACAGAATCAAGATTACAAGAATCTGTTCGTCACGATCCTTTCCTTTGGCTTTAAGTATGGAATCCCGGCGGATTCTGACATCGTGATGGATGTGCGTTTCCTGCCAAACCCATATTATGTGGAGGAGCTTCGCCCAAAGACCGGCAACGATCCGGAAATCCAGAACTATGTCATGCAGTACGAAGAGGCAAATGAGTTCTTGGATAAGCTTGAGGATATGATTAATTTCTTAATCCCAAACTACATATCCGAGGGAAAGAACCAGCTGGTTATTTCAATAGGCTGCACGGGGGGCAAGCATCGCTCCGTAACACTTGCCAACGAACTTTATAAGCGGCTGGATGGCAAAAATGACTATGGACTCAAAGTAGAACACCGTGATATCGGAAAGGATGCGCAAAGAGGAAAATAACATGTCTTTTTCAAGCGACGTAAAAGAAGAACTGGCAAAGCAGTTCTCCAAGAGCAGACATTGCCAGATTGCAGAGCTGGCGGGAATGCTCGAACTTGATGGATGGGCGAATGAAAAGGGTACGGCTCTTGACCTGCATTCTGATAATTTTATGCTCATTCAGAAATATGCGCTTCTGATGAAGCAGATCTTTGCAGTAGACATTCACTATCCGCTCGGACCGGATGATGTAAAGCGTGTTCTGGAAACGCTCAAATGGAGGCCAAAACAGGTTGGATGCGACCGGGCGAGTAGTCTGCTATTACAGAATACCTGTTGCAGGAGAGCGTTTATACGAGGCGCATTTCTGGCGGCGGGCTCGATCAGTGATCCGAATAAATCCTATCATTTTGAAATTGTGTGCACCTCCATGCCACAGGCTGCGCAATTGCAGGAAATTATGTCCGGGTTTGAGACGGAGGCAAGAATTGTTGAACGCAAGGGACATTTTGTGGTATACATAAAGGAAGGTTCCCAGATCGTGGATATGCTAAACGTCATGGAGGCGTATGTCTCTTTGATGAAGCTGGAGAATGTCCGTATCTTAAAGGAGATGCGCAACTCAGTGAACAGAAAGGTAAACTGTGAGACGGCAAATATCAGTAAAACGGTAAATGCGGCAGTCAAGCAGATAGAGGATATTACCAGAATCCGTGATGAGATCGGGTTTGATAATCTGCCTGACCATCTGCGCGAGATGGCGTTGCTGCGCCTGGAACATCCGGATGCACCGCTGAAGGAACTAGGAAATTATCTGGACCCTCCGGTTGGAAAATCGGGTGTGAACCATCGACTTCGGAGGCTGTCAGAGATCGCAGACAGTCTGTGAGAAAGGAAGACTACTATGAAAAAAGAAATCACGGTAAAAGCGTCTTCGGTGCTGGAGGCAAGACCGCTTGCAGAACTTGTGGCGCTTGCGGGAAAGTATAAAAGCAGCATCCGTATCACCATGGACGACCGTACGGTGAATGCAAAAAGCATCATGGGAATCATGGGCTTGGGATTAGACACCGGTAAACAGATTGTCCTTGAGGCAGAGGGAGACGATGCCAAAGAGGCGGTCGAGGCGATGGAGGAGTTTTTGACAACATGAGCGAGAAAGTTCTTTTCATTTTTAACCCACACTCCGGTAAGGGGCTTATCCGGGAGGATCTGCTGGACATCATTGATACAATGGTAAAGGCAGGGTTTGATCTTACGGTATATACAACACAGTCGCAGGGAGACGCAATCCGCAAATTGGAACAGGATGCCGGTAAGTTTGACCGCATCATCTGTAGTGGCGGTGATGGAACCCTGGATGAGGTGGTAACCGGCATTATACGAAGTGGTGCAAATGTGCCAATCGGATACATTCCGGCGGGAAGCACAAATGATTTCGCAAATTCACTGGGGATTCCGAAGGAAATGTGCCTTGCAGCACAGACCGCTGTCGCAGGAACCAGGTTTCCGTGTGATGTGGGATACTTTAATGGGGATACATTTGTGTATGTAGCGGCATTTGGATTGTTTACGGAGGTATCCTACAAGACATCCCAGCAGATGAAGAATGCTCTGGGACATGTGGCATATATCCTCGAGGGCGTCAAGCATCTGCATGATATTCCATCCTGCCAGATGCAGGTGGAGTATGACGGACAAGTTATCCAGGATACATTTATCTTCGGAATGGTCACCAATTCCATATCGGTAGGTGGATTCAAGGGAATTACGGGAAGTGATGTCAAACTGGATGATGGCGTATTTGAGGTGACGCTGATCAAGAACCCCAAGAATCCAATCGAACTCAATGAGATTCTTGCATGCCTGACCAACCTGATCGATGACTCAGATCTGATTTATACTTTTAAGACAAATGAGATCCATTTCACATCGAAAGAAGAGGTAGCGTGGACGCTGGATGGAGAGTTTGGCGGAAAACATGACAATCTTGTCATTAAGAATCTCAAACAGCGTGTCAACATTTTGGTGTAAAGGACTTTATTTTTACAAATAATTGATATATAATCTAACTAACTTATGATTAGGAGGTTTGCAATATGTTAGTATCTGCAAAGGAAATGCTTGAAAAGGCAAAAGCCGGCCACTATGCAGTAGGCCAGTTCAATATCAACAACTTAGAGTGGACCAAGTCTGTTTTACTTACCGCACAGGAATTACAGTCACCAGTTATCCTTGGTGTATCTGAAGGTGCAGGAAAGTACATGACCGGTTTCAAGACCGTAGCTGCTATGGTTAAGGCTATGGATGAGGAACTTGGAATCACTGTTCCGGTTGCTTTACACTTAGACCACGGAACATACGAAGGATGCTATAAGTGCATCAAGGCTGGATTCACTTCCATCATGTTTGACGGATCTCATTATCCGATCGAAGAGAACATTGCAAAGACTAAGGAACTTGTTGCAGTAGCACATGGTCTTGGAATGTCTATCGAAGCAGAAGTTGGTTCTATCGGTGGAGAAGAGGATGGCGTTATCGGTATGGGTGAGTGCGCAGATCCGAACGAATGCAAGATGGTTGCAGACCTTGGAGTAGATATGCTTGCAGCAGGTATCGGTAACATCCATGGAAAATATCCGGCAAACTGGGCAGGACTTAGCTTCGAGACTCTTGATGCTATCCAGCAGAAGACAGGCATCATGCCACTCGTACTTCACGGCGGCACAGGTATCCCTGCAGATATGATTAAGAAGGCAATCGACCTTGGTGTTTCTAAGATCAACGTTAACACTGAGTGCCAGTTATCTTTCGCAGAAGCTACACGTAAATATATCGAGGCAGGCAAGGATTTAGAGGGCAAGGGATTTGATCCTCGTAAGCTTCTTGCTCCTGGTGCAGAGGCAATTAAGGCTACCGTTAAAGAGAAGATGGAATTATTCGGATCAGTGGGTAAGGCTTAATCTGGCATTAGCTGATAAGAAAGTATAAGAAAACCAAGACCTTGCAGGGCGGAGCAATCCGTTCTGCAAGGTCTTTTTTGCTTTTTGGAAAATCGGTCTGCGTGGATCCAACGGCTTTTGAATGTAAGGCAGAAAAGCTGCTATGGTGGTTCTGCAATAGCAGCAGGAGGAATACAAATGGTAAGAGAGACTGCATCCATCTACACATTTTCTTATATTATTAAGAAGAATATTTAAATTATAAGATATATTGAAATGCTTGACTTAATTTCGTAAAGTTTATAGAATTGCTATCAGATAGATTGATTGTGAAAGGAAGAAAACGGAATGAACGAAAAAGAGTACTTCAATGTGGCTGACATTTTCGGAGAGAATGTATTCAATGATACCGTAATGCAGACCAGACTCCCCAAGAAGGTCTATAAGAAGCTGCATGACGTGATCGAGCAGGGAGGAGAGCTTGACCTCGAGACTGCGGATGTGATCGCACATGAGATGAAAGAGTGGGCAATCGAAAAGGGAGCAACCCATTACACCCACTGGTTCCAGCCACTTACCGGATTTACTGCGGAAAAGCATGATTCATTTATTTCTGCCCCGATGGAAAACGGAAAGGTACTTATGAGTTTTTCCGGAAAGGAACTGATCAAGGGAGAGACGGATGCATCTTCATTCCCATCCGGAGGACTTCGCGCAACAGTTGAGGCGAGAGGATACACAGCGTGGGACTGCACATCACCGGCGTTTGTACGTCAGGATGCTGCGGGAGCAACTCTCTGCATCCCGACTGCATTCTGCTCCTACACAGGGGAAGCATTAGACCAGAAGACACCGCTTCTTCGTTCCATGGAGGCAATCAATGAACAGGCACTGCGTCTGCTTCGGTTGTTCGGCAACACTACCTCAAACAAGGTCACACCATCGGTAGGTGCGGAACAGGAATATTTTATTATCGACCGCGAGAAGTATTTGCAGCGCAAGGATCTTGTCTTTGCGGGGCGCACGCTCTTTGGCGCGATGCCGCCTAAGGGACAGGAGATGGATGACCACTATTTCGGAACGATCCGGGAGCGTATCGCCGCCTATATGAAGGATGTTAACATTGAATTGTGGAAGCTTGGCGTAGCTGCAAAGACACAGCATAATGAGGTGGCTCCTGCACAGCATGAGCTTGCACCAATCTATGCACAGTGTAATGTGGCAGTGGATCACAATCAGCTTATCATGGAGACGCTTAAGAAAGTTGCCGGACGGCACGGACTACATTGCCTTTTGCATGAGAAGCCGTTTGCAGGCGTGAACGGTTCCGGAAAGCATGATAATTGGTCACTTACAACCGATGATGGAATTAATCTGTTAGAGCCGGGAGATACTCCACATGAAAACATTCAGTTCCTATTGGTACTGACCTGTATCTTAAAGGCAGTTGACGATCATGCGGCTTTGCTTCGCGCATCGGCGGCAGATGTCGGAAACGATCACCGTCTTGGCGCAAACGAGGCACCGCCGGCGATCATCTCCGCATTTCTGGGCGAACAGTTGGAGGATGTCATTGAGCAGCTTGTCAGCACTGGAGCCGCAACACACAGCCTGACAGGAAAGCGGCTGGACACTGGCGTAAAGACGCTTCCGGATTTTATGAAGGATGCGACCGACCGCAACCGTACATCACCATTTGCTTTTACCGGTAATAAATTCGAGTTCCGTTCTGTCGGTTCCCAGGATTCCGTTGCGCAGGCGAATGTTGTTCTCAATACGATTGTTGCCGAGGCGTTCTGTGAAGCCTGTGACGAGCTTGAAAAAGCAGAAGATTTCTCTCTTGCAGTACATAATCTGATCAAGAAGTATGCGACAGAGCATCAGCGGATCATTTTTAACGGAGATGGATATTCTAAGGAATGGGTAAAGGAAGCTGAGCGAAGGGGACTCCCGAACCTTAAGTCCATGGTGGATGCAATACCTGCATATCTGGATCCGAAGAGCGTAGCAGCATTTGAGAAGTTTGGCGTGTTCACAAAGGCAGAGCTGGAATCCCGTGTGGAGGTGGAATATGAGACTTACGCGAAGTCCATCAACATTGAGGGAAGGGCAATGATCGATATTGCAAGCAAGCAGATCATTCCGGCAGTTATCAAATATACAACGATGCTTGGCAATTCACTTGCCACGGTAAAGAATGCATGCCCGGATGCAGACGTCAGTGTACAGACAGAGCTCCTCCTTGAGACAAGTGCACTGTTATCCGATACGAAGGTAGCACTTGCAAGGCTTACCGATGCTGTGGATCAGGCAAAGGAGATGCCGCGCGGCAAGGAGCAGGCTGTATTCTTCCATGAGAAGATCGTTCCAGCGATGGAAGCTTTGCGCAGTCCGGTGGATGCATTGGAGATGATCGTGGATAAAGAGATGTGGCCGATGCCGAGCTACGGCGATCTGCTATTCGAAGTATCTGCCTTATAGATAAAATAACCAAAATTGTACAAAAATTTAAAATATATAAGCAGTTTTTGCACAAAACTTAATTTTTTGCAAAAAGGGGCTTGCATTTTGAAAGTGTATGGAGTATCTTAAATGCAAGTAAATAATAAATGACTTGAACGAAGGCGTTCCAACAGGAGTTGGAATGCCTTCTTTTATTATAGTCAAAAAGAAAGGGGATTTGAAAATGAGTGAACAGGAATACTTCAACGTAGCAGACATTTTCGGTGAAAATGTATTCAACGACGCAGTGATGCAGGAACGGCTTCCAAAGAAGGTTTACAAGAAGCTCCATGAGGTTATGGACGAGGGAAGCGAACTTGACCTTGAAACCGCGGATGTGATCGCACATGAGATGAAGGAGTGGGCAATCGAGAAAGGGGCAACCCATTACACGCATTGGTTCCAGCCACTTACCGGAGTCACCGCAGAGAAGCATGATTCCTTTATTACTTCACCGATGCCAAGCGGCAAGGTGCTGATGAGCTTTTCCGGCAAGGAACTCATCAAGGGAGAGCCGGATGCGTCCTCCTTCCCATCCGGTGGACTTCGTGCAACCTTCGAGGCCAGAGGATATACAGCCTGGGATTGCACTTCACCAGCTTTTGTAAGACAGGATGCCGCAGGAGCAACACTTTGCATCCCGACCGCGTTCTGCTCCTACACGGGTGAGGCACTTGATCAGAAGACTCCACTTCTTCGTTCCATGGAAGCGATCAACGACCAGGCACTCCGTTTGTTAAAGCTGTTTGGTAATACAACATCCAAGAAGGTTACTCCTTCTGTTGGACCGGAGCAGGAATACTTCATCGTAGACCGCGAGAAATACTTAAAGAGAAAAGACCTGATCTTCACCGGACGTACCTTATTCGGGGCAATGCCTCCAAAAGGCCAGGAGATGGACGATCATTACTTCGGAGCAATCCGTGAGCGTATCGCCGCTTACATGAGAGACGTCAACAAAGAACTCTGGAAGCTCGGCGTATCCGCAAAGACACAGCACAACGAGGTAGCACCGGCACAGCATGAGCTGGCTCCGATCTACGCAGAGTGCAATGTCGCAGTTGACCACAACCAGCTCACCATGGAGACCTTAAAGAAGGTTGCAGGACGTCACGGCTTACAGTGCTTACTGCATGAGAAGCCATTTGCAGGTGTAAATGGTTCCGGAAAGCACAACAACTGGTCCATTACCACAGACGATGGAATCAATCTGTTAGATCCGGGTGAGACACCACATGAGAACCTTCAATTCCTGCTGGTTCTTACCTGTGTATTAAAGGCAATCGATAAACATGCTGCACTCCTTCGTGCGTCAGCAGCTGATGTAGGAAACGATCACAGACTTGGAGCAAATGAGGCACCGCCGGCAATCCTCTCCGTTTATCTCGGCGACCAGCTTGGGGATGTCATCGATCAGCTTGTAAGCACAGGAGCTGCAACACACAGCCTTGAGGGTGCGAAGCTTGAGACCGGTGTTAAGACGATACCGGATTTCATGAAGGATGCAACAGACCGTAACCGTACTTCACCGTTTGCATTTACCGGAAATAAGTTCGAGTTCCGTATGGTCGGCTCACAGGATTCCGTGGCGCAGCCGAATATCGTATTAAATACCATTGTTGCAGAAGCATTTTCCGATGCATGTGACATTCTGGAAAAGGCAGATGATTTTGAGACTGCTGTACATGACCTGATCAAGGAACAGGCAATCGCACATCAGAGAGTTGTATTCAACGGAAACGGTTACTCCGATGAATGGGTTGAGGAAGCAGCAAGACGTGGACTTCCGAATATCAAATCCATGGTAGAAGCAATTCCGGCATATATCGCTCCGGAATCTATTGCAGCATTTGAGAAGTTTGGCGTATTTACTGAGACAGAGCTTAAGTCCCGTGTTGAGATTGAGTATGAGACCTATGCGAAGACCATCAACATTGAGGCAAAGGCAATGATTGATATTGCAGGAAAGCAGATCATTCCGGCAGTCATCAAGTATACGACAGAGCTTGCAACTTCGCTTTCCGCAGTTAAGAGTGCTTGTGAAGCTGCTGATGTAAGTGTACAGACAGAGCTTTTGGAAGAGACTTCCGCACTGTTGTCTGATACCAAGGTTGCACTTGCAAAGCTGGAAGACCTTGTAGCAGAAGGCGGTGCAATGGAAGAGGGCAAAGAACAGGCAGCTTACTATCACGATGAAGTTACCGTTGCGATGGAAGCACTCCGCGCACCAGTCGATAAGCTTGAGATGATCGTTGACAAAGAACTTTGGCCAATGCCATCTTATGGCGATTTACTCTTTGAAGTATAAGGGAATGTAAAACCAATAAATAAAGAGACATTTTTTCGAGCCACAAAGCTGTGGAAATTGGGAAAATGTCTCTTTTTTTATAAGAAAAAACTAGGAGGAAAAGATTATGACACAAGAGATTTTGGACGCAATTAATGAAAACCTGTTTGCTGTCTGGTTTTTGATCGGCGCCGCATTGGTATTCTGGATGCAGGCAGGATTTGCGATGGTAGAGGCAGGATTTACCAGAGCAAAGAACACAGGTAACATTCTTATGAAGAACCTTATGGACTTCTGTATTGGTACGATTACATTTATCCTGATCGGATTTTCATTCCTGCTCGGAGAGGACATCCTTGGATTCATCGGAAAACCGGGACTGGACGTATTTACTGCGTATGCAAATTTTGATTGGTCAAATTTCGTATTTAACCTTGTATTCTGCGCAACGACAGCAACCATCGTATCCGGAGCAATGGCTGAGAGAACCAAGTTCTTATCTTACTGCATTTATTCCGCTGTAATCTCCGCATTGATCTACCCAATCGAGGCTCACTGGATCTGGGGCGGCGGCTGGCTTGCACAGATGGGATTTCATGATTTTGCTGGTTCCTGTGCGATTCACATGGTTGGTGGTACTTGCGCTCTTATCGGAGCAAAGCTCCTTGGACCAAGAATTGGTAAGTTTGGATATGACAAGGATGGAAAAGTATGTAAGGTCAATGCAATTCCGGGACATAATATTACCGCTGGCGCTTTAGGATGCTTCATCCTCTGGTTCGGCTGGTATGGATTTAACGGTGCAGCCTGTACCTCCGTTTCACAGCTTGGCTCTGTATTCCTTACCACAACAATGGCTCCTGGAGTAGCAACTGTTGTATGTATGATCTTTACCTGGATCAAATATGGCAAGCCGGATGTATCCATGTGTCTGAATGCTTCACTTGCCGGACTTGTAGCAATCACCGCTCCGTGTGATGTAACGGATGCATTTGGTTCTATCATTATTGGCGCTGTTGCAGGCTTATTGGTATGCTTTGGTGTATGGCTTCTTGACTATAAGCTTCATGTAGATGACCCGGTTGGTGCAGTAGCTGTTCACTTTATGAACGGTATCTGGGGAACGATTGCAGTTGGTCTTTTCGCAACCGATACAGCTCCGGGATATTCTATCGCAGATGCTGATGGAAATGTAATGAAAGGTTTGTTCTATGGCGGCGGATTTAAGCTTCTTGGAATCCAGTTACTTGGTGTGATTACAGTAATGGCATGGGCAGTTGTTACTATTACAATCGCATTTTTGATCATCAAGGCAGTTGTCGGTCTGCGTGTATCTGAGGAAGAGGAAATCACAGGTCTTGATATTACCGAGCATGGTCTTTCCTCTGCTTATGCAGGATTCTCCATCATGGATGTATCCGATTCTACAATGTCTGTAAATGAGAACACAGACCTCGGAGTAGACGATTACGATTCCGCTTCCGCTGCAAAGAAGGCAGCAGCAGTTCCGGTTGTCTCCGCGACAGTACCATCTGCAGCAACCGGTATTTACAAAGTTGTTATCATTGCAAAGCTAAGCCGTTACGACAAGCTTCGTAAGGCACTCAATGATCTTGGTGTAACCGGTATGACCGTAACACAGGTTATGGGATGTGGCGTACAGAAGGGATCAGGCGAGAAATACCGTGGTGTTGAGATGGATGCTACCCTGCTTCCTAAGGTTAAGATGGAAGTTGTCGTAAGCAAGATTCCGGTTGAGGATGTAGTTGATGTAGCAAAGAGAACACTCTACACCGGACATATCGGAGATGGAAAGATCTTTGTATATGATGTTGCAAAAGTTGTTAAAGTACGTACCGGAGAAGAAGGCTTTGCCGCTCTTCAGGACGTCGAATAATTTGCACTAATCCTAAGTGGTTAGTGAATCTAATCCCCTTAGATGTTAATATACATTAGCATGGAAAGACCCCGGAGCATCCGGGGTCTTTTCATGTCCATAAAGTGAACAAGATTTGTGTGCCATATACTTATAAAGCGTGATATAATGTAAGAAAAAGTATGGAAAAGGGGAGTAAGAAAATGAATGATAAAGAATTGAAACTGGAAAATTATATAAAGGCGAATCAGAGTGCGAAGAAAGGACAGATCGTATTTGCGGGATCTTCTTTGATGGAAATGTTTCCAATCAACGAGCTGCTTAAGGAACACAACGACCCGACAATCATCTATAACCGCGGAATTGGTGGGTATATCTCAGAAGAGCTTCTTGCACATGTAGATGCACTTGTTACGGATCTTGCACCGCGCAAGGTATTTATCAATATTGGAACAAATGATCTGAGCCGGGCGGATTTCCCGATCAGTGCTCTCATGGAAAATTACGATAAGATTCTTACCGAAATTGAGGGCAAAGTGCCGGGGGTACAGATTTACCTGATGGCATATTATCCGATCAATTATGAGGCAGCGGAAGAGTATATGAAGCCGTGCCTTAAGGTGAGGACAAACGAGAAGATAAATGAGGCGAACAAAGCCGTTGAAAAGCTGGCAGAGGCACATAAACAGCGTTACATCGACGTAAACCGTAACCTAAGGGACGGGCAGGGACGCCTGAAAGCGGAATACACCATCGAAGGTATGCATATCAAAAAGGAAGGATATGCAGCAATCTACGAGGATGTAATGCGTTATGTAAAAGAATAGGGCTACGAGAACTTCTGCTCAAATTCATCGACCGGGACAGGCTTGGAATAGTAATATCCCTGAATGAGGTTGCAACCGATGGAGGTTACGAAATCAAGCTGCTCCCGCGTCTCAACCCCCTCTACAATGATGCCCATGTGGAGGTCTTTGATCATACGGACTATATCATTTAAAATCATCTTACTGCGTTCGATATGGCCTGTTTGGCTTAAGAAGCCCATATCAATCTTAATGACATCCATCTCTATATCCTTTAAGGAATTTAAAGAGGAATATCCACTTCCAAAGTCATCAATTTCAATAATGAAACCATAGGAGCGAAGCCTGCTTAAGGTATCGTTTTGCTGTTCCTTTGAGCGGGACAGGACAGTCTCAGTAATTTCAATCTTGAGACTCCTCGGCGAAATCTGATATTTTTCCACAAGAGAAGTAAAGGCCTGATATAGGTCAACATGGTAGAAATCATGCCCGGATACATTGACGGAGATATAAAGATCCTCGCGTCCGCGCTGCTTCCACGCGGAGAGTTTTTGGGCAGCCTGTTCCCAAATATATGCATCAACTTTGGTGATGACTGCGGACTCCTCGAGAACCGGAATGAAATCTCCCGGGGAGATCATGCCTAGTTCCGGATGGATCCAGCGCACCAGAGCCTCAGCACCAAGCCATTTTCCGGTGGATGCATCTACCTGCGGCTGCAGGAACATTACGAATTGATGACTGCATAGCGCAGAATCCATTTCATCAAGAATCCAGCGTTTGCGGCGGGTATTCTCCGATAGCTGCGGGGAATAATAACCGAGCACAACGGAATAGTCATGTTTAATCTGCTCAATGACAAGCTTTGCCTTGTCACACATGTTAGAAACCGGCTCATTGTGGTCCGTGACCGGATATACGCCGGCGTTCATATATATTTTGTATTGGGAGTTACCAAACTCCTGCCGCATCTGTGCGATACATTGATCGAAAAGTTCTTCTTTAAAATTCTGCTTTCTTGCTAAAATCGCAAATTCATCGTCCGCAAGCCGCCCGTAAACAGAGCCCGGACGGTATATAGAGCGGAGGATGGCAGATTCCCGCTTCAATACATTGTCTCCCATCTCTCGTCCGAACAATTCGTTGTAGAATTTGAATCCGTAAATATCGCTGACAATAAGCAGATAATCGGTGTCAGGGTGTTCACGCAGTTCTTTTTGGACCGTCTGGAAAAAATAAGTCTGACTGTATATGCCGGTCAGCTGGTCATGGGTCATCTGGTAAAGTGCTTCCCTGCGCGCGTACACTTCCTCAGTAACATTGTGGAATTCAAAGGAGTATCCGACAATTTCCTTGCCTGCAAGCAGGCGGCGGATCACGATATTGTAGATGGAAGTACTTCCATCCGCTACAATCGGGGTTTCCTGATAAGACATATCATTACGGCCGGAGCGCACCATCTCGGAAAGGGCTTTGTGAAACAGCTCCTGAACGTCAGCATGGCACTCTAACCATTCTCCGGATTTGTTGCGGTAGATCTGTACAAGCTCATGGTCAAACACGTAAATGGCGGAAGCCGACTCGGTTACAATCAGATTCCGGGCCTGATTGCGAACCAGGTGCGGGACATAACTGTATGACAGATAGCAGATCAGATTGGCGGCAAGGCTGTAAAAGTATGCACCAAGATCCAGGTCGGAATGAGACAGATTGTTGATGCTTGCAGCGAGCAGCGAAAGCGTGGTGGTCAGAAAGATAATGGAAAATTTCTCCCTGGTAAAACGGTCAAAAGAGAAGATGGTGCGCTTTACCAGCGGATAAATGACCAGACACACTAAAAGCATGCATGCCGTCATATGGATATAGAACAATGGACGCAGATTGACTGTTTTATAGATGCGCATTCCCCACATGGTTAAAGGCTCAACATCAAAGTATAACGGATAAAATGCATTGATTATGAGGAGTGCTCCGTCTATGCAGCCAAAGATTGAAAATGCGCGTCTGACAGCGGGTACTTCGTCAAAAACCTGCGTGTATTTCTGGATGAAGATAACCATCGTAATAAGAAGAAAGTACAGGCATACAGAATAAAAACTCATCAGAAACCGGATAAGGGGGAGGCTTGCAGTGTGAAAGAGCAACAGCTGCAAAGCACACGTAACAATAACAATAACCATCATGAAAAGCGCATGGATGCTGATATCGTCCTTGTGAATATGTACGCTATGAAGATTCCAACCGGCAAAAAGTATAAGTGCGATCAATGAAATCGACAAAAACAGGTGCATGATTCTCTCCTTTATAAAATAGTGATAATTCTGCTTTTATTTTACACGAAAAATGTGCAAAAGAATAGTCTAAACAGATGCTTTGGAATCTTCTGCCTTCCGATAAAATTCAAGGGAGGCAAAAGGAACCTTCGCTTCATTGCATAGGCTGACGATTATCTTGTCCGGGTAAGAAGCTACGTATGGATGCAGCAGATCCCCAAGGTGAGCCTGATTGCGGTATTCCACACGGAAAGATGCAACAGGAAAATCTTTTGGAAGATACGCCTGTGCGACCATAATGTACTTGCCGTTGTTCATGTGATGATTTGTGTCTAAAAAGTAGCGCTGCACCGGAATCGGTTCCTCGGGAACTGCATCTTCCGGAAGGATAATCTTGCGGTTGGTCTTTTCTATTGCGAGCGGAGTGCCTAGTTCATAGCGGTCGCCGATATCGGCAGGAATGCGGGTTGGCTTTCCTGTGGCAAGATCTACAAGAACCCAGAGTGAATCCGCACATGCGATGCAATTTCCTGCATCATCCTGTATCGCATAGTTGCGGGAACCGAACATGCCTTTCAGATTGTATGGAAACGTCTGGATCCGGATGTGCTCTCCGAGACGCGGAAGGCGTTCAATACTAACATGATAGGAGACCACGACCCAGCCGACTTTGTGCTCATTTAAATAGTCAACGCCGATGCCAAGATCCTCGGACTGGAAGGTACTGCAGTCCTGAAAGTAATCAATCAGTCCCAAAACAGTCAGATTCTGGTTGGAATCGACCTCACTGTAACGGACTCTGCTGTCAAATTCATACATTTACATTTCCTCACTTTACTTAAAAATTCTCCGCAGCCGCGAAAAATGCTGCATCCAACATGATAAAACCTCTCTCTATGCGCTTTCCCTTTTGAAAAAAGCGATTCCGCAAAAATTGCAGAAATTCTTTCAAACGCTCCGGCGGTGATTAGGTTGTGTCTTATATTGGCTTTGACACTCCCTGCCCGGCTGTTGCGCGGTAGGCGGACTTTTCTGTCGGCCTTCCTAGTTTTTCTATGGCAGGCAGCCTTTCGAAGTTGTTATTATGAGCATGCTCCTCAAAACTCGCGCCAAGGTTATTTCATTTATATATGTTACGAGCTCAGACAGTCGTCGCATGCTCCCATTTCGCGCGGCCTGCCTGCCAAGAAAAACACGAAAGCCCTCAGAAGAAAAGTCCGCCTATCCGCGAACAGCCGGGCGGGAGTGCTCAAACCTATAGAAGATAGAACTTATAAGTAAACCGCCGGAGCGGTTGAATTAGAATTTCACAATTTGCAGCGGTGCTTTTCTACAAAAGGGAACGCGCAGAGAAGATGATGTTGTTATGCTGGATGCGGATATGTTGGTTCGCAACTGCCTGCAAAAGGGTTTAAAGGAGAACCGGCTGTTTGTCAATGACTCCGTAGGCGACTTGATCGCCCCATGAGAGAAGGGCGGTGCCATTTGTAGCTTCAGTGACAGCCTTCTGTATTGCATCCTTTTGGAGGATGGGAACGAGTACCTCAAAGGTAACATCTGCACCATAGTCAGAGTTTAGGATGCAGAGCTGCTGCTGACCGAACAGATATTGTAGTTTTCCAACTCCGTTGTAGTCGGTGCGGACCGATAGACGGTACCCCTCCTGGCGCTCTAAAATGTGACAGGCATCAAGACCGGCGTGGACTGCAGCCTGATAAGCTCTGACAAGACCGCCGGTTCCAAGAAGGACACCTCCAAAGTAGCGGGTGACAACAACGGCAAGATTGGTAAGATTCTCCTTCAGCAGAACATCCAGCATGGGGCGTCCAGCAGTCTGGGCGGGTTCGCCGTCATCGGAACACCGCGTCAGCTCCTGACGCATACCAATGACGTATGCCGAACAGTTGTGTCGTGCGTCCCAATATTTCTTCTTCATTTCGTTGATAAAATCAGCAGCCTCCTCCTCGGAGGTTACTGCGCGGACGGTTGCGATAAAGCGTGACTTTTTTTCGACAATTTCTCCTTCGCCGGCCTTGTATATGATGCGGATATTTTCGTCTGCACTATTTGCCATAAATTCCCTCTTTGCTTTATAAAATGTATATTTTCCCCAGAAATTGTGCATACCCATACTGTTGTGGGCAGCCTAACTTGCAATGGTCGAAATCAGTACCTATAATACCACAACAGCAGGAGTGGTTTCAAATTTTTCTTCCTATTTTACAGATACTTTGCTATAATGAGCGAAAGCGAATGGACTTGCTTATTGTTTTTTGCGGTAAGATCCGCAATATGCGCAAGAAGAATACATAGGGATGTTTTTAAGGAGGCCGAATATGAATTACGGAAAAAGAGCCGCCAGACGTCGCCAGCAGGAGATCGACGCTACCGGCACAAAGATTCGTAAGAAGATTGGCGTGATCATCCGGAAAATGATACTGGTTTGCCTTTTGCTTGTGGCAGTGATAGGTGTCAGTGCCGGAATCGGAGTATGGAAAGGAATCATTGATTCCGCTCCGGATATATCTGCAATTGATGTTGTACCAACCGGATATTCCACAACTGTTCTTGACAGTAAGGGGAATCAGGTCGCAACGCTTGTTGCAGCGGGGGCCAATCGAAAGTACGTCACAATTGATGAAATACCTTTGAATCTGCAGCATGCGGTTGTCGCGATTGAGGATGCACGTTTTTATGACCACAACGGAATTGATATCAAGGGTATCTTTCGTGCTTTGGCAAAGGATATTGCTACGATGAGCACAAAACAGGGCGCCAGCACGATCACGCAGCAGTTGATAAAGAACAGCATTCTGGAAAAAACATGGATCAGTGAGAGCTCACTGATCGAGAGTGTTCAGAGAAAGGTGCAGGAGCAGTATCTTGCGGTTAAGCTGGAGCAGCAGGTCAGCAAGACCTGGATTCTGGAGGAGTATCTTAATACAATCAACCTCGGAGCCAATACGCTTGGCGTTCAGGCGGCATCGGAGCGCTATTTCGGAAAGGATGTCTCCGAACTTACACTTTCGGAATGTGCGGTTATAGCTGGAATCACTAAGAACCCATATGGTTATAATCCAATCCGCTTTCCGGAGAAGAACAAGGAACGTCAGATGGAAGTACTGACAAAGATGAAGGAGCAGGGTTACATCTCGCAGGCAGAGTTTGACGAGGCTGCGGAGGATGATGTTTATGAGCGGATATCCGAGCACAATGCAATTGAGGAAAAATCTGTTAACTCTTACTATACGGATGCGGTAATCGATGATGTGCTTGATGATCTGGTCAATGTATTGGGATGGACAGAAACAGAAGCTTATAAAGCAATCTATCAGGGCGGTCTTGAGATACATACTGCACAGGACCCGGATATCCAGAAGATATGTGATGAGGAAGCAAATAATCTGGAAAATTACCCGAACGAACCGAAGTATTCCTGCTCATTGTACTTCCAGGTAAGAAAAGCGGATGGAACTTACCGCACTTACACGAACCAGACTATGCTTTCTTTCTATAAGAACCTTACAGGCAAGGCCAATTACAATATCAACTATGATACGGAAGAAGAATGTGTCGCCGCAATCGATCAGTATACACAGGATGTGTTGGAGGAGGGCGATACGCTCCTTGAGGATACCATAAGCTATACCATCACGCTCCAGCCGCAGGTTGCAATGACCATCATTGATCAGACCACCGGTGAGGTAAAAGCGCTGGTGGGAGGCCGCGGTGACAAGAGCGGAAACCGTACCTGGAACCGTGCAACGGATACACTTCGTCAGCCTGGATCTACATTTAAGATTATCGGAGCATATGCACCGGCACTTGATTCAGGACTTAAGACGCTTGCAAGTGTGCAGAATGATTCGCCATATACCATCGGAACCAAGACCTACAAGAACTATAATGACAAGTATCTTGGTTATACAAATGTGCGTACTGCAATCACAAAGTCTATCAATATCGTAACGGTTAAGACCTTGGAGGATATCGGTGTTAATCTCGGGTATGAATACGCCCAGAATTTTGGCTTTAGCACTTTATGTGAGGGTGATAAGAACCTCGGACTCAGTCTTGGAGGACTTACCAACGGTGTATCAAACCTTGAACTTACCGCTGCCTATGCAACGATAGCAAATCAGGGAGAATATCTGCAGCCGAAGTTCTATACGGTTGTGTATGACCACGATGGCAATGTCCTTTTGGACAAGTCCTATACGCAGGAATCACATCGTGTATTGAAAGAGACAACAGCATGGCTTCTCACCAGCGCAATGCAGGATGTTATGACAGAGGGAACCGGTACCAGAGCATACTTTGGTGCAGGTATGGCCCAGGCTGGTAAATCCGGAACGACCACGGGCAACAGAGACTGCCTGTTTGCCGGATTTACGCCGTACTATACCTGTGTTGTCTGGGGCGGATATGATGATAATTCCCTTCAGGACAGTGGGAAGACAACATATCCCAAGAACCTGTGGAAGGCGGTTATGGGACGAATCCATGAGAACCTCGACTATAAAGGATTCACTCAGCCGGATGGAATCGAGTCTGTTATTGTATGCAAGGAATCCGGAAAGCTTCCGCTGGATGGAGTGTGTGAGCAGGATCCACGTGGAAACATGCTGTATGCAGAGTATTTTGATGAGGAAACGCTTCCAACAGAAGTGTGTGATCTCCATGTGGCAGTAAACATCTGCGAAGCTTCCAAAATGATCGCCGGTGCATTCTGCCCAACAGATGGCATCATCCAGCAGGTATATGTAAAATCTGCGATTGACAAGTGGACAGGGCTTGAGGATTCCAGCAAGACGAGTGAGGCACCATATGTGATCACGGAGGAGGAATTAGACAGCATCTGCACGGTTCACGATGAAAATTCTATTCCGGATGTACAGATACCGGCACAGGATGATTCAACAGCCGAAGACGGAACCGCCGGCGATGGACAGGCGGACACCGGACAGACCGGAAATACGACCGGTGGCGGAAATCAGTCAAACTATATTGAGGAAGAGGAACCGGAGGGAATCCAGCAGAATTAAAGGATTTTCCAATTCAGCTCCAAATTACTTGCAAAAAAAATAAAAAAAGAGTTGACAGAGCATATCTGTTCATGTATACTACCATTTGTTGAGACGACATTGGCCCATCGCCAAATGGTAAGGCAACGGACTCTGACTCCGTCATTTCAAGGTTCGAATCCTTGTGGGCCAGCTTGAAAGCACTACATGTGAATGTAGTGCTTTTGCTTTATCTGGGACTATATCATGATCCCATATAGGACGGGAAGGATATAGCACTATTTATTAATCAGAACGGACAGACGAGAGGTATAATTATGATGAAGTTAGGTGAATTTCAGACGCTGATCTGTATCAAGAAAGTAGAGTTTGGCATCTACCTTGCCGAGCGGAAGGATTCAGAGGATAAGGTACTGCTC